>JACRDB010000146.1 GCA_016218725.1 Deltaproteobacteria bacterium
CCCCCCAACCCCCCTCTCCCTGTCAGGAGAGGGGGGAGGAGAAGCCTGGAATCCAACTCCTTCACCCCCTCTCCCGCCAGGGAGAGGGGGCCGGGGGGTGAGGTCGCCGTGCGCGGTCATCACCCATGACCGTGAACGGATACGGAAGCTCCGGTCACTTGTTCACGGGGCCCTGACGCAACGGAAGCCGACTCCGATGTAGCGGTCCGAGGGCATGCCAGTGCCGGCGCGGGAAGCTCCCCGGAGGTGACCGATCGCGCTCCCGGCCCACGCCTCGCCGCGGAACACACGCTGGCCGGTGGCTGGGGTATTGCATAGCGGATCCTGCTGCATGAAGGTCAACCAGCAGCCCGATGCATAGAATACGAAGACATCTGCATTCCACTCAAAGAGTGATCCGGCGAGGTCATGAATACCCGTGAGGGTATCACCCGCTGGATAGCTGCCTACAAGGCACGTCCCGGGACCAGTCCCTCCCCGAAAGCGGTCCCCCAGGCCCGACCAACATGCGCGGTCACTGGTCATGGGGTCGGCGCTGCCCCAGGGATAATCGCGCCCTCCCGCGCGCCCATCCGGACCTCGCGCGGCGAGTTCCCACTCCGCCTGCGTCGGCAGACGCCCTCCGTCCCACAGGCAAAAGGCCATCGCGGAGTACCAGTCCACGCAGTTGATGGGAAGATCCTCTATACCTCGTTCCCAGGTACAGAAATTACCAACCACGAGGTCGCCCGGTGGCTGGATCCGCCAGGACGCATTCCAGGTCAGCCCCGAGGGACGATGGATCATGGTCCCCGTCGCGGGGGGCGTCGGAGCGGCTGAGCCCCGCGTGAAATACCGTCGGAAGCGACCCACCGTGACCTCGTAGGAATCGATCACGAAGGTGCTTACTCCCACCCTCTGTGGGGGGGCTGCGTTGTGGGCCGGCGGCGATGCTTCTCCCATGATGAACGAGGTAGAACCAGGGACCAGCACCGTGCCACAACCCGGAGGAGGCGACCCCGAGCAACTGCGCTGGACACTCACGGGCGGAGTGTCGGCCCGGGCATCGACGGCGCCCCAATCAGCCAGTGTGGCTGCGTCCGCGTCCCTCACACCCAGGTCCGAGACGTCCGCATCCCTCGTGGGGGCGTCCCCGGCATCGGGCAGGTCGGGCACCTCGGGCACGTCAGGCACCTCGGGCACGTCAGGCACTTCGGGCACGTCAGGCACTTCGGGCGCCTCCGGCGCCTCAAGAGCGTCCATGCCCGCCTCGACCCCGGGCTCCGCGGACGTCACATCGACGTCCATCTCCACCCGCGCGTCCTCGATTTCCGGCGCCTCCGGAGTGTCCATGCCGTCGGTGGTCTGTGGCGCGTCGGTCGGCGCGGGGGCGCCTCCGTCGATCAACGGGCGGACCTCGGTCGTTGGGAAGGCGTCCCTTCGGACACAGACCCCCTCGCGACAGGTCTGCGATTCAATGCAGGGGATCGCGTCGCACGACCGCAAGAGCGACATCTGGAGGAAGAGCGTCCGTTCCACCTGGAACTCCACCGTCGCCTCCTGACGCAAAGGCGCCTCGATACCCTCGATGGTGCCCTCGACCCGGACGTTCAGCTGGCCTCCCGGCGAAGACTCCCGCGCGGCGATGGTGACCACCGCCGGGAGCCGGTAGCGCGTACCGCCCAGGGCATAGTCTCGCTGCACGATGGGCATCGCGGCGCCCTGCCGCTGGGCTTCGATGCGCAGTGACCGCAACTGCGCCCCCGGTGTGTAGTCGGAGGTGACGATCACCACGATCTCCGTCGCCGGGCGAGGCGTACATGTCGTGACAAGCACCGCCGCGCCGAGCAACACCAGGCACACGGGTGGACGATGGTTCAGAGATGAACTGGAACCTCTTCCCACCGAAGGTGCTCTCCGTCGCAGCGACATCGGTCCTCCCCCCGAACCCGTGTTTTCGCATGGCGGGAATTTCGTCAGTGTTGGTCCGACGCCCTCGCCGGCCCCTCTGCCTTGAAGGAAGCAAACCGCGGATCCGAGCCTTCGTCAACACCCCGCCGCTCCAGGGATGGCCTCGCAGCGGTCCCGCACCGCTCCTGCGCCCCTCTCACCTCTCCGAGGAGCGGGCGCTGGTCTGCGGGCCTCTGCCCCGCGTCTGGTGCTAGCGGGCCAGCAGGAACTGCCCCACCGTGAGGATCAGCGCGGCCAGGATGATCGCCGCCGCCACGATCCACACGTTCCGCGGAGGCGCCACGGGCGGAGGCGTCACCACCGGCGGAGGCTTCGGCGTCAGGATCTTTACCGGCGGCTGGTCGTTGCCCGGGAAGTGCGCCGAGAGCACCTCCTCCCTCCCCCCCGCCGCGCCCCGGCGCGCCACCGCCATCCCCGTGGGCCCCGCAGGCGCCAGCGCCGAGGACGCCGACACCGGCGCCGGCGCCGGCAGCGGCGACGGAGGCGTCACCACCACCGGCGTGCGCGGCGGCACCCGCTGGAGCCCCCGCGCCGGTGTGTTGCCACCCGCCAGCATCGCCGGCCTCGCCGAGGGCAACGTCGGCTGCCGAAGCACACTCGCCATCAGCCCGCTCGGCAGCACCCCCACCGGCGGAGGACGCTCCCGCTCGGAGACCCCATTCGCCGGAACCAGGGCGCTCCCTCCCGGTGGGGCCATGTGGGGATAGTGACCCTGAGGTAGGAGAATAGGCGCAACCACCACCATGGGCGCCATCTGCGGTGGCTGTGGTGGGCTCATCAAGGGCGAGGGCTGGGGCGCCAGGGTGGCGGGCCTCATGGGCCCTTGAAGGCCCTGTTCGCGGTCGTAGAGGGCCGTGGGGGTGGGCGCCCGCAGGGGGTTCGCGCCCGGAGGGAGCGCGCCGGACGGGCCCGCCGGGGCCCGGAGCGACGGGTTGGACGGCGCCCGGTGCGGGGACATGCCCAGGGGAGGGCCCGCCAGGCCCGTGAGGGTGCCCTTGCCCGGCCGAGCGTCCGGCGGGCCCGGGACCCCCACCGGCGGAGGAGAGTCCTCCTGGGGTGAACGCCCGCCGCCAGCGTTCACGGGCACCAGACGCTGCGAGAAGATCTGCGTGGGGCGTCCCTCTTCACCGTCGTCTTCGAGCATGGCCTCGTGCGGGGCGCCGGAGCGGTGGCCGTGCGACGCGGACGTGGGCGCGCGGTTGGATGGCAGGCGGTTGCCCCCCGGAGGCGACGCGGTGGGCGTCGGTGCGGGCGCCGGAGGCACCGAGGAGCGCGGGGGGTCGGACTCCCGGTGGGCAGGGAAGGTCCCCGAGGCCCCCGGAGAGGGCCCGTCCAGTACGGCGTCGAAGACCTGCTCGAGCTCCGCGTCGGTGGGGAGCGAGCGCGCCAGGAGCGGGGCCATGAGGGCGGGGTTGGGGCCCATCACCGACGGCTCGCTCATGGACGGCAGGGACCCCGGCGGCGCCGACGGGGCCGGAGGCACCGACGGGGGCGGAGACAAATCGTCTCCGAAGAGGGATTTGCCCCCCAGACGAGGGCTCACCCGGGCCAGGGAGCTCGTGGACGCAAAAGACTGGAGCGCCGTACCCAGGTCCCGGGCGAAGGCATAGCCCGTGGTGTAGGCCACCGACGGGTCCGGGGACCAGGCCCTCAGGAGGATCGTGTCCAGCTCCGGCGAGAGGTCCTCGCGGACGCTCACCACGCTGGGGAACGCACCGCCGTTGGGGCCCTGGGGGAAGGCCGCAACGCCGGTCAGGGCCTCGAAGGCGATGGACGCCAGGGAGAACAGGTCCGCCCGGAGCCCCCCGGCGGTGAGGATGGCCCTGGGGGCCTGGTAGGCCAGCTCGACCGTGGGCGCCTCCGGAGGCCAGAGGCCCGCCTCGGCGAGGCAATGGACGAAGCCCGAACCCTCGACCCAGACCGAGGCCCCGGCCGAGCGCAGGTCCTCCCGCAGGAGGATGTCCTCCGGGCAGAGGGCCGCGTGGGTCCTTGGCGGCGTGCCCGCGTGGAGCTCGTCGAGCACCTCGGCCACGGTGCGCAGGACCCGCTGGAGCTCCTGCCTGGGGAGCCGGTGCGCGCGCAGGAGCCGCTCGCGGAGCGGTTGCCCCGGCGGGGCGACGGTCACCAGCACCGGCCCCTCGGGCCCCGCGGAGGCGCCGACGATGTTCGGGATCGACGGGTGCGTCAGGCCCTTGAGCCCCTCGGCCGCGTGGAGGAAGGCCTCCGGCCAGGCGCGCGTGACGGGCTCGGCGCCCTGGAAATGCCACGCGATGAAGCGCCCTCCGTCCTCCCGCGAGGCGTGGTATACGCTCCCCAGGGGGCGGCGCCGCGCCAGGGCGTCGATGCGAAATCGCTCGGCGACACGGGTGCGGGGGCCAAGATCCTCGAACATCGGGGGGGCCTCAAGGGTACCGCGGATCGGCCCCGGTGACCACTCCCCTCACGCACCAAATGCCTTCACTGGAGCACCAGGGTGGTGCCTCGGGTGATGCGGGCTCCATGCAGCACCCCCGTGGGCTCGTGCTGGCAGTTCTCGGTCTTCAGGTCGAACTCGCCCGCCGGGAGGCGCACCGTGAGGGCCTCCCCGGGGGCGATGGACTCGCTCCCGAGGCGGTCGGCGCCCCAGTCGTCCTCGTTGGGGATCGACAGGTACAGGTAGCACACGGTGTCCGTGGTGCGGTTGTGCACCGTGAGGCCCACGCTCCCGGTGGGCACCGCGCCGCGGTTCGCGCGCCCCGCCGCGCAGGCCGACAGCACCATCGCCAGGAGCCAGCGCGCCATGAATGGGCGAGAGCCTAGCATGCTACAGTCTGGCCATGCCCTGTCTGCGATGGATCGGCCCCGCCGGGCGCGGGAGGCTCTTCCCGATCTACAAGTCCATCACCACCCTCGGCGCCGCCGGCGGCAATGACATCACCCTGGAGGCCCGCGGAGCCGCGCCCTACCACGCGCAGGTGGTGTTCGACGGGCGGGACTTCGCCCTCGACGAGGTGGACCCGGTGGCGGAGATCCAGGTGAACGGCAAGCGCAAGCGCCGCGCCCGCCTCTCCCACAACGACCACGTCCACCTCGGCGAGGCGGAGCTGGTGTTCTCCCTCCTGGAGGAGGCCGAGGCGCCCGGCCAGAGCCCGGTCCGCGGCGAGGACGTCGCCCAGGCCGAGCTCACGGGCATCCGGAAGCTCTACCAGTTCTCCGAGCGGCTGCTGGTCACCCGGGACGTCCAGAACCTCCTGGAGGCCCTGCTCGACGGCGCCATCGAGGCCACCGGCGCGGACAAGGGCTTCGTGGTGCTCCTACGGGACGGGCGCCCGGAGGTGCGCGCCGCGAGGAACCTCCGGCAGGAGAACATCCCGGACGCGGTGCGGCAGCTCTCGGACAGCATCGTGGCGCGGGTGGTCGAGAGCCGCCGGCCCCTGATCGTGGCGGACGCGGTGAACGAGCCCTCGTTCAAGGGCAGCGCCAGCGTGATGAACCTCCGGGTGTGCTCCGTGTTGTGCGCCCCGCTGATCCAGGGCGGGGACCTCTCGGGGCTGATCTACCTCGGGAACGACCGCGTGGCGCACCTGTTCGACCCCAGGGGCCTGGACCTCCTGTCGGTCTTCGCGGGCCTGGCCTCGCTGGTGCTGCAGAACGCCCTGCTCCTGGAGACGCTCCGGTCGGACAACGCGGAGCTGGAGAAGAAGCTCAAGAGCCAGCGCTTCGGGGAGATCATCGGGAGCTGCCCTTCCATGCTGGAGGTCTTCCGCAAGGTGCAGAAGGTGGCGCCCACGGACATCTCCGTGCTGATCACCGGGGAGACGGGCACCGGCAAGGAGCTCATCGCGCGGGAGATCCACCAGCGCTCGTCGCGTCGGGACGGGCCCTTCGTGGTGATCAATTGTGGGGCCATCCCCGAGAACCTCATGGAGAGCGAGCTCTTCGGCCACGTGCGCGGGAGCTTCACCGGCGCCGTGGCCACCCGCCCCGGGAAATTCCAGGTGGCGGACAAGGGCACGCTCTTCCTCGACGAGATCGGCGAGCTGCCCCTGGCGCTCCAGGTGAAGCTCCTGCGGGCCCTGCAGGAGCGCGTGGTCACCAAGGTCGGGGACTCCAAGCCCGAGCGGGTGGACATCCGGGTGATCGCCGCCACCAACCGCGAGCTGGAGGAGGAGATCCGCAAGGGGGCCTTCCGCGAGGACCTGTACTACCGGCTCAACGTGGTGAACATCTTCCTGCCGCCCATCCGCGAGCGGGCCGACGACGTGCTGGTGCTCGCCCGCTACCTCCTGCAGAAGTACGCCGCGGAGATGGGCTCGGCGGTGCGGGGCTTCACGCCCAACGCGCTCATCGCCGTGCGCAAATACGACTGGCCAGGCAACGTCCGGCAGCTCGAGAACCGCATCAAGAAGGCCCTGGTGCTGTGCGACAAGACCCTCGTGGGCCCGGAGGACCTGGACCTGCACCCGGACACGCTCCAGGCCATCGCGCCGCTGGACAAGGCCAAGGAGGACTTCCAGCGCAGGTACATTCTTGAGGTGTTGGAGCGCAACAACGGCAACCGCACCAAGACCGCCCGGGACCTGGGCGTGGACCCCCGGACGATCTTCCGGTACCTGGAGAAGGAGGGCGGGCCCCCGCCCGGCGGCGGCGGCGAGGAGGACTGAGCCCCGGGTCAGCGCCCGAGGTACATCCTCAGGCTCTCGGCGGCGGCGCGGCGGTCCAGCGGGCGCTCGCGCAGCTCCTCCCGGCGGCCGTAGGCCTCGCAGACCTCCAGGAGGTGCGCGCGGTACGCCTCGCAGACCTCGACGGTGGTGCGCAGGCGCTCGGGCTCGATGTAGTCCGCCTCGCGGAGGGCCTCCAGGGTGTGCATCAAGCGGTCCCTGGGGCCATAGTCCGTCTCCAGGGCGAGGGGCTGGCCGAGCACGCGGAAGTAGTCCACGAAGTTCTGGACGAAATCCGTGGCGCTGGGGTTGTGCCACCCGTCGTTCACCTTGCCGGTGGCGGTGCGGGCCTTGTCCACGAAGGCCCGGGTGACCAGGGCGAACATCCACGCCCCCTGGCGCACGCGCTCGGAGGCCGCGCGGCGGGCCTGGCGATCGCCGAAGATGCGCTCGGCGTCGGCGCTGCCGCGCAGGGCCCAGGTGAGCTGCACCACGCACGCCTGGAGCGCGTCCCGCAGGCGCGAGGCGGACGCCAGGGCCGCGGTGGCCAGGTCCGCCCCGGAGGCCACGGCCTCGCAGGGCGGCACCTGGAGCTCCAGCGAGCGCCGCACCTCGGCGCGCACCGCGGCCCCCACGGCCACCAGGGACGCCCGCAGCCGGGAGAGCCTCTCGGTCTCGCGGGTGAGGGCGTCGAAGCGCACCCGGAGGTCCCCCGCGGGCACGCGCATGAGCTCGCGCTCCAGGCCGTCGGCCAGCATGGGCCCGGCGCGGCGCAGGAGCACGCCCACCAGCGCGCGCGCGTCGGAGCGCACGGCGGAGAGCAGCGAGAGCGCGCGCCAGGTCCCGCCGGAGTCCGCCACCGTGGCCGCCACGAGCTGCACCATGCGCAGGAGCCGGAAGCACCCGAGGTAGGCCAGCGAGCACAAGCGATGGGCGGCCTCGCCCTCGACGGAGTGCAGGGCCTCCAGCACCTCGGCCACGCGGATCCGGTCAAACTCCGGCCGGAACTCCAACGCCGCGATGGGGTTGAAATACGCGTTGCGGGTGATCTCCCGCTGGAGCACCACCACCGCGGCGTAGAACAAGCGATACGGCAGCCGGTCCGCGAAGGCCAGGCCCGACAGGAGCTCCGCGGACACGTCCAGGGCCTGGCGCAGGGACGCCAGGGCGTCCTCCGGGGTGTCCGGCAGGGGCTCCCGGGCGATGTCCGCGCGGGGCTCCTCGGAGAAGGCCAGCGGGAGGTAGCGCGCGTAGCCCACCTTGCGCGGCGCCGTCAGGAGCGCCGAGCTCACGGCCACGGCGCGCGCGACGGTGGCCTGGAGCACCCGCAGGTGAGGGTGAAAATCCCTTGCTGCCACAGGGATCTTCGGCACCGGCCCGGGGTGGTTCCGGGGGTTGCCCCAGGCCACCAGCCCCTTGAGGAGCATCTCCAGCTCGAAGAGCGCGTCTTCTTTACGGTCCAGGGAGAGGGCGGTGAACCACGCCTCGCGGGCGGCGGCCTGGTCCCTGCGGAGGCCTCGGGTGTCCCGCAGGAGGTCCGCGTAGGGGTCCCTGACCCTCCTCGGTGAGATTGAGGGGTCCGTACGGGGCGAGTACCCGGGCGGTCGCTGGGCCATGCCCCGCGGTTATACCAGCGCCCCGCGCTCCACCCCTAGAACAGATTGCCCTGGCCGCCGACGGCGTTGCGAGGCGCCTCCAGGCCCAGGTGCTCGTAGGCCCGGTGCGTGGCCACGCGCCCGCGGGGGGTGCGCGCCAGGAGCCCCTCCCGGAGGAGGAACGGCTCCACCACGTCCTCCAGGGTGTCCCGGGGCTCCGCGGTGGCCGCGGCCAGCGTCTCGATCCCCACGGGGCCGCCGTTGTAGAACTCAATGAGCACCTTCAGGAGCCTGCGATCGAGCTCGTCGAGCCCGGCCTTGTCCACCCCCATGCGGTCCAGGGCGAGCTTTGCCACGGGCATGTCAATCGCGTCCAGGCCCGCCACCACGGCGAAGTCCCACGCGCGGCGCAGGAGCCGGTTGGCGATCCGGGGCGTGCCCCGGGCGCGCCGGGCGAGCTCCAGCGCGGCCTCGTCGTCGAGGCCGGTGCCCAGGAGCCTGGCGCTGCGGCGCACGATCCTGGCGAGGTTCTCCGCGGAGTAGAAATCCAACCGCAGGATGATCCCGAAGCGCGACTGCAAGGGCCCCGTGAGGAGCCCCGTGCGCGTGGTGGCCCCCACCAGCGTGAACGGGTTGAGGTTGAGCGGGATGGTGGTCGCGTGGGGCCCGTCCCCGGTGACGAGGTCGATCTTGTAGTCCTCCATGGCGGGGTAGAGGTTCTCCTCCACGATGGGGGTCAGCCGGTGGATCTCGTCGATGAACAGCAGGTCCCGGGTCTCCAGCTTGGTGAGCATCCCCGCCAGGGCGCCCTTGTGCTCGATGGCCGGGCCGCTGGTGGTGTGCGCCTGGACGCCCAGCTCGTTCGCCAGGATCAGCGCCAGGGTGGTCTTCCCGAGCCCCGGGGGCCCGGAGATCAACACATGGTCGAGCGGCGCCATGCGCTTGCGCGCGGCGGTGACGAACACCCGGAGGTTCTCCCGGTGGTCGTCCTGGCCGATGTAGTCATCCAGCGTCTTGGGCCTGAGGGTCAGGTCCAGGCGCTTGTCCTCGTCGCCGGCCACCGGGGCCAGGGCGCTGTTGTCGGGCTGGGCCTCGGGCGCTTGCTTCTTGCGGGGTGCCATCACACGCTCACTTCACCAGGGATTGCAGGGCCGACCGTACCAGCGCCGAGAGGGGCTCGGCCTCCACCCTCGGGCCCAGCTCCGCGGCGACGCGCTCCACCTCCGCGGGCTTGAAGCCCATGTTGGTGAGCGCGCTCACCAGCGCCGCCTGGGGCCCCACGGGCGCCTTTGGGAGCGCCACGGGCACGCCCGGCGCCGACGCCGCCGCCCCTGGGGCGCCCGCCCCGGCCACGCCCCCGAGCTTGTCCTTGAGCTCCAGCACCAGCCGCTCGGCGATGCGCTTGCCGATGCCCTGGGCCGCCTGGAGCCTGCGCACGTCCCCGCGGGACACCGCCTGGGCAAGCTCCTGGGCGGGCAGCGCCCCGAGGAGGCTCAGCGCCACCCGAGGGCCCACACCATTGACCGTGTTCAAGAGCTTGAAGGTCCCCCGGTCCCCCTCGGTGGCGAAGCCAAAGAGCGTGATGGCGTCCTCCCGGACGTGCGTCACCACCAGGAGTGTCACGGCCCCCTCAGGGGTGCGGGGCGCGCGTCCCAGCGTGCCAAGAGGCACGGACACCTCGTACCCTACACCTCGCACATCCAGCACCACCGTGCCGTCCATGCCCTCGAACACCACCTGGCCTTGGAGCCGTCCGATCATCGCCCGCCATCGTAAGGCCCCCGGCGCCACCGCGCACCTTCCCCTCGGACAGGATATGTCCAGGCCCACAGGCTGACATGGATGTCGCGGATTTTTCCGTCGTGGCCGGGGAGGTCTTTTCGCGCGGTGGGGGCCATGCTACGGCCGGTGCGTCGCGGGCGCGCTCTGCGGGCGGGCCGAGGGGTTCGTGGTATGGTTCGTGCTGTCGTGTCTGGACGAACGGGAATGCTCCTCGCCCTTGCGACCAGCGCCGGATGTCTGATCACGGACCTGATCCCGTACACGCCGGAGCAGCCGGTGACGCCGCCCATCATTCGTGACGACCAGGGGGTGACCCGGCCACGGCTGGGGGACCTGGTGAACATTGATGTGGGCCAGAACGTGGAGTTCCGGGTCCCGGTGGATGACGAGAACACCGCGGACCCGTTGCAGTATGCGTTCTTCATCAACCAGCCCCGGGAGTGCGTGGACGATGGGGGCCGGGACTGCCAGCCGGAGCGGGGCTTCCTGGCCGTGGACCCCAACGGCAGCGTACGGCGGATCATCTCGGTCACCCGGCCGTTCCGGAGCACGGGGTGCTTCCGGGTGGAGCTCTGGGTGTCCTCGCGCTTCCGCGCCAGCGGGGATTTCCACACCCCCGTGCGCAGCGGCGACGTGGACTTCGCCACGTGGTGGGTCTTTGTCCGGGACCCGCCGGGCATGGGGGACGGCGGCGCGCCCGACCCCAGCCGCTGCATGGGGGTGCAGAATTGAACGCCCTCCGCGCCGGCGTTGCGTTCGCGCTCGTCCTCGGGGCCCACGCATGCTCCGTGGAGCCCCTGCCCGCCACCCCGGACGCCCTCAACCGGTGCGACACCCACAGCGATTGCAGCGAGGGGATGTGTGACATTTCCCGACATCGTTGCATGGCCCTGACGAGGCCCGAGGTGTTCTTCTCGGCCACGCCTGCGGAGGGGCGGGTGACGCCCTCGGCGATCACCACCTGGACGCCCCCTCGGGTGCTCTCCAACGGGGAGACGGTGGACCTGGACCTGCGGCCGCCGCGGACGGTGTACGGGACCGTGAGCATCCCCGACCCGCAGGACGTGCCGGACCCCATGAGGCCCGAGCGGGCCACCAACACGCTGCCCATCGCGGCCACGGTGCAGTTCCGCCCGGTGGGCCTTGGGGACGTGGTGGGGGCCATCCAGGTGGCCACGTCCATGATGCCCATGAGCATCGCCAACCAGGCCCGAGGGGCCACCTGGAGCGTCCTGGTCCCCGACGGGGCCTACGACGTGGTGGTGCGCCCCGCGCCGGAGCTCCTCGGGCGCGTGCCGCCGCGCTACGAGCGGATGTTCGACGTGCGCTCGGACAGCGCGCTGCAGCGCTTTGACATCACCTGGCCCCGGGAGCACTCCCGCTGGAGCGGGGTGATCACCGACGCCATGGGCCGTGGTCTCCCGGGGCTCACCGCCCGCGCCGTGGACCCCGCCCACGACGACGCCCTGGTGTCCACCGTGGCCTCCACCACGCCCTCGGGCATGGAACCTCCGGGGGCCTTCACGCTGCTCCTTTCTCCGGGCGCCCCGGAGGACTGGACGCTCCGGATCTGGTCGGACACCAGCGCCCAGGGCTGGCTCACCGTGGACCTCCCCAGGCAGACCCTGGAGCGCCTCGGGGACCACGGCCAGGCCCTGCGGATCATCCTCCCGGACGACACGGGCCTGCCCTCCTACGGGGCCTCGCGCCCGGCGGGGGTCGCGCCCGGGGCGTGCGTGGGGTGTGTCACCGTCTCGGGCTCCGTCGAGGGCGAAGGGCCCAACCGCCTGCCTCGCCCGCTGCGAGACACCACGGTGGTCTTCCGCGCGCCCCTGACGCTCCCGGGCCTGCCCCCGGAGGCCCGGGTCCGCTACGAGGCCCGCGCCCGCACTGGGGCCGACGGGACCTTCACGGTCACGCTCCTGCCCGGGACCTACGACGTGGTGCTCACCCCCGAGCAGGGGGCCTATGGCAACGCCGTCCGGCGAGGGTTCCGAGTGCGCCCGGACCTGCCCGCCCAGCGGGGCCAGGTGTTCTCCCTCGCGCCAAGAATCCCCGTCGAGGGGAGGGTGCTCACCGCCCGGGGCGAGCCGGTCCGCAGCGCCAGGGTCACGGCCATCCCCTTCGCCCGGGCCTACCTGGACCACCCCTGCCTCCAGGATCCCGCGCTTCGGGTGCTCTCGGCGCTGGCGGTGAACACCGAGGTGGGCTCCGCCGGGGATGGGTCCTGGACCCTGGACCTGGACCCCGGGCTCTACCGCATGCTCATCGAGCCCCGGGAGGACTCCGGCAGCGCCGCGGTGCTCTCCCCACCGCTGTGTGTGGCCAGTCGGGTGCAGGGTTTCGACCTCACCGTGGGCTCGCCGGTGGAGGTCCATGGGATGGTGCGCGACGCCGCCCGCGCCCCGCAGGCCAACGCCGCGCTCGAGGCGCTGGTGCGGGTGCGAGAGGGCAGCGCCCCCGGCGTGGTGGTGCGCGTGGCCCGCGCCCTCACGGGCTCCAACGGGCGCTACACCATGCTCCTGCCCGGCACCTTCTGAGGGCCACGCGCGTCCTCGGCGGTGGCGGGGCCCTGGAAGCCCGCGGCGGCCAGCGCCACCGGGTGCACCTCCCGGGCGCCCGCCGCGAGGAGCGCGTCCGTCGCGGCGGCCAGCGTGGAGCCCGTGGTCACCACGTCGTCCACCAGGGCCAGGCGCAGGCCCCTGACGGTCTCGGGCCTCCGCACCGTGAATGCCCCGCGCACGTTCACCCTCCGGGCTTCTCTCCCGAGGCCCTGTTGCTGGGGGGTGTCCCTGGTGCGGCAGAGCGCGCCAAAGAGGAGCGGCCCGCAGCCCCGGAGCGCCCGGGCCAGCTCCACGGACTGGTTGAAGCCGCGGGTACGGAGCCTCCTCGGGTGCAGGGGCACCGCCAGCACGGCGTCCACGGTCGCCAGGGGGCGCTCCAGGAGGGCGCCCAGGGCGCGGGCCCTCCACGGGTCCGGGTCGCCCTTGGCGCGGAGGATGGCGCTCGCCAGGGGCCCCGCGTAGGCCCACAGCACAGTCACCCCGTGGGGGCGCTCGACGGGGGCCTCCAGCGTGGCTTCGCAGGCCCCACACAAGGGCTCCTCCCGGGCGCTCGGGAGGTCACACGCCGCGCAGCGCCGGGGCGCCACGAGGTCCAGCAGGGATGCGATCCACGGGTGCACACGGGGTGATCGCGCCAGCACCCGCGAAGGTTGCGTCCGGGGGTGTTCCCCGGGAGCACCTGCTCAGTTGGCGACCTTGAGCACCTGGAGGAGCGCCAGCGCCACGGCCAGACCGATCACCACGCCGATGGCCACCAGGGCCGTCACCGGCAGCCCCGGACGACCCACCCCGGAGGGGTTGCGCGACACCGCTGGAGGCCCCGAGGGGCCCTTGGAGCCGGGGTCCCGCGAGGGGTTGGCGCCAGGCACGGGCTCCGCGGGGGCGCGGTACGCGGGGCCGGCCACGTCGGGGGGGCGCTCGCTGGTCACCGCCGGGGGCTGGTCGCTCTTGAAGGCCTGGCGCGCGGGCTGCGTAGCGGCCATGGCCAGGGTGTTGTCCGGGATCGCGTTCATGGCCTGGGCGATCTCCGGGTCGCCCGGGTCCGCGAGGTCCCTCAGCGCCGTGGCGAACTCCGCCGCGCTCTGGAAGCGCTCCTCGGGGTTCTTGGCCATGGCCCGCGAGAGCACCTCTTGAAAGCCCGCGGGGAACTCCCGGTCCGGCGCGCGCCGCGCCAGCGGGATGGGCGTGTTCTGCACGTGGAGCGTGATGTACTCCATGGGCGTGCGCGCGTCGAAGGGCAGCTTGCCGGTGACCAGCTCGTAGAGGATCACCGCGAGGGAGTACACGTCGCTCCGGGGGTCCAGCGTCTTGCCCTGGGCCTGCTCCGGGGACATGAACTCCGGCGTCCCGAAGACCATCCCCTCCTGCGTGAGGATCAACGAGCCGGGCTGCATCTCCCGCTCGGTGACCTTGGCCAGACCGAAGTCCAGCACCTTCACGAAGTCCTTGATGCCCCCCATCTGGCACAGGAAGATGTTCTCTGGCTTCAGGTCCCGGTGAATGATCCCCTTCTGGTGTGCCTCCTCCAGGGCGCCGCATGCCTGGATCAGCACCGCGAAGGCCCGGCTCGACGGGAGGGGGCCGGTCTGGCGCACCACCTGCCCGAGGTTCTTGCCCTCCAGGTACTCCATTACGATGTAGCAGGCGTTGTCCTCCAACTGACCGAAGAGGTACACCTTGGCCGTGTTGGGGTGCGTCAGGTGGCTCATGGCCCGGGCCTCCCGACGGAAGCGCGAGACCAGGTCCTTGCGGTTGGTAAACTTCGAGTGGAGGATCTTCACCGCCACGAAGCGGTCCATGGACGGCTGCTGGGCCTTGTAGACCGCGCCCATGCCGCCGGAACCGATGCGCTCCAGAACCCGGTACTGCCCGGAAAGAATCTCCTTGCCCACATATGGGTCCGGCGGTCGCACGGAGCGAGAGTGCCCTCTCCGCGCCGCGGGAGCAACCACCGAATGCATCGCTGCGATAACCCGCAGACCATGAAGGCCCCCCACGTCGCCCCGCCCGCTATACCCCCCGCCACGGCCCGGCGCCCGCCCTTGGAGGGCCCCCGGGAGCCCTTCCGCGAGAGGCTCCGGGCGCGCCCCGAAAAACACGCACCCGCCGACGCGCCCTGGCAGGCGGTCCCTCCCCCCGCGGAGCCTGTCTTTCTCCCGCTGCCCGACGGGAGCTTCCGGGTGCTCGCCCAGGCCTCTCCGAGCCACGGTCCCCGGCCCCAGGGGCGCCCTCCGGGGCTCCTCCCGGCCACCGTGGACAGCCTCCAGTTCGGCCGCGGAGCCCGAGAGCTCCGGCTCCATGTGCGCCTCGGTGAGGGCCCCAACGCCGGCGTCGAGGTCCGCGGCATCTGGGAGGACGGGCGCGTCCGGGTGGAGCTCCTGGCGCCTCCCGAGGGGCCTCCTCCGGACCTGGACGCGGTGCGCGCGGCCCTCCGCGCCCGCGGCCTGGAGGGCGTGAGCGTGGACCTCGGCGGGGGCTCGCGAGAGCAGCGCAGACCCCCCCCGCAACCGCCCGTCCCCACGGGCCCAGGCGCGTCCAGGATCCCTGTGGCGCGCGCGCCGCAGGCTCCCCCGGAGGAGCCAGAGTGGTAGCGATTTCGCGCGGTTCTGGAAATCCCCGGGGCGGTGTGCTATCTTTACTTACACCTGCGCAGGCCTCCTGCGCGATGACCTACGGTGGCGTCTCTACGGCGCCGATCCCCAGCGGGGGGATCCAGTGCCGGGGTGGACCATTTGGATGAACAAGACACAAGCTGTTGACATGGAGCCTCGTCCGCCGACGGCGCGAACGGTGCATCTCCCCTTCCCCTCTCACAAGATCGACCCGGACGCGGCCAAGGTGGTGCGCAGGCTGGCGTACCACGGGCACCTGGCGTACTTCGTGGGGGGCTGCGTGAGGGACCTGATCCTGGGGCGCACCCCCAAGGACTTTGACGTGGCCACGGAGGCCCAGCCGCACGAGCTGCGGTACCTCTTCCGGAACTGCCGGATCATCGGGCGGCGCTTCCGTCTGGCGCACATTCTCTTCGAGGGCGGCGGCAAGGTCATCGAGACGGCGACCTTCCGGCGGACGCCGCAGCAGGAGCCCTCGGCGGCCTTCCTGGCGGAGGAGGACGGGGCCGAGGCGCCCGCCGCGGGGGCGACCCCCGACCGAGACCTTCTCATCGTGGACGACAACACCTTCGGCGAGCCCCACGAGGACGCGCGCCGCCGGGACTTCACGATGAACGCGCTCTTCTACGACCTGGAGCGCCGGGAGGTGATTGACTACGTGGGCGGCCTCGGCGACCTGGAGCGCCGGGTGATCCGCACCATCGGCGACGCGGACGTGCGCTTCCGAGAAGACCCCGTGCGGATCCTCCGGGCGATACGCTTCTGCGCGCGGCTGGACCTCGGGATCGAGCCGGACACCTACGACGCCATGATCGCCCACCGGGAGGACATCCTCCGGGCGGCCCGGCCACGGATCCTTGAAGAGGTCCTGAGGCTCCTGCGCGCGGGCGCCGCCCGGCGGTCGTTCTGGCTGGCCTGGGAGACCGGGGTGCTCTCGGTGATGCTCCCGGACGTGGCCGCTCGCCTCGACGACGATCAAGACGGCCACACGCTCCTCTGGCGGCGCCTGGCGGCCCTGGACGCCATGGTGGCCCGCGGGGCCATGCCCGGGGACTCGGTGCTCCTGGCGCTCCTGCTCCTGGACCCCCTGGAGGAGGCCCTGGAGGGCGCCAGGAACCCCACCCGGGCCCTGGATCGCTTCGTGGAAGGGCTCCGCGAGCAGCTCGCCGTCACCCGCCGCATGGAGGATCGCCTGCGGCAGATGGTGCCCATCCTGGCGAAGCTCCGGGACGGGCGCTGGCAGACCCTCGCCCGCCGCGAGTGCTTCACCGACGCCGCGGTGCTGCACCTCCTGGACTGCGACGCCCGGGGGCTCCCCGCGGACGCCCTGCGCGAGGCCCTGAACGCAGGCCCCGAGCACGGCCCCCGCCGAGGCCACGGACGTAAACAACCGCCCGATGGCGCGCCCTCGCCCCCGCCGGCGGGCTGAGCCGCAGCTTCTTTCCCGCACCACCAAACCGGGTATCTTCCCGCCATGGAGCGCTACTCCGGGTGCGTGGGTGTCCTGGTCCTGGGCCTTGGAGGAGGGTGCGGCGACGACCCCGCACCCCCCGCGCAGCCCACGGTGTACGAAGCCACGGTGCGCTTCCAGGTACCCTCGACGGGGCTGCCTGCGCCGTTGGAGGTGCCGTTCCCGTCGGATTTGTATCTCCGCGCGGACGCCGACGGCACCGTGGCGGAGCTCTCGGACTGGTCGCGCTTCGGGGTGAGCGCCAGCCCGGAGACCTTCACCGAGGGTTACGGCGGGCTCGATGGCTTCGGGCGCACCACCGGGGCGGTGTTCCTGGTGGACGGCGCGGACCTCGCGCCGGACGCATTGCCTTCGGACGGGGCCGAGAGCCTGACCCCCCAGGCGAGGGTGGCGCTGGTGGACCTCCGACCGGCACCCGGGGCGCCGGTGAGGGTGCCCGCGGTGGCGGGCTACAGCGCCCGGTACCATCTCTTGACGGTGCAGCCCGACGGGGTGGTGCTGGAGGCGGCGCACCCCTACGCGGTGGTGGTCACCGTGGGGGTGCGCACCACGCGGGGGCCGCTGGGGCCGTCGCCGGCGTTCCGCGCGGTGCGGGACAACGCCCCGGGGTCCCGCGGCGCGCCCGCCGGGAGACTCTACGGCGACGCGGTGGACGCGGTGGTGCGCAGCGCGGGCGTGGCGCGGGAGCGCATCGCGGGCGTGGCGGTGTTCACCACCCAGGGCACGCACCGGCAGCTCCGAGGGGTGCGGGACGACCTGGTGGCGGGGCGCTTCGGACCGGCCCCGCAGTTCACGGCGGACCCCGCGCAGTGCGCGCCCTTCAACCCGGCGCGCTTCGGGGCGGACGCCCACGACGGGTGGACCGCCACGCTGGACGCCTGGCTGGGAATGCCCCTGCGGGACGCCTCGGGGCGGGACGTCCCCGGCGAGCCCCACGGGAGCGAGGCCCCGACGCTGGGCGTCCCCCACGACGCGCTCGGGGCGGTGGTCACGGGCACCTTCACCTCGCCGGAGTTTCGTCGTCGCTGGAACGGCAACACGGACCGCGAGGAGGGCACCTTCCAGTGGGACGACCAGGGCCACGCCAGGCCCGTGGTCGCCGCCCAGCGGCTGCCCATCACGCTGGCGCTGCCACGGACCCCGGCGCCGCCGTCGGGCTACCCCGTGGTGATCTACGGCCACGGCCTCGGGGGGCAGCGCGCGGCGCTGCTGGGCGTGGCCAACGAGCTGGCCCGCGGGGGCATCGCCACGCTGGCGGTGGACACGGCCACCTTCGGGCAGAGGGCCCTCGGGCAGCAGCACGACCGCACCTCGCTCTACGCCACGAGGGGCTCCTACCTGGGCCCCGACGGCCTGCCGGACAACCCGGGCTACGACTCCACCACGTTCTTCGGTGGGCTCAACAACATCCTCTCCCTGCGGGACAACATCCGTCAGACGGCGCTGGACTACGTGCAGCTCCGGAGGCTGGTGGCCAACCCCGCGCTGGACCTCTCCGCCGTGGCGGCGCAGTACGGTGGGGCAGCCCCGAGGCTCGATGGGGCGCGTGTGGGATATGTAGGCAACTCCCTTGGGGGCATCGTGGGGACGGTGTTCTCCGCGGTGGATCCGGACGTGAACCCGGTGGTGCTCAACGTCCCCGGGGGGGCGCTGGTGGCGGTCCTGGCGGCGGACTCGCCGGTGATCGGCGCGACGGTCACGGGCGCCGCCCGGACGCTGTACCATTACCCCGCGGAGCTCCCGGTGGACCGCTGGCACCCGTTGGCGTCGCTGGTGCAGGGGATCCTCGATGGGGGCGACCCGGCGGCGTATGCGTCCGAGGTCACGCGCCCGCCGACCGGGAGGGGCCACGACGTGTGGCTCACCATGGTGGACCGGGACAGCGTGGTGCCCAACCGCGCCACGGAGCTCCTCGCGCGGGCGATGCGCCTGCCGCAGCGGATGCCGTCCCTGAGGGCGCTGCCGGGCCTGGCTCCCGCCACGGGGGTGCTGCGCGGAAACGACGACGGCAGGACCCGGGCGCTGGTGCTCCAGGGCCCGGCCACCCACGGGAGCAACCTGCAGTCTCGCTTCGGCAACGCCGACTGGGAGCCCCCGTTCCCGCGGGACGCGTCGCCCGCCGAGCGCTTCCGGAGGCTCCCGGCGGCGGTGAGGGTGCGGCAGCCCGTGGTGGCCACCCAGCGCGCCCTGGTGCGCTTCCTCCAGACCGGCTGGGACGGCGCCGCCGAGCTCGACGCCGAGGCGATGGACTCCCTCGAAGACTACGACGACGACGGCTGGACCGACGCCGAGGAGCGCGCCATGAGCACCCGACCCTTCGACCCCGAGAGCCACCCTGCGGGGCCCGCGCCGCACCCTCGGAGCCTGGGGTTCTGACGGTGCCACGCTTCGCGGCGATTGACGTGGGCTCCAACGCCCTGCGGCTGCGGGTGGTGGAGTGCACGGGACCCAATCCCGAGCAGCGCCGGGAGGTGGCCACGGAACGGGCCGCGGTGCGCCTCGGGCGGGACGTGTTCCTGACCGGGAGGCTCGCGCCGGCCGCGCTGATCGAGGCCGTGGACGCCCTCCGGGGCTTCCGCGAGACCTTGCGCACGCACAACGTGGACGCCTGGAGGGCCGTGGCCACGAGCGCCGTGCGCGAGGCCGCCAACGCCGAGGTGCTGGTGGAGCGGGCCGAGCGCGAGGCGGGCCTCAAGCTGGAGATCATCGAGGGGGTGGAGGAGGCGCGGCTGGTGCTGGTGGCGGTGACCCACGCGCTCGCCCTCGGGGCGCGGCGGTCGCTGCTGGTGGACATCGGCGGCGGGAGCGTGGAGCTCACGGCGCTGGAGGGCAACGCGCTGCGCTCGTGTGTGTCGCTGCCGATGGGCACCGTACGGCTGCACGAGGCCTTCCTGGACCCCGACGGGCCCGTGACGGCGGAGCGCCAGGCGCTGCTCCAGGAGTACCTGGAGCGCTTCCTCCACGAGGCGGCGCCGCTGCGGGGGCCCAGGCCCGACCTGGTGGTGGCCACCGGCGGCAACGCCGAGGTGCTCTCGCAGCTCTGCCCGAGGAGCACGGCGGACGGCCCGGGGGTGGACGTGGGGCGCATGCATGCGCTCCTGGAGGAGCTGTCGAAGCTCTCGCCGAAGGCGCGCCGGGAGCGCCACAACCTCCGGGGGGACCGCGCCGACGTGCTGGTCCCCGCGCTCTACGTGCTGGGCGCCCTGAGCGCGTCCCTGGGCCTGGAGGAGCTGGTCACGCCGCAGGTGGGGCTCAAGGAGGGCATCCTGGCGGAGCTGGCGGACCGGGCCTTCCGGGTGTGGGACCAGCGCGGCGAGGACGAGGCCATCCACGCCACGGCGCTGGAGCTCGGGCGGCGCTACCGCTTCGACGAGGCCCACGGGCGCCAGGTGTCGCGGCTGGCGACCCTGCTCTTCGACCAGCTCGCCGAGGCGCTGCATCTGTCACCCGAGGACCGGAGCACCCTGCAGCTCGCGGCGCTCCTGCACGACATCGGGGACTTCGTGGGCTACGACGCCCACCACAAGCACACCTGGTACCTGATCACCCACGCGGACCTGATGGGGCTGTCGCCAAACCGCAAGGAGCTGGTGGCCAACGTGGCGAGGTACCATCGCCGGGCCCTGCCGGACCTCTCGCACCCGGCGTACCGCAAGCTCGACCGCAAGGACCGCGCGGTGGTGCGCAAGCTCTCGGCGATCCTGCGCGTGGCGGACGCGTTCGATCGCGAGCACCAGGGCAAGGTGGAGGACCTCGCCGTGCGGCTCCTGCCCGCGAGGGTCTCGCTCCGCGCCACCGGGGCCGGGGACCTCTCCCTGGAGCGCTGGACCGCCCAGCGCAAATGCGACCTCCTGGAGGACGTGCTGGAGCGCGAGGTCAAGGTCGACGGCGCCGAGGGCGTCACGCCCCGCAAGACCTTCTCGGGGTGACCAACAGGGTCCGGCGGCAGAGGTCGGCACCCGGAGGCCGCCCGGCGCTGGACTGGCGCGGCCGCGACGCTCACGGTCTTACGCGCTCGACGTCGTGGACGTCGTGGTGAGCAAGCTCAAGCGGTTCAGCAATGGGCCGGTGTCCCGCAGGACTCCGTCCGTCGACGGCGACCTCACAGGAAGCTCGCTTGAAACAGACCGTCGCTACCCACGATTATATCCAATACAGATATAATTCAGTAACCGTAATATCGCTTGTGCATACACCGTTCGGGTCGCAGGCTGGTTTCCACGGAGGTACGAAACCGATGCGACTCACGAAGCTGTACAAGGTCCTGGTGCTCGGCGGCGCGGCGATGGTGGCGTGTGCCCCGGAGCGGCAGGTCACCCCCACGGACGCGGCGACCACGCCCACAGAGACAGCGGCCACGCCCGCGGTGACCCCGCCCGACGCCGCGGGAGACACCACCCCCACCGCACCGCGCGCGGTCGCCGACGCCGGAGGAGACGCACCCACGGTGGCCTCCGACGCGGAGGGCGACGGCGGGGCCGACGCGGGCTGCCGGGTGCCCTGCGGCAGCATCTGCTGGGGCTGAGCCCGTGGGCCACGCCCCGCAGGACGAGCGCCAGGCCGCGGGCGTCGAGTGGGCCTTCCGCGCCGCGGCGGAGGGCGCCCAGAGGGCCCGCTTCGAGCGCCTGGCGGAGCGCCTGCACGCCGTCGGGGCGCTCCCGGTGATCACCGACGGCGCGCGCAGGGCAGCCGAGGACGAGGCCCGCCACGCGGGGGTCTGCGCGCGCCTCGCGGAGGGCCTCGGGGCGAGCGCGGCGGAGAGCCCCCCGGTGCACTTCGTCACGCTCCCGACACTGCCCGCGGCGGCGCGGGTGCTCTACGAGGTGGTGAGCGTGTGCTGCGTGACCGAGTCGCTCAACGCCGCGGTGCTCACCACCACGCTGGAGGTCGCCTCGGACCGCGCGGTGCGCGCGGCCGTCAGGGCCCTCCTTCGCGACGAGGTCGGCCACGCGCGCCTCGGCTGGGCGCACCTCACCCGGGAGGCCCAGAGGGTGGACGTGGCCTTCCTCGGGCCGCTCCTGCCGGCGATGCTCGCCGCCAGCGTGAGGGAGGAGGTCTTCGCCCGGGTCGCGGTGCCCCCGGAGGAGGGCGCTGCCCGCGACGACTACGGGCGGTTGACCCTGGCGCTCCGCGGGGCCCTCGTGCGCGAGGCCCTGACGGCGGTGGTGCTCCCGGGGCTCGAGGGCTGCGGCGTCCCGGTGGAGCCCGCGCGCCGGTGGCTCGACGCAAGGGCGCCTCCAGGCGCGTGACGCGCGGGGCCCGTTGCGCCTGCGATGCATTGGCGGTACGCCCCCGGGCGTATGCGTACACACCCCTCGTGGCTCCTCGGCCCACTCATGGTCCTGGCGTGCCGAAGCGCGCCGTCCCCCACGCCCACCGTGACGCCCACTCCGGACGTCCCCGTCGCCTCCGACGCGGCGACCGCAACCACGGACGCGGCGCCCGCCAGCGCGTGGGCGAGCCTCTCCCGCGAGGACCTCGGGCGGCTGGTGACCGAGGCCGCCCGGACGCGCGTGCGCGAGGCCCAGCCGGACCTGGACCTCACGCGCCTCGCGGAGTACCGCGCACGTCCCGAGGCATCGCCCGCCATCGCCGGGCGCGCGGTGGACCACCTGTTCAACCTCGCGGTGGTGGCGCTCTCGCAGGGGCGCCTGGACGAGGCCGAGGGGATCATCCGGCTGGTGCGCGCCAGGGCCCGAAACCGCAACCTCGCCTTCGCGGGCACCACGCTCCTGGCGGAGACCCGCCGGCGCCTCGCCGGGGAGGCCCCCGCGGCGCAGCAATCCGCGGTGGAGGCGGTGTTCCGGGAGCTCCCCAGGGCGCGCTTCGGGAGCGCCACGGTGGTGTTCCAGCTCTTCCAGAACCAGGGCCAGCTCGACGCGCGCCTCGGCGAGGTCCACGGCCAGCTCGTGGCCGGGCCCACGGCCCGCGACGCGCTCTGGTACGGCGAGGTCATGCCCGGGGTGGTGCGCGCCCGCGCCACGTTCCTCGCCGCCATCGACGCGGTGCGCGCCCAGCACGCGGCGGCCCCCGCAGCGCGGGACTACCCCTTCGGCCGGGTGGACATGACCGGCGCCGGGGACGCTGGTCCCGTGAGGGTGGGCGTCTGGGACCTGGGCACGAGCCCCACGCTCTTCTCCCGGCAGCTCTATGTCAACGCCGGCGACGCCGCGGACGGCCAGGACAACGACCACGACGGCCTCGTGGACGACGTCTCCGGCGTGGTGAGCGACGGCGCGGCGCCGCACACCGCGCTCCTCTACGAGCCCCCGGCGGCGCTCCTGGCGCGCTATAGCCCCTTCCTCCGGGGCGTCATGGACCTGCGGGCAGGGATGGCCTCCACGGAGGCCGCCCGGAGGGTGCTGGAGCTCCAGCGCGAGGCCACCACCCCGGAGGCCGCCCACACCCTGGACCAGAACCTCGACGCCATCGGCGAGTGGGCCCACGGCACCCACGTGGCCGGGATCCTCCTGAGGCAGCTCCCCACCGCGCGCCTGGCGGTGTTCCGCAGCGCCTGGGCCGGCGAGGCGAGGCCCTACGACCAGCGGGGCCCCACGGACGAGGAGCTCTCCGCCGAGCGCGCGAACATCGAGCAGATCGCGGGCTTCATCAACCGCCACCGGGTGCGGGTGGTGAACGCCAGCCTGGGGTTCTCCATCGAGTACGTGGAGGACGCCCTTCGCCACGAGCGCGAGCGCTACCACAGCGAGGACGAGGTGCGCGCCCGCGCCCGCGCGGTCCAGGCCCGCAGGCGCGAGAACTGGCAATGGATCTTCGAGCACTGCCCGGACACGCTCTTCGTGGTGGCCGCGGGGAACAGCAACCAGGACGTGGTCGAGTACGAGGTGGTGCCCGCCGCCAACCAGAGCCCGAACCTCCTGGTGGTCGGCGCCGTGGACCGCTTCGGGGCCTGGGCGACGTTCACCAACTCGAACCCCGAGCGGGTGAGGGTCTTCGCCCACGGCGTCGAGGTGGACTCGCTGGTCCCCAGCGGCGACACGGTGCCGCTCTCAGGCACGTCCATGGCGTCGCCCAACGCGGCCAGCGCCGCGGCGAGGCTCTTCGCCCTGGACCCGGCGATGACCCCGGCCCGCGCCATCACCGTCCTCCAGGAGACCGGCGACCCCATCGCGGCGCCGTTCAACGGGAGCATCGTCAACGAGGTGCGCGCCGTCGGGCGCGTACGCAGGGAGCGGGGCAGGGCGCCGTTCTCCGGGCGGCAGTAGCGGGCCTCGGCCTCGGGCGGCTACGGCCCGAGCTGCAGCGGCGGGAGCGTGCGCAGGAGCCGCGACGGGTCGATCCCCGCGCCCACCGGGGCGTCGTCCTGGAGGGCGCCGCCGAAGGTCATCCGAAGGAGGTCCCGCGGGCTCATCCCCACCGCGGGGAGCGCGCTGCGCAGCGTAGACGCCACCTCCGGCGGGAAGAGCGTGCGCAGCACCCACTCGCCGGAGTCGTCCACGCCGAGGTCCTGGTCGCCGTGGGCCTCCTCCATCGCCCGGTGGAAGGCCGCCCTCACCCCCGACGAGGGCCCCCCCGCCCCGCGCTCCAGGGCCCCCACCCAGCTCTCGTAGGTGGCGAGCCGGAAGCGGTGGTCCTGCACCGCGCGGCCGATGGACGCGTGGAGCCTCGCGTCCCCGAGGGAGCGCCGAAGCTCTACGTACGCATAGGGCGCCTTGCCGTACACAAGCCCGCCGTACTCGATGGGGGTGCGGTAGGTGCTGGTGTCCCGCAGCACCGGGCGGTCCGCGCCGCCCAGGAGCCGGTAGAGCGCGTAGTTCATGCGCACGTTCTGGTCCATCGCGCTGCGGGCCGCGGCGGCCCCGTGGAGGTCCTCCACCACGAGCCCCGCGGCGTACTGGGCCAGGGGCTCGTCCACCGCGGGGAACCTGTGGCTGTCGTTTCCCACGAGCCCCGCGAAGTACTGGTGGGCGACCTCGTGGGCCACGGTGAACTCCAACTGCCCCCGGAGGAGCTCCAGCACCTGGGCCGGGGCGGGCGGCGCCGGGGGGCGGCCCCCGTGGCCCTCGAAGAGGTTCTGGAGGCCCGAGAACAGTCTCAACAGCGTGGCGAGCTGGCTCTCGGAGCGCTCCACCGGGCGGTAGAGCATGCCCGCGATGAGCACCATGCCGCAGAACTCCACGCCCCCCGCGCCGCCCACCAGCGACGCCTCGGCCACGTCGAGCTCGGTGTAGGGGTACGGCCCGAAGCGCCGCTCGAAGCTCCGGAGCGAGGCCGCCGCGGTCTCCAGGGCGACCCTGCCGCCCTCGGCGTCGCGCGCGCGGAACACGCTGGTGACGCGCGTGGCGCCCACGGTGACGCTCTGGCGCCGCAGGTCCCGGCCCCCCACCAGGATCAGGTCGCGCACCAGGGCGCCCTCGGAGGTGACCACCCTGGCGCCAGCGCCGTGCTCCACGGGCGCCTGGTCCACGAGGTTGGTGACCACCGTAAGGTCCCTCGGGACCACGGTGCGCAGACGGAAATTCGCCACGTCGTTGTAGGCCAGGTCCCCGACGCGGCTCGGGGCGGTGGTGTCAAAGGCCCCGTCGTGGAAGGGCGCCGCCATGGGGTAGGCGCTGGCCATGGTGACGATCCCGTCGCCCACGGCCAGGAGGCCGTAATCCGTGGACCCCGGGCTGGTCATGGTGCCCACGGCGCGCATGGACTGCGTGAGCATGTCGTTGGTCCCTGGCGGGAGCGTCCGGAAGCGCCCCCCGTAGCGCAGGGCCAGAGTGACCCTGGCGCCGGGCTGCACGGGGCTGGCGAAGCGCACCTCCAGGAGCCCCGGACGCACCACGTCCCGGGTGACCGCGGGGCCCTCCAGGGCGGTGACGTCGTCCACCTGGAGCGTGCCCCCGCCGTTGCCTCCGGCGTTCAGGTCCGCGGCGGCGTTGGGGTGCAGGAGGAAGGGCAGCGCCGCCATGGGCGCGCGGGTGTTGTTCGTGTAGCGAAGCACCATCCGGGCCTGGAAGGTGCCCGTGACGTCGTCCAGGGCCTGGTCGATTTCGTACGTGGGAAGCGCCGCGAGGGAGGCCACCCCGAGCTGGCGCTCCAGGCCCCTCAGAGCCTCCGGGCGCAGGAGCCCGAGGCCCGGTACGGCCTGCGAGGGCGCTCGCCCCGCCGAGGGCGGCACCTGGGCGGCGCCCTCCAGCGCCAGGAGGAGCGAGAGGAGAAGCATCCGCGGCGCAGTTCGCATGGTCCCTCCAGGACGTACGCTTCGACCCGGGGGCCTGTTCCCTCCTTTGGGGGTGAGGTCGCCGTCAGTGCCGGTAGAGCCAGCTCGACGGTTGACCTCCGCCCGTGATCAATACGCTCCCGGTGGCCAGCGTGAGCGCCGACAGGTCGGTGTAGGCGAGGCTCCCCACGGGGCCACGCGCCACGGGCGCCCGCGGGCTCGCCACGTCCAGCACCTCCACCGCGTCGGCCACACCCCCCACCCCCAGGCCCGAAAGCACCAGCACCTGCCCTCGCTCGTCGGAGACCGCCAGGGCGTCCCGCCGCCGCGCGCGCAGGAGCGCCTCCACACGCACCAGCGCCGCGCACCCCCCCGCCAGACACCGGGTGTCCACCAGGGCGTCCTCGGCCGCGAGGTCCGTGCTCCCGGCCACCGCGCCACCGAGGACCAGGGCCACGCCGTCGCCCGCGTCCGCGAGCACCGCCCCGACGCGCGCGTCCACCCGGTCGTCGCCGGTGCGCACCACCCCCCGGAGGCTCTCCCGCGCGAGGCCGTACTGCTCCAAGAGCGGCGCGCTCGGCGCCTGGCCCCCCGCCAGGAGCACGTGCTGGAGCCCGAGGCGCAGCGCCGAGGGGCGGTCCCTCGGGGTCGCCAGCGCCGGAGCCTCCGCCCAGGTGCCGTCGGGCAGGACCCGGTCCACGCGGGCCACGGGCCCCATGGCCGTGTGGCCCCCCAGCACCAATCCCCCACCCGAGGGCTCCCGCACCACCGTGGACCCGAGCACCGCGCAGCGCCCCTCCGGCGGCAGGGCGCTCGGCCGCTCCACCGTGTTCGACGCGGGCTGCCATGTCAGGGCAAGGCACCCACGCACGAAGAGCAGCTTGCCGTCCCCAAGCACCAGCGTGCTCGCGTCCCGGTCCACCATGCCGTCCAGCGAGGCGCCCCCGGGGACCACCCTCAGCCCGAAGGGGTCGAAGACCTCGATGGGCGCGTTCCCCGAGGCGCCCCCCAGCACCGCGACGAAGCCCCCACGGACCGCCACCAGCGAGGGCCTCACCCTCGCGAGCGAGCTCCCCCAGGGGGCCGGCACCACGCTGTCCCTGCGCTGCACGAACAGCGGCACCAGCGCCGGACCCAGGGTGCCCCACACCAGGGGTGGTGTCGCACCGGAACCTACCACCACCCCATCATGCAACGCTTCAAGGACGAGCCTGGAGGCCACCTCAGGACGAGAGATTTCGACGGTGAAGCTGAAGGCCCCTCTGGGGTCCACGGGCACCATTCGGGGTGGAGTGGCCATGTCCTCGACGGTGAAGCGCGCCACGGTGGCGCCGTCCGGGGGGTGGAAGGGGTCGCCCCCGTCCGGGGCCACGACCACCACCGCGAGGCTCGTCTGGCTGGAGCACGCCCCGAGGATCGCGAGACCGAGGGCGCGACGCATCCCCCACCGTCTACCGTCCGGCGCCCGGCGCCGCAAGCATTGCCGTCGGACCCCATCGAGGGGGTGTAGGGTGTAGGGGCCTCGGCAGCCCTCGCGATGAACCCCACCGTGGATGAGCTCCAGGCGGCGCTCCTTACTGCCGCGGCGCGCACCCCCGGCGCGGTGTGCATGTGCCTCGACGGCGCGCTCGGAGGGCGCCCCGGGGTGGTGCTGTCGCTCTCCTGCGAGCCGTGGGTGAGCGTGCCTCAGAGCGCCTCGATCCGCGCGCTGGACGAGGTCTCCGCGGCGCTAGACTCGCTCCGAGGCCCCCGGGGCGTGCTCCCCGCGGCCTACGGGTGGCTCTCCTACGACGCGCTCCGGGCGCCGCTCCGCGGCCCTAGGACGCCCGCCGCGGACCCGAGGCCCTTCGGGGACCAGGCGCCCTCGGGCTGTCTCCTGCGGGCGGGGCCCTCGCTGCACCTGGACCTGGACACCGGGGCCCTCACCTTCCCGCGGCGCCGTGAAGACGCTCGGAGCCTCGAGCGCGCGCTCAAGGCCGCGCTCCGCCGCCCCGCCGCGAGGGCGCCCCTCGGCTTTCGCAGCGCCACGGACCGCGACGGCCACCTGGCCAACGTGCGCGCGGTGCGGGAGGCCATCCGCGCCGGCGAGGTGTACCTGGTGAAC
This sequence comes from Deltaproteobacteria bacterium, assembly GCA_016218725.1. GTDB lineage: Bacteria > Myxococcota_A > Polyangia > Polyangiales > JACRDB01. The sequence goes on from JACRDB010000146.1 coordinate 27,891, forward strand.
GTGGCCCGCGCGCTCCACGCGGACGCGGCCGACGGGGACGCGGTGGCCTCGCGGGTGGCCCTTGCCGGGGCGCCCTACGCCGCGGTGCTCCACGCGCCGGGGGCGCTGGTGGGCGGGATGAGCATGGAGCTGGCGCTCGCGTGGGATCGCCCGGCGGGCGTGGCGCGCACCAGGCCCATCAAGGGCACGCGCCCGAGGCATGCGCTCCCCGCGGAGGACGCCCGCCTCGCCGAGGCCCTCCAGCGCGACCCCAAGGAGCGCGCGGAGAACGTGATGGCCGTGGACGTCCACCGCAACGACCTCGGACGCGTGGCCTCGCCGGGCGGGGTGACCGTGCCCGCCCTCTGTGCGGTGGAGTCGCATCAGTACGTGCACCATCTGGTGTCCACCGTGGAGGCCCGGGTCCCGCTGGAGACCTCCGCCAGGGCCCTCCTGGGCGCGCTCCTCCCGGTGGGGAGCGTCACCGGCGCGCCCAAGCTCGCGGCCATGGACACGATCCAGGCCCTGGAGCGCGAGCGCCGAGGGCTCTACACGGGCGTCTACGGCTGCGCCTTCGGGGACGGGTCCCTGGCGCTCGCGGTGGCCATCCGGACCCTGGTGCTCGACCCCGGTGGGCTTCACTACGGCGTGGGCGGCGGGATCGTGTGGGACAGCGACCCCCTGCGGGAGTGGGACGAGCTGGGATGGAAGCAGCGGGGCGTCGAGTAGCGCGGAGGGTCGGTATTTCCAGGCTAGCGCGGGTTGTTACCGCGCGGTAACAACCGCTGGGTTTTTTCCGGGACGAGGGCTTCGCGGCGGGTGGTAGCGTGGCGCCGACCCAGCGACGGGAGGATCCGCGTGAAGCACAGAGTTCATCGCCGCCCTTCGACCTGCAACCCCCGCCGCGCCGCGGGGCGATGCCTCGCCGCCCTGGCGCTGGCGGGCCTGGGCTGTGCGTCCAGGCCGCCGGTGGTGAGCGCGGCGCCGCCGCCTCCACCGCCGCCGGAGCCCCCCGCGTGGAGGATCACCGTGCTCCCCGCGGCGCCGCAGCTGTACCTCGCCGGGCGGGACGGCGAGGCGCTCCTGACCACCGCGGGCACCCTCCGCGCCCGGATCGAAGGGGACCGGGTGACCCTTGGTGCGCTTGGCACGCTCACGCCCATCGTGTCCGCGGCGGCGGACGGCGAGCGCTGGTGGTTCCTCACCCATGACGGGGGGCTGTTCTCCTCGCAGGGCTTCCTGGGCAGCCTCACGCGGGTGGCGTCCTCCGGGGGCCAGGCGCTGGAGTACTGGTTCCCGAGCACCGGGATCGCCGTCGCCCGCAACGCGCTGGACGGGGTCGCCTGGCTGGGCGGGGAGGGCGGACTGCGCCGCGTGCCCGCGCCCCTGGACGCCCCGCTCCTCGACGGCACCTTCGCGGACGGGCGCTTCGGGGCCTTCGCCGTGGCGCCGGGGGTTCTCTACCGCACGGCGGACGGCGGCCAGACCTTCGAGCGCGTGGACCTCGGCGCCGCGGCGGTGCGCTGGGTGGACCAGGACCCCGGCGACCGCCGCAGGCTCCTCCTGTCCACCACCGAGGGGCGCCTGGAGCTCGGCGCCTCGGGGCCGCCGCGCGTCGTCCGAGAGAGTGACTTCCCAGATGTCTCCGACCGCCTCCCGCAGGACGCGCGCACGGCGCTCGTGCGGGCCTTTGACCGCCGGTCGGTGCCCGCGGACACGCGCCTCCTGGCGGACGGCGCCATGGCCCGCCTGGAGGGCGAGCGCCTCCTCCTCACGGACCCGAGCGGCGCCGAGCGCTCCATCGAGCTCCCGAGCGGCACCTGCGACGCGGTATGGCACTGGGGCGCGCGCCCCATGGTGGACTGCCACCGGCAGCACTCCGTGGAGCTCCTCGCCCTGGACCCCGACGGGTCCTGGTCCAGCGTGCGCACCATGCGCTTCGGCCCGTCGATCCTGTGGGCCTCCGTGGACGGCAGCACCCTCGCCCTCAACAACCCTTGCGACGACGATGACTACAACGCCCGCGCGGGCGTGTGTGTCCGGAGCGGGAGCGGCTGGCGCACCCAGCGGCTCTCGGCCGACTCGCAGATGATCGACCTCTACGGCGAGTGGATCCTGTACGAGACCGTCACCCTGGACGGCGACGCGCACCTGGTGAACGTGCGACTGTCCCGCATCGGGGACCGCGACGAGGGGCGCGCCCTCACCCTCTCGGACCGCGACGCGGTGGTGCGCTTCGCGCTCTTCACCCCGGAGGGCCTGGTGGCGGGCCTGGCGTCCCGCGGCGAGGAGCGCTTCGCCCTGGTGGGACGCCCGGACGAGACCCTCCAGCTCCGGCCCGCCCCCAGGGACGCCGTGGAGGTCGCCTTCGCCAGCGCCACCCGCGGGATCGCCGTCGGGCGCGACCTGTCCAAGGTCTGGGTCACCACCGACGGGGCCGTGTCCTGGCAGCCCCTGAGCCTCCCCGTGGACGGCGACGCGGCCTCCGTGCGGCTCGTGAACGACCGGCGGCGCTACGAGCGCTTCCGCCAGCCCTCGGTGGCGTGCACCCGCTGGGCGTGCATGCTCGGCAACCGGGCCGTGTGGTACGCGCCGGACGCGGCCTTCGCGGCGCACCTGGAGGAGCCCACGGCGCTCGCCGCCCAGCAGGCCCCGCCGCCGCAGCCCCCGGACCCCGAGGAGTTCAACAACAGCCAGTGGGGCTACTGGACCTGCAACGTCACCGTGGACGGCTCCGCGCAGGTGCGCTGGGCCCGGGAGGCCCCGGGGAGGGTCTTCGGCCCCGACGGCTGGCTGGACGCGGTGCCCCCCGCGGCGGCCACCGCCGCGGCGCCGCGCTTCGCCCTGCGCTGGACCGCCATGGACGCCCAGGGCCGCTTCAGCCTCGCGTCCCGCGCCGCCCCCGTGCCGCCGGTGGAGCTCCCGGGCACCGGCCCGCTGGCCTCGCAGACCCTGCGCCCGGTGGTGTTTACACGCGCCCTCGCGGTGGTCGAGCGCTGCGCCACCCGCGACGACGAGACCCGCTGCGACCTCCTGGTCGCGCGCCCCGGCCAGCCCATCGCCCGCCTGGACGCCACCCGGACCCTCCTCCAGTCGCTCTACGTCACCAACAAGGTCCGCCAGGCCCTCGGTCTCGCCGACGGCGGCGCGGCGCTGCTCCTCGGCTCCGACGAGGACCTCCGCGGCGAGGTGCTCCTGCGCCTCTCGCCCGACGGCGCCGTCGCCGGCACCCGAGGCTACTCCTGGCCCTCGAACTTCCACCTCACGCGGTACCTCGCGGTGTCCCCGCAGGGACCGGGCGTCGCCGTGGCGAACGCCCGCGCGCCAAGGGTGTTCACCTTCCACGGGATGAACCCCCAGGAGGCGCCCCGGCGCCTCGGGGAGCTCCCCACGGGTCGGCTCCGAGCCTGCAACGGACCCATCCAGGGCACCCTGATCCAGGGCGGGAGCTGGCAATACCGCACCACCCTGAGCCTCTCGGCGCCAGGGCGGAGCCTTTACAACGCCACCTCCGGCACCCGCACGGTGTTCGAACTCGACGGCCAGGGCGCCTGCCTCCGGGCCTTCGCCGCCACGGATGGGGGCTACTCGTCCACGCAGCAGCGCGACGACCTCATCGCCCTGGGCGGCGTCCTCTCGCTCCGGGCCTCCGGTGGAGGGGTCACCGGCGCGCTCCTGGGCCCCACGGCCACGGCGCCCATCACCTGCACGCAGGATAACCCCTAGCGTCGTTACGGCGCGGTAACGATCGCCGGAGGGTCGGTATTCACAGTCGTTTCGTGCGCCTCGGGCGCCGCACGGTCAGGCCATGCCCCCGCCGCCGCAGCCCTGGCCGGTGACCCGACCGCAGGCGTTGCCCATGCCGCACGGGGGCAGCTCCGCGCGCGCACCGCCCCCCGAGGACGTATGCGCCGCGAAGGTGGACAACACCCGCTCGAAGTCCGTGCTCCCGCACGCTGTGCACCCCTCCGGGCGACCGTCTATCCGGGCGACGCGGACCTCGAACTCCTGGTGGCACCGGTGGCAGGTGAACTCGTAGGTTGGCATCGGAGGGGAGGTTACCATTTCACCCGCCGTCGGCCAGGGACGGCGCTACGGCGAGACGCTCGCCGCCGGGCGCACGGTGCCGGTGACCGTGGCGCCGCCTGGGGCGCCCACGACGAAGCGCACGCGCCCCTCGGCGCCGCCGCCGCCGCCGGAGAGGTTGCAGCCCCGGCCGCCGCCGCTGGTGCGGTCGATCCCGCCGCGGCTGCCGCCCCCGGCGGGGGCGTCGATGTGTACGTAGCCGTTGCCCCCGCGGCCTCCGTGGGCCAGCACGCTGCCCTGCACCTGCACCCGACAGGCCTGCAGCAGCAGCCCTCCGCCGGAGCCGCCGCCGCCGCCGCCGGAGCGCGACCGGCCGCCGTTGCCGCCGAGGGCCAGCACGCTCCCGCGGGGACCGACCACCAGGTCCCCGGCGCAGGTGAGCTGCACGGCGCCGCCGCCCGCCCCTCCGCCGCCGGCGGCGCCGTCCGGCGGGCCGTTGTCCGTGTCGATGGTGCCGCCTGCCCCGCCGGAGCCCGCCACCAGCGGGACCAGCGAGGCCGACCCGTAGGCCCCGCCGCCGTGGCCTCCGCGGTCGCCGTAGGGGCCGCCGGCGCCCGCGCCGCCCGTGGTGGCGGCGCCGTCCGCGCCGCAGC
>JACRDB010000017.1 GCA_016218725.1 Deltaproteobacteria bacterium
CGCCCGCGGCGCCGTCGCCCGCGGCGGCCCCCGCGCCGGCGCCGGTGGCCGCGGCGGACAGCGCCCCGCCGCACCCGCTCCTGGCGGGCCGCGAGCCAGGGGTCTACGTGGTCCACGACCACCCGCCGGGGTCCCCCTGCCGCCCGGTGGCCCAAACGGACCTCGACGCGCTCGTCACCCGCTCCCGGGCGACCCCATAGGCCCGGCGGGCCTCGACGTAACGCCCCCCAGGTACTAGCGTCCGTCACAGCATGAGCGCTCCGCCGGTGGTGACGGTCCGTGCCCGCAAGAAGAACCTCGCCCGCTGGGTCGTCCTCGGGGCGCTGGCGGTGGTGATCGCGCTGGTGGCCTCCACCATGCGCGGCTCTGCCTTCGTGTACTCCAAGTACGTGGACGAGGTGGTGCAGAACCCCTCGGAGCGCGCGCGCTGGACCGGGCGCATGCTCCGGGTGGAGGGCCTGGTGGCCGCGGGCTCCATCGAGCACCGCCCGGGGACCCGCGCCTTCCGCTTCCGGGTGGAGCGCAACCACGCCTCGCTGGCGGTGTACTACCAGGGCATCGTGCCGGACACCTTCCGCGACTGCGCGGGGGTCACCGTCCGCGGCGTGCTCCAGCCCGACGGCACCTTCAACGCCGAGGAGATCGTCGCCAAGTGCCCGAGCAAATACGAAGCCGCCACGGTGGTCAACGGCGAGTGCGTGGTCGGCCCCGCGCAGACGCCAGGGCCGAGCACGGCGAGGTGAGGGTCACAGCGCGGGGCGCCGCGCGAGCTGGCCGCGGAGCTCACCGCCCGCGTTGGCCATGGTGTGCACGTTCACGTACACGTTGCCCGCGTCCAGGGAGGACAGGAAGGCCATACCCGTCATGCCCATGGCCATGCCGCTCATGAGCGTGCCCGCGCCGCCGGTGGAGCTGAGCGTCAGCGGGAAGGCCACGCCGCCGTTCATGCCCAGCGGGGCCACGTGCAGGTGCCCCGCCGTCGGCGTGATCATCGCCAGGGCCGCGTCATACGAGAGCTGAGCCCGGTCCGCGCTCACGATCACCGCGGCGCTGCCCGAGGCCGTGGTGACCACCGGCGGCACCTCGTTCGTGCCCGCGAGCTGCGCGGTGTACAGCGTCTCCCCGGGGCGCAGGAGCTGGCCGCGGACCTCGCCGCCCGCGTTCACCGCGGTGTGCACGTTGAAGTACCAGCGCCCCGCCGTCAGGTCCATGAGGCTCCCGCTCATGGGCACCGCGGCCTCGCCCACGTACACCCGGTTCATGTCCACGGTCATCGCCGCGCCGAGGTCCAGCACCACGCCCCCGTTGCGACCCCCGGGCGCCATATGGACGTGCGCCATGGTCGGCGTGGCCGACGTGCGGACGTTGTACCGCACCCGGTTGGTCATCGCGTTGGCGAAGAGGTTCCCCAGGCCCGTGCTGGTGGTCACCACCGGCGGGTTCTCCTGGTCGCCCGAGAGCCTCGCCACCCAGAGGGTCTCCCCCGGGCGGTGCACCTGGCCGCGGAGCTCACCGCCCGCGTTGGCCATGGTGTGTACGTTGAAGTAGGTGCGCCCCTGCTCGATCGCCGTGGCCTGCTCCGGGGTCACCGCCGCGCTGCCCTCGATGGTGGCGCCGAAGCCCGAGAGCGCGAAGGCCACGCCGCCGTTCTCCCCGCCAAGGCCCACGTGAAGGTGCGCCGCCGTCGCCCCGGTGGCCGTGTGCGTCACCCGGTACGTCACCATGGTGCGTGCCGCGTTGAGCGTCAGCGTGGCCGTGCCCGTGGCCATGGTCTGCACCGCCGGCACCTCCTGGAAGCCCGACAGCGTCGCCTCGAAGGTGGTGCCCACCCCCGCGTCACCCACGGGGCCCGTGTCGCCCGTAGTCCCCGTGTCGCCGGTGGTGCCCGTGTCGCCCGTGGTCCCGGTGTCCCGCGGGGCGGTGTCCTGCATGGTCACGTCCGAGGCGTCGGGACGCGTACCCGTGTCCGCGGCACCCGTGTCCGCGGTGCCCGTGTCCCCGGTGCCCGTATCCGCGGTGCCCGTATCCGCGGTGCCGGTGTCCGCGGTGCCCGCGTCGGTGGCCGGAGGGTCCGAGCAGGCCGGCACCCACATCGCGAGACAAGAAAGAGAGACCCCAAGAAGCTTCGTCCGATCCATGTAGCTACCTCCACGGTGGGGCATCGTGCCCCGCGGGCCCGATACCTCAGTTCATGCGTTGCAAGCTACCCCCAAAAAGCGCCCTGACAAGGCTGACACGAAAGTCAGACCGGGCCTCGGGGCCTCCGGGGGAAGCCCTCGACGGCGAAGACCGCGGCGGCGCCGAGCTCCAGGTACCCGTGCCAGAACGCGAGGCGCAGGTAGTTCCAACGCGCCTCGAAGGGGTCCTGGAGGGCCCACAGGAAGAGCCCGCACATCGCCAGGACCGAGGGCCCCAGCACCCAGAGGGGCAGGTCCGCGAGGAGGGCCTCCAGGCTCTGGGCGTAGGACCTGGGGGTCTCCCGGGGGCGGTCCTCGGCGGGCACCACCCGGAGCCAGAGGGCGTAGTGCACCGCCTGGCCAAAGGCGTAGAGCTGGATGGCGCGTAGGCCCCAGGTGTCCTCGGGGGAGAGGGTCCAGGCGAGGCTCTCGGGCTCGAAGCCCGGGGCCGGCACGCTCCACGCGCCGAGGGCGGTGGAGGCGCGCTCGGCGTCCCCGTGGAGCACGAGCCCCAGACCCAGCCCGAGCGCCCCGAGGGGGACGAGGTGCCACCAGCCCGCCCGTCTTCGCCAGGAGAGCCACAGGCCCACGGCCACGGCGTTGTGCAGGTGCACGAAGGCCAGGTCCGCGAGGTGGCGGTCGTTCCATGCCAGCGCGGCGAGGCCCGCGGGTACGAGCGCCACCAGGACCTTGCGCAAGACCGCTCCGCGCGCGAGGAGCGCCGCCAGGGCCGCGCCCGCCAGGGCCGCGGAGACGCCGTAACGCCAGCCCAGGGCGCTCCCTACGACGATGGGCAGGAGCACCCTCGGGCGGCGGTGGAGCCCCGGGCGGGCCACCAGGTACCGCAGGTCCGAGAGGGCGTGGGGGATGCCCAGCACCGCGGGTCCGAAGGCCACCGCCCACAGGGGGCAGCCCACCGCCAGGGCGAAGGCCATGCCTACGCCCACGGCGCCCCCCACGGCCACCCGGCGCTCGCGGTCGGTGAACCAGCCCCGGAGCATGGGTCTGGCGCGCACGAGTACGGCCCGACGGAGGTAGTCCGCGGGCGCCGCCAGCGCTCTCCAGGGCGTGGTCGCCATCGGGGTGCGTGGAGTGTACGCCTCGGCGGTGGGTCGGACACCAGGACGGTGGTACTGTCTCGCTCCGTGGGCCTCGCGACCCCTCCGCTGCGTCGCTGCGTCGCCGTGCTCCTGGCGGGTTGCATGCTCCAGCACCCCGCGACCATGGTGCTGGAGGAAGACGCCGCGATCCCTGAAGACCGCGCCCCGCGCACCGATCGCGCCCCGGACCGGGTTGCCCCTCCGCCCCCGGACACCTCCCCCGGCGCCGATCGACCGCCACCGCTGGACGGCTCCGCCGAGGGCCCTCCGGACATCGTGATCTTCCACGAAGCGCCTGCGGACGCGCCGCCCGCGGACGTGCTTTTGGAGTCACCGCCGCCGCCACCACCTCCACCACCGCCGCCTCCTCCGGGGCCCGTCGTGCGCTTCCGCGTCGCCGTGGAGGACCTGGCGATCCTCCCCATGCGTGGGGGCGCGGGGGGTGGTCCCTTTGCCATGGGGTGCCCGGGTGGTCAGGTGGCCGTGGGGTTCGCCGGTCGGAGCTTCATGCTGGTGGACGGCCTCGCCCTGCGCTGCGCCACGCTCAACCCCGACGGGTCCCTCGGCCCTGCGAACACCGTCCCCGCCGTGGGCGGCCCCGGTGGAAGCCCCTTCCAGGACGACTGCCCGCCCGGCGCCGCCGTGGTGGAGCTCCACGGCCGCGCGGGCGGCGAGGTCGAGGCCGTGGGCATCGGGTGCGCGCCGCTCGGCCCCTGGGCCGCGGGCGGGGCGCCCGTCACCCGCCTCCAGGCCCACGGAGCCATGGCCCCGCCCAATTTCACGGACCCCTGCCCGCGGGGCTATGTGCTCACGGGCCTCACCGGTCGCAGCGGTGGGCGCGTGGACGCCCTCCAGGGGCGCTGCTCCCGGATCGACCGACGGGTGCTGTGAACCTCCCCGTCTGCGGCCGACAAATCGTCGGGCCTGCGGTTGCGCTGCCGCAGGAGGATCGCGCACACTGCGCCCGTGGCGAACGCGTTGCGCACTGCGTTGGGGCTGTCCCTGGGGGCTCTCGGGGCCTTCGGGCTTGAAGACTGCACCGAGGCGCCGTCGGCCTTCCAGAGCCGGGACGCGGAGCCCGGGACCGATGTCCCGCGGGAGGCCCCTGGCCCCACGGACACGGGTCCCATGACCGTGGGTCCCGCCCCGGAGCGCCCCACCTGGTGGCGGGACGTGGCCCCGCTGGTGCAATCCCGCTGCGTCGAGTGCCACGTCTCCGGCGGCATCGCGCCCTTCCCCCTGGACACCTTCGAGGCCGCCAGCGAGCGCGCCCCGCTCATGGCCCTGGAGACCCGCATGGGGCGCATGCCCCCGTGGCCCCCGGCGGACGACTGCCGCCCGCTCCAACACGTCCGCAGGCTCTCCCCCCGGGAGCTCGCCGTGCTGGACAACTGGGCCCGCGCCGGCGCCCCGGAGGGCGACCGCAGCACCTATGTGCGCCCCCCGGATGCCCGCGAGCCCTTCCCCTCCAGCGTAGACTATACCGCCACACCTACAGCGCCCTACACCCCTCCCATGAGCGCCCTGGACGACTACCGGTGCTTCGTGGTGAACCCCGGGTGGACCGAGGCGAAGCACATGGTGCAGGCGCGGATCACGCCGGGGGACGCGCGGATCGTGCACCACCTGAACATGTTCGAGGTCCGCGCGGCCAGCGCCGCGGAGGTGGAGGCCCTGGACGCGCGGGCGCCGGGCGAGGGCTATCCGTGCTTTGGCGGCGTGGGGGTCCCGGTGGGGAGCCTGGCGGACCAGCGGGTGCAGTACGTGGCCGGGTGGGCGCCGGGCTCCCCCGCGCTGCGCACCCCGCCCGGGACCGGGATTCGGTTGGAGGCGGGGAGCCGCCTGGTGCTCCAGGTGCATTACAACCAGTCCGTGGTGCGCGGCGCGAGCGACCGCACGCGGGTGGAGATGGTCTTCAGCCCCACGGCCCCGAGGCGCCAGGCGATGGTCATCCCGGTGATGGCCGACCGCTTCCGGATCCCCGCGGGGATGCCGGACTACGCCGTGGAGAGCTCGCTCCAGCCGCGCGCGCTGGGCATCACCTTCCCGGTGACGGTGTACGGCGCCTTCCCCCACATGCACCAGTTCGCGCGCGCCACGCGCAGCACCCTCACCCGCGCCAGCGGGGCCGACGAGTGCCTGGTGGACGTGCCCCGGTGGCAGTTCCACTGGCAGCAGTTCTACATGTTCGACGAGCCCGTCCGCGTGGAGCCCGACGACCGGGTCACGGTGCAGTGCCGCTACGACAACTCCGCCGCCAACCAGCCCGTGGTGGGGGGCGTGCAGCGCACGCCCCAGGAGGTGCGCAGCGGCACCGGCACCCTCGACGAGATGTGCATGGCCTTCTTCTACATCACCATTCTGTAACGGAGCGCACCCCCCATGGCCGCGGAGCTCGTCCTGGTGCTCGGCTACCCCGCCGCGGGCAAGAGCGCCTTCGCGCTCAAGCACTTCCCCGCCCACGCGAGGCTCAACCGTGACTCCGCCGGGGGCTCCCTGGAGGACCTGGTCCCAAAGGCCGAGGCGCTGGTCTCGCAGGGCAGGTCGGTGGTGTTGGACAACACCTACAGCACCGTGGACAGCCGCCGGAGCCTGGTGGCTCTCGGGAGGAGGCTCGGCGTCCCGGTGCGCGCCGTGTGGCTGGAGACCTCCATCGAGGAGGCCCAGGTGAACGCCGTCACCCGCCTGGTGCGCAAGTACGGGAAGCTCCCGCCCCCGGAGGAGCTCAAGACCCTCTCGAAGAGGGACCCCAACGCCTTCGGGCCCTTCGTATTGTTCCGGTACCGCAAGCAGTTCGAGCCCCCCACCGCGGCCGAGGGCCTCGCCGTGGAGCGGGTGCCCTTCGCGCGTGAGTCACAGGGGTCGGAGTACAAGCACAGGGCCCTCCTCCTCGACCACGACGGCACCCTCCGGCGGACAAAATCCGGGAAGAAGTACCCCTCGGACCCCGACGATGTCGCCGTGCTCCCCGGGCGCCGGGAGACCCTGGAGCGCTACCTGCGCGAGGGCTACCTGCTCTTCGGCGTGTCCAACCAGGGGGACGTCGCCCGCGGGGTGCTCACCGCGGACGACGCCCGGCGCTGCTTCGAGCGCACCCACGCGCTCCTCGGGCTCTCCTTCGAGACGGCCTTCTGCCCCCACGAGCCGGCCCCCATCACCTGCTGGTGCCGCAAGCCCATGCCGGGCCTCGGGGTGGCCTTCCTGGAACGCTTCAAGCTCGACCGCGCCCAGACCCTCATGGTAGGCGACCGCGGCACCGACGAGACCTTCGCCCAGCGCTGCGGCGTCGGCTTCCGTCACGCCGACGCGTTCTTCAGCGCCTGACCCAGCGCCCTCACGCTCGCCACCTTGGCCTCGAAGCGCGACCAGTCGTCCGCCCGGGCGATCGGGTCCCAGAGCCCCTCGACCTCGTCGATCACCATGGTACACGGTGTATCCCCCTGGAAGTATTCCCCCTCCAGCGCCCCGGGGTTCGCGGGCGCGTAGCCCTCCAGCGCGCGCCGGAAGGTGAGGAACCCACCGCCCTCGTAGGCCCTTGCCCCGGCGCCTCCAAGAGCCCTCGGCTCGCTCGCCGGGCCGCTGTACCAGTCAAAGAAGAACCGGTCCAGGGACAGCTTCGAGGTCTCCAGAAAGGTATACACCGTGTCTACCAGGCGCACGTCCTGGTCGTGGCCGAGGGGCGTGACGCCGAGGCGCTGGCACACCGCCCGGGCGAAGGCATTGTTGAACGCGGGCTGGAAGGCGTCCAGGGCCTGGCCCAGCCCGTCGGCCCCGAGGGGCGCGAGGGCCTCGGCGAGGCGCGCGAGGCTCCACTGCACGGCCTGCGGCTGGCGCCCGTAGGCGTAGAGCCCGGAGTGGTCGAAGTACGCCGCGGTGAAGGCCCGGTCGCAGGTGGGGTTGAAGCGCCAGGGGCCGTAGTCAAAGCTCTCGCCGGTGATGTTCAGGTTGTCCGTGTTGAGCACGCCGTGGACGAAGCCCGCGCTCATCCACCGCGCGCAGGTGTCCGCGCAGCGCTCGGCCACGGCGCGGAGGAAGGCCGCCGGGAGCGCTCTGTCGCCCGCGAGGGCCGGGTGGTAGTGCTCCACGCAGAAGTCCAGGAGCCGTTGGAGCCGCGCGCGATCATCGCGGTACGCGAAGCACTGGAAGGTCCCGACGCGCACGTGCCCATGCGACAGCCGCACCAGCACCGACGCCCGGGTGGGCGACGGCTCGTCGTGGCGCTCCAGGCTCTCGCCCGTCTCGAAGAGCGAGAAGGTCTTCGAGGTGTCCACCCCGAGGGCCTCCAGCATCTCCGTGGCCAGCACCTCGCGCACCCCTCCCTTGAGGGTCAGTCGCCCGTCGCCCCCGCGGCTCCAGGGCGTCTGCCCGCTGCCCTTGGTGCCCAGGTCCAGGAGCCTGCCCCGGTCGTCCCGTAGCTGCGCGAAGAGAAAGCCCCGGCCGTCCCCGAGGTTGGGGTTGTACACCCCGAACTGGTGCCCGTGGTACCGCAGCGCCAGGGGCCTCGGGAGGTTCCCAGGCAGCGCCTCGAAGCGCGCAAAGTGCGCCTCCCACGCCTCCGGCGTGAGCGCTCCCAGCCCCACGGAGCGCGCGTGAAGGTCGTTCCGGAAGCGCAGCCGCGCCCGAGGGAAGCGCGCGGGCTCCACCGCCACGAAGAAGCCCTCTCCGAGGGACGGCGTCCGCGGGTCGGGGTGGTACTCGCTCACGCCTCCACCGGCCCCTCCACCGCCGCCGCGGCCAGGAGCACCAGGGTCACCCACACCAGGTCGGCCAGGACGAGATGTACGAGCTGCAACCACACCGGCGCAAGGAGGACTACATTCAGCACCCCGAGGCCCACCTGGGTGAGCACCAGGGCGGTCAAGCCCCGAGAGAGGGCAGTGATTGGGGGCCTGCGGAGCGCATGCCGCACCGCGCTGGCAAAGAACACCACCCAGAGGGCGCTGCCCACGGCCAGGAGGGGGTGGAACACCCGGAGCCGGAGGAACACATGGGCCGAGGCCGAGCGGTCCTGGGCGAGGCCCTCGGCGACGGAGCGCACCCGGAAGAGGGTGTCCCCGAGGGCGGCGATGCCGCCGGAGACGGCGACGGAGAGCACGGCCAGGAAGGTCACCCCGAGGGCCACCCTGAGGGCCTTGGAGGGCATGGTCGGGCGGCGCTCCGGGAGGCGGGACCACCACGCGGTGAGGCTCAGGCAGGCCAGGAGGAGGAAGGTGTTGGTCAGGTGGGCGGCGAGGTACCAGCCACGGGCGGTGGAGGCGTTGCTGGCCACGAGGCGCAGGAGCACCAGGCCCGCCCCGAGGAGGGCCTCGACCCCGAGGAGCCCGAGGGCTCCGGCGGCGGCCCTGCGGGCGGGGTGCCGCGGGGGCAGGGCCCGCCGGGCGCCGAGGTACAGGCCCACGCCCAGGAGGAGCGCCAGGCCGGAGCTCACCCGGTGGGACAGCTCGATCACCTGGGCGGTGTCCCGGGCCCTGGGGACGAGCTCGCCGTTGCAGAGGGGCCAGTGGCGGCCACAGCCGGCGCCGGAGCCCGTGGCGCGGACATAGGCGCCCCAGGCGATCACCGCGAGGTTGTACCCGACGCACCCGGTGGCGTACTGTGTAAAGGTCGTACGGTCCATCGTCACCGCGGGATCGTCGGGCCGCCGGGGCGCTTCAACAAGCCCCGCGGGCGGTCCGGAGACCCGCGAAGGCGCAAGAAGGTCTGAGTCATGTCGCATGTCCCGTGCCCGAGGTGCCAACAACCGGTCCTGCCGAACCAGGCCAAGTGCATGAAGTGTGGCACGGCCCTGACGATCAAGCGCCAGGACCCGAACCTGGGCAAGACCGTGGGCAACCTCATGCTGGTGTCCCGGCTGGGCGTGGGCGGCATGGGGGCGGTGTACCAGGCCGAGCACCTGGCCATGGGCACCCACTACGCGGTCAAGGTCCTCCACGCGCAGTTCTCCCACGACGAGACCCTGGCCGAGCGCTTCCGCCGGGAGGCCATCGCGTGCAGCAAGCTGCGGCACGAGAACATCGTTTTTGTCACCGATTTCGGCATCGACAACGAAGTCGGGATCTACATCGCCATGGAGTACCTGGACGGCCAGAGCCTGAAGAGCGTGCTCCGGAACGAGCGGGTGACCCTCGGGCGCTTCGGGCGCTTCGGCGAGCAGGTGTGCGACGCCATGGCCGCCGCCCACCGGCTGGACATCGTGCACCGGGACTTGAAGCCCGACAACATCTTCGTCCTGAGCGACCCCAACCGCAGGGATTTCCTCAAGGTGCTGGACTTCGGCATCGCCCAGCTCAAGAACGCCGACGACGCCGCCCCGGCGGAGGCCCTGACGCGCGTGGGCACCGTGGTCGGCACGCCCGCGTACATGGCCCCGGAGCAGATCGACAAGCGCCTGGGGGACGTGGGCCCCGCGGCGGACATCTACGCCCTCGGGATCATTTTCTACGAGCTCATCACCGGGAAGACCCCCTTCGCCAACGACAGCGACGTGATGCTCCTCACGCAGCAGGTGATGGCCACCCCGGACCCCATCGGGGACCTGCGCCCGGAGCTCCAGGGCACGCGCCTGGAGGGCCTGGTGATGATGATGCTCGCCAAGCAGCCCTCGCGCCGGCCGGCCTCCATGGGCGAGGTGCGCCAGATGCTCGTGGAGGCCCTCCAGGAGCTGCGCGACGGGGGGCTCGAGGAGGCCTGGTACGATGCGGGCTCCAGCGCCTCCGTGGCCCCGACGGCCCCCTCGGGCTCCCACGCGGACCTCTCCGGCCCCCACACGGGCCCCAGGGCCAGCGTGGCCAACGCGTCGGCGCCGTCGAACCCGTCCATTCGTCTGCAGAACGTGGTGGCCCGCATCCGGGGGGAGAGCCCCGGCAGCGCCGCGGCGGAGCTCCTCGCGGCGCTCCCCGGCGTGGACGGCATGAAGGGCGAGGCCCTGTCCCTGGCCATTTTCGGTGTGCTCCAGCAAGAGGTCATGGACCAGCCCCCGGACTCCCAGGAGTTCCACCAGGCCACCACGCACCTGGTGCTTCTCCTCCAGGCGGTGCTGGAGTCGGGCACGGGCGCTACGCTCAGCCCCTCGCAGGACAAGGTCTTCCGCGCGCTGCGCACGTTGATGACCGCCCTGGAGCCCGTGCGCCGCCGCGCCGTGGCCCAGAGCCTGTCCGCGCTGGCCGCGCACCCGCTGTTCCTCCGGGACATCCTCCCGGGCAACGTGGGCATCCCCCAGGGGCACCACCCGGAGGCGCCGCAGGGTCCCCCGCGCCCCCGCCCGAGGCCCGCCACCATGGCCGCCGCGGCCCCGACGGACAGCGGGACCTACCCCCAGAGCCCCGCGGTCAAGCTCTCCAAGAACGACCTCCTGGCGTCGCTGGAGGCCCTCCCCGCGGGCAGCGAGGCCATGGCCGAGGCGGACCCCGAGGGCGCCCCCGCGCCGGAGCCGGGCCCCGAGCAGACGCTCCTGGACAAGCTCAAGCAGCCCCTCTCGGTGAACTCGCTCAAGAGCGTGCTCACGCATGAGTTCAAGCTCTTCGGCAAGAAGAACCCGAAGCCCTGACCGCTCCCTCGGCGTTACCTCGCGACGGGCACCGGCGTACACGTAGACGGCCCATCGAGCGGCGCGTCGGTGCAGGCCAGGAGCTCCAGGGGCGCGCCTTGACCGCCCACGCCGCGCGGCACCACGCGCCCCACGGCCACGAAGCTCATGTTGGCGCCCGCCGGGAGCGTGCCGTCCACGCGCCCGAGGACCCGACCCGTGCAGGCGTTGCCGCCCGCCACCCGGAGCACCAGGGTCACGGCCCCGCCCGGGGACGTGGTGCTGTGCCCTCCGGAGGCGCCGGTGCCCCACTGGCCGTACGGCACGTTGGTGAACACCGACGCGCCCGAGGTGAGGCACACGTCCACCGGGGGAATGCCCACCACCGCGTGGAAGAAGCGCACCGTGGAGGTGCCCGCGGCGGGCGCCAGGCCCCGGTCCTCCTCCGGGGCGAAGGTCACCGCGGGCTGCTCCAGCGCCAGCCCGTGGGCCACGATGGTGTACGTGTGGTGCTCTTCGAACACCGGCGTCTGCCAGTTGAGCGCCGGGGGCGACGTGGGCGGCTGGTTGGGCAGCCGGGCCTGCACCGTGTGGGTCCCCACGGGGATGTCCGCGTAGCCCACCGCCGTGCGGTACTGCAGCGCCGGGATCACGGGCGTGGGCGCGTTGTCCAGATAGACCACCACGGTCTGCGCCAGGGGCTCCGGCGAGGCGTGGATCACCCGCACCCGCGCCACCGCGGGCGGCGGCGGCGGCGCCATGGGGGGCGGCGGCTGCGCGGGCAACGGGGCGGGCGCCGGCGGCGCCGTCGCGCAGCCCAGGGAGACCCCGAGGAGCAGCACCGAGACTCGAAGCACGCACGCCATGGGACCTCCGCGCGCCCCGCCGACCCACCGGTCGCCCGCGGGGGCGCGCGCACTGTCGCACAGAGTGCCCGGGCGGTGAATACCCGCGATTGTGCCCGGGGCGCCGTCTGGTACACCCCCGCCCATGTTCCGCGTCTCGGAAGAGGTTCGCTTCTGCTATGGCCACCGGTTGTTGGACTATGTAGGGCGCTGTGCGCGGGTCCATGGACACAACGCCCGGGTGCAGGCGGTGCTGGAGGCTCCGGCGCTGGACGCGAGGGGCTTCGTGGTGGACTTCCTCCAGGTGGAGGAGGCCCTGCGGCGCTGGGTGGACGAGACCCTGGACCACCGGCTGCTCCTGCGCCACGACGACCCGCTGATCCCGAGGCTCGTGGAGGCCCGGGAGGACTTCCTTGCGCTGCCCTTCAACCCGACGGCGGAGAACCTCGCCCGGATGGTGTTCGAGCGCCTGCGAGACCAGGGGCTGCCGGTGGTGTCCGTGCGCTTCTGGGAGACGGACACCTCCGTGGCGAGCTACCAGGCGTAAGCCGCTGTCAGGCGTAAGCCGCTATCAGGCGTAAGCCGCTACCAGGCGTAGGCCTCCGGGGCGGCGCCGCCGGGGCCCGGGAAGAGCTCGTCGAGGCTCCGGGTGGCCTCCGGGGTGAGGCGCAGGGAGAGCGCCTGGGCCGCGCTCTCCAACTGCTCCAGGGTCCTCGGGCCCACGATGGGCGCGGTGACCGCGGGGTTGGCCAGCACCCAGGCCAGCGCCACCTGCGAGGGCTCCGCGCCGAGGTCCGCGCAGAACATCTCGTACTGCTCGATGCGCTCGCGCTGCTCGTCGAGCTGGCGCTGCATGCGCTCGGCGCCGGTGCGGCCCTCGCGGGCCTTGGCGAGGGCCCCGCCCAGGAGCCCCCCGGCCAGCGGAGACCACGGCAGGAAGCCCACGCCATAGCTCTCGCATGCGGGCAGGACCTCCAGCTCCACGGTGCGCGCCAGGAGGTTGTACAGCGACTGCTCGCTCACCAGGCCGAGGAAGTTCCTCGCCCGGGCGCGCTCGCAGGCCTGGGCGATGTGCCACCCGGCGAAATTGGAGCTGCCCACATAGAGCACCTTGCCCTCGCGCACGAGCTGCTCCATGGCCTGCCAGAGCTCCTCCCAGGGGGTCTCCCGGTCGATGTGGTGCATCTGGTAGAGGTCCAGGTGGTCGGTCTTCAGGCGCCGCAGGGAGCCCTCGCAGGCCCGGCGGATGTGCAGCGCGGACAAGCGCGACTCGTTGGGCCAGGCCCCCATGGTGCCGTAGACCTTGGTGGCCAGCACCACGCGCTCCCGTCGGCCGTTGCCCTGGGCCAGCCAGCGCCCCACGATCTGCTCGGTGATCCCCTCGCCGCGTTGTTGGCCGTAGACGTTGGCGGTGTCCACGAAGTTCAGGCCCAGGTCCAGCGCCCGGTCCAGGATCCCGTGGCTCTCGGGCTCCGGGGTGTGAGGCCCGAAGTTCATGGTCCCGAGGCACAGTCGACTGACCTTGAGGCCCGTGCGGCCGAGGCGCGTATACTGCATGACCGCAATCTATCACCGCCCGTCAAGGGCTGTGAAAAACCTGCGCTACCGCGCCAGGAGCGCGCCCACCAGCCCCCCCACGCCCGCGAAGGTCACGGCCACGAAGGCCACCACGGGCACCAGGGTCCTCCAGGGGGGCGCCTTCGGGGCGCTCAGGCTCGTGGGAGGCGCTACCCGAGAGGGGATCACCCTCGGCGGGAGGAGCGCGGCGCCGGGGCCCGGAGGCGCGCTCCCGGGTGCGCCCTGGAGTACGCCCGGGGCCTCGGGGGGAGGCTCGGGCAGGAGCGAGGCCAGGGACTGCGGCGCCAGGGAGAACACCAGGCGAGGGGGCCTCATGGTGGGCGCCGGGGGCGGCACCGAGGCGATGTGCAGAGCGTTCGCGCCGGGGGACTCCAGCGCGGTGGCCCCTGGCGGGAGCCCCAGGGCGGCGCAGAGGGCGTTCTTGAGCACCCGGGCGTCCAGGAAGCGCTCCGAGGGGAGCTTGGCCAGGCACTGAAGGATCACCGCGCTCACCGCGGGGTGCACGCCCAGGGAGGTGGGCGAGGTGGGCAGGGCGTGGTGCACGGCCTGGAGGAGCGCGCCCACGGTGGGGGCCTCGAAGGGCATCTTCCCGACGAGCATGCGGTAGAGCAGGACCCCCACGCTCCAGACGTCCGTGCGGGCGTCGGTGTCCCGGGCGGAGAGGGCCTGCTCCGGGGACATGTACAGGGGCGTGCCGAAGACCTCGCCCGGGATGGTCAGGAGCGTGCGGCCCGGCTCCTGTCGGAGGATCTTTGAGACGCCGAAGTCCAGGAGCTTAGGGGTCGGGCGCCCGCCCCGCGGGGCGTGGAGGAAGATGTTCTCGGGCTTGACGTCCCGGTGGATCACGCCGCCCTCGTGGGCCAGGGCCAGGGCCTCCAGGAGGGGCAGGAGCAGCGAGGCCACCTCCTGCACGCTCCAGGGCCCCGGGCGGGACTTCAGCGCCGCGGCGAGGGTCTCGCCCTCCAGGAGCTCGGTGACCAGGTAGGGCCTGCCGCTCTCGGCGATGCCCGCGTCCAGCACGTCCACCACGTTGGGGTGCTGCACCCGGCTGGCGGCCCGGGCCTCGCGGGCGAAGCGCTTGACGGCGATGGGGTCGTTCAACAGTGACGCGTGGAGGAACTTCACCGCCACGGCCCGACCGGTGCCTACATGGGTGGCGCGGAACACCGTGGAGCTGGAGCCCTCACCCAGGAGGGCCTCGATGCCATACCTGCCACCAATGACCACGCCCTGGGGAACGGATCGCTTGGGGTCTCGCGCGGGGAGGGTCACGATCCCTCCAACGGCGCTCGCCCGTGGGGACTCAAGGCCTACCGTGGCCACCGTGTGGGTGTGTGTGAATAGCCCGCGGTCGAGCTCAAGGCTGGAACCCCACGCATCGTTGTGCACTCCAAGGACCTTGAAATAGGAAGATGAATCGTGCGAAATTGATAAGCCTGGTCGATGGACGACGGGCCGGAGGAAGGCGATGACCCGACGCGCGCGTGGTGGACTTCTGGTGGCGCTCTGGGTGGGGCTCCTGGGCCGGGAGGGCTGGTCTCAGCGCTCCCCCGGACCGCCCTCCATCGTGGTGCGGCTCCTCCAGACCTCCACCGACGCGAGGGAGCGCACCTCGGCGGCGCTGGCGCTCGGGACCCAGCGCTCCCCGGAGGCGCGCGCGGCGCTGGAGGGGGCCCTCGGGGACAGCTCCAGCGCGGTGCGGGCGGCGGCGGCGTCGTCCCTTGGGAACCTCGGGGACCCGGCGGCGGCGGCGGCGCTCAGGGCCCGGGCCGGGGACCTCGACCCTGACGTGAGGGCCGCGATCCGTCGGGCGCTGGAGCGCCTGGCGCCGCCCGTGGAGCCCGCCGTCCCGACGGACCTGAGCGCGGCGCGCTTCGTGGTTTCGGCGGGGCCCTTCGCCAACCGGGCCACCGCGGAGCCCGAGCACCTGGAGGCCCTGAGGACCTCCGTGGACCGCGCCCTGCGCAGCCAGGACGGCGTGGCGCTGCACACGGGCCCGCTGCCCCCGGCGGCGGTGCAGCGGCTGCGCCGCGGGCGCCTGCGGGCGTACTCCATCCAGGGCGGGGTCACCGAGCTCCAGGTGCAGCACGTGGCGGACATGGTCACCGTGCGGGCCCAGGTGTCCCTGGTGCTGGTGGCCGAGCCCGTCCACGCCATCATCGGGATGGTGAGCGGCACGGCCACGGTGCGCCAGCCCACGGCGGGGCAGCGCCCGGACGCCGAGCGGAGGCTCCAGCGCCTGGCCATCGAGAGCGCCGTGGAGGGGGCGCTCCGGGACTTCGAGAGCCAGCTCACGGGCACGCGGTGACACCGAAGTCTTGCGCGGCGCGTTGATTTCGGGTGGGAATCGCGGGGCATGACCGAAGCCTCGCCGCTCCCGCTCTTCGCCGTCCCGTCGCCCGAGACGTGCGTATACCGCTTGTCACCGCGCCCGAAGCGCACCTTCCACACCATTCTTGACGCGCTGGAGCTCTTCCCCCCGCCGGGGGTGTTCCACACCCGGGTGACCACCGCCCTTGAGGGTGACGCCTTCACGCTCCGCACGGAGCACGAGCTCCGCGGCGCGAAGCTCCTGGAGGTGCTCACCTGCCGCGCGGACGGGGGCCTGGTGGCCGACGCCTTCACCCGCACCATGCACCTGCACGACGGCCGCGAGGCCCGCCGCGAGGAGCTGCGCTTCGGCCTCGGCCCGGTGCCGCTCCCGCGGGACCTGTTCCCCGAGGTGTGCCTGCCGTTCCTGCTCCGGGGGCAGCCCTTCGACAAGGCGCGCCGGTCGGTGCACGCGTGGATCTCCGACCGCTTCGTGGCCAGGGTGTACTACGAAGCGCGGCGGACGCGCGCGGTCGAGGTGCCCGCGGGGCGCTTCGAGTGCTGGGAGGTGGAGATGTACCCGGACCTGAACGACTGGGTGAAGATGCCCAGGGTGCTCGCGGAGCTGTCCAAGCCCTTCCTGCCCAAGTACCACATGCACTACGAGCTTCGTCCCCCGCACCGGCTGGTGCACTTCGAGGGCCCCCTCGGGCCGCCTGGCGCGCCCGAGGTGGTGCTGGAGCTCTTGCGAGGGGGGTGAGGCCGAGGGCCGGGGCGCTCAGCCCGCGGCGGGCGTGTCCGTGGGGGCCGCGCCGCCGTCCATGGCGCCGCCGCCGTCGGTGGCGGTGCCGCCGTCCCTGGGGCCGGCGTCCGTGGGTGGGGTGGCGTCCGTGGGCGGGGTGGCGTCCGTGGGCGTGCCGCCGTCACCCATGGGCATGCCCGGTCCGAGGATCCCGAGGGTGAGGTGGTAGTTCATGATGGGCAGGGGCATGCCCATGGCCGGGGCGTACCCGCGCACGCAGGCGACGTAGTTGCCCGCGGCGAGGTTGCGCGCGGCCGCCGTGGTGGCCGGGTCGATGAGCGAGCAGACCCCGCGGCCCGCGGCGTCATCGTTCTCGGCGATCTGCATCCCCGCGGGGTTGTAGAGCGTCACGATGGGGTCCGGGGCCTCGCCAGGGACGAACGGGCAGGCGGGCGTCGCGGGCAGGTCCACCGCGAGGTACACCGAGCCCATGGCCGGCACCGAGATCCCGTAGCAGTCCACGTCGGTCCCAGGCATGAGCGAGCCGGAGACCACCGTGCTCATGGTGACCGGCGCCTGGGCCATCATGGGCGTGTTGTTGGGCTCCATGTCCATGCCCGAGGCCGGCCGGCAGGTGGCCCGGTCGCTGGCCGTGGGCAGGCACTGGGCGCCCATCATGCACACCGAGGTGCGGCGCGCGAGGTCGCACACCCCGTCCGTGGCGAGGCTCATCCGGCAGACGCCCGGGGCCATCGCCGTGGGCATGGCCGCCGAGCACGACAGGCCCATGTCACAGGGCATCATGCCCATGGCGGAGCGGCAGCGCCCGCCGAGGCCCCCGTCGGCCACGCAGGTGCCGACCATCGGGTCCGTGGCCGAGGGGATGCACACGGAGCCCGCCGAGCACACGTCCATGGCGCGGCACGGCATGCCCACGGCCACCGTGGGCAGCTCCCGGATGGTGAGCTCGAAGGGCCCGCCCTCGGCGTCCTCCGCGGTCTGGGCCCAGATCCCCACCACGATGAACACCGTGGTGCCCATCATCAGCCCGCCGGTGGTCGCCGTGGACTGGAGGTTGCCGCGGGCGATGTCGTCGTTGCACTCCAGGGGCGCCGCCATGTTGGAGCACGTGGGGAGCACCGCCACGATGGTGTCCAGCATGTTGTCCGTGCCGACGTTGTCCGTGCTCACCCGCAGCGCGGCGTTGGCGCGCATGGTGTACCGGAACACCACCGGACGGCCCTTCTCACCCATGGACAGGCAGCGGTCCGGGAGCGCCCCGAAGCTCATGGTCGGCCCGTCCATGTTGTTCCCCATCACGTGGATGGCGCCGTCCATGCCGGGCATGGACATGGACACGTCCCGCGCCATGCCACACACGTCCACCGGCGGCGGCGGGGGCGGCGGCGGCGGCCGGTCCGTGGTCGGGCGGTCGCCGGTGGCGTCCCCCGCCGGGCGGTCGCCGGTGGCGCCGTCCCCCGTGGTGCCCGTGTCCGCGGTGCCCGAGTCCGTGGCCGGGGGAGGGGTGCTGCCCCCGCCCTGCCCGCTGCACGCCGCCAGGAACAGGCCCACGAGCGCGCCCGAGGACCGCCAACGCATCAAGTTCTTCATCGCGCCTGCATACCGGAACCGCCCCCGGAGGTCAACGCCGTGCCCCCAGCGCTCCCACCATCGCCGCCACCTCGTTGGTGATCACCGAAGTGACCCCGTACCCCCGGAGGGCGAGCGCCGTGGGGACCTCGTCCACGGTCCATGCGTGGACGAAGAGACCCTCGGCGCGCCAGAGCCTCACCCAGGGCTCCCAGCACTGGCTCCAGTGCGGGTGCACCGCCTCCCAGGGCCCCCGGGACCACGCCGGAGGAGGGCCCTCGGGGGCATCCCCGGTGGGCTCCCAGAGGCGCCCCAGGGGCACCCCCGGGCAGCGCCCACGCACCGCCCGCAGCGCCTCGGGCCAGAACGAGGACACCAGCACCCGGGCCTCGGGGACCGCCTGGAGGTCCTCGGCCAGGCTCCGGGCCAGCGCCGGGAGGTCCGCGTCGTCGCCCTTGACCTCGATGTTCACCAGGCCCCGGGGACCCCAGAGGGCCAGCACCTCGGCGAGGCGAGGGAGCCTGGCGCCGCCGCCCAGGTCCACCCGGCGGAGCTCGCTCCAGGGGGTGTCCCGCACGCGGTCCGGGCGCCCCGCGGTGCGTTGGAGCGTAGGGTCATGGCAGACCACGAGCTCCCCCGAGACGCAGCGCCGCGCGTCCAGCTCCACCCCGTCGGCGCCGAGCTCCAGGGCCCTCTCGAAGCCCTCCAGGGAGTTCTCCGGGCGCTCCCTGGGGGCGCCCCGGTGCCCGAGGACCTTCACCACCAGCGCACCCGGAGGAAGGCCCGCGCCCCCAGCGCGAGGCCGCGCTTCTCGGGCGCCCAGGGGACGCTCTTGAAGGTCCCGAAGGCCCGGTCCCACCAGTCCACGCTGATGCCGAAATTATGGTGCCACTGCTTGTGGTGGTGGTGGACGTAATGCACCGGCAGGCGCATCCAGAAGACCAGCTCCGGGCGCTCGTGCTGCGCCTGGTGGGCGTACGCGGCGAAGAACATCTGCGCGAGGTCTCCGGCCACGAAGCCCAGGCCCAGCGGGCGGAAGCGCGCGCTCCACCAGGCCCCGAGGAGCAGCCCCGCGATCACCGGCACCCCGGGGAGGGTGTAGTCCCAGAACTCCCCGAGCACGCCCTGGCCGGTGCCCACGCGGTGGTGCTCCGCGTGGCGCGCACCCAGCACCCGGCGGTCGTGCATCCAACGGTGCATGACGTACTCCACCAGGGTCCCGAACACGAACGCGAAGACAAACGCCGCCAGCGCCATCGGTGCGCCCGGAGCATAGCGCCCTCGGGCGGGGGTGGGGTCTCCTTGACAACGCCCCGGGGATCCACACGTTATGCATGGCCGGGCTGGCACATCCCATGCAGTTCCGGCGGAGGGCCTGAGCCCATGAAACGACACACGACGACAATGTTCGCGGCGCTGGCAGCGGCGGTGGCGCTCGGACCGGCGAGCGCGCTGGCCGGGAGCCTGGAGCTGCGCGACGAGGCGGGGCTCTTCGATGAGGCCGCCGTGCAGGCGCTGCGCGCGGAGGCCTCGCGGCAGCCCTTTGATGTGCGCGTCTGGACCACGGCGCGTTACGCCGACCGCTGGGCACTGGACCGCGCCACGGCGGCCATGGTGGTCGCCCCGGACGTGCTGGCGGTCACCCTGGACCCGGCGCACCGCCGGACGTCGGTGCATGTAGGCACCGGGCTCCGGATCCCGACCACCCGTTACCGGGCCCTGGGGGACGCGGGGGACGTGTCCTTCCGGGCGGGGCGCTGGGGTGATGGTGTGGTGGCCATCACCCGCACCGCGGGGCAGTGGGCCCAGGCCGGAGGTCCCGCCGGGCGCGCCTCCGAGGGCCCGGGCTTCCCCTGGGGCCTGGTGCTGGTGGGGGCGGGCCTGGTGGCGGTGATCGCGGTCACCACACGAATGATCCGGCGACGGCAGCAGGAGCCCACGGCCTACCGCGGGGACGCGTACCGCACGCCCTACGTGCCGCAGGAGCCGTATGGCCCCAACGCGGGACCGGGGTACTACCCTCCGGGGTACGCCCCGCCCTCGGGCGGGGGCGTGGGCTCGCACATCGCCGCGGCGGGCCTCGGGGGCCTCGCGGGCTACGCCCTCGGCAGCGCCCTCTCGGACCGCCACGAGGGCGCCTCGCACGACGGGGGCCACGCCCCGGGGAACACCTCGGGGGACACGGGCTACGACGCCGGCGGCAGCACCTCCGGCTGGGACGATGGCGGCGGTGGCGGTGACTTCGGCGGCGGAGACGCCGGCGGCGGTGACTTCGGCGGCGGCGGCGACTGGTAACTCACCACACCCTTACCCCTCCACGCCTACCTCGGCAGGCAGGCCCCGAGGCTCGGGGGCCTGCCCGTGAGCCCCGTGCACCGCTGCGAAGCCGTGCAGGCATTGCTCGTCGCCACCGGGTTGCACAACCTCCGGCACCAGGTGTTGGGCCTGGTGGGGTCACACGCCCCCTCGCTCGTGGCCACACATCGGTACCCCGGCAGGCACCCGTCCACGCAGCAGACGTGCCCGTCGCCCCCCGCGCGGGGCCCGAGGAGCGGCGTGCATGCCGCCACGCCCTCGCGGAGGTACTCACAATACGGCTGGGTGCTCGCGCAGCCGTTGCCCGTGGCCGCATAGGGGTCACAACCCCCGGGCTCCACGCAGCGACGCACGGCGGTCCCCGTGACCGTCAACTGGGGTAGACAGATCGCCCCCGGGCGCCCTCCGCGGGAGGCGTCGCTGCACCGGGCGTCATCGCCGGGGCAACACAGGGGCTGGCACTGGTTGTCCGTGGCGCCGGGGCCCGCCGGGAGGCAGCCGAAGCCCGGCAGGCAGTCCGTGTGGTTGCGGCACGAGGTCCCCCATTGCCCCGCTCCCGGGGCCGAGCATGCGCTGCTCGGGCGCGCCGCGCTGGTGCGGAGGTAACACCGCGAGGACCCCGGGCACACCGCGGCGCCGGTGGGGTCGCAGGGCCCGAGGGGCGCGCCGCACACCGCCACCGAGGGCTCCGCGTCCACCGAGGCGTCGGTGGGTGCGGGCGCGTCCCCGCAACCCCAGGCGAAGAAGCAGCCGAGCCCCGCCGCCGCAAGAAAGCGCATCACACACCTATACCCCCGCGCGCACCGATCGACCACCCGGCGATTGACAGCGCCTCCCTGCTCGGGGGAACGTACCTCCCGCGAGGTGCGGCCTTGAAGAGGTTCCTTCCCGTGGCGTGGCTGCTCGCCGTCGGGTGCGGCTCCGGGACCGTCGAGGTCCCCGAGGACGCCTCCGCGGATACGTCTACTCCAGTAGACACACGGCTCCCCGAGGACCGCGGGCCTCCGCCGGTGGATACGAGTCCTCCGCCGGTGGACTCCGGGGTGCTGGAGGTCCCGCCTCCACCGGAGGATGTGCCGCCCGTGGATGTCACGCAGGACGCCCCGGAGGACCGGGGCGCGCCATCCACGGACGCTGCCCCTGCGGGGCCGCGGGACCCGCCGCCGCTGCCGCGGTACTCCCACGGGATGTGCCCGAGGCTGGTGGGGGCTCCCACCTCCGACGCGGCGGTGAACATGGGCTTCCGGACCGGGAGCCAGCGCCGGAACTTCCGGCTGGTGGTGCCCCGGAGCTACGACGGCACGAGCGACTGGCCGGTGCTCTTCGCGTACCACTGGCTCAACGCGTCCAGCAACTCCTTCGTGCGCACCGGCGAGCTGGAGAGCGCCACCGAGGAGATGCGCTTCATCGCCGTGGTGCCGGACCGCCTGGAGAACGACCGCGGGGACCGCACGTACCTCTTCGACTGGCCCTTCGTCGAGACCTGGGGCGCCGAGGCGGAGCTCACCTTCTTCGATGACCTCCTGGCGTGCGTGGGCACCCAGTACCGCGTGGACCGCCGCCGGGTCCACGCCGTGGGCGTGAGCGCCGGGGCCCTGTGGGTCACGTACCTGTCCACCACCCCGAGGGTGAACCACCTGGCCTCCGTGGAGTCCCTCTCCGGCGGCCTCGGGGAGCAGCCGCCGGTGTGGTCCATGGAGTGGCGCCCGCAGCCCAACAAGTTCCCCGCCATCGTCCTGTGGGGCGGCGCCTCGGACTGGCTCGGGCTGTCCTTTGATCAGGCCTCGCGGCGCTACCGGGACGCCCTCGTGAGGGACCGGCACTTCGTGGTCCAGTGCGTCCACTCCATGGGGCACATGGTGCCCCCGGTGGACCGCCCGCCGGAGGGGGGCACCCGCTTCCGGGGCCTCTGGCAGTTCCTGCTCGATCACCCCTATGGCCTCGCCCCCGGGGCCTCGCCCTACCTCACCGCGGGCCTCCCCCGGTCGCTTCCTCCCTGGTGCTCCATCGTGCGATAGCTACCGCATGGCACGCCTCCTCCATCCGCTCCTCGGTCTCGCCCTGGTCGCCTGCGCGGCGCAACAGACGCCCCAGGCGGAGCTCGCGTCGAGCCCCCCGCCCGCCCCGCTGCCCAACGCCACCATGGCCACCGCCCAGCCCCTCCCCCGCGGCGTCACCGTCGAGGGCGCACTCTCCTGCGGACAGGTCGCCTGGTTCATCCTCCCGGCCAGGCCCAACGAGCTCCTCCGCGTCGAGATCCAGGGCCAGGCCCAGGAGCATGCCCTCGGCGCCAACGTGATCGTCACCGCCGTGGCCTCCACCGGCCAGGACCTCACCGCCGTGGAGCTCCCGGTCTTTGCCCAGAGCCCCAACTGGGAGAGCCGCCCCCTGGAGGCCATGGTCCCGCCCATCCCGCCGCCCTTCTACCTCCGGGTGCAACAAACCGAGAGCTGCCAGCGCGCGGCCTTCCGAGTCCGTGTCCCTTGAAGAGTATACATGGTGTATACTTGTGTGGGGTGCGCGCCGAGAGGGAAAGGGCGATACAGGAGCACAATCGCTCTTACCCGGGCGGTGAAGCCCGGGCAGTGGGCACGCGGCCCGGCTCTGCGGTTGCCCGCAGATCCGGAGGGGAGGGTGTCACCCCGACCCCGGCACCGCTCGCTAGACGGGTCGCCCCGGTTCGCAACCTTAGGACCGTTATAGTTACGGAGGAACCCGTATCTGTACCTCTCTCGACGCGCGGCCCAACCGTGGTCCGGCGAGGGGGCGCTGTCCAGGAGAAAAATCACCGACGGGAGAAATGTCCCGCCGCGAGGGCCGCGCCCCGGAGGAGCTTGACCAGGGCGCGGGCGCGGGCGCTCGTGGGCTGGTCCCTGGGCGCGTCGGGGTGCGTGAACGCGTCGAGCCAGGCCTCCGCGGGAGGGCGCGAGAGCACGCCCCCGAGGTCAAAGAGCGAGAGGGTGCGCACGCCCAGGCCCCGGGCGACGGAGGCGTCCCCGGCGAGCTCCTCGGGGCTTCGGTAGGTGGGCTCGTCCCCGAGGGCCCCGACGCCCACGGCCCCGAGGGACACCCCCGCCGCGGGCCCGAAGCGCCGCGAGGCGGCGAGGGCGACCTCGGCGAGGAAGGCCACGGAGTCCCGACGAGAGAAGAGCCCTCGGGACCAGCCCTCGAAGATGGAGGTGTAGAGCATCACGCTGGCGTGGTCCCAGTCCATGCCGTCCACGGGCGTGCCGAGCCAGCGCTGCCAGGGGCCCGGCGAGGGGGGCTCCGGGTCCCAGAGCACCATGGGCATCACCGCGGAGGACACCCCGAGGCCGTCGCCCCGGGCGCGCTCGGCGAGGGCCTGGAAGAGCGCCCGGGCGCGCTCCACGGCGACGCCTCCGGAGGGGGGGGGGTGACCCCCCGGCGGGCGCCGGGCCCGGGCGAGCGCCAGCCAGGTCTTGTAGTCTCCGTAGGACGGCTCCAGATCGAAGACAAGCTCCCTCGGGCGTGCGTGTTCGGGCAGGGCGCGGGCGATGGCCAGCACCTCGTCGGTGAAGCGCCCGAAGCGCTCGGCGTTCCTGGCGCTGGGCCAGCGCCCGTGGGCGTCCTCCAGCATGGGCCACAGGGCCACCGGGAGGCCCCTCCCGGTGAGCGCCCGGAGGGTCTCCGGGAGCGTCCCGAGGTCCCCGGGGCGCACCGCCACCAGGGGCTCCAGCCCGTAGCGCGCCAGGAGCGCCAGCACGGGCTCCGCGCGGAGCGTCTCGTGGGGGAGCATCTCGCACCAGATCCGGTGGCGCGCCGGGTGGGGGTCCATCGCCGGGTGTATAACGCACCCATGAAGATCCTGTACGGCGTGGTGGGAGAGGGCATGGGCCACGCGATGCGCTCCCGGGTGGTGCTCTCGCACCTGCTCAAGGCCGGCCACGAGGTGGAGATCATGGTGTCCGGCCGCGCGGCGGACTTCCTCCAGAAGCACTTCGAGGACGTGCACAAGATCCACGGGATGCACATGATCTTCGAGGAGAACCGCATCCGGCTTGGGCGCACGCTGTGGTCCAACGTCCTCCAGGGCGTCACCGGCGTACCCCGGAACATCGCGGCCTACTTCGACCTCATCAACACCTTCCGCCCGGAGGTGGTGATCTCCGACTTCGAGTCGTGGACGTACCTCTTCGGCAAGACCCACGGGCTGCCGATCATCTCCATTGACAACATGCAGATCATCAACCGCTGCGAGCACCCCGAGGAGGTCCTCAAGGACCGCGAGGGGGAGTTCCAGCTCGCCAAGGCCTTCGTCAAGGCCAAGCTGCCGTTCTGCAACCGGTACCTCATCACCACGTTCTTCCGCCCCCCGCTGCGCAAGCCCGACACCAGCCTCCACCCGCCCATCCTCCGGGACGAGATCCTCGCGGCGCGCCCCACGGACGGCGAGCACCTGCTGGTGTATCAAACCGCCGCGGGGCACACGGGCCTCGCCGAGGCCCTGGCCTCCACCGGCATGGAGTGCCGGATCTATGGCATGCGCAAGGACCTCACCGGGGAGGTCGTCGAGGGCTCGCTGCGCTACCGGCCCTTCAGCGAGAAGGGCTTCGTGGACGACCTGGCCAGCGCCCGAGGGGTCCTGGCCAGCGCGGGCTTCACCCTCATGGGCGAGGCCGTGTACCTCAAGAAGCCCATGCTCGCCGTGCCCCTCGCGGGGCAGTTCGAGCAGACCATGAACGCCCGCTACCTCCAGCGCCAGGGCTACGGCCTCGCCGCCGACCACGCCGACGACCCCGCGGTGCTCCGCGCCTTCCTCGACGGCGTCCCGAGGTTCCGCGCGCGGCTGGAGGGCTACACCCAGGACGGCAACCGCTCGCTCCTGTCCGAGCTCGATCAGCTCCTGGACCGCGCCGCCGCCGGGGTGTTGTAGGTCACTCCCCTACGTTACCGTACATACAGCTTTGCTGTATGGAAATGTCGTACTTCTACATACCCGAGGGAGCGAAGGGCGCTGGGGGTGTCCCTTGCGCGACGGGTGTCGAGCACCACGGCGCGGCGGGTGCCCGGGGGGAGGGCGAGGGCCTCGAAGCGGCCGAGGGCCTCCGGGGCGTCTCCTCGCGGGGCGTACACCACGGGGAGCGGCCGGTGCAGGAGGGCGTACCCCGGGTGGTAGCCCGTGAGCACGGCGAGGGCGCCGACCTCCGGGCGCCGGGCGGCTTCCATGGCCAGGACGGTCTCGGGCCCGTGGTGGCGGTCGGTGGCGAGGTAGAAGATCCCTACCAGGGCGCCCTGGAGGCCAGCGAGGCCAACAGCGACGCGGGCCCTTCGGGGGGACCAGGCGGGCCGGGCGATGGCGGCCCCGAGCACCAGGGGGGCCACCGCGGGCAGGGCGAAGCGAAGCTCCTTGTGGGAGAGGGCGCTCATGGCCAGGAGGTAGCCCAGGCCCACGGCGGTCGGGAGCGTGGGGCGCCGAAGGACGGCGGTCCCTGCGCACAGGAGGAAGCCCAGCGGGGCGACCGCGGCGGTCACCGGGAGGAGCCACCACCAGGGGCGGGAGCCATAGTCCAGGGCGGCGCGGCCCTCGAGGAGGTTGTACCGGGCGTAGGAAACGAGCGAGTGCCAGGGGGAGCCCCAGAGGCCGAGGTCCAGCGCGCCGAGGAGGGCGAAGACCACGGCGAAGCCGCCCAGGGCTCGCGCGCATGCGCGGGCGTCGCGCGCGCGGGCGTACGCGAGGAGCACGAGCAGGAGGTAGAGCCCGGCGGGGTAGCGCAGGACAAAGGCGAGGCCCAGCCACGCGCCCGCGCGCGCATGGCGCTCGCGCGCATGCGCGAGGAGCGCAAAGAGGAGGGCCGTGGTGGAGAGGCCCTCGCCCAGGGTGCGCGAGGCGAGGTCCGCGAGGGGGACGCAGAGCGCCAGGGCGAGGACGGCGGCGCGGGCGGCGCGGCGGTCGCCGCCGGAGGCGCGCACGA
Source organism: Deltaproteobacteria bacterium (assembly GCA_016218725.1). Lineage (GTDB taxonomy): Bacteria > Myxococcota_A > Polyangia > Polyangiales > JACRDB01. Next base: position 26,117 of record JACRDB010000017.1, read on the forward strand.
GGTCATGGCCCGCGGCGAGGCCCGCGAGGGACAGGGCGCCGACGACACCTCGCGCGAGGGGGAGGTACAGCCACGGGCGCTCCAGGCCGAGGCCGCGGGCGAGGGCGAAGGCCGCGGCCACGAGGGAGGGCCCGAGGGCGTTGCGCATGCCGCGGTGCCACTCGTGCATCCGGGTGCCGTAGCCCCAGACGGCGCGGTGGGCGGGCTCCAGGTACTGGTGGACCTCGTCGGGGTGCAGGGGCCCCGGGAAGGCCAGGGCGCACAGGAGCTGCACCAGCGCGGCGAGGCCGAGGAGCGCGAGGAGGTCCCGTCTGCGCTCGGTCATCGGTGGTCGGACGCTCCAGCGGGCGCTACCGCGCGATGGCGAGGCCGGCGATGCGCGTGCGCCCGGGGCGCAGGGCGCGCCCGTCGAGGACCAGGCACTCGCTGGAGGTGCTGCGCACGACGTAGCGCACGGTGTCGTTGCCGCTCTCGCACAGGGCCAGGAGGTTCAGGTCCCCGACGGGGTCCGGCACCACCTGCACGAGCTCCCGGCAGAGCGTGTCCCCACAGCCGGGGAGCGTCCTCGGGCCCAGGGGCATGAAGGGCGGCGGCCCCGACGGATTGCGCAGGTAGTACGCCCTCGCGGGCTCGGTCCAGGCGGTGCGGTTCGGGTCCCCGTAGGAGTACACCCGGGTGAAGCCCGAGGCCCCGGAGAGCACGGCGTAGGGCTCCAGCCGCACCGCCGCGGTCACCGGGAGCGTCAGGTCCCGGGTGTTGTTGGTGAAGGTGCTCAGGATCAAGAGGTGCGAAGGGTCCAGCGGGCTCCGGGTCATCGCGTTGAACGACGACAGGAGGTGCGTCCTCGGGACCCACTCGTACATCAGCCCCGAGCGCCCCCGGGTGTGCACCCGGACGCGCTCGATCTCGCTGCGGTCCCCGCGGTAACCCACGGCCACCGAGGGGCCCGCCGGGAGCGCCAGGGGCACCACGTCCTGCGGGAGCAGCGTGGGGCTCTCCACTGGCCCGGGGTAGCGATCGAGCACTGCCCCGGTGTCCCCATGGAGCAGCAGCACCTCCTCGCGGAAGGCCACCGCCACGGCGCCCTCCGGGGTCCAGGTGAGCGCCAGCGGCTGCGCAGGGAACTGCCCCCCGCCGTCGAAATCCGCGCAGCGCCGGCCGTCCTGGAGCGAGTAGCGCGCGATGAAGCCCCCCCGCTCGGCCCCCGCGGCGAGGTTCTCCACCGCGGCCAGCAGCGCGGGCCTGGTGCACGGCCCGGGCGGCGCGGTGTCCGCCCCCAGCCCGTCCCGAGGCTGGGAGGTGTCCGCCGCCACGGGCGTGTCCGTCGCCACGGACGTGTCCGCCGCCGGGGCGTCTACCCCGGGGCCCCCGTCCTCCGGGAGCACGTGGCGCTGAAAGTCTATCCGACACGCGCCGAGCGCCACACACGCCAGGACGATGGCTCCATGGACCCTCACCGTGGGGAGCGTACTGTGCGACCGGAGCGGCCCCGTCAAGCCCCGGAGGCGCCTCCGTCACCTCCAGCATTGACGCGGGCGCCCCCTCGGGAAAGGCTGTCCCCATGCACCAGCGTGGCGGTCGCCACCGGTCCCGAGGCCCAGGCCCCCCTCCAGCGATCCCCGGTGATCGCAGGCAAGTTATTGAATTCATTGGTATTTTTTTGATTTCTCTAGGGACCGGCTGCGCCTTCGGGACGGTGCCCGAGATCCCGGACGTGGTGCGCCGGGACACGGCGACCTCCCGGCAGGACGTCCTCGTCGAGATCCTGCCCCTGGATGGGGACCTGGATGGGGAGGCCGGGGAGGACACCCTGGCGCCCGAGGTGCCCGGGGACACCAGCGCGCCGGAGACCCTGGTCCCCGACACGGCGACACCGGAGAGCTCGCTCCCGGACACCGCGGGGCCCGACGCGGAGCCGCCGTGTCGCGGCGAGTGCCTGCCGGGGATGGCCCAGGGCTGCGGCAACTGCGGGGCGCAGCGCTGCGGCGCGGACTGTCGCTGGGGGCCCTGCGTGAGCGAGGGGGCATGCCGCGCGGGGGCCACGCAGGCCTGCGGGGGCTGCGGGATGCAGCGCTGCTCGGACGCCTGCGCGTGGGGGGTGTGCACGGCGATGGGGGCGTGCACGCCGGGGATGACCCGGCCCTGCGGGCGCTGCGGCACCCAGCGCTGCACCGACGCGTGCGACTGGGGCGCGTGCTCCGGCGAGGGGCCGTGCTCGCCCGGCGCCACCCAGGCCGGGAGCTGCGACCGCTGCGCGCAGCAGACCTGCGGGTCGAACTGCCAGTGGGGCGGCTGCGCCCTCCGCCCGGGCAACGGCTGCGAGTACCAGAACGGCGTGCACAACCGCGCGTGCAGCGCGTGCCGCTGCGGGCGCCAGTGGTGCCTGCCCTCGTGCCAGTGGAGCACCGCGTGTACGTCGTGCTGCACGTCGTGTGGGGGCTGCCAGGCGCCGTAGGGCCTCGCGCCGGGTGCTCCTCGCGGGTTGCCACCGGGGCGGGGAGGGCGTAGCGTCCGCGGCGCCGGAGGAGCGGCCATGCGCGAAGACACCCCCGACGACTCCCTCACCCGCGCGCCGATCCCTCGGCGCACCATCGCCCTCACCGGCGCCGACGGCTTCCTCGGGAGGAACCTCGTCGGCCTCCTCGAAGACGACGACCGCGTCGGGCGCATCGTGGCCCTGGACGTGGAGCACCCGTCCACCGCCGGGCGCAAGACCCGGTTCTACAAGGTGGACCTCACGCAGCCCGCGGTGGACGCGCGCCTCGCGGAGATCCTCCACGCCGAGGGCGTGGACACCCTGCTCCACATGGCCTTCCTGGCGTCGCCCACGCACCACGGGGCCTGGGCCCACGAGCTGGAGAGCGTGGGCACCATGCACGTCCTCACCGCCTGCCGCGAGCGCCCCGTGCGCAAGTTCGTCCTCTGGTCCCAGACGCTGCTCTACGGGGCCTCGCCGTCGAACCCGAACTTCCTCCCGGAGTCGCACCCCCTGGAGGCCGCCACCCAGAGCCGCTTCCTGCGCGACAAGGTCGAGGCCGAAGAGGCCGTCGGGCGCTTCGCCAGGCAGCTCCCGAGCACCCTGGTCACCACCCTGCGCCTCGCGCCCATCCTCGGGCCCACGGTGAACAATTACGTCACCCGGTACCTCGGCCGGAGGCTCGTGCCCACGCTCCTCGGCTTCGACCCGCTGGTGCAGTTCCTCCACGAGGTGGACGCCCTGGCGGCCTTCAAGCTCGCCGTCGTCCGGGACGTGCCGGGGACGTATAATATCGTGGGCGACGGCGTGCTCCCGCTCTCCACGGTGATCCGCCTGGCCGGGCGCGCCGCCCTGCCGGTGCCCCACCCCCTGGCCCCGGGCCTCGCCCGCGCGCTCTGGGCCGCGCAGTTGTCCGAGGCCCCTCCCCCCTTCGTGGAGTACCTCCGCTGGCTCTGCGTCGCCGACGGGTCCCTCGCCGCCCGGGAGCTCGGGTTCCGGCCCGCGTTCAGCACCCGCGAGGCCGTGCTGGACTACGCCAGCGCCCAGCACCTGCGTGACGCGCGGCTCCTGCGCCCGCTCCCACCCGCTGTCCCCCAGAGCGCCCCATGACCCGACGCGTCCTCGGCGATGACCCCTTCGCATCCCCGGAGCCTGAGACCCCCGCGGAGGGCGCCGCCCGCAAGCCCAGGGCGCGCCGCAGCACCAACCCCCCGCCCGCCAAGACGGCCCCGAAGAGCCCCAAGCCCTCGCTCCCTCCGCCCGCAAAGACCGCCGCGGACACGGCGGCCGCCCCGGACACGGCGGCTGCGCCGGGGCCCGACGTCGCGGGCGCCGTGCGCATGCTCGAAGACGCCCTGGAGCGCGTCCTGGCCGCACGGGACACGCCCGAGGCGCGGGAGGCCCTCGGGAGGCTCTCGTCGAAGCTCACGCCCGGGGCGGGCGCGCTCGCCGCCACCCAGGACCCCCAGCGAGGGGGCGAGCTCGCCCGGGACACGGGCGACTTTGATGTAGCCCGGGAGCTCTTCAACACAAGCTACTACCTCCGCCAGTGGGGCCGCGTCGCCATGCGCGACCGCTTCGAGGAGGTGGATGACTTCGGCTACGACGCCCGCTACGAGGCCCGCTGGAGGCCCCTCTTCGATTTCCTCTACGACCGCTGGTGGAGGGTGGACGTCGAGGGCATCGAGAACGTCCCCTCCACGGGCCCCGTGGCCCTGGTGGCCAACCACTCCGGGGCCCTCCCCTGGGATGGTGTCATGCTCGCCGCGGCCCTTCGCAAGGAGCACCCCGCGAAGCGCCAGGTGCGCTGGCTCGCGGAGGATTTCATCTTCCATTTCCCCTTCCTCGGGGCCTACTCCAACCGCCTGGGCGCCGTGCGCGCCTGCCAGGAGAACGCCGAGCGGCTCCTGCGCTCCGGGGCCTGCGTGGGCGTCTTCCCCGAGGGCGTCAAGGGCCTGGCCAAGCTCTACGCCGAGCGCTACCGGCTCCAGCGCTTCGGGCGCGGGGGGCACATCAAGCTCGCCCTGCGCACGGGCACTCCGTTGGTGCCCGTGACCATCGTCGGCGCCGAGGAGGCCTCCCCCAACGTGCTCCCGAGCGGCTTCCTGGCCCGGCTCCTCGGGGTGCCCTATGTGCCCCTCACGCCGACGTTTCCGTGGCTCGGTCCCCTCGGGCTCCTGCCCGCCCCGAGCAAATGGACCATACACTTCGGCGAGCCCCTGGTCCTCGACGAGCCCCCCTCGGCGGCCGACGACGAGGTGCTCGTCGGCAGGCTCAACGAGCGCCTCCGGAGCACCATCCAGGGCACCCTGGACCGCTGCGTGGCCAAGCGCCGTAGCATATGGCGGGGCTAGGCGCGCAGCGCCTGGTCCGCGCGGACTCTCTCCGGGCCCTGGACCGCGGGCGCCAGACCACCCTCCTCGGCCGTGACGGCGCCGCCCGGGTCTTCGATGAAGACTCCTCGGGGCTCGTGCGCGCCGCGCTGGCCTTCCTCCGGGAGCCCCGCTCGGCGCAGGAGCTCTCCGCCCAGCTCTCCTCCCTGGCCGAGGCCCCCGTGCCCGAGGCGCTCCTCACGGAGCTCCTCGCGGTGCTCATGGACACGGGCGCCGTCGTGCCCTGGCGCGCGCAGGAGCCCCGCACCCCGACGCCCCTCGCGGGCCGCAGGGTGCTGGTCGCGGTCACCGGCGCCGTGGCCTCCGTGGACGCCCCGGCGCTGGTGCGCATGCTCCTCGCCCGGGGCGCCTCGGTGCGCGTGGCCATGACCCCGAGCGCGCGGAGGTTCGTGCGCCCGCGGTGCTTCGAGGCCCTCACCCACGCGGCGGTGTACAAGAGCCTTTGGGGGGGAGCGCCCGACGCTCCGGCGCCGCACATCGCCCTGGCGCGCTGGGCCGAGCTGGTGCTGGTGTACCCCGCCACGGCGACCACCGTCGCCCGCATCGCCCGCGGGGACTGCGACGAGCTCGTGGCGGCGTGTGTGTGCGCCACGCGCGCGCCGGTGGTGGTCGCCCCGTCCATGAACGACGCCATGGCCACCGCCCCCGCGGTCCTGCGCAACCTCGAAGCCCTCCGCGAGGACGGCCGCTGGGTGGTGCACCCCACCCTCGGCCACGAGGTCGCCGAGCACCCGTCGGAGCGCCGCGGGATGCTCGGCCCCGCCCCCGCCCCGCAGGTGGTGATTGAGCTCCTGGAGCACGTCCTGCGCGTGTCCTCGCCCCCGTCGCCCCGGTCCTGGGAGGACGTCTGGCGCGGCACCCCGGTGGAGGCCCTCCCCTGGACCGTCGCCACCCTGGACGAAGACCTTGTGGCCGTGCTCGACGCCACCGCCCGGGAGCGCCCCGGGGCCCGGGTGCTGGACCTCGGCACCGGCGCGGGCACCGTGGCCCTCGCTGCGGCGTCCAGGGGCCTCTCCGTGGTCGCCACGGATGTCTCCTCCACGGCCCTCGACCTGGCCTCCCGAGCCCCCTTCGCGGAGAGGGTCACCTGGCTCCAGGACGACGTGCGCCAGTCCCAGCTCCGTGGGGCCTTTGACCTGGTGGTCGACCGGGGCTGCCTGCACCTCCTCTGCCCCGCCGAGCGCGACGCCTGGAGGCGCCTCGTGTGGCGCCTCACCGCGCCGGCGGGTCTCGTAGCCGCCAAGGTCCACGCGGAGACCGAGACCACCCACGGCACTTTCCCCTTCTCCCGGCAGGACCTGGAAGGCTTCCTGGGAGGTGGGTTCGTGTGCGAGAGTGTAGGGGAAGGTACGCTCCCGGGTCCCGACGAGCGCGCGCCTCGGGCGTACCTGGCCTTGTGGCGAAGGGCGCGGTGAGGGCTACTGCGGGTCGTACTTGATCACCCGGTCGAGGGCGCCGCGGCGAGCCTTCGACGGGGCGTCCGCCACGCCGGGGCATCGGCCCGGATACCTATCCGTCACCTCTCGGTCCGGTGCGGACGCACGACCATCACTCGAACGTCCCTGCGGAAGACCTCGGAACCTGCGACGGAGGCACTCCCGGTCGGATCGATACCTGGGCGGCGGCGCCTCTCCCATCTCTACAACAGCCGCTGCACCGAACATACGAAAATAGAGACAACCTCTGCCAGAATATCGCCTCAACGGGGACGGTCTGCAGGCCGGCGGCCAGCCCAGTCATCCAAGTTCGGCGCTCGCTCAACCCGAACAGCATCCTCCCGTGATCACAGAAATGATAAGTATTTCAACAGGTTACAACAATCGACAGGATGTGTCGATTTCTGTCGGATTTTGCTTGAAAGCCTGTGTGTGTGTGTAGCGTTGGGTTTGCCTTCATCGCGGTTGGTGGGTGAGCATGGAGGGTGGCCTGACGGACCACGTCACACCCAGAAGGGGAACAGGCATATGGCGCGCAGGGGCAACATCGAAATCTTCAACAAGGTGATCAACAAGAGCGTCATCTACTACAGCGACCCGCAGTTCAACGACCTGCTGGGGCAGGCGGACACGCTGGTGTTGCAAGCGATCGTGGACGGGACTCCGGGCGGGGAGACGGTGACGGTGCAGTACCAGACGTCCAACGATGGCGCGCCGATTGATGCGCTCTGGAAGGACGTGTCGGGCTTCGCCTGCTCAGTGGTTCCCACGAGCGCGACGGACGTACCCAAGTCGGACATGGACCGCAACGCGTCCACCGACGCGATGGGGGCCTTGGGGCGGGTGAAGGTGACCTGTACGACCAACACCTCGGGTGTGGCCGTGCGGGTGATCGCGTGCGTCCGCGTGGACGTGTAGGGAGGAGGTCGCCGTCGTGCCCCGTAGCTTCAACGAGGTGGTATTCAACAAGGTCATCAACACCGGGGTGACCTACTACAGCGACCCGAGGTTCGACGACATCCTCGGGGGCGCCGATGTGGTGACGCTCCAGGCCATCGTGGATGGGACGCCGGGGGCCACGACCGTAACGGCGCAGTATCAGACGGCCAACGAGAGCTCTGCCATCGCCGGGGAGTGGGCCACGGACGCCAATTTCCCCGCCGCCCAGCCGGCCCCGACGAGCGCGGCGGACGTACCCAAGTCAGACCTCGCGAGGAACAACCCCGACGCCAAGATGGGCGCCAAGGGACGCGTGGCCGTCTCCTGCTCCGCGCAGGTCGGGGTGGCTGTACGCGTCATCGCCTGCGGTTGGAGGAAGGGGCGGTGACCATGGGCGGCGGAGGCATCAGCGCTCGCCGGACGCTACGCGGCGCCGGGAGGCGTCCGTGAGCAAGCCGTACGAGCTCTTCCCAAGCCCGACCTGGATGCCGAACGCGAGCGGCACGGAGGGGGCCAAGGGCCCAGCCGCGTGGCGCGCGGCTATGGACCTGAACGCCGCCGCGGGCAAGGAGGGGATGCGCGCCCCGCAGGCGGCGCCCTTCGTGGCTGCGGCCACGCCCGCATCGTCGCAGCGCAAGCCCTACGAGATCTTCCCCTCCGATGCGCCCCAGGCCACGACGCCCCCGTTCGGGAGGGTGAGCGGCGGAGGGTACCCGGAGCGGCCCCTCAGGGGGAAGAAGCCCTATGAGATCTTCCCGGAGTCGTTCCCGCAGGCTCCGGCCGCAACAACTCCGCCCGCAACGACGGGCACGCAGTACTTCGCAGGGCGGGCGCTCAAGCCGTATGAGATGATCCCACCAGAGTGGACCTCGGAGCGTCCCCCGTGGGAGACGGGGGGCGGTCTCCAAACACAGCTCCCCGAAAGGGGCGGGTGTGCGGAGAAGCCCTGCGGGTGTGCGGGGTGCGAGAGAGCCCCATCCACATTCGGTCCCGCGGACTATGCGAGAATTGGCCCCCACACAAGTTCCTATGGAACCATCCTATGCGGTGATTATCTTCAGTTGTTGGAAAATTTCGATAGAGAAATCCAGCGGCGTTTCGACACCTTTGGTCCCCGTGGCCGAGAGTTGCAGCGACTTCGGGAAGTCGCCCGGCGGGTTTGCCGAGCCCAATCTCGAGAGTCCCTCTGCGGGTTTTTCGCGATTCTCCAGACCATGACTGGAGATGTCAATCGCAACCGAGATCTTTACAACGCCATCATCAGTCTCGGACTCGCATGTGGTCAGAGTGAGAATGTGGTAAGCACCGCAACGATTCGCGCTAATGGATGCACCTTGATGAACGCGATGGTTTCGCGCATTCAGCGGCAGATCATTGACGAATCTGGCGTGTCACCCATCTATGACTACGACACCCACATTGAACCCCTTGTTCAACAGAGAGATCGAGTTGCTGAAGCATACAACCTATGCCAGGCGCAACGACCGGTGGAGACCTCTGGATGGTTTGCATATGGTGTTTGTGTGGCCGCGTGTCTGACAGCCGCCGGTGTGTCATATGTGTTGTGCACGAGAAGCTGCGACATGAGGTACCCGCCGGGTTCGTGGCGAGATGGCTGTTACCGAGAGTATTGTGATCCGATTCTCGACAATGCTCCAGCCCAATGTGCGAGCTATTGCAGCCCATACTTGTCATCTCGATAGATTCTATACCAATGACTTTAGATAGTGCACCATCAATCAGGATGCCATCATGAAAGGGAGGATGAATCTGCTGCTCACTCCTTTTCTAACGAACACTCCTCAACAGAGACAATTTGAATGGCTGTTAGGGCACTTTGCACTCCCTTACAAGCGTATGCGATGGACCTGGTGGAATCATGGTGTGATTGAACTTGTGATCAAGCTTCGCATGTTTCGGTTTCGATTCATGCTGAGTGATGCGATTCTGCTGCTGAATCATCAAGTCTTCAATGATCCACTCGCTGCCGCGGAATTTCTTACTAGAACCTGCGAACCATCTCTTGTGCCTGCATTGTATAGGGACGAGATTGAAAACTGGGCTCGCCGTGGCAAGGAGTTCACTACTGCCTTCCGGGCGTTGCGCCAGGAACAGGAGTCCCTGGCATTGGAAACCAAGCTGCGGTTCCATTATCTTGAAACTCCCCCACCGACCGAGATGTCCTTATTGCGCCGAGTGGCTCCTCGTCTTCTTTCCTGGTGGCGACGACGATTCAGGCTGCCCCCTACCGAAGTGAAGAACCACGAGCAACTGCTCCATAATTTCTGCCTTGACGTTCGCGAGACACTTTCTAGACAAGGTGACTACCTTCTTGGCAGCTTCTCCTTTGCTGATGTCGCGGTCGCTACAAGTCTTCACAACCTGTTAAATACTGCACCAGAGGCGTCCCGATTCCAATCTGAGATGGGAGAATTGTTGAACTCGCAATTCTCGGACCTTCTCTCATGGTGCATCGCTATCTGCCAACATGATGTACGGTCTGTCGCGAAGTAGGATGACCGACGGGCTGCCTGCACCTCTGCGCCCCCGACGAGCGCGCGCCTCGGGCGTACCTGGCCGTGTGGCGGAGGGTGCGGTGAGGGCTTACTGCGGGTCGTACTCGAAGACGCCCCGGACCACCTGCGGGGGCTGCGTGGCGGCGTTCCAGGTGGCGGTGAACTCGACCCTCACGGCGTCCGGGGTGGAGCCCGGGAGGACGCGCATGTCCACGCGGTCCGCGGAGCGATCGAAGGTGTAGTTGTTCCTCCGGGGGCCGGAGCACCCGAGGACGTTCACCCCGAGGGCGCCGGGCGCCGTGGGGCTGCCGCGCGTAAAGGTGAGCGTAGCGCCGGGCTGGAGCGACGGGTGCGAGAGCCCACCGGTGAGGGTCATGCGGGTCATCACCCACCAGCGCTGGGACTCGTTGACGGCGTCGAGCTGCACCTGGGCGATGGGGCGCGTGCCGCTCCCGGGGGCCACGCGGAGCTCCACGTCCTCGCTGGCGAAGGCACGAATGTTCCCGAGGTCCCCGCGGAGGCTCTCGGCCCCGGAGACCAGCGCCTGCGGGTCCCAGAGCCCCGTCGGGCGCGCGGTGCGGGCGGAGGCCCTGGGGGCCTCGTCCCGGTCCCGGTCCTGGTCCGGGGGCGGCAGGTAGCACCCCCCGTAGGCGAACGCCCCAGCTACCAGCGGGAGAGCACGACACAGCATGCGCAGAGCCTTCATGGTCACCTCGTGGGTGGCCAGCGTAGCACTTCCCGCGCCACCCGCCCTACCGCACGGGGGAGGCCTTGAGCGTGGCCTTGCCTTCCTTCTCGTAGACCGTGAAGCGCACGCCCTTGCACTGGGTGCGGCTCACGAGCGCGTCCTTGTGGCGCTGGAGCGTCACGCTGAACTTCTCGAAGGTGAGGTTCTCCACGGGCTCGTTGCAGCGCCTGCGGGTCTCCAGGAAGCTCTCGTACACCTCTCGCCAGTGGGTGCCCTCGTCGGGTGCGGCACCGTCCGGAGGGGCGGTGCCCCGCGAGGGCTCCACCGTGGACCTCGGGGCGGGAGGCGGGACCGGCACCGGCGGAGGCGCCCTTTGCGGTACACCAGGTGGTACGCCCGGCGCAGGAGGAGGTGCCACCGCGAGCGGCCCGGGCGGCACCGACGCCACGGGAGACGTCCCCGCCGGCACCTGCGACGCCAGCATGGACCCGAGCTCGCCCATGGAGCGCCGACGCTCGGCGTTGCGGTCGAGCTCGCGCTTGACCACCTCGTCGATGCCCTCGTTGGCCAGCACCGCGAGCTCCCGGGCGAAGCCCTCCAGGGTGAGGGGGTCGAGGCGGTCCGTGCCGGGCTTTGCCAGCCCGGCGAAGGCGTCGTGGAGCTGCCTGCGCTTGGTGTCGTGCTCGCGCCAGAGGAACACCCACCCCAGGGCCGTGGCGAAGAACAGCACGGCCCCCACGAGCCCGAAGGGGATCCGCGAGGTGTCCTCCCGCGACGGGTGCAGGAGCACCGAGAGGGGCAAGACCGGCAGGGGCCTGGCCACGCCGAAGCCCGCGCCTCCAGCGCCGGCCATCCCCGGCAGGGCGCTGAACACCGCCACGCCGACCTGGGAGCCCACCGGGAGGGCCACGGTGTAGCCCCGCTCGCGCCAGTCGGCCCGCTCGCCCACGCGGCGGAAGGGCTCGGCCAGCACCTCCGGCGGCGGGGCCGCGCGCTGCGAGCCCTCCGGCGGAGACACGTACGAGGCCACCATCCCGCTCGGGCCAAAGACCGCCAGGGAGGTGCCCGGCACCGCCTGGGCCAGCGTCTGCACGAAGCGGGCGTTGAGCTCCATGCCGTGCACCACGGCGCCGACGTAGTACGTCCCCTGGGCGATCACCGGCCGGGCCCCCACCCGGAAGAGCCTCCCGGAGAGCTCCCACAGGTCGTCCCGGACGTAGCCCCGCAGGGCGGCGCTCACCACCGGCAGGCCCCCGAGGTTGGTGCCCACCTCCGCGGGCGCCCCGAGGGTGCCCACCACCACCCCGCGAGGGTCCACCGCCAGGAGGAACTCCCCCTGGAGCGGCCCGAGCTCGCGGTTGAGCTCCTGCACCCGCGTGGACAGCGCCGTCCCGATGGTGGCCGCGGTGTCGCAGGTGCCGCGCTCCACGCACGGGGCGTTGTTCTCCGTCCGCCGCGCGGCGGCGGTCATCAGGGTCACGAGCTGCGCGTTCTGCGCCAGCGGCGCCAGGTCATCGAGCCGCGAGCGGGCCTCCCGCCGGAGGAACTCGTCCAACAACCGACGGTCCCCCTGGAGCAGGGTCTCAGCGTCCTGGGCGCGGTCTCGCTCGTAGACCCCTCGCACCAGCGCCACCGCCGAGAGCGACAGCGCCACCGCCACCGCCAGGAGCAAGAACCAGAAGCGTGTCAGAAGCATCGCGGAAACCCTCCGACCTCAGCGGCGCCCCGCCGGAGGGGGTGTAGGTGAAGGTGCGCTCCCAGGGGCCGTCGCGGCCGGCGCGGCCCCGCCTGGGGGCGTCGCTGCGGGTGCGGGGAGGGAGAGGGTGACGGTGGGCTCGCGGCCCGGGAGGTGGAGCGTGGCGGAGGCGCGCTCGGCGCCCTCGAAGTACGCCCGGACGGTGAAGTCCCCGTCGCCCAGGTCCGGCAGGACGAAGCTCCCATCGGTGCGGGGGGACACGGCGCGGCCCTGCTGGGCGCTGGCCACCACCCAGCACCGGAAGCTCGGCTGGCGCTCGTCCCGGAGCTCGAAGACCCCCGCGGCGGGGAAGGTGAGCTGTCGGGTGGTGTGGGCGGCGGTGAGCTCCATGGGGAGCACCGGGGTGTTCTGCCCCGGCGCCACGGCGTAGAGGGCGTGGGCGACGATGTCGTCGTTGGACACTTCGAGCACGGTGCCGGGGTTGACCACCACGGTACCCGGGCGGCAGCGGCCGCCCTCGATGCGCACGCGGGCGTGCTGGGTGCCGTCGGTGATGCCCGGGCCGGTGACCACCACGCCGACGTCGAACTCCACGCTGGCCCTGGGCGCCAGGATGGTCGCCACGCCGTTGGCCGTCTCCCAGAAGGACCCGCGGTGCCGCGGCGGGAGCGGGCGCTCCGAGCCAATGAGGCCCTGGGTGTTGGCGAGGGTGCCCCGCACGTCCGTGGCGAGGCCCCGGGGCACGACCGCGAGGAGCGCCGCGCCCGCGAGCGCGGCGACCAGGAGCTGGCGAGCTTTCACCCCGCTGGAGATACCAGAAAGCGCCCCCGGAGGGAAAAGGGAGCGCTCAAACAGTGGTTACGGGCAGATGTGTCCCTGGATCCGCTCGGCGAACTGGCCGAGGGTCTGGGCGTAGTTGTTGGCGCAGATGGACCCGAGGACCCCGTTGCCGTAGCGCGCGTCGAAGCGCTGGGCCACCTGGGCGATGCGCCGCGAGGGCCAGGCGAAGTACTGCGTGGTGGTGTCGCAGGCCGTGGGGCTGTAGGTGGTGCCCTCGCGGCGGCAGGCGGGCACCACCCGCTGGGAGCATGCGGGGTCCGGGTTGGCCTGACGCATGGACTCGGGGCCCTCCGGGGCCATGCCGGTGTAGCCGTCGGAGCCGTCCGGGGCGACGCCCAGGAGGGCCTCCCAGTTCGTGCGGCCGTCCCGAGCAGGCGTCCTCAAGGGGACCCCCGCGATGGCGCCGAAGACCACCCAGTCCGGGTGGCTGGGCTTGAGGGAGGTGAAGCCCCGGCGAGGCTCCGTGGGGTCCAGGTAGCGGTCCAGGGGCCAGTGGGGGTCCTGGGCCGAGCCCGGGCGCTGGAGGTAGTGCCGGAGGTTCAGGTCCGAGGAGGCCCAGGCCGGACTGGTGGTGTCATACACGGACAGCGCGTCGGTGCAGGGGAGCGGGCGCCCTCGGGGGTCCCTCTCGGTGTAGCGGCAGTCCCTCACGGAGCCGTCGTCCTCGTCGGAGACGACGAGGATCCCGAGGAGGGCGTTGTCCCGGACGAAGCCCGCGTTGGGGTCCGTGTTGCCGGGTAGCGCCCGGGGGTTGTGCACCACCAGCGCGCGGTAGACGCTCTCCAGCTGCTGCTCCAGGCCGCAGCCCCCCACGGACAGGAACGCGTTGCAGACAAAGTCCTCGCGGAAGGCCGTGAGGTCACTCCGGGCGGCGTCGAAGGCCAGGAAGGACGGATACTGGTTGGGGTCGTTCATGCACCGCGCGGGGCGCACGCCGGGCGGCGCCGAGGTCCAAGGCAGGTGCCTGCGCAGCGCCTGGCCGTTGCGAATGGGGTTCAGGAGCCCGTCGTCCCCCTGGTCGGAGTTGGCGCAGGAGGGGATCGTGCTCCCGGGGGTCCCGAGGTCCGTGGAGATCACCCCCACATGCAGGTCCCGGATGGGCGGGAACCTCGAGCGCCCCAGCGACGGGTCCACATGCGGATTCACCAACGGGTCCAGGAGCGTGCGGAACTGCGCCGCGAGCTGCGCCTGGTTGTCCCGCATGGAGTTGGAGTTATCCACCACGAAGAGCAGGTCCAGCGTCTGCGTCGGGAGACACCCCCCGGGCGGCACGTCCGGTGGAGGCGCCCCCGTATCGGGCGGAGGGATCCCCGTATCGGGCGGCGGGACCGCCGTGTCGGGCGGCGGGACCGCCGTGTCGGGCGGCGGGATCGCCGTGTCGGGTGGAGGGACCGCCGTGTCCACGGGCGGCACCGACGAGTCCGGGCGGGCGGTGTCCTCGGTGGGTGGCACGTCCGGTGTGACCATGGCGCACACACACGCCGGGAAGGTGCCGTCGGCCTGGCACACCTGGACCCCCCGCGCGAGGGAACCCGTGCAAGTGCAATCCTGGGTGGCACCTGGCACACAACGGTTGGCAGGGGAGGGCCCCACCCGCTCCACCCCGCACCCCCACAGCAACATCCCGAAGCCAAGAATCCCCACGAAACGACCCATGAGCATGGCACCTCCGGGGCACTCCCCAAGCATGGGTCGTGCCGGGTCCCTCCAGATGGCGTCCGGCGGGAAAATCCGTTGGATGCTCGCTCAGGATTCGCGCGAACGCGGTGCGGATTCTTGTTTCTTTTCGGGCTCCGGGCCCGGGCGCACGACGATGCGGTCGTCGTTCTTGAGCCCCCGCTGGAGGTTCCTCACGAATTTCCCGAGGAGGTCCCCCCAGGGGTTCACCTTGGAGCCCGCGTACACCACGAAGCACAAGATGAGAATGAACAGCAGCTCTCCGGTGCCAGGCCAGCGCATCGAGCCTGAGCGTAGCACGGGACCCGGGCGCCCCCCACGCGGTGTATACTCCCGATGATGAAGGTCCTCTTGCTGCGCCACGGCGAGGCCGTGGACGACGCCCCCAGTGGAGACGGTGACCGCTGGCTGACCGCCCACGGGCGCCAAGCCACCCGCCGCGTCGCCGAGCGCATGGCCACCCACTGCGCGCCCCGCACGATCTGGACCTCGCCCCTGGTGAGGGCCACGCAGACCGCGGAGATCGTCGCCGGGGCCCTCGGCCTGGAGGACAACCTCTCCGTCGAGCGCTCCCTCATCACCGGCGACGTGGACGCCCTCCTCCGCAGGCTCCGGGCCTTTGACGGCGCCAACCCGCTCCTCCTGGTAGGACATGAACCTACCTTGTCCACCCTGACCCGGAGGCTCCTGGGCGCGGACACCTGGCCGGGGTACAAGAAATCCATGGTGTGCGGCCTTCGGTGGGATCGCACGGGCATGGCCCGCTTTGAATGGACGCTCCTGCCCAAGGGTCCAAAGCTGGTGGAGCGCTGGGAGGACCTCTTCGCGTGAGCGTGAGGGATCGGGCCTACGGCGCCGTCGGGGCGTGGTTCGATCGGGTGGCGGTGCGCGCCGCGCTGGACCTCGCCGCCCGGGGCCGCCCGCAGGCGCCGTCGAGCCGGGACGCCTGGAGGCTCAAGCAACTGGACGACGTGGCGGAGACCTACGGGGCGCTCTCCCGCGAGCTGGGCCCCGGGGGCTTCTTCCGCGCGCCGCCGGAGCCCGGGATCACAGCCCACCCGGTGCGCCCCCTCGGGGCCTCCGGGAGCGCGCTGGACCTCGTGTGGGACAGCGGGTATGCGCCGCGGCACCCGGGCTACCGGGCCGAGCACGAGGCGGTCCCGGAGAACCTCACGGCCTGCGCGCGATGGCTCCGCCACGAGGGGGCTCCCGCGCCGGCGCTGGTGTGCGTCCATGGGTACCTGGGCGGGCCCTTCGGCTTCGAGGAGCGGGCGTTCTCCGCGCGGTGGCTCTACGAGCGCGGGCTGGACGTGGTGCTGTTCCAGCTCCCGTACCACGGGCGGCGGTGCCCCCCCGGGCGCGCGGGGATGTTCCCGGGAAAAGACCCCTGGCGCACCGTGGAGGGGCTCTCGCAGGCGCTCTGGGACCTCGGGGGGCTGTGCGCGCACCTGCGCGCGCGGGGGGCGCCCTCGGTGGGGCTCTTCGGGATGAGCCTCGGGGGCTACACGGTGTCCCTGGCGGCCACCGCGCTGGAGGGCTTATCGTACGTGGTCCCGATGATCCCCCTGGCGTCCCTGGCGGACGTATACTTCGAGCACCGCGAGGGCCGACCCGAGAGCCCTCCGTCGTGGGTGCGCCCGAGGCTGGAGCGGGCCTTCGAGGCCGTGTCCCCCTTGCACCGCCCGCCGATGGTGGCGCCGGAGCGGGTGCTGGTGCTCGCCGCGGAGGGCGACCGGATCACGCGCACGGACCACGCCCTGCGCCTGCAAGCACATTTCTCCTGCGCCCTGGCGACCTTCCCGGGCGGGCACCTGCTCCAGTTCGGGCGGGACCGCGCCTTCGGGGCGCTGTGCCGCTTCCTCGCGGGCCACGGCGTGATCGCCCCACGGTGAAGAAATGAAGGCGACCCCCCAGCACCGCGCCGCCGAGGGCCCATGCACGCGCTCCTGACCGACCGCTACGAGCTCGCCATGCTCGGGGCCTACCTCCGCGAGGGCATCGCCGAGCGCCGAGGGGTGTTCGAGCTGTGCGTGCGCCAGCTCCCGCCCTCGCGGCGCTTCCTGGTGGTGGCGGGCATCGAGCGGGCCCTGGGCTACCTCCAGGAGCTGTCCTTCACCGAGGAGGAGCTGGCGTACCTCCAGAGCGCCTCTGGGCTCGCGGAGGTGATGACCGACGCGATGGTGACGTACCTCCGGGAGTTTCGCTTCCGGGGCGACCTGGACGTGGTGCCCGAGGGCGAGGTGGTCTTCGAGGGCGAGCCACTGCTTCGGGTGGAGGGCTCGCTGGCCGAGGGGCAGCTCGTGGAGACCTTCCTCCTCGGGGCGTTGAACGCCGAGACGCGGGTGGCCTCCAAGGCCGCCAGGGTGGTGCTGGCGGCGCAGGGGCGGAGCGTGCTGGAGTTCGGCGCCCGGCGGGTGGACCCGCTGTCGGCCCCGTGGGCGGCGCGGGCGGCGTACCTGGCGGGCTGCGCGGGCACCTCCTGCGAGGCCGCGGGGATGGCCTTCGGCGTGCCGGTGTCGGGCACCTGCGCGCACTCGTATGTGCTGGCCCACGTGGACGACGGCGAGGAGGCGGCCTTCCGGCGCTTCGCCGAGGCCTTCCCGGGCGGCACGGCGTTGTTGATTGATACGTTCGACACGCGCCGAGGGGCGCTGCGGGCGGCCGGGGCGGGGGCCTCGGTGAGGGCCGTGCGCATTGACTCCGGGGACCTCCTGACCCTGGGGCAGGACGCCCGGAGGATTCTCGATGCCGCGGGCCGGGCGGACGTGCGGCTGGTGGCCAGCGACGACCTGGACGAGCACCGCATCGCGGAGCTGGTCGCCGCGGGCGCGCCCTACGACGCCTTCGGGGTCGGCACGGCGATCACCCTGACGCCCGACGCGCCGTCCCTGGGCGCGATCTACAAGCTGGTGGAGATCGACGACCGCCGGGGCGTGCGGGTGCCGGTGGGCAAGCGCTCGCCGGGCAAGGCCAGCTTTGGCGGGAGCAAGCAGGTGTTCCGGCGCTACGAGGCGGGCCGCGCCGTGGAGGACCTGGTGGCCCGCAGCGACGAGGACCTGTCCTCCGTGGGCTCGCCGCTCCTGGTGCCGGTGCTCCGCCGGGGCAAGCTGGTGCGCGACCGGAGCGACCCCCGGGCGGTCACCCGCGAGGCCCGGGAGCGTTGCCAGCGCGCGCTCCAGGCGCTCCCGGAGGCATGCCTCGGGCGTGACCCCGAGGCCCGGGAGCGCTACCCGGTCACGGTCACCGAGGCCCTCCGGAGGCTCGACACCACCGACGGGTGAGCCAGCAATTCAGGTGAGGGTCATATTGCGGTCCTGGATGCGCTTGAGCACCAGGTCCAGGTTCCCCTCGGCGCGCTCGCTCGCCACGGACGCGCGCGGCGCCTGGTCGAGGTCCAGGCAGCGGGCCTCCTCCCACCAGGCGAGGTCCTCCTCGCGGGCCTGGGGGAAGAGCGCCGCGAGGAGCCCCGCGAGCATGGGCCGCGCGCCAGCGCTGTCGTAGCGGGCCAGGGCGTTGTCGAGGGCGGAGGGCTCGGGGCGCTCCCGGGGCTCCCGGGCCAGGGCGGCGTCCACGCTCCGGGCGAGCTCCGTCGGCAGCTCCGGGCGCAGCGCGCGCAGGGGCGTAGGCGCGTCCTTGAGGAGCGCCAGGAGCATGTCCATGGTCCCGGCTCCGGCGGGCGTGACGAAGTGCCTGCGGGTCAAGAGGACGAAGACCAGCCCCGCGGCGGCGTGGGCCCTGGCGGCCTGGGTGAGGGCCTGGCCCTGGATGGCCTCCGGGGCCATCCAGCGCAGGGGGCCGAAGTCATGGTGGCGCTCCAGGGCGAAGGTGGGCGCCCGGCAAGCGACGCGCCCGTCCCAGCCCACCACCAGGTCCGAGGGGAGCGCGTGGCACTGGAGCGGTACGCGCTCCAGGGCGCGCAGGAACGCCCGCCCCAGGTGCGCGGCGGCCTCCACCGCCAGCGCGCCCGGGACGCCCTCCAGCCCCGCGAGGAGGGCCTCGACGTCCACCCCGGGGAGCCAGCGCCGCGCGAGGTGGTAGCGCTCCCCCTGAGGGTCCTGGAAGCTCCCGGCGGCGAAGACCGCGAGGGCGTCGGGGGGCATGCGCCGCGCGAGCCCGAGCTCCGCGCGCAGGAGGTCCTGGGCGCCCTCGTACACCGGGAGGAGGTCCACCAGGGCGGGCTCCAGGGCGTCGCCCTCGGCGCTGAGGGCGCGCAGGCCCTGGGCGTAGCCGTGGGCGCTCGGCGCTTCGAGCAGGACCACGTCCCCGAGGCGCAGCGCGGGCCGAGGCGGAGGGCGCACCAGGCGACGGTACCATCGGTGGCCGGTGGGTTGAAACCGCGCCGCAGGGCAGCTCCGCGCGCGAGTGTGCGTTGGGTGACGACTCTCGGGGGTGGCGACCTCAGGACGCGGCGGGCGTGGCCAGGAGGTGATCCACGGAGGTGACGGAGGCGACGACGCGGAGCCACGCGTCGAGGCGAGCGATGTCGCGACACGCGAGCACCGCCGCGGCCTGCGCCTC
Source organism: Deltaproteobacteria bacterium (assembly GCA_016218725.1). Classification (GTDB taxonomy): domain Bacteria; phylum Myxococcota_A; class Polyangia; order Polyangiales; genus JACRDB01. The sequence continues at coordinate 45,296 of JACRDB010000017.1, forward strand.
GGTGGCGGCGAGACCCCGGGCTGCGAGAACCGCGAGCAGGGCCTCGGCCTTGCCTTTGGCCTCGCCCCTGGCCTCGCCCCTGGCCTCGCCCCTGGCCTCGCCCGTAGCCTCGCCCTCGAGCTTGCCTTTGGTGTGGATCTCCTGGAGGAAGGGACTGTGCATGAGGACCTCTTCGGGTAATGCTGCCACGATGGATGGTCGCAGTCCACGGTGGCGGTGGTCGGCGTCGGCCACAACGACCATGGCCGCGGTGAGATCGGCGAACGCTCGCAGCTCCAACGCCCCGCGGAGCTCCTCAACGACTCC
>JACRDB010000018.1 GCA_016218725.1 Deltaproteobacteria bacterium
GATGGGCGCGCGGGTGTTGGCCGCGGCGGGCCCCGTGGACCACGCGAACTCCCGGAAGGTCAGCGCCGAGAGCGCCCCGCTCCCGAGGAAGCACGGCGCGTTGGGCGTGGCGGCGACGCACGGCGCCGAGGTCGTGGTGCTGAACCGCGGCATGTTCGTCTCGGCCACCGCCGCGGCCACCAGCGTCCACCCTCCGCCGCCGGTGGTCATGTCGCAGTACTCGGGGAAGCCCTCCAGGGGTCCCGCGCCGTCGGGGTCGATGGGGTACGTGCCGCTGGGGACGCCGGGCTGGAGCATCAGGAGCTCGGCGCAGCTCCGCACGCCGCGGCAGGCGCCCGCCACGCACGCCTGCCCGGCCCCGCAGGCCATCCCGCAGGCGCCGCAGTTGCGCGGGTCGTACTGCGCCGCGCGGCAGCTCCCTGCGCAGTTGAGCATCCCCGACGGGCACGCGCTCCCGCGGCGCCAGTGGCGGATATTCCGGAACTCCGCGCAGTCGTTGCCGTGGCGGCCGAAGGGCGAGCAGTTCGAGTCCGGGCTCGTGCGGGGCCCCGGCGCGATGGGGATCCCGTCGCAGCGAAGGAGGTTCCACGCGGGCCGGAACATCACCTCGCAGGTGCCCGTGGAGGCGTACACCTCGGTGGGCTCGCAGCCCGTCCAGGCCATGCCCTGGGCGGCGGAGTCCTGGTTGAGACGGAAGTACTCCGTCGGGCTGATGCAGATGGCGTTGGTGTCCGGCGCGCCCCCCGCGCGGTGGTTGTCAATGGGCGCCCTGGAGGCCAGCGCCGTGGGCCCCGTGGACCACGCGAACTCCGTGAGCGCCAGCGCCTGGAGGTTGGCCGCGCCCAGGAAGCACGGCCCCGACGGCGACGCGCTCGCGCAGGGCTCGACCGTCGACGAGTCGAAGCGCGGCATGTTGGTGTCGCCCACGGAGGCCGCCACCAGGGTCCAGCCGCCGCCGTCGGTGGCGAGGTCGCAGTACACCCGGAACGCGTCGCGCCCGCCCGCGCCGTCCGGGTCGACCAGGTACGCGCCGGAGGGCGACCGCACGCCGCGGCGCTGCAGGTCATCGCAGGAGCGGGCGGTGATGCAGGCGCCCGCGGCGCACACCTGGCCCGCGGAGCAGGCTCGCCCGCAGCCGCCGCAGTGGCCCGCGTCGGTCTGCGTGTCGAGGCACAGCCCCCCGCAGTTGGTCCTCCCGGTCGCGCACGCGGTCCCGCGACGCCAGTGGCGGATATTCCGGAACTCCCGGCACTCGCTCCCGTGGCGACCGAAGGGCGAGCAGTTGAAGTCCGGGCTGGACCTCGGGCCCGGCGCGATGGGCTGGTTCTCGCACGAGAGCGCGTTCCACACGGGGCCGTACATGCGGTTGCAGGTGGCCGTGGACTCGTACACCTCCGTGGGCTCACAGCCCGTCCAGCCCATGCCCTGGGCGGCGGAGTCTTGGTTGACCCGGAAGTACTCCGTGGCGTTGACGCAGCTCGCGTTGGTGTCCGGCGCGGGGCCGTCGCGGTGGTTCTCGATGGGCGCGCGGGAGCTCACCGCCACCGGCTCGATGGACCACGCGAACTCCGTGAGCCCCAGGGCCTGGAAATTGGCCGCGCCCAGGAAGCACGGCGCCGACGGCGACGCGCTCGTGCACGGGTTGATCGTCGGGCTGTTGAAGCGGGGCATGTTGGTGTCCCCCGCCGCCGCGGCCACCAGGGTCCAGCCTCCGCCGTTGGTGGTCATGTCACAATAGACCCGGAAGGCGTCGCGCCCGCCCGCCCCGTCGGGATCCACGATGTACGCGCCGGAGGGCGTCCCCGGCGCCCGCGCGAGGAGGTCGTCGCAGGCCCGGCCCGCCGTGCAGAGCCCCGCGGCGCACACCTGCCCGACCTCGCAGGCCATCCCGCAGGCGCCGCAGTGCCTCCGGTCCGTGGCCGTGTCCACGCACGCGCCGGAGCACTCCCGCTGGCCCGCGGGGCACTCCAGCCGGCACACCCCCGCCACGCATGCGTGGCCGGCCACGCAGGCCCTCGCGCACACCCCGCAGTGCGCCCGGCTCGTCTGCAGGTTCACGCACGCCCCGTCGCAGCGCGCCTCGCCGCTCGGGCACGACGGCGCGTCCGGCGGCGCCGTGTCCATCACGGCCGTGTCCGGTGAGCCCGTGTCCGGCGTGCCGGTATCGGGTGAAGCCGTGTCCATCACAGCCGTGTCCGGTGAGCCCGTGTCCGGCGTGCCCGTGTCCGGTGCGCCCGTGTCCGGTGAGCCCGTGTCCGGCAGCGTGGTGTCGGGCGAGGTGGTGTCGCGTTGCTGAGTGTCGGGCGGTGTGGTGTCAGGTGTGCCCGTGTCGGGCGGTGTGGTGTCAGGTACGCTCGTGTCGGGCGAGGTGGTGTCCGGTGCGCTGGTGTCCTGGGGGGTGCCCGTGTCCGGGAGGCCGGTGTCGGCCACGCTGGAGTCGTCGGCCGGAGGGTTGGGCGGAGGGCTCGAACACCCCTGCGCAAGCACCCACACGGTGGCCGCCCACCAACCGAGAGCACGGCGCAGCCTGACGGTCTTCATGGACGGAAGGGTCGTCCCCGGGCGCTCCCGCGGTCAAGCAGATTGCGCCCGGAGCGCAGCCCCACGGATTACCACCCGAAGAGCTGCACCGTGCGCAGGAGGTCTAGCTGCAGGCCCAGGTTCAGGTCGTGGGCCAACGCAGACGGTGCGCCGCTGCGCAGGCGGCCGAAGAGGTCGTACGTCACGCTCACGGACAAGGGCTCGAAGAGCGGGACGCTCAGCCTCGCCGTCAGCCGCATGATGGCCTCCGCGGTGGACGCCAGCGGGTCCCGGTAGGCCAGCTCCGTGAAGAGCTGCCCCTCCACCTCGCGGTCCTGGAGCTTGAAGAGCACCGTCGGAGGGAGCTCCCCGCGCAGCACCACCACGGGCCTCGGGCCCGCGCCGGGCTCCAGCGTCTCCCAATCGACGCCTCCGCCGAGGTTCACGTTGGAGCGCAGCGGGAGCTCGAAGCGCACCCCCGCCGTCGGGCGCCACTGGAGGTGGTGGAACTCGCGCGTGGACATGGCCACGTCCGGCGGCTGAAACTCGCTCTCGGTGTAGCTCTCCAGGTACGGGATCGGGTGCCACCAGCGCCGCGTGCGCCACACCGCCCGCAGCCCGAACTGGTTCCGCAGCGTGATCAGGTCCGCGATCTTCTGGAGCCCCGTGTCCCCCGCCATGTCCAGCGTGCGCTGGAAGCCCAGCCGTAACCTCAGCGTGTTGTCCAGCGTATACCTGGGCTGCTCCGCGCTCGCCCGCAGCTCCACGTCCCCCTGGATCGCCGTGCCCTGCGCCCGGGCGAGCTGTGGGTCCTGGTAGTTGGGTGTGTTCGCGATGGACGTCTCGCTCCAGGACGTGTCCACGAAGAACCGGAAGGTCCACCGCGTGCGCTGCGACGGGTCCACCGGCGCCGCCATGATGTCCCCCTCGCGGGAGACGCCCAGCCAGCGCAGGAGCACGTCCCTCGGGCCCTCCGTGCCCCAGGGGGAGAAGGCCACCACGTCGTCCCCGAGGCCCCCGTCGCCGCCGTCGGCCACGAAGCCCGAGGTCACCACCCGGTACGTGAGGTTGGCCTCCAACGGCCGGCCGTTCACCTGCACGCTGTCGCCTTCGAGCACCGCCCCGCGCACCCGGAAGCGCGCCGCGCGGTCGCTCCGGAGGAAGGCCTCTAGGTCCGAGCCCTTGATCGCTCCCACCCGCAGGGTGTCTTCAAAGGGCAGGGCCCCCAGCACGTCCAGCCGCGAGATACGCGCCCGGAGCGGGAAGTTCGGCAGCGGGCGCACCGCCCCGGCGTTGATCACCGCCAGCTCCGCCCGGGCGTCCTCTCGCAGCACGTCCAGGAGCAGCGTGGTGAAGCCCTCGCGGTCCAGCGGCGCCACCAGCCCGGCGCCCGCGAGGCGCTCTCCAGCGACCTCGCACAGCGTGCGCTGGAGGCTCGTGGCCAGCGCGTCCACCGCCGGGGGAGCGTCGCCGTCCGGGGGGGCGACCTCGGGGGTGGGGCGCCGCGCGAGGTCCGTCACCAGCACCCTCCCGGGCTCCGTGGCAAAGAGCCTCTGCGGCGCGCCGCGCTCGATCTCCACCGTGGCAATACGCTGCGAGAGGTCATGCACGAAGAACAAATCGGGTCGCTGCTCCAGGGGCAGGCCCCGCACCAGCCGCAGGCTCGCTTCGAGGATCCCCGGCCCGTCCGGGTCGTAGATGGCCACCACCTGCGTCGCCCCCGCGGAGCGCGCGGCGAGCACCATGCGCCCGAGGGTCTCCGCCGGGTCCGTGAGCTCCACCCCCTCGGCGCGGTCCCGGGCCACGGCCTGGAGCGCCGTGGGCGCGATCAGCGCCACCAGCGCCACGGGCCCCCCGCGCGAGGCGAGCAGGACCGGCGGGTCCCCGGCGTCGGCCACCGCGTCGCAGAGGGCCCGGGCCGAGGGGTCACACCGGAGGTTGGACAACACCACGGGCACGCTCCGGGCGCGCAGGGCGTTGGCCCGGGCCACCAGCTCGCTCCGGGGCGCGGCCAGGTCCCGGTGCCCCAGGGCTATGCCCCGCAGCCCCAGGGAGGCCACCGCCTCGGCCAGCGCGTCCAGGTGCCTCCGGGTGGCCAGGGCGGTCACCGTGGACGCCCCCAGGAGGTCCCCGGCGTCAATCCGAAGAGAGTCCCCGGTGTGGGCAAAGGCCCGGGAGAGCTCCCGCAGGCGCCCCTCCAGGGTGCCCTCGGCGCGGCACTCAAGGGGCACCAGGTCCCCTCGGAGGCCCGAGGAGACCGCCAGGGGCTGGGCCTCCTGGGCGCCCGCGGGGCCACCCCGAGCCAACCCCGAGAGCACCAGGAGGAGTGGCAGGAGGGCCCCGGGGGCGCTCGTACGCAGGGTTTTCATCGCCCGGGGAGGGTGCCCCAGGGGCGCTCACCCTGGCAACGGCCCTCCGGGTGACGCACACTCCCAACGTTTCGCCCGGTGGTGCGTCGGAAAGGTACCCGATGGGTCTCCTGGAAATGTTTCGCGCGCGCGTCTCCCTCGCTCCCCCGGGCGAGGATGACCTCTTCGATGACGACTTCCAGCGCAGGCTGGAGTACCTCTCGGTGGCCTCGCGCAGGCTCTTCGCCGGGCGCCTGCGGGCCGAGCGCAAGACCCGGCGGTCGGGCTCCGGGATCGAGTTCGCCGATCACCGGGAGTACCACCCCGGCGACGATTTCCGCTACCTCGACTGGAACGTCTACGGCCGCTCCGAGCGCCTCCTGGTGAAGCTCTTCGAGGAAGAAGAAGACCTGGCCATCTATGTGCTCCTGGACTGCTCCGGGTCCATGGGCCACGGGGGGCCGGAGAAGTTCCGCCACGCCCGGCGCCTGGCCGCGGCCCTGGCGTACGTGGGCCTCTCCAACCTGGACCGCGTCGCGCTCCTGGCGTGGAGCTCCAGGGTCACCCGGAGGATGCCCCCCGCGCGGGGAAAGGGCCGGATCTTCAAGATCTTCGAGTTCCTCCGGGGCGCCGAGACCGACGGGGAGACCGCCCTCGCGGACGCGGCCCGCACCTTCGCCGCGGAGAACAAGCGCCGGGGCGTGGCCATCGTGGTGTCGGACCTCTATGACCCCGCGGGCTTCGAGCGCGGCATCAACGCGATACGCTACCAGCGCTTCGAGCCCATGGTGGTGCACGTCACGGACCCCCGCGAGGCCGACCCCGGCGCCCGCGGGGACATCCTCCTCGTGGACGTGGAGTCCGGGGAGTCCCGGGAGGTCACCCTCACCAGCGCCATGGTCGCCCGCTACCGCGAGGCCCACGCGCGCTGGCGGGACGAAATCGACGGCTTCTGCAAGAGCCGCCAGGTGCCCTACGTCACCGCGGAGGTCACCGGTCCCTTCGAGGATCAGGTGCTCAACCTCTTCCGCCGCGTGGGGCTGGTGCGCTAGGCCATGGAGTTCCTCGGGCTCGCGCAGTCGCAGCTCCTGACCCTGCTCGCGGCCTTCGGGGCCGGGGTCGTGGTGCTCTATATCCTCAAGCTCCGGCGCCGGCGCGTGCCCGTGCCCTTCGCGCGGCTGTGGGCCCGGGTGCTCGTGGAGAGGCCCACCACCACGCTCTTTGCGCGCCTCAAGCGCTGGCTCTCGCTCCTCCTCCAGCTCCTCCTCCTGGCGCTCCTGGTCGGGGCCCTCGGGGACCCGAGGCTCCGCGGGGCCTCGCGCCCCGGGCGCTCGGTGGTGCTGCTCCTCGACGGCAGCGCGTCCATGAAGGCCACGGACGTGCCGGGTGGCCGCGCCAGGATCGCCCGGGACATCGCCCGGAGGATCGTCCGGGAGCTCGGCCCCAACGACCGCCTGCTCCTCGCCCAGATGGACGCCGAGGTCACCGCCCTGTCGCCCATGACCGACGACGCCGGGGCCCTCGAACAGAGCCTCGCGGGCTACGAGCCCCGGGACACCGGCGCGGACTTCGCCCACGCCCTGCGCTTCGCCCAGGACGCCCTGCGCGGCATGGATCACCGGGAGATCATCGTCGTGGGAGACGGGGCCTACGACCCCCCGCAGGACGCTCTCGGGGCCGTGCGCCTGGAGGGCACCGCCCTGCGCTTCGAGGCCCTCGGGCGCCGCGGGAGGAACGTGGGCATCACGGCCTTCGCGGTGCGAAGGTATCCCCTGGACAAGTCCCGCTACGAGGTGATGCTCGAGGTCCGGAGCTGGAGCGACCGCCGGGAGGTGCTGGACCTCACGCTCCTGGCGGACGGCGCGCCGGTGGAGGTCACCAGGCTCCAGTTGGACCCCGGCGCCACGGTGCAGCGCGTGCTCCCGGACCAGTCCGGCGCCAACGAGGCCCTGGAGGCCCGCCTCGCCCGCGCCGACGGCTCCCACGATGACCTCCCGGCCGATGACCGCGCCTACGCCACGCTCCCCGAGCGCCGCCGGGCGCGCATCCTCGCCGTAGGCGAAGGCAACCGCTACCTCGAAGCGGCCCTCCTCCTCGACGAGTACCTGGACGTGCAGGAGGCCTCCCTCGCCGAGGCCCCGCAGCGCCTGCGGAGCGAGCGCTTCGACGTCGTGATCTTCGATGGGGCCACGCTCCCGGTGCCCTCGGGGGTGGGGGCGCTGTACCTCCGTCCGGAGGGCGAGGCCTCGCCCCGGGAGCCCGAGCCCGCCTTCGCCTTCGCCCCGCGGGGCGGGGCCCTGGGCTTCTCGCAGGTGCAACAAAGGCACCCCATGATGCGCTGGACGCGCGACCTGGAGGGCGCCCACATCGGCAGGATCCGGCGCTACCACCCCCGCCCCGAGGACCAGGTGCTGGGCTCCAGCGAGGCCGGACCGCTGGTGATCGCCGGCGAGCGCAGCGGCGGGCGCTTCGTGCTCCTGTCCTTCGACGTGCGCGAGAGCGACCTGCCCCTGCTGGTCTCCTGGCCCGTGCTGGTGATCAACGCCATGGACTGGTTCACGGGCGAGGACGCCAACTACCTCTCGTCCTTTCGCACGGGTGAAGTCTGGAGGATCCCGGTGCCCGCCGGGGTCGAGCACGCCACGCTCACGCCTGCCAACGGGGGCCCCGCCCTGACGCTCCCGGTGGTCGAGGGCCGTGCCGTGGTGCGAGGCACTCGCGCGGGGCTCTTCCGCCTGAGGGCGGGCCCCGACACCACGCTCCTGGCGGGGAACCTCTCGGACCCGTCGGAGTCGCAGTGCGCGCCGAGGCCCACGCTCACCGTGGACGGGGTGCGGGCTACGCGCCCCACCCCCGGGAGGGCCGGCGTCCGGCGCGAGCTCTGGGGCTATCTCGTGCTGTTGGCCCTCGGGATTCTCTTCCTGGAGTGGATCACCTGGCACCGTCGGGTGACGGTGTAAGCAGGCGCTCCACCCTTTGCCCCGTGCCTCGGGCGGTGACACGTCGGGTGAAGGGCTCAACGATCTCCAACGTGAGCCAGAGGGCCCCCTCGGGGACCCAGGGGCCGCAGCGCTCGGGCCACTCCAGCACCAGTACGCCGTCCTCTGCGCGCTCGAAGAGGCCCAGCTCCCGGAGCTCCTCGGGGCCTCCCAGACGGTACAGGTCCGCGTGGTGGAAGGCGAGGCGCCCGGAGTACTCCTGCACCAGGGCAAAGGTGGGGGAGGTGACCCTCACACTCCGGGGGACGCCCGCCCCCAGGGCGAGGGCCTGCGCCAGGAAGGTCTTGCCCGCGCCGAGCTCGCCCTGGAGACACACGACATCCCCGGGGAGGAGCCTCGCGCCCAGGCGCCGCCCCAGGCGCCGGAGCGTGGGGCGGCGGCCCTCGCAGAGCACCACGGATTCTGGAGACACCGCCGGAGGATACACAGCACGGCCCTTGCGGACAGGGCCCCGTCGGGTGCACCGTGACCGCGTGACGACGCTGGCGAGGCTCTCCCCAGGGCAAGTGTTCGCCCGAGACTTCCGCGTGACCAGGCTCCTGTCCGAAGGTGGGATGGGGGCCGTCTACGCCGTGGAACAGCTCTCCACCGCGCGCCCCAGGGCCCTGAAGGTCATGCACCCGACGCTGGTGGAGGACCCCCGGCACCGGGCTCGCTTCGCCCAGGAGGCCCGGATCCCCGCGCAGATTGACTCGGCCTACGTGGTCGAGGTCGTCGGCGCGGGCATCGATGACGGCACCGGCCTCCCGTGGCTGGCCATGGAGCTCCTGGACGGGGGCACCCTGGCGGCGTGGCTCCAGGCCCGGGGGCCCCAGCCTCCGGCGGTGGCCTCGCAGCTCCTGGGGCAGCTCGGGCAGGCCCTGGCCCAGGCCCACGCCCGGGGGATCGTGCACCGGGACCTGAAGCCCGAGAACGTCTTCGTGTGCGCCCCAAAGGTCCCCGGGGTGCCCTTCACCATCAAGGTGCTGGACTTCGGCATCTCCGTGCTCATGCAGGAGAACCGCAACGCGGCCACGCTCACCACCGCGGGGGGGACCTCGTACTGGATGGCCCCGGAGCAGGCCAACGTCGGGGACCGCATCGGCCCCCCGGCGGACGTGTGGGCCTTCGGGCTCCTGGCCTTCTTCGTGCTCACCAACAAGCCCTACTGGCGCGCCGCAAACAGCGCCGCGTTCAACCTCTCGGCGCTCCTGGTCGAGGTCATGATGCAGCCGCTGGAGCCCGCCAGCGCCCGCTGCGCCCAGCTCGGCGCCACGGTGCAGCTACCCCCGGCCTTCGACGGCTGGTTCGCCCGCTGCGTGGTGCGCGCCCAGGAGCAGCGCTACCAGAACCTCTCGGAGGCCCTCGGGGCGCTCCTCCCGGTGCTCGAGGGAGCGCCCGCGGTGATCACCAGCCCCCACGGCTCGGGGATCCCGTCGGGCTACGCCCCCACCATGGCCGTCGGTGTCTCCGCGGTGAGCATCCCACCCATGCTCGGGCCGCCCACCGCGCCGCCCGCGGTCCCGCCGGGCCCCTTTGGCCCCCAAGCGAGCGCTGGCAGCACCATGGCCATCCCGGAAATGGCCCTCGGCGCGGGTGGCTTCAACCCCCTCCGAGGCCCGACCGGCGGCCACGGCCCTCCGCAGCCCCCGTGGCAGGCGCCGTTTCCGCCGCAGCCGATGCCTCCCTCGGCCCCCTGGCAGCGCCCCCCGCAGCCGCCACCCCCGGCCCGCTCGGGCCTCACCACGGTCCTGCTCCTGGTCGGCGGAGGAGCCATGCTCTTCGTCGCCGTGGTGGCCGTCGGCGTCGCCGCCCTGCGCTGGAACCGCCCGAGCCGTCGGGACGCAGGTGTGACAATCACCTACACGCCCCCACAGGATACTGGTGTTGGCGTAGCCTATGTGCCTCCTCCGGCGTATGTGGCTGATGTACCGGCGCTTCCGCCGGTGCCGGTGCCTCCGGTACCCACGGCACCACCACCGGGGATTCCGCCGGGGCAGGACCCTCCGGCGGTGGCGGTGCAGCATGCCTGCAGCGGGAGCTGGGCGGGGCGGGTGCGCTCCGGGGGGGACTCCTTCGGGGCGAGGCTCACGATGCTCTCGACCATGACGGCGTCGCAGTGTGGGACGTACACCGAGTCCTACGAGAACGGGCCGTGCCGCTGGAGGCTCACGGCGTGTCGGATCGGGGATGGCACCGTGAGGGCCACGGCGAGGCTCAGCTCCGGGGAGTGCAACTCCAACCTGTCCTTCCGGGCGACGTGTACGCCCGGGGGCGCCACGATCAGGGTGGGGGTGACGGCAGGGACGCTCTCGCCCGCGGGGGGCTGAGCGGTCGTGGGGGCGCGTCGCAAGGGGCCCGACCCCGCCCTCGATCCCTTGCGCGCGTCCGCGCTGGAGCACCTCGGAGAGGCGCCCCTGGAGGGCGCCCCGGAACCCACCGCCGCGAGGCCCCGGAGGGTGGTGGAGCCCGCCGTGGCGGCGCTCTTCCCCGCCGGAGTGGTGGACCTCGGGGAGCTGGTGACCAGCGCCCAGCGCTGCTGGCGCGAGGCCACGGAGCGCGAGGCCCCTTCGCTGGAGCGGCTGAGCGCGCCCGGGGCGGTGCTCCGGGTGGAGGCCGACGCGCCCTCGGGGTACCTCGCGGTGGTCACCGAGGGCGACACCTGGAGGGCCTTTGTCCCGCGGGAGAGCCTCGCCCTGGTGGTGGCGCTGATCCTTCGGCGGCCGCTGGAGGTCGTGGCCCGGGAGCTCGGTCGGGGCCCCGGGGCGCTGGAGCCGTAAGCGTTCGCGCACCGCGCGCGGTCTGCGCAACCGCTGCGGCGACCTCACCCCCGCGCTGCCGCGCGGGGGTGAGGTCGCCGACGACGGCGTGAGCCTTGCAGCCCGAAGGGCACCCCGCGACCCCGAGCATACTCCGCGGGGGTGGAGCGGGAGCGATGCGCACAGCGTGCTGGATCAAGGCTCTTGGCGTCTCGGCGTACCTGGCGCTTGCGGCGTGTTCCCCCGCGCCGCCCGCGGGTGACGCAGCCCCCATGGACGCGGGCGACGTCGCCGTCGCGCCGGACTCCGAGGACTCCACCGCGGACACCACGCAGCCGCCGACGGACCTCGGAGACGTAAGCCAGGACACCACCGCCGACGCGACAGACGCAACGGACGCGACGGACGCGACCGATGCGACGACGGACGCGGGGCCGCCGACGATGACCCCGGAGGAGTTCGCGCGGGCGAGGGAGCTGTACTTCAACCGCTGCGCGGGGTGCCACGGGACGCTCCGGGCGGGCGCCACGGGGCCCAACCTCCTGCCGGCCCGAACGCTCACCGTGGGGACCTCGCGGCTCCGGACGATCATTTCCATTGGGACGGCGGGAGGCATGCCGGGCTGGGTGCGCACCGGGCTCATGACCATGGAGGAGGCCGACCTCCTGGCGCGCTTCATCCAGCTCCCGCCGCCGTCGCCGCCGCCCAGGCCCCTGGAGGACATCCGCGCGAGCTGGCGGCTGCGCACGCCCGTGGCCGATCGCCCTACCGCCCCAAGGACCACCCGCGCGTGGGAGAACTTCTTCGGGGTGATCCTCCGAGACGCAGGCCGCGTGGCCATCGTCGATGGAGACCGCCATGACCTGGTGGGGCTCATCGAGACGGGCTTCGCGGTGCACATCCTGCGGTCGTCCACCACCGGGCGGTACTTCTACGCCGTGGGCAGGGACGGGCGCGTCACGCTCATTGACCTCTGGACCGACCCGCCGTCCATCGCCGCCACGGTGCAGGGCTGCTTCGACGCCCGCAGCGTCGAGGCAAGCCGCTTCCCGGGCTACGAAGACCGACTGCTGATCGAGGGCTGCTACTGGCCGCCGCAGTATGTGGTCTATGACGGCCTGACCCTGGAGCCCCGGGCCGTGCGCCCGGTGCTCTCCCCGGCCTTCTCCGGCGAGCCCCTGGACGAGGTGCGCGTGGCGTCCATCATCGCGTCGAGGCAGGCGCCCCAGTGGGTGCTGGCCCTCAAGGAGTCGGGCTACGTGGCCCTGGTGGACTACCGCGCCGAGGGCTTCCCCGTGGTGGCCCGCATCGGCGCCGAGCGCTTCCTCCACGACGGAGGCTGGGACCACACCGGGCGCTACTTCCTCGTGGCCGCCAACGCCAGGAACCGCGTGGCCGTGATCGACACCCTCGAGCAGCGCCTGGTGACCTCCATCGCGACGGGCCTCGGGCCCCACCCGGGCCGAGGGGTCAACTGGCTAGACCCCACCTATGGCTGGGTCAACGCCACGGCCCACATGGGCCAGGGGCGCTTCAGCGTCTACGGCGCCGACCCCGTGGGCTCCCCCGCCAACGCCTGGCGCGTGGTGCGCACCGTGGACCTGCCCGCGGGAGGGAGCCTCTTCGTGAAGTCCCACCCGAGCTCCCCCTGGGTGTGGATCGACGCCCCGGTGTCCTCCAGTCCCACCGCCGCGCGCAGGATCTGCGTGTACGCCAAGGCCACGGGGATGATCCACCGGTGCTGGAGCGCCTCGGAGCGAGGCCAGGTGGTGCACTTCGAGTACAACCGCGCGGGCACCGAGGTCTGGGTCTCCGTCTGGGACCGCGTGGGGGAGCTCATCGTCTACAACGACCGCACCCTGGAGGAGGTCACCCGCATCCGGGGCGACTGGCTGGTCACCCCCACCGGGAAGTTCAACGTCTGGAACACCTCCCACGACGTGTACTGAAGCGCCATTCAGCGACGGCGACGGAGCGGGAGGAGCGCCCCTCGCGCGGCGGAGGCGCGCGCCAGGGCCTCGGCCAGGGAAGCCAGGTGGTGGTACCAGCGGCCCTCCGGGTCCGTCGCGAGGCGCCCCGCGAAGGCTCCGAACCAGCGCAGCGGGTGCTCCCGGGCGAAGGCCGCTGCGGCGTCCACGGCGCGCCACGCGCCCGCGGAGTCACTCCTTTCCAGGGCCTCGCGCTCACGCTCGCTCAGGGCCGCGAGGAACGCCAGCTCACACCCCAGGTGGTCGGGTAGCTCGGGCACCCCCAGGGCGAAGCCCTCACGGGCGTAGGCGTCCCCCACGGCCTGCGTGGACTCGCCGAGGAGGAGGCCCCCGACGGAGCCCTCGTCCAGCTCGCGGGCATCGCAGTACACCGCCTCGAAGGGGGGCTTGTAGCGCCACCCGGGCACCGCCAGGAGCGCGAAGAAGGTCTCCCGGAGGACTGACTCCGAGGGCGGGTCGGCGAGCGCCGCGAGGTGCGCCCGAGCGCCCTCGCCCAGGAGCGAGGTAAGCACCTCGCGGGCGTCGGGGTCCGCCAGGGTCGCGACCTGGGCGTTCGTTGGGGGCCCGAGGAAGAGCCCCGAGAGGAGCCTCGCGAGGTCCCTCCGGAGGGCAGCCAGCGCCTCGGGGTCCGTCACGGCGGCAGGAACCGAATGGAGGGCCGGGTGTAGGCCGGGTCGGCGAAGCCCTCCGGCGGACTGGACGCGCCGGGTCGGTGGTCCAGGGTGAACTGCAGGGCCCCGGTGGGGCAGGTGGTGACGCACGCCGGGGCGAGGCCCTCGGCGAGGCGGTGGGCGCAGCCGGTGCACTTCTCCACCTTCCCCGTGCGGTCGTTGAACTGCGGGGCGCCGTAGGGGCAGGCCCACTCGCAGTTTCTGCAGCCCACGCAGGCGTTGCTGTCGAGCCTTACGAGGCCCGTGGAAGAGTCCCTGGTGATGGCCCCGACGGGGCACGAGGGGAGGCACGCGGGCGCCGCGCAGTGGTTGCACGACGACGTGACGAAGACCTTGGACAGGTTCGGGAAGGAGCCCCGCTCGACGGAGAGCACGGCGCGGTAGTTCACCTGCAGGGCTCTGCCGTTTCGCAGAGGGAGGGGAGAGCCCACGGGGTCCGTGTTCATCTCGGCCTTGCAGGCGATGGCGCAGGCGTGGCACCCCACGCAGCGCCGAAGGTCCACGGTCCAACCGAATTGCGGCATCGCGGCCCTCCTAGCGGAGCCCCAGGGGCTCGACCCGGACCCAGGTGTCACTGAACGACGCGCTGCCCCCCACCGGGTCCTGGAGGGAGACGTCGCCAGAGTAGTCGTCGAGGCGCATGACGGGGTTGGCGGTGACCCCGGCGCCGCGGGAGGGATCATGGCCCGCTGCCCGGCCGTCCACCGTGTGGGGCCTGGCGCCGTTCTCCCAGTGGCCATAGCTGTGGGACACGGCCACCACGCCGGGGCGCAGCCCGCGGGTGACCTTCGCCACGCCCACCACCCCCACGGGGTTCGACGCCGAGGTGAGCCTCACCCGGTCGCCGGTCTCCACGCCCGCGGCGCGGGCGTCGGGCTCGGAGAGCTCAATGAAATTGTGGGGTTGCAGCCCCATGAGCCAGGGGCTCACGTGGGTGCGGGCCTGCCCGTGAAACACATGCTTGTACGTCACGAGCTGCAGCGGGAAGGCCGCGTCGCGCACGGGCCTGCCGTCGAGGTGGCGCACCACGTCCAGATGGGCCACGCCCCGGAAGCGTCGGCCGGTGATGGAGTGCGTGGTGGTCGCCATCTTTGGCACATGGAAGTGCAGCACGTTGGCGTACTTGTTGTTCATCAGCGCCGGGTTCATGGGATCGTACGCGGTGTTGGGCAGGGCGAAGACCCCACCCCTGGCGATGATGTCCGCGACGGTGACGGCGCTGCCGGTGGCGCTGGTGCCGACGTTCCGGGCCAGGTTGGCAACCTGGTGGCGGTAGAAGTCCCACGCCCGATCGAGGTGCAGCCCCGGGCCCAGGGCGTCGCGACCGACGCCCGGGAACGTGGGAGAGAGCGCCTTGGCCAGACCGATGAGAATGTCCCCGTGCATCTTGGTGTCGGGGAGGATCGGACCGAACTCGTTGGTGGCCCCGGGGTCGAAGGCCCAGCGCCCGTCGCCGCCGATGGTCACCGAGTCCAGGGCCCCCACCACCGGCTGCTGGAAAGGCGTCTCCTTGATGGGGATCGCCGCGTTCTGCCCGGGGAAGGCCCATTTCTCAAGGTAGGTGGTGTCCGGGAGGACATAGTCCGCCCAGGCCGCCACCTCGCCGAGCACCGGGCTGATGGACACCAGCAGCGGGAGGAGCGTCTCATCGGACACCGTGCGCTCCCAGACGGCCTTGCCTCCAGGGACCGAGTAGGGCCACGCGTTCCAGAAGGTGATCAGCGCCTTGATGGGGTACGGGTACCCCTGGGCGATGGACGGGATGAGCTCCTGGAAGTTCCCATGGGACGCCAGCGGGAACCACGCCCGAGGGGCCGGATAGCCTGCAAAATACGACCTCCCCGGGGCGTACTCGGCCTTGGCGCGGTCGATGCGCACCCCCGTGGGCGTGGCGGCGCCGGTGACCGCGGCGGTGTTGACGCCCCCGGTGGCGTTTCCCTCGGCCCAGCCCCCTCCGCCGCGGGTGAGCCCGCCGGCGTGGTCCACGTTGCCGACCATCCAGTTGAGGGCCATCACCGCGAGCTGGGTGTAGGTGCCGTGGGTGTGCTGCACGGCGCCGCGGTAGGTCCAGGCCGAAGCCCGACGCCCCTGGGCCGTGAAGTCCATGGCGAGCTGGGTGATCGTCGCAGCGTCCACGCCGGACGCCGCCGCGTACTCGTCGAGGGTGCGCTCGAACGCCGCCGCGCGGTAGAGCGCGAAGGCCGTGCGGCACCGCACGCCATTGACGGTGACGTACGCCTGCCCCGGGTCCGTCGGGAGGAGCCTCCCCACCACCGGGGCCGCGGTCCTCCCGGTGGGAACGGCCACCGCGGCCTCCGTGGGGAGCCCGTCGGAGGCCCGGACACACACCGGGTTGGCGGCGTGGGCGATGTCCGTGAGCCCGGCCTCCGCGGGCGTGAGGAAGCGCCCCTCGTTGCGGTGCCCGGGCTCCACGATCACCAGCCACGTGGCGTCGGTGTAGCAGGGTTCGCCCGCGGCGGTGGCCGCGGCCTTGTTGGCGTTGCCGAGGAAGGCCGCGTTGTAGCGCTCGGCGCCGAGGATCACTCGGCCCATGCCCAGCGCCAGGGCGAGGTCCCCTCCGGGCTTCACGGGCACCCACTGGTCGGCCTTGGCGGCGCTGTTGGAGAAGCGAGGATCAATGATCACCACGCGCCCGGCGCCCCCGGGCCTGGCGGGGTCTCGCAGGTCCGCGGTCTTGCGCGCCAGGGCGAGCATCGGGAAATTGGCCTCCAGGGGGTTGCCCCCGAAGACCACCATCAGGGCCGCGCGGTCCAGGTCGGTCTTGAAGTGGTTGGGGCCCTGGGCGCCGGTGACGTGGTCCAGGGTCATGAGCTCGTTGCCGACGTGGTGGCTCACCTCGCAGATGGACGTATGATCAATGCCGTAGTTCGCGGTCCCGTAACCCGCCTTGAAGAGCCGCTCGGAGAGGGCCTTCTCGATGGACCTCCCTGGCGAAAAGACCAGTTGATTCGCGATCTTGCCAAGGTCGGGACTGGCCGGATCGATGTCCCGGGTGAGGCGCTCGTTGAAGGGGATCAGGGCGTTGATGCGGGCGGCGATCTCGCGGAAGGCCTGGGCCCAGGGGATGACCTCCCAGCGCCCGGAGCCCCTGGGGCCCACGCGCTTGAGCGGGTGCTGGATCCGGTGGGGGTCATAGAGCACCTGGATCCCTGCCTGGCCCTTGGGGCAGAGCCTGCCGAACTCTCTCCTGGCGCTCTCGGGGGTGCGTGTGAAGGGCAGGCGCTCGGCCTCTGCGCGGTTGTTGGGGTGGTAGGGGTTGCCGTCGATCTTGAGGAGCTGGCCCCGGCGCAGTTTGGCCTTCAAGCCACAACGGCTGTGGCACATCTGGCAGGTGGAGTGGATGAACACCACGTCGGGGTCCGTGGTGGGGGGGTCGGGGTCCGCGAGGGCGTCCCGGGCGCGGAGCACCACCGGGACCCCGGCGGCCGCGGCCCCGAGGAGCCCGGCGACCTTGAGGAAGCACCGGCGATCGAGCGCGCTGGAGGGCTTTTCTTCCTTACGGTCCATGGTGGTGCGTAGCTCCTCGCGTCATTCCTCAGGGCAGGTAGTAATCCCAGGCGCCGTCGCGGTGGCACCCGACGCAGACGGAGGGCTCCACCTGGCGCCGCAGGCCCGCCGCCGAGCGCTCTCCGGAGAGGTCCACCCGAGGGTGGCAGAAGCGACAGTCCTCGTTTCGCGGGGCCCCGCGCCAGGTGCCCGCGAAGGGCAGCATCCTCGGGTGGATCTCCCTGATGCCCGCGTCGAGGGTCGTTCGCAGGAGCACGTCCTGGTGACAATGGAGGCAATTGCCGTTGTACCTCCGGGACGCCGGGTCATGGATGCCCACGAGGTTGAGGAGGGAGACGTCCAGCCCGGGGTGGCAGCTCTGGCAGACCCTCCGGGGGTCCAAGCGCTCGGTGTCGCCCCCGAGGTCGCTCGCCGCGCTGTCCGCGGTGTCCGTCGGGGCGTCGCCCTGGCCGCCCTCGAAGGTGTCCTGGGACGAGTCCCGGGTGCCATCCGGGGCGGGGGCGGCGTCGATGCCCTCTCCCGGTGGCCCTTGCGGTCCCTGGGCGCCCCGAGGCCCCGGAGGGCCCTCACAGGCCGCGAGCGTGAGGATCCCCAGGAGCGCGAAGCCAACGAAGTTCCTCGAAATCGCGATGGCCATGGGAGAGCACCCAACCGCCCGCGCGGTGCGAGGGTCGTGCCGACCTCACCCCCCGCTGCCGCGCGCCCCCTCTCCCGTGCAGGAGAGGGGGGTGTGTTTGACGGGTACGCGAGCGATTTGAGCCAGCCCCCGCTCCTGCACGGGTGCGGGGGCGCGTGGCAGCGGGGGGTGAGGTCACCGGAAGCAGGTGCGCCGTGGTGCACCCAGTGCGGTCGCCGACGCACCCGAGGGACCCCTCAGGTACTCTCAAGGGCCATGAACAGAGAGACGGTACTGATCACCGGCGGAAACTCGGGCATCGGCCTGGAGTGCGCCAGGCAGCTCGCAAAGGACGGTCGCCGGGTGGTGATCGCCAGCAGGAACCTCGCGGCCTCCGAGGACGCCGCCGAGGCGCTGCGACGAGAGCACGGCGAGGACGCCGCCCTGGCGCTGGCGCTGGACCTGGGCGAGCTGTCCTCGGTGCGCTCCTTTGTCGCGGAGGTCGAGGCCCGGGACCTCCACCTCAAGGCCCTGGTGTGCAACGCGGGGCTCCAGGGAATCCACGAGCGAGCGTCTCCCGACGGGGTGGAGCTCACCGTGGCGGTGAACCACCTCGGGCACTTCCTCCTGGTGAACCTCCTCCTGGAGAGGCTCCGGCGTCACGCCCCGGCGCGCGTGGTGGTGGTGTCCTCGGGGGTGCACGACGCGGGCCTCACCACCGGCATGCCCACGCCCCGGATGGACGACCTGGACGCGCTCTTCGCGCGCGGGGGCTCCCACGACGGGGCCTACAACGGCCAGCGGGCGTACGTGAACAGCAAGGTGTGCAACATGCTCTTCACCTACGAGCTCGTACGGCGCCTGGGCCCCGACTCCCGGGTGACGGTGAACGCGTTTGATCCGGGCCTGGTGCCCGGCTCGGGTCTGGCGCGGGACTACTCCCCGGCGCTGAGGTTCTTCTGGGACAAGGTCCTCCCCGCGGCGGCCAGCGTGGTCACGCACCTGACGCCCCGGGTCAACCCCGCGTGGAAGAGCGGCCAGGCCCTGGCGCGGCTGGTGACCGACCCGGCCCTGGAGGGCGTCACCGGGCGGTACTACCCGTCGCACACCCGCTGGGAGGAGGCCCGCTCCTCCGAGGCGTCCTATGACACGGCCCGGCAGCGCGCCCTCTGGGACTTGTCCGCGCAGCGCGCGGGGTTGCCTACAACGGCCGTGGGATGAGCACCCGCTGACCGCCGATGGGGAGCACGGCCACCCGGTCGTCGCCGAGGCCTCGCCGGGCCATGGACTCCAGGAGCACCCTCCGGGCTTCCCCCGGCGCGTCCTGCGAGTTGATGAACGTGTCAAAGTGAATGGGCACCATCCACCGTGCTCCCAGGAGCTCAAAGGCCCTCAGGGCCTCGTCGGGGTCCAGGTGGCGCCGGGCCATCACCTCCCGGGGGTGGATGGGCCCGATCGGCAGGAGCGCCAGATCAATGTGAGGGAAGCGCCGGGCGGTCTCTCGGAAGAGCGCCGGGGCGTACGCGGTGTCTCCGCCGAAGTACACCGTGAGCCCACGGGCCTCGATCACGTAGCCCGTGAAGGTCTCGGTCATCCACGCCGCGTCGGCGCCGTAGCGCCAGCCTACGTGGTCCACGGGCACCGCGGTGACGCGCAGGCCGTTCACCGTGTGGGACTCCCAGCGGCCAAGCTCCCTCGCGTCGAAGGGCCCCGGGGGGACGTACACCATCGCCCCTCGGGGCACGAAGACGGTCCCCAGGCGCGCCCCCAGGAGCCCGAGGGAGCCCTGCGAGAGGTGATCAAAGTGCATGTGGGAGATCACCGAGGCCGCGCACTGCGGGACGTCCTCCGCGGCGATGCCGGGCTCCACCAGGCGCTGCGAGAGCTGCCCCACCGCGGTGGTGAACACCGGGTCCGTGAGGACGAAGCGGTCGTCGAGCTGCACCAGCGCCGTGGCGTGGCCCACCCACAAGACCGCCAGGCGCGCCTCGGGCCTGCGAGGGTCCGTCACCCTCCCGGGCACTCGCGCCATGGGTGAGGTCATCACCCGCAGGGTGCGCCCCAGGAACGCGCCCCCAAAGCGCCCCAGGGCGCAGCCCGAGAGCGCCCCAAGGCACAAGACCGCGGCCAGCCTAGAAATACCGTACACGGAAGGTCCCCATCCATACACCGTTGGAGTCTGCGGTGGGACTCCAACCGAGCTGTAGGCCCAGCACCCCGAAGAGCACATACGCCCCGACCTCCACCCACGCAGAGTGGGAGCTGCCGGTCAGGAGGTGCGAGACCCCGAGGGAGACCGCGAGGTTCTCGCCGCGCTCAAGTACCGGGAGGTAGGCCCGGAGGCCCGAGCGCCAGGCCCAGGCGTGGCCGTTGCGGTCCAGGGAGAGCCACTCGGGTCCCACGTGGAGCTCCAGGCTCCCGGCGTGGCGCACCAGGGGCTCGACCACGAAGCTGCGCCAGGGGTTTACGCCCCGACGGAGCCCCAGGGCCAGGAGGAGCGGCGTGAGCTGCCACCGGAGGCCCAGGGAGGCCTCCCCCCGGCCCACGGTGACCGCGGGGCTCGGCACGAACTGTGGAAGGGCCCACACCCAGGTCGGGTGGGGATGGCCCTGGGCGGCGCCGGGAGCACCCTGGAGCGCCAACGAGCAGAGCGCGACCCCTGACGAAAGCACAAGTGAAATCCGCACCGACCACCCTGTAACACAACAGCGGCGGGGTGCGCACACAACCTACCCACGTATCCAAGCTGGTCAGGGCTGCGTCCACCCCGGATGGTCACCGCGGTGCTCTGCGAGGGTGTCGGTGTGGAGGGTACCCGGTGCGTGCGTGCCCTCCCTGTAGACCCTGGAAAAGTCCCGTGATTTCCAATAGCTCCATCGCTTCAAGGGAGATGCCGGGCGTGGGCACGGAACGTGCGAAGGGACAACGCAGGCCCTGGCGACCCTGAAGAACACGCGCGAGCGCCGCTCCTGGCAGCGTGTGTAGGCGGAGCTCGCTGGCGCCTTGAGGAGGTCTCTGATGGTCTCGAGCCGTCGTGGGGTGGAGTCCCTTGTGGCGCTGTGGGCGCTGGGTTGCGCGCCGCTGGAGGCGCTCCCGGAGGAGGGATCGGGCTCCGTGGCGGAGATCATCAACGGCACCGAGGCGACGGACCTGCCCTGGGCCTGCGTGGTGTCCACGGGGGGGTCGTACTGCTCGGGCGCGCTGGTGGCGCCCAACGTGGTCTTGACCGCGGGCCACTGCGTGGCGGGCTCGAGCTCCTGGAGCGTGCGGTGTCCCTACGCGTCGGACACGGCCACGGCGTACTCGTCCACGGCGGAGGCGGCGCCCACGTACCCCAACCGGGACAACCCCGACCGGGACTCCATTGACAACAGCCAGGGGAGCGACCTCGGATTGATCCGCCTGGACCGGCCCCTGCGCGAGACCCGCGTGGGCCGGGTGCGCCTGGGGACCGTGGGGGCGGGGCTCCGGGTGAACGCCATCGGCCGCAAGGTGGACGGGCGCCTGACCTTCAGCATGTACCGCAGCCCGGTCTTCTCCCTCACCTCCGTGGACCGGCGAAACGGGTACTGGGCCGGCGTGGACCGCACGGTCATCGAGGCCGGCGACTCCGGCGGCCCGCTGGTGGACAGCGCCTCCGGCGAGATCCTGGGCGTGAACTCCGCGGGCGTGGACGCCGCCTGGTGCCGCAGCGGGAGCGTCTGCGACGAGTGGGCGCTGGTGAACGCCGCGGCGAGCTGGTACCGCACGACCCTCGCCCGTTATACCGAGGGCCTCTCGCCGCCGCCCCCGCCGCCGCCACCACCACCGCCCCCGCCCGGCGGGGACCCCTGCGCGACCTCCACGGACTGCGGGGCTTGTACGGCCCGGTCGTCGTGCGGGTGGTGCGCCGGGGCCTGCGTCACCGGCACCTCCACCGGCGGAGGCGCATGCACCCGCGCAGGCGGCACCTGGGCCTGGGTCAGCAACGAGTGCTCCACCGTGGCGCCGCCTCCTCCCCCCCCGCCGCCGCCCCCGCCCCCGCCGCCGCCACCACCGCCGCCGCCGCCGTCCGCGGATCCGTGCGCGACCTCGACCACCTGCTCGACGTGTACGGCCAGGGCAGCCTGTGGGTGGTGCGCGGGGGCGTGTCGCACGGGGAGCTCCAGCGGTCCGACGGGGGCCTCGTGCGGTCCGTCGGCGTGGGCCTGGGTGTCCTCGCAGTGCCGGTGAGGGTCACCACCGAAGACGGTCCTGGAACCAAGGAAAGAACCAGTAGTCCCGGGTGATGCCCGGGCCGAAGCGCCGGAGAGCCTCCGGAAGACCCGTCTCCACCGTGCGTTCTGGCGCCTCGGGACCTTCCGTGAACCGCAGCTCGGGGTGGAAGAACCTCCGGTTCTGCGCGTCCAGCGTGCTCCTCCCGAGCACCCTCACGGTGACCGGGCGGCCGAGCCTCCGGGCCTCATCCCGCAGCGCCAGGAGGCCGGCGCCCTCGCGCGAGAGGTAATGGAAGTGCGGCAGGTCCCGGGCCTCCAGCGCCGCGACACCGGCGAGAACCCACGGCGCTGCCAAGACCGCGGCCGCGGCCCTCGGGCGGCCGAGGCGCGCCCCGGCGACAGTGAAGAGCCTGGCCAGCACCACCGCGTGGAAGGCCGAGGAGAGCTGGAGATACCGGGGCGTAAGGGGGTAGGTGAGCACGCTCCAGAAGAGTGCACCGGCCCCCACGGCCAGGAGCGCGCCGTGGAGCCTCCGGTCCCGGGTGGCGAGCGCGAGCGCCAGAAGGGCCCCCACCGCCACGCATTTCCAGCGCAGACCGAGCTGGAAGGGCACCACCAGGTTGCCGAGGTACAAGAGCAGCCGGGACCAGTCGGGCACCGTCTCCACGGGCAGCTCGTAGAAGACCTGCGACGCGCGGTGGTTGGCGTACGCGAAGGCCAGCGCCACCGGGGCGCACGCGAAGGACGCCAGGAGGCGCGCCCTTCGGCGATCGTGATCGCGCTCGGCGAGGCCCAGGGCCGCCAGGGCGGGCCAGAGCACAAAGACCTCGGGGTTCATGGAGAGCCCCAGGGCGAAGAGCGTGACGCACAGGGCCACGGACACCCTCCGCCGGGGACCGTCGAGAGAAGCGAGCGCCAGGAGCGCAAGGAGCACGCTGGCCAGGCGGTAGCTGGCCGAGGCCCAGACCACGACCTGGCCGTTCACCCTCGCGGTGACGTACAGCACCGACGCCAGCAGGGGCTCCGAGCCCGCGGGGTAGAGCCCCCTGACCACGCGGTAGAGGGCGAAGCCCCCGAGGCCATGGAGGACCACGGAGAGCGCGTGGTACCCCGCGGGGCGGTCCCCGAGGAGCGCCTCCAGGAGCCGGAGATAGAACACATAGCCGGGCTTGAAGCGCGAGCGCGTCACCGGGTCGCTCCAGGCCCGGGTCGGATCGAAGAACGCCTTCCACGGCCACGGGGGGTGTCGCGCGAAGTCCAGGTTGACGAAATCGTCGGCCAGGAACGAGTCCCCGAGCGAGGGGAGGTACACCAGCAGCGCCAGGCCCAGGAGCCCCAGGGCCACCCGGGTGTCACTGAATGGCCAATCAGTCTTCGAGCTCGCCATCGGGCATCGCGTCCCTCGGGGGGCAGGTGGAGGCTTCGACGGTGCCCTCGGGGCAGGGGCAGCAGCCCTGGTAGACCGTGGGGCCTTCGCAGCTCGGGGCCACGCAGCGGTTCGGGGGGAAGCATGGGGTGTTGGCGCAGGTGGCCAGGACGTCCTCGCCGGCGTCGGGCCTCGGGGAGGCGCCGCACCGGCGGGTGTCCACGCTCCCTCCGGGGCACGGGCCGCAGCTCCGGAAGCGACGCCCGGTGCAGCCTCCCCAGCGGCACTCAAAGGTCCCGGGGCAGTCCTCGCTGGGGTTGGTGCAGGCCCCGAGGAGGACCACGGCCCACAGTGCGCGCGCGCTCACCGGCGTGAAGGTACCTCAGGCGGGCGGCGCCGGGGACTCCGACGCGGGCTGGATCCGTGGGAGGAGCGCCCAGACCACGGCGGCGCCGAGGTTCCACACGGCCAGGGACTCCACTACCCGGTGGGGGTACAGCACGCACAGCACCGCGGCCACCAGCGCCGGGGGGATCATCGCCAGCATGGTGCGCGAGAGCGTCACGCCCATGATCCCGAAGGCCAGCGAGACCCCGAGGTAGCAGTTCCACGCGAGGAGGTCCACGCCGACCTCGCGCAGCATCCCGATGAGCCCCTGGGCGATGATGAACAGGCAGTACGCCAGGATGCTCGCCAGGAAGCGCCGGTTGTACAGGTTGGTCATCAGGCTCTTGCGGTACACGTAGAAGCTCCCCGCGATCCCGAGGAGGAGCACCGTGGCGAAGCCGACGATCCCGCGGTAGGTGACCTCCAGGCCCACCTTGGCGAGGCCGAGCCAGAAGAGGGCCGAGCCCACGTGGGAGCCGATGAGCACCAGGCTGCGCTGGCGCACGGCCACGCCCGCGTCGGCGTCGTGCTCCATCCTCCGGAGCTTCTCGCGCGCCTGGGCCTCGTCCTGGAGCTGGGCCTGGAGCGCCGTGAGGCGCGCCTGGAGCGCGGGGTCGCCGCCCTCGAGCTCCGCCAGGAGCATGGCGGCGACGGTGGCGCTGCGCTGGTCGAGCTCGAAGGCCACGCTCTCCGAAAGGCACCGACGCAGGCCCTCGCGGGCCGGCCCGTTCTCGCCCCACACCCTCAGGGCCTGGCGATAGCCAAAGACGCACTCGCCGGAGAGCCTCCGGATGGATGCCCGGCGCGCGTCCCCGGCGTCGTCCGTGGCCGAGGCGGCGAGGGCCCGGATGGCCGCGCTGAGCTCCTCCAGGCGGGCGTTCGCCTCCGCGGTGAGGGCCACGCTCCCGCGATGCTGGAGGAAGTCCTGGACGGCGGCCTTGAAGGCCAGGGCGTCCGCCGGGCGCTCCGCGGGGTCCCGGGCCGTGGCACGGTTGCACAGCGCCGCGAGCTCCGCGGGCACCGTGCTCGGGTACGCCACCGGGTCCGAGCGCCGTGCCGCGGCGAAGAGCTCCTCGCGGCTCTTGCCCTGGTGCCTCGTGTGGCCGACGAGCACCTCGTGGAGCATGGACCCGAGGAGGTACACGTCCGCGCGCACGGTGGGCCTCGAGTCCTCGTCCAGGGCCTCCGGGGCCATGTACCCTGGCGTCCCGGCGATGGTGACCGGTGACGGGTCCTCCAGCCTCCGGGCGATGCCCCAGTCCAGGACATACACCTCTCCGAAGGCCCCGACCATGACGTTCTCGGTCTTCAGGTCCCGGTGGAGCACCCCTCGGGCGTGGGCGAAGTGCACGGCGTCGCAGACCCTGGAGAGCACCTCCAGGTTCCACCCGAGGCGGTCTTCGCGGTGCTCGCCCCAGGCCCGGTGCTCCGGCTCCCGCAGGAGGGTGCGCCAGGAGACGCCCTCCACGCGCTTCATCACCATGAGGGGGCGGCCCTCCAGGTCCCTCCCGAGGAGGTGCACGGGGATGATGCTCGGGTGCTCCAGGGCGCCGGTGATCCGGGCCTCATGGAGCAGCGCGTCCACCGCGGCGCCGCCGAAGCGGTCGGGCCTCACGCGCTTGATGGCCACGTCCCGCCCGAGGGCCCGCTGGTGGCCCAGGTCCACCCGGCCCATGCCCCCTTCGCCCAGGGTGCCCTGCACCGTCAGGTCCAGGGCCCCGTCGGCGTCGCCCTCCTCGCCAACCACCAGCAACGGCAGCGCGGCCAGCGCCTCCGGGAGCTCCCCGGCCAGGAGCGCCCGGGTGGAGAGCACCCCCACCCGACTGTTCCCGGTGCTGTCCTCGGACTTCGCCGTCGGTGCCAGCGTCGCGTCCGGATCCTCGGTCGGTTGTTCGCTACCCATCCCCTGCGTCTTGGAGAGCGATGGTAACCGCCCCGGTGCCCCCCCCGCAACGCCCCTGGTGCACCACCGCGCAGAGCGCAAGGGCCGGGAGCGTCCACAGGTCCGTCGGGTCCGTCACCGCCGCCACCGGCGCCCACCTGGGCGCCACGCCGTGCTGCAGGAGCGCGCCCAGCGCGTCCAACGGCCAGCGCAGACTTCCCCACAACACCTGATAGGTCTGTGTGGCGGCCGGGAGCGTCTTCTCCAGGGTGAACGCCGCGCCCGTGACCGCCACGGCTACTGCGAGGGCTCTGCGAGACGGCTCCCAGGGTCTGTGGGCGGCGGCCATGGCGCACTCCCAGAGACCCTGCAGGAGGAGCGGCCCCACCACGAGGATGCCCACATCGGAGAGCTTCCCGCTCACGACCCCCGGCGCTCGAATCTTGAGAACATGGTCATTTACGAGCAGCAGCGCCAGGGAAACGAGCGCCACCGGGTGGAGAAACGCCTCGCCAGGGTGCGGGGCGCGAGACCCAGCGGTCACGGCAGCTCCGTCAGGTTGAGGCGCGTGCCCGCGGGGGGATCTTCACCGAGGCCCCGGGCCTCCGAGGTCAAGGCCCAGGACGTGGAACCGGTGATGAACGCCGTGGACTCCACGCCAATGGAGAGGGTGAAGGTTGCCTCACAGGGAGCGCGCTGCGGGCACGACACCCTCACCCGAGCTGAGCCCTGGTGGCCGCCGCCTGGCAGGGGCTCGAAGGGGACCGTGGTATCGCCGGTGAGCCTGAGCCTCACGCCCTGGTGGCCAGGGTGGGTGCCGTGCAGGGTGAAATCGACCTGTTGCCCGGCCACGTGGGCCACGGGCGGGAGCGCCAGGCGGAACCGCCGAGGAGGCGTGGTCTCGTTGGGAGTGTTCAAGCGGAACTCACCAGAGAGCGAGGGGCCCGTCACATGCCAGCGCCGCGGGCTCGTGGCCACCACCGCCGCGCCCGCCAGCGCCAGCGCCGCGAGCGAGAGTCCACGTCGGCCAGGGGTCTTCACGACGGCGAGACTAGCACCATGCCCGGGCCGTGGTGTGACCCGCACCTCGCCCGGTCACTCAACCCCGAGGCACCTCGCTGGAGCGCCCTCGGTGGCGCACGTACATGTCCCGCACCCAGCGGGCGCCCGCGCGCCCGGCCACGCTCTCCCGCAGCGCCACGAGCGCCTCGGGCCACGGCTCCGGCAGCGGGTATGGGAACTCCGGTGGCCGCAGGATCGCGGTCATCACCGCCGCGGCCGTCAGGTCCGCCGCGCCAAAGCGCTCGCCCACCAGGTAGCCGCTCGGGCCCAGCTCCGCCTCCAGGCGATCGAAGTGCCCGTCCAGGCGCTCGCGGGCCCGCCGGGCGCTCTCGGCGTGGAGGCCCATGTTGCGCGCGAAGGGGACCTTGAGCACCGGGAAGGCCCGGCGCCAGAGCCAGCGGAGCGTGGGCGAGAAGCCCATGGTGGCCATCTCCGCGCAGCGGTCGGGCTCCGGGAGGTACGTCCACCAGAAGAGCCTGCGCACGTCCGGGGCCACCTCCGTGTCGAAGAAATGCTCCAGCGCCAGCGCCCTCTCGCGAAGCCGTGGCTCCGCGGGGACCAGCGCCGGCTCCGGGTGGAGCTCCTCCAGCGCCAGCAGGATCCGGTCGCTGCCCGCGACCACCCGGTCGCCGAGCTCCAGCACCGGGACCTTGTTCTGCCCCGTGAGCCAGCGCACCCGCGGGATGTGGAGCCCCGGGAGCAGCGCCTCCCGGGTGTGGGCGATGCCCTTGAAATCCAGCGCCCAGCGCGCCTTCTCGTTGTAGTGCGACACCCGGAAATGAAGCAGGTTCGGCGGCGCCATCGGGGGTATCGTACCAACGGCCGCCCGCGCCCGCGCGCCGGGTGTACAGTCGCCCGGGATTACCCATGCGCAGCGCCCTCGCTTGCCTCCTCCTCGCCGCGGGCTGCGGCACCACCTCCGTGGTCGCTATGCCCGACGCCACCGCCCCCGAGGACACCCCTGCGGACTCCATGCCGCAGGGTCCGCCGGATGTGGCCCCGGACGCTCCAGCGAGGGACGCGACGGCCGCGGACGCGCCCGAGGCGACGCCCTCGGACGGCCCCTCGGACGCCCTGGCGGGGCCCGAGGCGGGGGCCTGCGCGGGTCGTCGGGGCGCTGCCGGGGACGCCGTACGCACCTTGATGATGGGCGCCGTGGCGCGCACGGTCCGAGTCCACGCGGGGACGGCGTACAGCCCCACGAGGCCCGCGATGCTGGTGCTGAACTTCCACGGGCTCACGTCCAACGCCGGGCAGCAGGAGCTCTACTCGGCCATGAACGCCCTGGCGGACACCCGGGGCTTCGTGGTGGCCTACCCCGAGGGCCTGGGGGGGAGCTGGAACGCCGGCCAGTGCTGCGGCGAGAGCGCCCGCGGCGGCGTAGACGACGTGGCCTTCGCCCGCGCGGTGATCGACCAGTTGTCCCTGGAGTACTGCATCGACCCCCGGAGGGTGTACTCCACCGGGATGTCCAACGGGGGCTTCCTGTCCCATCGCCTGGCGTGCGAACTGAGCGACCGCATCGCGGCCATCGCGCCGGTGGCGGGGGTCCTCGGCGTCCCCACCTGCGCGCCGCGCAGGCCCGTGCCGGTGTTTCATTTTCACGGGACCCTCGACGGACTCGTCCCGTACAACGGCGGGGGGCTCCTGAACTTCAACTCCGTGGCGGACACCATGCGAGGCTGGGCCCAGCGCAACGGCTGCGGCCCCATGCCCGCGGAGTTCCTCCGCCGAGGGATCGTGCGCTGTGACCGCTGGAGCGGGTGTCGGTTGGGCTCCGAGGTGCAGCTCTGCACCGTGGACGGCGGAGGGCACACCTGGCCCGGGGCCTTCCCCATCCCCCTCTTCGGGGTCACCGCCCGGGAGGTGTCCGCGTCGGAGCTGATGCTGGACTTCTTCCAGCGCCACCCCATGCCCTGAGGACAGCCCTCACGTCATGCAGGACCCCCCCGGACCGACGCCCTCGGACGCGCTCCCCGCGCTCCTCGCCGCGCAGCGCCTCGCGCGCCCGGACGCGCCCGCCGTGGTCTCCGACGACGAGTGTGTGTCCTGGGCACAGTTAGACGCGGACACCGACGCCTGGGCCGACGCGCTCCGGGCCCTGGGCGTGGGCCCCGAGGTGCCCGTGGGCGTGTGCCTGCCGCGCTCTCCGTCGCTGGTCCGGGCCTTCTTCGCCGTGCTCAAGGCCGGAGGGGTGTACCTCCCGCTGGACCCCTCGCTCCCGCGCGAGAGGCTCCGCGCCATCGCATCCGACGCACGGCCTCTCCTGACCCTGGCAGACGCAGACACCATGGGCCTCGTCCCCGACGCGGTCACCGCGAGGATGGACCAGGAGGCCCCGCCCCGCCGCGCACCCGCCCCCCGCGCCCTGCGCGGAGACGACGCGGCATGCGTGCTCTACACCTCCGGGTCGTCGGGCGCGCCGAAGGGCGTGGTCCTGGAGCACCGGAGCCTCGTGGCCTTCGCCAGGGCCCTGCCAGACCGCTTCTCCCTCGCGTCCGAGGACCGGGTGCTGCTCTTCACCGCCATCGGGTTCGACCCCTCGCTGGCGGAGCTCTGCATGGCGCTCTCCTCCGGCGCATGCCTGGTGACGGTGCCCGAGGCGCTCCTCAAGCCCGGCCAGGAGCTCCATCGGGCGCTCGCTTCAAGGGCCATCACCCACCACGCCACCACGCCCTCGGCGCTGGAGGCCCTGCCCGAGGGAGGCCTCCCCCACCTGAAGACCATCCTGTGCGGCGGAGAGCGCCTGAGCCCGTCCCTGGTGCGCCGCCTCGGCCTCGGAGGGAGGCTGTTCAATGTGTACGGCCCCACCGAGGCCACCGTGGCCGCCACCGCGGGGAAGGCCGTAGACGACGGCGCCGAGCCCTCCCTGGGCGAGCCCCTGGGCTCGAATGAAGTGCACCTCCTCGGGAGTGACCTCCTGCCCGTGCCCGCGGGCGTCGAGGCGGAGCTCTTCCTCGGAGGCCCCTGCGTCGCCAGGGGGTACCTCCAGCGCCCGGACCTCACCGCCGAGCGCTTCGTGCCGGACCCCTCCCGACCCGGAGCGAGGCTCTACCGCACGGGGGACCTCGCGCTCCGGCGCCCGGACGGCGGGCTCGTGTTCCGCGGTCGGCGCGACGACCAGGTAAAGCTCCAGGGCGTGCGCGTGGAGCCCTCGGAGGTCACCTCCGTGCTGGCGCGCTGCCCGGGGGTCTCCCAGGCCGCGGTGGTCGCACGGAGCTCCCCCGCCGGGGACCTGCGCCTGGTCGCTTATGTGGTCCCCGAGGGAGAGCCCGAGCCCTCGCGCTGGAGGGCCTTTCTCACGGAGCGCCTCCCGGCCCCCATGGTGCCCGTGGTGTATGTGACCCTCCCGTCGCTCCCTCGGACGCCGGGGCACAAGCTCGACCGCCGGGCGCTGCCGGAGCCCCCGTGGGACCCGCGCCCGGAGCGCCCCTCGGAGGTCCCTTGGAGCGCCGTAGAGAGCGCCCTGGCCGCGTGTTGGGAGGCCATCCTGGGCGCCCGCCCGGGCCTCGACGACGACTTCTTCGCCCTCGGAGGAGACTCCCTCCGGGCCGCCCGCATGCTCGCGGCCGCGGCCCCGGTCCTGGGCAAGCACCTCGACACCGCGGCGGTGTACGCCCACCCCACGCTCGGCGCGCTGGCCCGGGCCTTCGAGCGCGCCGAGACCGCGCCCGCGGCGCCTCCGGCGCCCGATGCCCCTCGCGAGGACGCTCCGCTCCTGGCGTCACAGCGGCGCTTGTGGTTCCTCCAGCGCCTGCACCCGCGGTCCCGCGCCTGGCACTGCCCGGTGCTCTTCCGGGTCCGGGGTCCCCTGGATGTCCCTTCGCTGGAGCACGCCCTCTACGCGCTCCAGGCGCGCTTCGAGGCCCTGAGGACGGTGTTCCCCTCCTCGGCGGGGGTGCCCTGCCAGACGCTCCTGCCGCCCCGGACGGTGACGCTCCACGCCGAGGCGGTGGAGGCCTCCGACCTCACGGCCCGGGTCGCCCTCCACGCCGAGGAGCCCTTTGACCTGGAGCGTGGCCCCCTCTGGCGCGCGGCGCTCTTTCGCTTGAGCGCGACGGACCACACCCTGTGCTTCACCGCCCACCACCTGGTGCTGGATGGCGCCTCGCTCCGCCCGCTCCTCGCGGCCCTGGTGGCCCTCTACGACGGCGTCGAGCTCCCGCCCCCCGCGGCGATGGAACCCATGGACGCCGCCCGCGAGGAGGCTCTCCTCGGGGACCTCTCCCCCCTCCTCCAGCGCTGCGTCGAGCGCCTCCGAGGGGCCCCGCAGGTGCTGCCCTTCCCGCGGGACCACCGCCGCGACCCGGGCGTCACGGCCCCCGGGGACTCCGTGCCCGTGGTGCTCCCCGAGGGCAGCTCCCGCGCCCTGAGGGAGCTCTGCAACCGCGTCGGAGTGACGCCCTTCGTGGCGCTCTCGGCGTGCTTTGGCGCGGCGCTCGCCAGCGCCAGCGGCGCGCGGGAGATCCTCCTCGGGACGCCCTCCGCGGGACGGGAGAGCCCCTCCCGGTGGGACAGCGTCGGGTTCTTCGCGGGCACCCTCGCGCTGCGCTACCGCTTCCCCCCGGAGGCCTCGCTCCTCCAGGTCCTCGGCCTCGCCCGGGAGGCCGTGAGGGACGCCCTGGAGACCGCCCGGGTGCCCTTCGATCGCGTGGTGGAGGCCCTCCGCCCAGCCCGGAGCCCCACCCGACACCCGCTCTTCCAGGCGCTCTTCTCCCTGTTGGATGAAGCCCCTGCCGTTGTCTCAAGAGAGGGCGCCCGCTTCACCCTCGAACACGCCCTGCCCCCCGAGGCGCCCTTCGACCTCACCCTGGAGCTGCACCCGGAAGGGGAGGTATTCCGAGGTGTGTTGCTGTACGCAACGGACCGGTATCATCGCGCCTCCGCCGAGGCCCTGGTGGGGGACTACCTGCGGCTCCTGGAGGGCGCCCTGGACGCGCCGGACGCCGCCCTCCGGGCGCACCTCACGCCTCCGAGGGCCCACGCGCGAGGGTCGGCCCTGGCCCCCTGGAGCGGGCCCGAGACCCTGGGCGAGGCCCTGGAGCGGGCGGCCCTGGCGCACCCCGACGGAGCGCTCTGGCTCTACGACGGCGCTCAAGCGCCCGTTTGCTACGGCTACCGCGCGCTCTGGGTGGGCGCCCTGGAGCTCCTCCAGGGCTTGAGGGAGCGGGGTCTTGGAGTCGGCGCGAGGGTGGTGCTCCAGGTCTCCGATCGCTGGGACCTCCTCCGGGCGTTCTGGGGCTGTGTCCTGGGGGGCGTGGTCCCGACGGTGGTGGCCATCCCACCAGGGTATGACGCCCCGAGCGCCGTGCTGGACAAGCTCCACGACGCCTGCGCGAGGCTCGGCGCCCGGGTGCTCGCGGAGCCCTCACGGGTGGACGAGCTGCGGCGGGACCCTGGGCTCGCGGGCGTGGAGGTGCTGTCCCTGGAGGGCCTGGCGGTGCCCGGGGCGAGGCCCACGCCCCACTGGGCGGAGCCCTCGGAGCCGGCCTTCTTCCAGCTCAGCGCGGGCTCCTCGGGGGCCTCCAAGGTGGTGCCCGAGACGCACCGGGCGGCCCTCGCCCACTGCCGCTCGGCCATCGCCCACAACGGCTACGCCCCCGGGGACGTGTCCCTGGCGTGGCTCCCGCCGGACCATGTCACCACCCTCTTGATGTGTCACGTCAAGGACACCGTGGTGGGTTGTACGCAGGTGCACCTGCGCACGGAGACCTTCCTCGCGGACCCCACGACGCTCCTCGCGCTGACGGAGGCTCGCCGGGTGACCCACACCCTGCTCCCGAACTTCGCCGTCAAGCTCCTCGCGGACGCCCTGGAGGGCTCCCCCGCGGGCCGCTGGGACCTCTCGTCCCTGCGGGGCATCGCCAACGGGAGCGAGCAGGTGACCCCCTCGGTGACCGAGGCCTTCCTCGCCGCCGCCGCGCTCCAGGGGCTCCCACCGGGGGTCATGCGCCCGGGCTTCGGCATGGCGGAGACCGCCAGCGCCGTCACCCTGGACCTGTCTTTTGATATAGATGGCGGTGTTCTACATGTACGAAGAGACTCCCTCCAAGGGGCCCTGACCTTCGAGGGAGAGCCGTCACCCGACACGGTCTCGCTGGTGTGCCTCGGGGCGCCGATGCCGGGCGTGGAGCTGCGCGTCGTGGACCCCTCTGGGGAGCTCCTCCCGGAGTGCGTGGTGGGTGCCCTCCAGGTGCGGGGCCCCTCGGTCTTCGAGGGCTACCTCGGGGACCCCCCGCGGGGGTCGCCCTGGTTCGACACCGGGGACCTCGGGTTCCTGCGGCGGGGGCGCCTGGTGCTCACCGGTCGCGCCCGGGAGACCGTGGTGGTGCGCGGCGCCAAGGTGCTCCTCCACGAGGTGGACGAGGCCGCCTCCACGGTGCGGGGCGTGGCCTCCTCCGGGGTCGGGGCCTGCGCGGTGGACGATCCGTCCACTGGCACCGAGGGGGTGGCGCTGTTCTTCGTGCCGCGCCAGGGCTTCTCTCCAGAGAGCGTGGCCCGGGCGCTGGCCTCGCGGGTCACGGCCCGCCTGGGCCTCGCCCCGGTGGCCGTGGTGCCCGCCCGCGAGCTCCCTCGCACCACCAGCGGGAAGCTCCAACGGGCGGAGCTGCGGCGGCGCTTCGAAGCACGAAGAGAGCGCGTGGAGCTCGCCCCCGCCGCCCCTCCAGCGGTCCTCCGGGGACCGACCCGGAGGCTCGTCGCGGCGCTCTGGAGCGAGCTCCTGAAGCGCCCTTCGGTGGACCCTCGGGCGTCGTTCTTTGACCTCGGGGCCCACTCGCTGCTCATGCTCCAGGCGAGCGCGAGGCTGGAGAAATCCCTCGGGCGTCCGGTGCCCGTCGCGGAGCTCTTCCGACACCCCACGGTGGAGTCCCTCGCGGGCTTCCTGGCGCCGGAGGAGGGCGCCTCGGAGGCGAGCCCGGAGCCCCCGCGCGAGGCGAGCTCCGAGGCAGTGGCCGTGGCGATCATCGGGATGGCCCTGAGGCTCCCCGGGGCGGACACCCCGGAGGCCCTCTGGGCGCTCCTGCGTGACGGCGTAGAGGGCGTTCGCACGCTCACCGAGGAGGAGCTCCTGGCCGCGGGGGTGCCCCTGAGCGAGCGCCGGGACCCTCGCTACGTCCCTCGCCGCGCGGTGCTGCCCGACGTGGACCTCTTTGACGCTGGCTTCTTCGGGATGAGCCCCCGCGAGGCGGCGCTCTCGGACCCGCAGCAGCGCTTGTTCCTCGTGTGCGCACACGAGGCCCTGGAGCGCGCGGGCTACGACCCCGAGCGGGTGCCGGGGAGCGTGTGTGTCTTCGGGGGAGTGGGCCTCGGGGGGTACTTTCAACACCACGTCTCCCGGGACCCCGAGGCCCTGCGCTCGCACAACGCCCTGGCCGCGGTGGTGGGCAATGACAAGGACCACCTCTGTCTCCGGGTGGCCTGGAGGCTCGGCCTCCGGGGCGCGGCCATCACCGTCCAGACCGCGTGCTCCACGTCCCTGGTGGCGGTGCACCTCGCCGCGCAGGAGGTGGCCTCCGGGCGCGCGGAGCTGGGCCTCGCGGGCGGCGCCAACATCGGCTTTCCGCGCGGGGCGGGGTACCTCTATCAGGAGGGCAACATCCTCTCGCCGGACGGCCACTGCCGGGCCTTCGACGCCCGAGGCGGCGGCACCGTCGGCGGCGACGGCGTGGTGGTGGTGGTGCTCAAGCGCCTGGACCGCGCCCTCGCCGACGGGAACTTCATCCACGCGGTCCTCCTCGGGTCCCACGTCAACAACGACGGGGCCCTCAAGGCCGGCTATACCGCCCCCGGCGTGGACGGCCAGACGGCGGTGCTCCGCGAGGCCTACGCCCGCGCCGGGGTGCCCCTCGGCTCCGTCGGCTACATCGAGGCCCACGGCACCGGTACGGCCCTCGGGGACCCGCTGGAGGTCCTCGCCCTCACCCGCGCCCTCGAGGCCCGGGGGACCCCTGGGAGCATCGCGCTCGGGAGCGTCAAGAGCAACCTCGGGCACCTCAACGCCGCGGCGGGCGCGGCGGGCCTCGCCAAGGCCGCGCTCTGCCTACAATACAGAACCCTGGTCCCGACGCTCCATTACGAAGTCCCCAATGGGGCCCTGAAGCTCGACCAGGGGCCGTTCTACGTCAACGCCTCGTGCCGGGAGTTCCCGCGTGGCGGGCACCCCCGGCGGGCGGGCGTGAGCGCCTTTGGCTTCGGCGGGACCAACGCCCACGCGGTGTTGCAGGAGGCCCCCGCGGTGGTGGCCCCGGAGCCTCCGGACGCGCCGGGCGTGGTGCTCCTCTCGGGGCGCTCGCCGGAGGCCCCGCGGGCGCTGGCCTCGCGCGTCGCCCGGTGGCTGGAGGAGGACCCCACACGACCTCGGAGCGCGGCGCCCTTCACCCTCCGGGTCGGCCGCCGCGCCCTGGAGCACCGCGCCGTGTGGCTCTACGAGCGCGCCTCGGAGCTCCCGACGGTCCTCCAGCGCGCTCCGGACCTCACCGGCGAGGCCCTCACCGCGCCGTCGGTGGTCTTCGCGTTCCCCGGTCAGGGCTCCGAGGCCCCGGGCATGGCGGCGGCGCTCCACGCGGCGGAGCCGGTCTTCCGAGAGGACCTGGAGCGCGGCCTCGGGCGCCTCCCGGCGGAGCTCTCCAGCGCGCTCCGGGCGCTCCTCCTGGGGACGGCGAGCGACGGCTCCGCGCTCCATGAGACGTGGCTCGCCCAGCCCGCGCTGTTCCTCCAAGAGCACGCCCTGGCCGCGCTCTGGAGGCATCGAGGGGTGGAGCCCTCGGGGCTCGTGGGGCACAGCGTCGGGGAGCTGGTGGCCGCATGCGTGGCGGGGGTCTTCTCCTACGAAGACGCCCTGGGGCTCGCCGTGAAGCGCGGGAGGCTCATGCAGGCCGCCCCGGAGGGGGGCCTTTTGGCCGTGGAGCTCTCGCCCGAAGCGCTCTCCTCGGAGCTCACGCCGGGGCTCTCCCTGGCGGCGGTGAACGCCCCTACGGCGTGCGTGGTGAGCGGACCCGTCGGTCCCCTGGAGGACCTGCGCCGCCGCCTGGAGGCCGCGGGGGTCCCCTGCGTGAGGCTCCCCGGCCGCCGGGCCTTCCACGGCGCCTCCATGGACGACGCCGCCGGGGCCTTCGCCGCGGCGGTGGCACGCGTCTTGCGCCGCCCCGCGGCGCTCGGGGTGTGGTCTACGCTCACCGGAGAGCGCGCAGTCGCGCTGGAGGACCCGGCCCATTGGGGACGCCAGTTGCGTTGTACCGTGCGCTTTTCCGACGCGCTCATGGTACTCTCCAAAGAGCCGTCAACGGTGTTGCTTGAGGTGGGCCCCGGGCACCACCTCACCCGGCTCGCCCTGCGGCACCCGGCGCTCCGGGGTCGCGCGGTGTGCTCGTCCCCGGCGGCGGGGGAGGGCGCCCTCCGGGCCCTGGCCGAGGCCACCGGGCGCCTCTGGGTGCTCGGCGCGCGCTTCAGCGCCAGGGCGGCCTTCGCGGGTGAGAGCCCCCGGAGGATCCCGCTGCCCACCTATCCCCTGGCGCCGCGGCGCTGCTGGATCGACGCCGCGCCCTCGCTGGAGCCCTCGGAGCCCTGGCCCGAGGCGCTCCTTACGGACCTGGAGCGGAGCGCTCTGGAGACCCTGGGCCCCACCCGCCTCGGGGACCACCCTGGCGTGGAGGCCACGCTCAAGCGATACTGTACGTCGTTGCTGGTGCGATGGCTCCGGGGCCAGGGCCTCTCGCTGGAGCCTGGGGCCGTATGGTCAAGGGCGTCGCTGGACCTCCGGGTGCCTGTGAAGCCCGCGCTCAAGAAGCTCCGCGAGGCGCTCCTCGGGGTGCTCCTGGAGGACGGCCTCCTGCGCCGGTCGGGGGACGCCCTGGCGGTGACCGACGCGCTGGCGGCGCTGCCGCCCCCGGAGGCGCTCCGCAGTGCGTTGGAGGACGGTCCGGTGCGCCTGGAGGGGCTCCTGGACCTCCTGGAGCACTGCGTGGGGCGCTACCCCGAGGCGCTCTCCGGGGCCCAGGACGCCATCGGGGTGCTCTACCCCGACGGCACCGCGGCCATGCTCGAGGGCTTCGACGCCAGGACCGCGAGGCTGCGCGCCGACCGGGTGGCCCTCGCGCTCCTGCGGGGGGCCGTCGGGGCCCTGGCGTCGCGGCGCCCGGCCGGTGTCCTGCGCGTGCTGGAGGTTGGCGGCGGCCAGGGTATCCTCACCTGGCCCTTGTTGGATGAACTATCCTCCACAGACTACGAATACCACTTCACGGACCTTGGACGCTCCTTCGTGGAGGACGCCCGCGCCGAGGCCGAGAGGCGGGGCCTGGGCGGGCGCTTTCGGGCCTCCACGCTCGACCTCTCGAGGCCCCTCGGGCCGCAGGGCGTGGCTCCCGGGGGCTTTGACCTGGTGGTCGCCTACAACGTCCTACACGCTGTTCCAGACCTCCGGGCTTCGCTTCGAGCGCTGCGGGAGGCCCTCCATCCCGGCGGGGTCCTCGGGCTGGTGGAGGTCGTGCGTACGGAGCGCTGGGACACCCTCACCTGGGGCCTGGCCGAGGGCTGGTGGTACTACACCGACGACCTCCGTGACGACTCACCGCTCCTGGGTCTTGCCACCTGGGAGAGGGCCCTGACCGAAGAGGGTTATCAAGGCGCCCGGGGCTGGCCACGGGACCCCGAGGCGCGGCGCTGGGTGGACCACGGGATGCTCCTGGCGAGGCGCCCGGACGCGGAGGTCCCGAGGATGGCCCCCGGCGAGTCCCCGGTGGTCACTTCGGTGCACCCGAGGCCCTCGCTGCGGGAGGGCTACCTGGGTCCGCGGACGGCGCTGGAGACAGAGGTCGCGAGGCTCACCGCGGAGGTCCTCGGGGTGGAGCGGGTGGGGGTGAGGGACCCCTTCACAGAGCTTGGGGCCGACTCGCTCATCATGCTACGGCTCACGGACCGGATCGCGCGGGAGCTTGGCCGCGAGGTGCCCCGCGAGGCGGCCTTCCGCGGGGCCACCGTGGAGAGGCTCTGCCAGGCGCTCCAGGGCGACCCTGGTGAGGGCCAGGTCCTTGTACCCATACAACCCGGCGGGAGCCTCCCGCCGTTGTTCTTTGTACACCCCGCCACGGGGGTGGTGTTCCCGTACTACGGCCTGGCGCGGGAGCTCGGCCCGGAGCAGCCCTTCTATGGCCTCCAGGCGCTGGGGCTCGACGGCCTCTCGCCCGTGGACACCCGCGTAGAGGACATGGCGAGGCACTATGTCTCTGCCTTGAGGGCCTTTCAACCGAGGGGGCCCTATCACCTCGGGGGCTTCTCCTTCGGATGCCTGGTGGCCTATGAGATGGCGCTCCAGCTCGCCACCGAGGGTGAGCCCCCGGGGGCCGTGCTCCTGGTGGACGAGCCCGCGCCGCTGGAGGGCTACCGCCCCTCGGCGTGGCTGATGGCGAGGCTCTTCGCCACGGGCGTGTGGGATGGGGGCCTGCCGTTCTTTGGCGATTACCTCTCGCTGCTCCTGGACCAGGCGCCCTCGAAGGACCCCTCCGAGGGGAGCGCCCTGCGGTGGTTCCTGGCGCGCTCCACGCTGGCGAGCTTCCTCCCGCCGGAGCACCGGCCCCTGGCGTTGAGGCAGCCTGCGCTGCTGAAGCTCTTCGAACTCTTCCTCCTGCACGGGAGGCAGACCCTGGAGTACGTCCCTCGGGCGTATCGTCATGGTGTCACGCTCTTCAAGGCCACGGAGCTCCCTGGGAAGGCGGGGCGGGACCCCACCCAGGGCTGGGGGCTCCTGGCGGCGGGAGGCGTCGCCGTGGAGCGGATCCCTGGAGAGCACCTCACGCTCCTGCGGCCGCCCCACGTGGGGGTCCTCGCCGCGCGGATCAGCGCCCACCTGGCGCGCTGGAGGGCGTGAACGGCTTCTGGGCCCGCGCGGCGACCTCACCCCCCCGGCCCCCCTCTCCCTGTCGAGAGAGGGGGGAGGAGAAGCCTGTAATTCGGTCTCTTTCACCCCCTCTCCCGACAGGGAGAGGGGGCCGGGGGGCATAGGCGCCAGGATAAGGGCTCCGAGGTCTGAATTTCAGGCACCGCAGGCGGCGGATGGGGCTTCGAGGACGGCGCAGTCGGCCACCGCGCCGCCCTATCTTCTGACTCTTTTTTGCCCGGGGGTCGCCAGCGCAACGGCCTCCGAGGTCGCGTCGCTCACCCCGGGCTACGGAATGTGGTCACCGCGCCTCCGCGCGGTTGCGCGGAGTGCGGTCCGAGTGTTCTCAAGCGCCGAGGGGGTTTCCGCGCGAGGAGTGCTCCCGCGGGCACAGCACGCGCCTCTCCAGTCCGCGTCGCCATGCCTCCCCACTCCGCTTCCCTGCGAGCTCGCTCCCTGCAACCGCGCGGAGGCGCGGTGAC
>JACRDB010000147.1 GCA_016218725.1 Deltaproteobacteria bacterium
CTCCACCGCCCAACCCCGGCCTCCACCGCCCAACCCCGGCCTCCACTGCCCAATCCCGGCCTCCACCGCCCAACCCCGGCCTCCACCGCCCAACCCCAGGCGAAGTCCGAGCTCCACGGCGCCCTGGGGGATCGGTCCCGACGACACCGCAATGTGATGGCGCTTGACGCCTACGGGGCCGGGGGGTGAGGTCGCCGTGAATGGTTTATTTCGCGGCGATCCCAACGCTCGCGGCCCGGTGCAGCTCCCGCGCCGACATCACCGCGCGCCGGGGGTCACCCTCCCAGGACGGAGAACACCAGCGCGGCGTTGTAGGCCGTGTGCACCAGCCACGGCGCGCTCAGCCCCCGGGTGCGCACCCGGAGCCAGCCGTTGGCCAGCGCCAGGAGCCCGATGGGCAGGAGCCCCAGCCAGGCGCCCTCCAACTGCTGCGCATGCATCCCCACGAACACCGCCGCGCTGGCGACCACCCCCACCGGCGCCACCGCCCGCCCGAAGGCCGCCTGGAGGGCCCCTCGGAAGTAGAGCTCCTCGGCCAACGGGGCCAGGAGGGCGGTGTACGCGATCACGTACCGGTTGGACACCAGCTCCAGGCTCCGCGCCAGGGGGCTCTCGGACACGTCCCCGAGGCCCCGGGAGACCGCCCAGGCCACCGCGAGGAGCGCCCCGGCGACCACCACGAGCTCCACCCACGCCCGCCGCGAGAGGGGACCGAAGCCCGGCAGCGGGTGCCCACCAGAAACCCCCGCGGCCCGAAGGAGAAGTACCGAGGCGGCGATGAGCACCCCATGCTGGACAAACACGCTCGCCAGGAGGCCCTGGGCCCCAAGACCCGCCCCCGCCGCCACGAGGTAACCCATGCCGTTGGACCCCAGGAGCGCCAGGAGGCTCCACCCCAGGGACACCTTCACCCCCGTGGGCGCCAGCGTTGAGGGAGCCTCCCGCCGGCCGCCCGAGAGCACGGCGGCCAGGACCCCCGCCAGGAGCGCCGCCAGGGGCCAGAGGGTCCACGGCGAGAGCGCTCCCTCCGTGCGTACGTCCACCGTGAGCACGGTGGTCCGGGAGCCCTGCAGGAGCCACGCGCGGGTGGTCCCGGGCGCGCCCCGGACCACCGCCTCGGCGCAGCCCTCGGGGGGCGCAGCGAGCGCCACCAGCGGCACCGTACGCAACCCCCCGGTGGCCTCCAGTACCCGAAGCGCCATGGCGGGGCTCGATGGCCCACAGCGGGTGACCCGGAGCCTCGCCCCCGCGGGGACCTGCACCCTCCCAAGGTCCAAGGCGCTCCGAGGGCCCTCCGAGAGCCACGCGGCGGTCCCAATGCCCTCGCGGTGGCGCCAGGACTCCAGGGCCTCCAGCCGCTGCGTCTCCACCGTGACCCCAAGCACCGAGGCCAGGAGACACAGCGCCCCGAGGAGCCTATGGGTGCGCAAGGGGTGCACGCCCTCCGAGGCCGCCGTTGCCGAAGGGGTCTCCTCGCGATCTTCCACGGCGCCGCTGGGAGCGTAGTGTCCTCCGGGCGCGCTGGCGTCAAGCGTCGGCTTGTCGGGTTGGAGGACAAGGCACCGCGGGCGCGGTAGACTCACCAGGGTCGTGGCGCTTCCTTCGGGTACGGTCCAACGCGAACTGGGGGTCCTGGCGCTCCTCGCGGGGCTCTGCGCCTACGGCCTTCCGCGCGTTCTGCTCCCGACCGGCGCCGCGCCGCGAGCCCCTCGCCGCGCCGCCGAGGTGACAGCCCCGGTGGAGGCTCCCGAGGACCCTCGCGCCGTGCCGCCCGGGGCGGTGGAAGCTCCGATGGTCGCGCACGGTGTGGGACCCGCCGGGGACGCCCCCGAGGGCCGAGGGCCGGTCCATGCCGTGGGCGGCGCTCCTCCGGGCGCTCCGGTGCTGGCCCAGCGTGGGATGCCCCGCCGGGTGGTGCCGGCGCCCCAGGCCGTGGACGAGGTGCTCCACCGCACGGGAGACCGCTGGGTGGTGGACCTGCGGCGCCTGGGAGAGCCCCGGGCTGCCTTGTCCGGCGCGAGGCTCGCGCCCGTGGCGGACCCTGCGGGCGGTGAAGACGCCCCGGGGCGGGGCTTCGTGGTGAGCGCCATGGACCGCCGGGGGCTCCTGGCCCGCGCGGGCATCCGTCCGGGGGACGTGCTGGTGGAGGTCAACGGCGCCCCCACGCTCACCCCCGACCAGGCCCTGGACGCCTGGAGCCGTAATCAGCATGGGCGATCCTTCGCCTTTCGATTTCAGCGCGGTGGGAGCGGGTACACCGTCCGGGTGGAGGTGCTCAACGCCCCGCCGGAGCGTCCGCCGCTGGGCCTGGCGGCGGCCGGGAGCCGTGGGTCGTGAGCCGTTGAAGCGCGCCTGCGGGCTCCTCGCGGCGTGGCTTCTCCGTGGCTCCGTGGCGCTCGCCCAGGTGGACGCGGGCGCCAGCGACACGGAGACCCCGTCGGCTCCCCTGGTCCCGCCCACCGACGCGGGCGTGCTCCCCACCACGGACACCCCCGAGGCCCCGCCACCCGACGAGGAGCCCTCCCCCGAGGAGATCACCGCGGCCGACGAGGCCCTGGGCCCCGACGCCGAACCCCCGGACCCCATCGCCACCGAGGCGCTTCGTACGGGCTCCACCGAAGGCCCGGCGCTGCCGACGTCCCCGCGCATCGCCGTGGAAATCGCGGCTCTCTCGGATCGGGCGTGCCTCCGGGCGCTCGCGCGGGCGAGGGTGCCCTTT
This sequence comes from Deltaproteobacteria bacterium, assembly GCA_016218725.1. GTDB lineage: Bacteria > Myxococcota_A > Polyangia > Polyangiales > JACRDB01. Next base: position 2,720 of record JACRDB010000147.1, read on the forward strand.
ACCCGCATCCGGGCGGGCGTCCCTGGCATCGTGACGCCGGTGAGGGTCACCGGCCCCATCCGAGGGGTGCGCTATGTGGCCTCCGGGACCCGGGGCGTGGGCGAAGTGATGGACTGCCGCCTCGGGGTGGCCCTGGCGCGCTTCTCGACCCTCCTACGGAGGCTCCGGGTCCGGGAGGTGCGGCACTACTCCATCTTCCGTCCGGCGTCCGCCGCCCAGGTGGCGCGCAGGCCCGTGCAGATCCGTCACGCCGGGGGCCTCGCCGTGGACGCGGCGACCTTTGTCCGGGACGACGGCGTGCGCTTCGAGGTCCTGCGGGACTACCACGGACGCCGGCGCCGAGCGCCCTGCGGGCCCTCGGCCCGGGTGCCCACGCTCCCCGCCGCGCGCTTCCTCCGTACCGTGGAGTGCGAAGCGGCCAGGAGGGGGTACTTCAACGTGATCCTGGGGCCCACCCACAACCGCGAGCACCGAAACCACTTCCACCTGGAGGTCACCCGGGGGGTGTCCTGGCTCTTCGTACGCTGATCGCTCGAAAATGGGCGGTGGGACAGCCCTCCCGCGACCGGTAGTGGGACAATTTGCCATACCCTGCTGCCCTGAAGCGTGCGTTCCGGGGAAGATTGCCCTGGTGGACACCCCCTCGGAGGGCTGAAGCGCGCGTGGTGGGGGTGTGGGGCACCCGCTGGCCGGGAAAAAAATAGTGACCCCGCAACCACCCTGCTGCTCGACGCGATCACCTCCCCGCGTCGGAGAGAACCGTCGACGCGCGAACCTGAGGAGGTCCGCCATGAAGACCAAGACCAGTGTGGTGTCCATCGAGAAGAATCGGAGCGAGAGGGAACAGTGTGAGAGGGAGGGTGGCGACGACGCCTGGAGCGCCGCCTACCACCACTACGCGACGCGGGTCGCCAGGGAGGGGAGCGGGCCCGTTCCGCCTGCGGCGGGCAAGCCGAAGGTGGTCCTGGCCAACGTCTCGGCGAGCTTCGCAAACCTGGGGCACACCCGGGACGAGCTGGCCGAGAAGCTGCCGGACGCCCCCGTGGACGAGGTGTTCGAGCTCCCGGCGCTGGCCCGGGCCTACGCCATGGCTTGCCAGCGGGTGACGTCCAGGGCCTCCGATGGCGAGCACATCCGTCGGCGGCAGCGGATGATGCCGCTCCGGGAGGCGTTCCTGGGCATGGCCGAGCTGCTCGCGGCCCGGGGCGCCCTCGACCGCGCCCAGGTGGCGTCGCTGCGTTCGGATACCGGGATGTACGCGCTGGCGCAGTCGGGCCTCGGGCTCGCCAACCTCTACCAGGAGCACTGGGACCAGCTCCGGGGGCTGCACCCCTACACCGCGGAGGAGCTGGCCGCCTTGAGGGAAGACAGCGTGTGGCTCCTGGACCACACCTCCCCGAAAGGGACCACCCGCGCGCCGAAGGCGCCCGACGAGGCCAGGCTCGTGCGGGACCGCATCTACGCGATGATCCGGGAGCGCTACGACTGGCTCCAGCGCATCGGGACCTGGCTTCACGGTCCGAGCGCGGGGGAGAAGATCCCGAAGCTCCTGTACCGGCCCCCGGTCAAGGCCACGGCCCAGGGCAAGGACCCCAGCGCGGGGGTCACTCCGAAGCTCTACCTGCCTGCGTGACACCCCCCACCGGGGCGTCCTTCACCCTGCGGAGCGTCACCGTTTGTGCGATGCTCCGCGCCCGATGCGAATCCTCCACACAATGTTGCGCGTAGGTGACCTTGAGCGGTCCCTGGCGTTCTACACGGGCGTGCTCGGGATGACCCTCCTGCGCCGCAAGGACTACCCCGAGGGGCGGTTCACCCTGGCCTTCGTGGGCTACGGCCCCGAGGAGAGCGCGGCGGTCCTGGAGCTTACCCATAACTGGGACACGGACCGCTACGACCTCGGGGCGGGCTACGGGCACGTGGCCATCGCGGTGGACGACGCCTACGCGGCCTGCGCGAAGGTGACCGAGCTCGGCGGCAAGGTCACCCGCCCCGCGGGCCCGATGAAGTTCAGCGCCACGGTGATCGCCTTCGTCGAGGACCCCGATGGGTACAAGATCGAGTTCATCCAGCGCAAGACCGCGGGCTGAGCGGGCGCCCTCGGCGCCCTCGGCGCTGGCGGCGTCCGTGGGCGTGGCGCTGGCGCTGGTGGTCGCGTGTGCGAGCGCGTCGCGGCCTCGGAGGCCCTCGCGGGCGCTGGGCTTCCCTTCCGCGTGCGCGCGCGCCGGGGCGCTGCATTTCACGGCCCTGGGGGCGATGCCCGCGGCGCGCGTCGAGGCCCTGGCCGCGCGCTACCGCCGGGCGTACCGGGTGCCCGTGACGGTGCTCCCGCCGGTGCCCGCGGCCGCCGAGGCCTTCGATCGAGCGCGCGGCCAGTACGAAGCGAGCGCCCTCCTCGCCGCGGTGGAGCGCGCCCACGCGGCCACGCTGAGCGACCCGTCGGCCCGGGTGCTGGCGGTGGCGACGGAGGACCAGTACATCGCCACGCGGCGTTGGCGCTACGCCTTCGCGGCCTACGGCGAGCGCGTGGCGGTGGTGTCCACCGCGCGCATGGACCCTGCGTTCTACGGTGACCAGGCGGACCGCGGGCTGGTGGACGCGCGCCTGCACCGCATGGTCACCCGGGTCCTCGCGGGGATCTACTGCGGCCTGCCTCGCCGGGGAGCCCCGGACAGCGTGCTGCGCCCTGAGGTGCTCAGCCTCGACGACCTCGACGTCATCGATGAGAGCGTATGGTGAGTCACCGCCGACGGTACAAGAGCCGGTAGATCGGCAGGCCGTCGGTGAGGGCCCGCGCCTCCCGGTTCGACCGGTGCGGGGCGAAGGGGCTCTCGCCCACATAGACCCCGTCCCCCGCGGTGTTTACGAACGCACCCACCGCGTCGAAGCGCGCCCGGTACTCCTCCGCGCGGCTGTCCACGTCGGTCTGGACAAACACCTCCCCGCCGGGCTCCACCAGCCGCGCGAGCTCCAGCACCAGCGCGTCCTGCACCACCAGGCGCTTGCTGTGCCGCTTCTTCCACCACGGGTCCGGGAAGTGTATCGCCACCCGGCGGAAGGCCCCGTCCGGGCGCAGCCTCGGCAGCACCTCCCCCGCGTCCTCTGCGAAGCACCGGGCGTTGCCGAGGCCTCGGGCCCGCAGGCGCGTGTCCAGAAGGTGCGCGTACTTCCTGCGTACCTCCAGCGCCAGCACCGCCCACCCGGGCTCCGCCGCCGCGAGGGACACGGTGAACTGCCCCCGGCCCGAGCCGATCTCCAACACCCGGGGCAAGGCCCCCGGGAGGACCTGGCCAAGGTCCACCTCGGGAAGCAACGGGAGCCTTGCGGCGTTCGCGTAGGGGTTCGGCGCCATCGGTCGGGTCGCGTGTGCCCGCCGTGCTACCGTCCCCCGCCCCCCGAAGCAACACCCCCATGAGCTCCACGCCCGTCGCCCCCCCCGTGGCCCCCCCCGTGGCCCCCCCCGTGGCCCCCCCCGACTCCGCCGTTCGCTGGATCCCCTCGCGCCGTCAGGGCCTCGCCCTGGCGGTCCTCGCGGGGGTGCTGTACTTCCTCGGCTTCGCGGGCTTCGAGGTCTGGCCCTTCGCGTTTGTCTCGCAGGTGCCCTTCCTCCTGGCCCTGCGCGGTCGCCAGGGCTGGAGCGCCTTCCGCCTCGGGTGGCTCACGGGCACCGTCTTCGTCGGCGGTGGCTTCTTCTGGATCGCCGGGATGCTCAAGACCTTCTCGGGCTTCCCCCTCCCCTTGTGTGTCCTCCTGGCGGCCATCCTCTGGGCGGCCCAGGGGCTGCAACACGGCGCCTTCGCGTGGCTCGTGGCCCGCGCCGACGCCCGCGGGTGGCCCCGGCTCCTCACGGTCCCCGCCGCCCTGGCCGCCACGGAGCTCGCCTTCCCGGTGCTCTTCCCGTGGTACACCGCCAACTCCCTGCACCGGTTGCCGGTGCTCTTCCAGACCGCGGACCTCGGCGGGACCATTCTTGTCTCCATGGCCCTGGCGCTCGGCTGGGCCGCCCTCGATGACGTCCTCTCCAGGTACCTCGCCGACCGCCGCGGGCTCCGCGGGCAGCTCCGGGCGCTGCGGTACCCGCTGGCCTTCTGGGCCTTCGCCATCCCGTATGGCCTCTGGCGGATAAGCGCCATCGACCGCGACCCGGGGGCCCCGCTGCGCGTCGGGATCGTGCAGCAGAACCTAGGCCTCCAGGAGAAGCGCACGGACCCCAACCTCGCCCTGGAGCGCCACCTGGAGGCCTCCCGCGCCCTGGAGCGCGACGGCGTAGACCTCATCGTCTGGAGCGAGAGCGCCCTGGCGTTCCGCATCCCCGAGGGCCTGGAGAACATTCGTACGTACATCCCCGAGTGGGACCTGCGTACGGCCACCCTCTTCGGCGCCCTGCGCGTGGAGGAACCCCCGGGGGAGCACCGACGGCTCTTCAACACGGCCTTCGTGACGGACGCCACGGGCCGCCTCCGGGGCCGCTACGACAAGGTCTACCTCCTCGCCTTCGGGGAGTACCTCCCCTTCGGAGACTGGTTCCCCGGGCTCTATGACCTCTCGCCCAACAGCGGGCGCTTCACCCGGGGGAGCACCCTCGACGCGCTGCCCATCCCCGGCGGCCACGTCGCCCCGCTGATCTGCTACGAAGACATCCTCCCGCGCTTCGTCAGCAGGTTTCAGCGCGAGGCCCGGCCCACCCCGAACATCCTCGCGGTGATCCTGAACGACGCCTGGTTCGGCGACAGCGCCGAGCCCTGGATCCACGACGCCCTGGCGAAGTTCCGCGCCGTGGAGCACCGCCGGGACCTCCTCCGCGCCGCCAACTCCGGCGTGTCGTCCATCATCGACGCCGCCGGCAGGGAGACCGCCCACTCGGGGACCTTCACCCGCGAGACCGTCCGTGGTGTGGCCCACCTGCGCGAGGGGCGCACCGTGTACGGCGTCGTCGGTGACCTCCCGGCCATGGTGGCCCTGGCCTTCTCCGTCGCCGCCGCGTTCCGCCGCAGGCGCCAGGCCTAGAGCACCAGGTCCAGGAGGCGCGTGCGCGTGACGTGATCCTCCAGCGCCGCGCGATACGGCTCGATCAGCGGGTCCAGCTCGAACTCCACGAAGTCCGGCGCCGTGAGCGTCACCCGCCCGCTCAGGGCAAGCTCCCCGGTGGGGAGCACCAGCACCGCGCCGAAGCGCCCCTCGGCGTCCACCCCGGGCAGGTCCCCGGTCACGCGCAGCACGCTCTCCGACAGCTCGCACACCTCGCGGGTCTGGCCGTCGTCCAGGCGCAGCACCGCGGGCAGGGGCCTCACCGGCAGGAGCCGGTAGTGCCCCCGGCGGTTGTGCTCGATCAGGTCCTCCAGGAGCTCGAAGAGCGGCGCCGAGAGGGGGCTCTCCTCGCTGCCGAGGACCTTGTCCCGCAGGGCCTTCATGGCCTTCTGCGTGCGCATCAGGTTGCCCCGCATCTCCTCGATGCGGCGGCGGTCCCGCCGGACCTTGTCCGCCACCACGGCCAGGAGGTTGTGGTAGAACGGAAACGCGATGTCTCCGTGGCGCTCGAAGAACTCCATGAGCGCGGACACCCTCACGGACAAGAGCTTACTCTCCACCGTGGTCACCGCCGTGGTGTTGCGCGGCAGCCCCGTGAGCGCGCCGAGCTCCCCCACCGGGCACAGCGGGCGCAGCACCGCGCGGCCCTCGGAGCCCTCCAGGAGCTCCACCTCGCCGTGGGTCAAGACCAGGAAATCCTCGGGCACGTCCCCGACGGAGAACAGCACCGCCCCCGCGGGAGACGTGACCCGCGCGAACAACGCCAGCAGCGTCGTCAGGTGCGCCTCGGTGATGTTCGCGAAGAGCGGCAGGGTGCGAAGCGCGGCAGGGGTGACTTCCACGGCGCCCGGAGCCTATCCCTTCCCCCGCGCCGTGGCCAGCGCGCTCGCCCTGGCGCTGGCCCTGACCGCCGCGCCCTCCCGGGGCCTCGCCAGCGACAATGACGGCTTCTACGACCGCTTCAACGGTGACCTCGTGCTCACCCTGGAGGCCAACTCCGGCCTCCTGGAGTCCCCCTCGGGGCTGCGGCCCTACGTGTCCGTGGCCGCCCGGACGCGCTACCTCGGCATGATCGGGCTGTGCCTGGCCTACGACCGAGCCCTCTCGGGCCCCCGTACCGACGCCCTGTGGCTCGCCACGGACTTCCGTCCCTTCATGGCCGCCCGGATCAATTTCGACATGCAGCACGGCCCTCGCTGGCTGGACCTCACCCTGGACTCCATCGGTCTGGACCTCGGCGTGGCGTGGCTCCGGCCCGGGGAGCCCCTGCGCCAGGGAGGGGGCCTCGGGCTCGTCCTCGGCACCGGCGTGGAGCTCCCCCTGGTCTGGCGCGACGGGCGCGCCGTGCTCCTACGCCTGGAGGGGCGCTGGATCTCGTCGCACCCGTGGATCCCACAGGGCACCGGTCGCGAGGAGTACCTCTGGGAGGCCGGCATCGGGATCGTCGTAAGGACCATGGTCCTGGCGCGCGTCTACGGCCGTCATGATTGAAATGGTCCTGCGCAGGGCCTTCACCGACGCCCTGGCCTCGCTGCGCCTGGCGCCCCGCGTGCGTGACGCCCTGGGCCCGGCGCCCCCCGCGGGGAGGGTCACCGTGGTGGCCGTCGGAAAATCCGCCGCCCCGATGCTCGAAGGGCTCCTCCAGGCCTGGCCCGATCGCGCGGACACGGTCCTGGTCGCCAGGCCCGAGCGCTCGGTCCCCCCCTCGGGAGCAACCCTCGCGCGCTGCGAGGACTTCGCAGGCGGCCATCCCCTCCCGGCGCGCTCCGCGGTGCGGGCCTGGGAGCGGCTGTGCCTCGCGCTGGAGGGAGGCCGCCCCGAGGACACCGTGGTGGTGCTCCTGTCCGGCGGCGCCAGCGCCTCCCTCTGCGCCCCCCGCCCGGGCCTCACGCTCCGGGACCTCCAGCGTCGCTGCGAGGCCCTCCTGCGGGCGGGGCTTCCCATCGAGGCCCTCAACCGCGCCCGGGGCGGCCTGGACCTCGCCAAACATGGTGGACTCCTCCGGCGGGCGGCCCCCGCCCAGGTACGCACCCTCGCCAGCGCGGACATCCTGGGTGATGACGTCTCCGTCATGCACACCCTGGGCGGCGCGCCCACCGTGCACTTCCAACCGCTGCCCCTGGCGCCGGAGGTAAATGCTCGGATCGCCAGCGTTCTTGGGCCCTGGGGGTGGGAGCATTCCCTACCTCCGGAACCTCCCGAGGCGTCTCAGACGTATACCATCCTGGTTCGCCCCTCCGATGCCCGGGACACGCTGGTGGCGAAGCTCACCGAAGGGGGCCTTCGGGTAACCCTCGGGGGCACGGCCACCGGGGCGGTGGAGACCCTGGCGGAGGCCTACCTGAGAGACTTCAAGACCGTGGCGCCCGGGGAGGCAAGGGTGCTGGTGGGGGAGCCCACGGTGACCCTGCCCGAAGGTGAGCTCGGGGTGGGGGGTCGGGCCGGGAGGCTCTCCCTGCTGGTGTCCCGGGGCTTGACGGGCCAGCGCGGGGTGGCCTTCCTCGCCGCGGGGACCGATGGCGTGGACGGGGCCTCGCCCCACGCCGGGGCCGTGGTGACGGGCGCCTCCTGGGAGGAGACCGGCGCCGACGCCCTGGCGCGCTACGACGACGCGCCCTGGCATGGACGCCGAGGTACGGCGGTGGTCACCGGGCCCACGGGCTTGAACCTCCTGGACCTGCACGTCCTGGCGAGGGCCGCGTGAGACCCGGAGGGAGGCGTCGAGCCCTGGCGCTCGCAGCGGCGCTCCTGGGGTGCTGGGCCGAAGGGCAGCGCTCACCCGAGGAGACCGTGGCGGCGTTCGTGGTGGCCATGGAGCAGTCCCGGGGGGACCTGTCGCAGCGGAGGGTGGCGTACCAGTACCTCTCGCAGCGGTCGAGGCAGGCGCTCCTGGACCGCTCCCGGCGGGCCTCGCAGGTGTCTGGGGGCGTGGAGTTCCAACCCTGGGAGATGCTGGCCCCGGGGCGCTGGCGCAGTCGTCTCCAGGTGGCCGGCGGGAGCTACACGGCCCGGGTGGACGGCGACCGGGCCGTGGTCACCGTCCGGGGACGGGAGGGAGGGGCCGCGGACGTACCCCTGGTCCGGGAGCAAGGCCGCTGGGCCATCGCCCTGGAGCTGCCCCCCGCGGAGGCCCGAGGACCCTGAGAGAAATTTGCTTTTTTGCTTTATCGATCATTTCCGTGCGCGGGGAGAGTGGCGCGGGGAGGGGAAAGGTGAGAAGGTCGCCGTCCGGCGCACTGAGGGTTGGCGGCATCGCCCCAACCCACCGAAGGTCGGTACGCAAGGCGCCGCTGACTCCGCGGAGACGATGATGACGATGACTGACAATGCGCACAAGCTGTTTGTCGCGGGCCTGCCGGAGTCCGTGAGCGAGGAGGTGCTGCGCAGCCTCTTCACCGAGGCGGGGGTCCGCGTGACGGAGCTCGCCCTCCCGAGGGATCGGGCCACCGGGCGCCCGAGGGGCTTCGCGTTTGTGCGCCTGGCCTCGCAGGAGGAGGCCGACCAGGCGCGGCAGCTCCTGGATGGGCGCCTTCTCAACGGCACGAGCATCTCCGTGAGGCCCTTCCAGGAGAACCCCCCGGCCCGGGGCGAGCGCCCCGCCGGGGACCGCGGCCCCGGGGGCCCTGGCGGCGGCGGCGGTGGCGGCGGTGGCGGTGGCGGTGGCGGCTACGACCGCCCCCCGCGCGGACCGGGCGGCGGTGGCGGCGGTGGGTACAACACCGCGGATCGCACGCTCTACGTTGGCAACCTGCCCTATGACGCCTCGCAGGAGGACATCGAGACGCTGTTCCGCAACGTCGGCGCGGAGCCTCCGGTGAAGGTGCACCTCCCGCTGGATCAAGACGGCCGCAAGCGGGGCTTCGGCTTCGTGTCCCTTGCCACCTCGGACGCCGCCAAGGACGCCCTGGAGAAGCTCCGCGGGGCCGCCCTCAAGAGCCGCACGCTGACCATCAACATCGCGCTCCCAAAGGGCACGCCCCGCGCGGACGGCCCTTCGGACCGGGGCCCCGGCCCCGGAGAGGGCGGCGGCGGCGGCTTCCGCAGCCCCCCCAGCGGCGGCGGTCCCGTGGATCCGAGCGCCCGCTTCGGCCCGCCGTCGCCCCCAGGCGGCCGCCGGACGGACCCGTCCAAGAAGCGCCGTGACGGCGAGGGAGAGGGCCCCAAAGGGGCCCGCAACCGCCGTGAGAACGAAGACCGCTGGCGCGACAGCGACGACGACGAATAAGCCCTCGTTGGAGTCTAGAGCCCGGTGATGGGCACCCCTCCGTCGCCCTCGAACCCGCCGCTGCCGCTCGCTGCAACCCTCAGCCTTGACGAGGCCCGGAGCGCCCTGGAGGCGGGTGATGCCACCACGGCCCTGGCCCACATCGACCGCGCGCTGTCCCTCACCCAGGTGGGCTCCAGGCTCAGCGCCCGGCGGGTGCTTGCCGACCGCGCCACGGAGCGCCTTGGCTCCGGCGCGGCGCAGGAGCCCGACCCGTGGCCCGTCGGGGCAGCGGTGGAAGACCGCTGGGAGGTCTTCGGCCAGGTGCGCGGAGGCATGGGCAGCGTGTACTTTGTCCGCGACCGCGAGCTCGGCGGCATGGAGCTCGCCGTCAAGGGCCTCCAGGTGCGCGACCATGCCACCCCCGCCGAGCGCTCGCGGCTGGAGGGGCTCTTCCACCGCGAGACCCAGGTGTGGCTGGACCTCGGCGCGCACCCGAACCTGGTGTCCGGGTACTACACCCTCCCCGTGCGGGGGGTCCTGCGCTTCTTCATGGAGTACGTCCCGGGGAGCACCCTGGAGGCGCGGGTGCGGGCCTCGCCCGAGGGCCTCGCGGTGGAGACCGCCCTGGACCTGGCGCTCCAGGTGGCCCACGGCGTGGAGTTCCTGCACGCCCGAGGCGTGGTGCACCGGGACCTCAAGCCCGGCAACTGCCTCGTCGCCGACGGGGACTCCGTGCGCCTCACGGACTTCGGCCTGGGTAAGCTCGCCGCCGAGGCCGACCGGGAGCTCCTCGCGGGCGCCGGGACCCCCTGGTACATGGCCCCGGAGCAGTGGCGCTCCCTGGGTGACGCCGGAGAGCCCGCGGACGTCTATGCGCTCGGGGTGCTCCTGCACGAGCTCCTGACCGGCGCCCCGGTGTTCGACGGCTCCCCGCGGGTGCTCTCGCGCTACACGGCCACGATCCCCCCGGCGGTGAAGAAGGTCCTGGCCGCCCGGGAGCCCTCCCGGGAGCTCCTTCTCTGGCTCCTCCACGCGACGGTGACGCCCCTCGGGGTGCGGTGCTGGAGGCCCTCCCTGGACCCGGACCTGGAGGCCCTGGTGCTGGCGTGTCTGGCCAAGGTGCCCGAGGCCAGGCCCCGCGCCAGGGCCGTGCGTCAGGCGCTGGAGGCCTGCTGGTCAAGGCACCTGCGCAGGCCCTTCCCCAGGCCCTTGAGGGGCGCCCTGGAGCCCACCGAGGGCGGCGAGAACAACCGGGCGGTGTCCTACGCGGTGATGGCACGCCTGGAGCGCTCGCGGGAGGTGCTCGACGCGTGGCTCCTGGCCCACCCCCGGGCGCTGCGACCATGGTTCAACCGCCGGGTGCTGGCCCTCGCCACCGGCGAGGAGAGCCCTCAGACCGTGGCCCTGGCCTTTGCCCGGGAGCTCGTCCCGGCCCACGCCCAGGCCGTCAGGGACGACCCTTCGCTCCAACGGGCCCAGGGCTTGTTGAGGGTGTACGCCCCTTGGCCCAGGCCCGACGCCGGGGCCCTGGCGGCCAGTCCCGATGGAGAGCACCTGGCCCTCGCCGTCGGGGACGTGGTGCACCTCCTGCGCGCCGCCGACGGGACCGTGGCCCGCACCTTCACCGGCCACCAGGCCACGGTGTGCGCCCTGGCCTTCTCCGCGGACGGCCGAAGGCTCCTGACGGGCTCCCACGACCGCACCGCGCGCGTCTGGGAGACCTCCACCGCGCGCTGCGTGGCGAGGCTCGGAGGCCACCGAGGGGGCGTTGTCTCCGTGGCCCTCGGAGCCGATGGACAGACGGCCCTCACGGGCTCCCACGACCGCACCGCGCGCCTCTGGGACGCGCCCCGAGGCCGCAAGCTCGCCGTCCTCCGGGGCCACCGGGCCGCGGTCACCGCCGTGGCCCTGGGCCCGGACACCCTGGCCACCTACGACGGAACCCTCCGACGCTGGCTCCCCGACGGCACCTCCCTGGACCCGCCCCTGGGAGAGCTCCCGGGGCTTCGCTACCTCGCCTGGACCGCCGGTGGGTGGCTCTGGGCCTGCGCCCGAGGGGTAGGTCACAGTGTAGAAGGGTGGGTGACCCAGGAGCCCCTGGAGGCCGCCGTGGGGCTCCCGGACGGGGCCGTGGCGGTTCTTCATGGGGACGGGCGCGTCGCGCGCTTCTCCCTCCGGGGGGCCTCTGGGTGGGCCGACAGGGCCCTTGGACGGGCCGTGGAGGCCCTCGCGGTGCTGGAGACCCCAGCGGGGCCGTGGGTCTTCGGGCGCGACGCCGAGGCCGTCCTGGCCTGGCCCGCGGGCGCGGGGACCCCTTCCCTGACCCTGCTCTTCGAGCCGCCCTCGTCGGTGACGTCCAGGCTGTCCCGAGAGCACGCCCGGGGTGTCCTCTGCGAGCGCCTCACGGCGGGGGACGTGAGCGCCTACGGCGCCCTGGACGCACTCCGGGTCCAGGTGCCCGACTGGCGCCGCGAGGAGGCCCTGGTGGCCTCGCTCCAGCGCGCTGGCGGCGCCCTCGGAGCCCCGGCGGGAGTGAGGGACGCGTGGGTGCAGCGCACGGCCGGCGCGCCCCGGCCGGTGCAGGCCCTGCGTCCCTGGAGCGAGCGCCAGAGCACCCTGGCGCTGGGCCACGCGGGCGCCGTGGGCCTCTGGGAGTGGTACCCCGGCGGAGAGGTCACCCCGTGGGAGCTCCCGCTGCCTGAACGCAGCGCCCTGGTGGCCTGGCACCCGGACGGCCGCCACCTCCTGGCGAGCACCACGGGCGGATCACTGGTGTACTGCCGTGTAGGTGCCCATCGGTTGCTGCGGGTCTGGACGCAGCCGGTCCCGAGGGTGACGGCGCTGGCGCTCTCGGGGGATGGCTCCCGGGCGGTGACGGGCCACGAGGACGGGGCCGCGAGGGTGTGGTCCCTGGCCGAAGGGAGCCTGGTGAGGGTGCTGCGCGCCCACGAGGGGGACGTGGGTGCGGTGGCACTCTCCCACGACGGGGGGCTCCTGGCGTTTGGGGGTTGGGACGGGGTGGTGCAGCTCCGAGACCTCGCCAGGCCCGACGAGGAGCGGAGCCTCGTCCATGATGCGGGAGGGCTCTCGGGACTGGCCTTCACCCAGGACGATCGGGGCCTGGCGGGCGCGGGCGAGGCGGGGCTGCGGGTGTGGTCCCTGGTGACGCTCACCGAGAGGGTTCGGGCCTCGGGGTCCCTGGTGACGGCCCTGGCGGTGTCGCCGGACGGGTCCCTGGTGGCCTGCGGTGGCTACGATGATGCCGTGAGGCTCTGGGCCCTGAGGGACGGCGCGGCGGTGTGCGCGCTGGAGGGCCATCGGTACGGCGTGGCGGCGCTGGCCTGGGCGCCCTCCGGGGCCCACCTGGTGACCGCAGGCGCAGACCAGTCGCTCCGGGTGTGGTCCGTGGACCGCTCCCACCGCTTCGCCGAGGAGGTGCTCCCGGAGGCCCTGGCGGCGCTCGCGGCGCTCTCGGGGCCCGACGCCCTGGCGGAGCTCTGGGCCGAGGCACGGCGGTGCACCCGCGGGCGCGCGCTTCCGGAGGCCCTGGGGCGCGACCTGGAGCGTCTCCGAGAGGCCATCGCGGCGCTGGTGGAGGCGCCCCCGTGGGGCGTGGTGGACGGCCTGGTCCCGCTCGGGCGGGCGGCGCCTACAGGAGCGCGATGATGCGCCGGGTGAACTCCGTGGTGGTGAGGTTGCCGCCGAGGTCGCCGGTGCGCGCGTCGGTCTCGGCGTAGACGCGCTCCACGGCGCGCTCCACCCGGCGCGCGGCGTCGCGCTCGCCCATGTAGTGCAGCATCAGGGCGGAGGAGAGCACCACCGCGGTGGGGTTGGCGAGGTTCTTCCCGGCCAGGTCCGGGGCGCTGCCGTGGACGGCCTCGAAGACCGCGCAGCGGTCGCCGATGTTGGCGCCGGGCACCACCCCGAGGCCTCCCACGAGGCCCGCCGTGAGGTCCGAGAGGATGTCCCCGTAGAGGTTGTCCATGACCAGCACGTCGTAGCGCGACGGGTCCCGCACGAGCTGCATGGAGCAGGCGTCCACGATGGCCTCGGTGGTCTCGAGCTCCGGGAACTTCTGCGCGACGCGGCGGGCCACGTCGAGGAAGAGCCCGTCCGTGAGCTTCATGATGTTGGCCTTGTGGACGATGGTCACGCGCTTGCGGTGGTTGGTCCTGGCGTGGCGGTAGGCGAACTCGGAGATCCGTTGGCAGGCGCGCTCGGTGACGATCTTCAGGCTCTCGGCCACGCCGGGGACCACCATGTGCTCCAGGCCCGAGTAGAGCCCCTCGGTGTTCTCCCGGACGACCACCAGGTCCACGTTCTCGTAGCGCGAGGGGACGCCCACCAGGGACCGCACCGGGCGCACGCAGGCGTACAGGTCCAGGGCCCTGCGGAGCGTGACGTTCACGCTCCGGAAGCCCTTGCCGATGGGCGTGCCGACGGGGCCCTTCAACGCTACGCGGTTCCTCTGGATGCTCTTGACCAGCGCCTCGGGGCAGGGGTTGCCGGTCTCCTCGGCCACCGCGGCGCCCGCGCCGTGCACCTCCCAGGTGAGGTCCACCCCGGCGGCCTGGAGCACCTCCCGCGCCGCGTCGGTGACCTCCGGGCCGATGCCGTCGCCCGGGATGAGCGTGATCGTGAAGCTCACGGCTTGGCCTCCTCCGCGGGCTTCTCTTCGGCGTCGGGCTTTGTCTCCGGGACGGGGTCGGCCTTCACCTCGGGACCCGCGGCGGGGACGGGCTCGAAGAGGTTCACGCCCTTGGCGGGCGTGCCGTTCTTCCGGAGGTAGAGGTACAGGGGCAGGGCGACCAGCAGGGACGTGAGCCCGATGAACTGCGAGGTGGACAGCGGCCCCACCACGCCGCGCTCCAGGTCATCCCGGATGATCTCCAGGGCCGAGCGGGCCACGCCATAGAGAATCCAGAAGGCGAGGCAGACCTGGCCCTCGAAGGTCCGGCGGCGCCAGACGGCCATGAGCAGCACGAAGAGCGTCAGGCCCGTGAGGGACTCGTAGAGCTGCGTGGGGTGCACCGGGACCGAGTGGGCGGCGTCCTGGGGGATCCGGCAGAGGCCGCGGGCGGCGTTCCAGACCCCGTGGTAGGCGGCGACGCAGTCCGCCTGCGCGGCGTGGAAGCCGTGCTCCACGTGCTGCTGCCACGCGGGGGCGCCCTTGTTGTCCGCCCAGTGGGGGAAGCTCCCCAGGCGCTGGAGGAAGGCCGGCGCGTGGGGCGGGAGGGGGCGGCCGAAATCGCAGCCGTACATGTAGCACCCGAGGCGGGTGATGCAGAGCCCGGTGCCCAGGGAGGGCACCGCCGCGTCGGCCCAGGCGGCCAGGCGAATGTTGTTGCTCCGGAGGAACGCCGTGGAGCCGAGGAGCCCGCCCAGGAAGCCGCCGTAGGCCACCAGGCCCCCGGAGCGCAGGCGCAGCATCATGAACAGGGACAGGGCGTGGGTCTCGTGGTCGCGGAACTCATCCAGGTTCGTGAGGATGTACAGCACCCTGGAGCCCACGATGGCGCTGAAGGCGGTGAACACGTAGCAGTCGGCCATGACCTTGCGGTCCAGGCCCTGGCGGTCCGTCAGGCCCAGCACGATGTACCAGCCCACCACGAAGGACAGCCCGAGCATCACGCCGTACGAATAGATCGGGAAGCTCTCCCAGGGCGCGCGCCAGTGGCCGCCCACGGCGATGCTCCGGAGCGTGTGCCCGACGGCGCGGAGCATGGCCGCGTAGCGGTTGCCCGTGAAGTCAAAGCGCACCGGGGCCGCGAAGGCGAAGATCGCCAGGCCGATGGCGATGGAGAGCGAGGCGTTCCAGAGGTTGTCCGCCGGGAGCTCGAAGGCGGGCTTCGCGGGGGTCTCCGGTGTGGGTGCCTCGGGCTCCCTGGCGGACTCCTTGGTGGGCTCCTCGGGGTCCCTGGACCTCTTTGAGACCTTCTTCTGGGGCTTCTTCGGCGGTGGCGGCGGGGCCTTGCGGTTGACCGTCACGACGATGGAGTACATCCCCCAGACGATCATCAAGGGGACGATGATCTTGAATCCCCACCCGGGGATGGTGAACATGACCGGATGCATCGCAGCGGCCATACGGTCCTGCGCCCGGTTGGTCAAGTCCCGCGGAGCACCTACCGGAAGGTGGAGAGATATTCCGTGAGCACGGGACTCTCCCAGGAGAGCGTGTGATCGAAGCGCGCCCGCAGGACCCCTCTGGGGTCGATCACCCAGGTCTCCGGGAAGAGCCGGGTGCCGAAGCGCCCGTTGACCACCCGGCGCTCCGGGTCAAAAAGCAACGGAGCGCGCAGCCCCGGCGGCACCAGCGCCGCCACGGCGTCCCAGTCGCGGTCCACGGTGACGAGCACCAGGGCGAGGTCCGGCCGGGACCGGACGATCTCGTCAAACGCCGGGAGGCTCTCGGACAATTCCCGCACGCACGGGGGACAATCACTGGACCAGAAATGCAGCACCACCGTGCGCCCCCGCAGCGACGACAACCGAAAGAGCCGCCCGTGGCGGTCCGGGAGGGTGAAATCGGGCGCCCTGCGGTCGTCCCCCGTGTAGTCCGGCGCCAGGAGCTCCACCAGCCTCGCGTCCCGACGCCGCTCGCCGTCCAGCGCGGCCATGCCGAAGAGCACCCCCGCCGCCACCGCCGCGAGGCCCAGGGCCCACCTCGCCACCCGGGCCAGCGGGAGCCCGGAGGGTTCCGGGGCTCTCACCGCCGCGCTCACGGCGCCTCCCGCGCCAGGCGCCGCCGCAGGGCCTCGGCCGTCACCCGGTACTTGAACGCCTTGCGGCCGTCCACCGCGATCACCGGCACCTCCATCCCGTAGAGCTCCCGCAGCGCCGGGTCCGAATCCACGTCGATGACCGTCACCGTGAGGGTAGAGGGCGCCTCCTGCCGCACGGCCTCCAGCACCCCGAGGGCGTCGTCGCAGAGGTGGCAGCCCTCGCGGGTGTAGAGCGTGACCGAGCGCATGACAGTGAGCCCTACGACACCCTCGCGCTCCCGTCGAGGGCTACGGCTCGCCCCGGGCTATCGGGAAGAGCCCTCCCCCCACCCGCAGGAACACGGCCCCGCCCTGCTCCTCGGCGTGCTCCAGGAGCGCGAAGGCCGCCCCGCGGTCAAAGCGGGCCGGGAGGCGCTTTTCTCGCACCCGGGCGTACACCCTCCCGTCGTCGGTAACCCGGACGGTGTCCAGCGCCAGGGGCTCCGAGCCCCCGTCCGAGCGCTCCACCTCAAAGCCCGAGGGGGTGACCCGCACCGCGCGCACCGCCAGGGGCGCGTCCTCCACGGTGACAAAGCACCAGTCCAGGGCGTTGCGGAGGATGTACCGCCCGGTCTCCCCGTCCAGGTCCACCCAGGAGGCCAGGGCCTGCTCCAGCCTGGGGTGGGCCACCCGCTCGCCCTCGTGCCAGAAGCGCCCCTCGCGATCGATGCGAATGCGGCTCTCGCGGGAGAACACAAACGAGGCACCGGGCTCCATGGCGTCCCATGGTACCACCACGCCGGTGCCCCGGGGCAGGACCCGGGCACCGCTACCGGATGATCAGTTGTGCGTTGGCCCCGATGGGCTGGTTGCGCAGCACCGCGAGCTGGTTGTGGTTGCAGTCGTCCGCGCGGATGTCCCACTGCCCGGCGTAGAGCGCGTAGCTGTCCGTCTCCCCGGGAGAAAGCACCCGCGAGCCGAGCTGGTCCGGGCCCCAGTTGGGGTCCGACACCGGCGAGATGTACAGGTAGCACACGGTCTCCGCCGTGGCGTTGGTCACCGACAGCGACACCTGCTGGTAGTTCGAATAGATCTGCGCCCCGGAGGTGGTCACCCCCGTGGCCCCCGTCACCACGCAGCCGCCGAGCCCGAGGCCGAGCGTCAGAATCCCAAGAACCTTGCGCATTGGTAGAGCCTCCCGGTGGGTCCCGCCGCTGGATCGCTCGCGAGGACCCGCGGCGGCACGTTGCACCAGGGAGGCTACGCGCCGCAAGGCCCCTGCGTTCCCTCGGGAACGTCACCCGGAGAAGAGCTCCTCCAGGGCCTCGGCGAGGCGCACCGCCGCGCCCTCGCAGGCAAAGCGCCCCGCCCTCCCGGAGGCCCCCAGGAGGTCCGAGGGCGCCTCCGGCAGCGCCACGTCCCCCACCGCCGAGGCCAGCAACTCCCGCACCCTGCCGCTCGGCGAGCGCACCGTGGCCGTCACGTCCGCCGCCGCCGAGGCCCTCCCCGCGATCCCCGCGGGCTCGTACCCGAACTGCACCTCCACCGTCACCATCGGCCCAAGACTCCCCACGGAAAAACCGCGCCCCCGCAAGGCCCCCTCCACCGCCTCGGCGCACATCCTGCGCAGGAGCGGGTCCGTGCTCACCACCCGCACCGGCGCGAGCTGCAAAGCCGCCCGCGCCCCCCGAGGACGATTGCGCGCCGCGCCCGTACAACCCAGGGCGCACACACAGAGAACCACACCCCAGCACCTCGGGCTACCCATCGAAGACCACCAGGCCCATGGCCGCGAGGAGCTCGGGGCTCGGGGCCTCCAGGAGGGCCACCACGGGCAGGTAGGCCTCGGCGAAGCCCCGCACCAGGAGCCTGGAGCCCCAGGCGAGCATACCCCGGCGGGTGCGGGCTTCGAGCTCGCCCAGGAGGCCCTCCACGGCGAGCGCCGTGGGCCCTGCGCCGTTGGGGTCTTCGAGCACCGGGCGGTGCGCGAGGGTCTCCCGGAAGGTCATCAGGGCGGCGCGGGTGCGGGCGTACTCACTCACGGGGCCACCCACGTCCCGGAGCCAGCGGTTGGGGGCCATGGGCACGTCCGGGCCAAAGCCTCGGAGCTCGCGGTGCCAGCGCCGGACACCATCGGCCAGGGCGCTCTCCACCGGGTCCGAGGGGCGCAGCGGCGCCAGGACGCGGCGCAGCGCCGCCCGAGCCGTGAGGAACTCCCCTCGGGCGTAGGCGCCCGCCACGGCCCCCAGCCACACGGCCGGCGAGCGCCCGGCTCCCTCCGCCTCCGGGGGCAGCTCCTGGAGCACCGTGGAGGCGCTCACGTCCCCGCCGAAGTACAGCCTCAAGAGCCCGCTCCAGAGCCGCGCTTCGTGGTCGTCGCGGTCCAGGGAGAGGGCGACCCGGGCGCTCTGGAGGGCGGCCATGAACTCCCCGGAGGCGCACAGGGCCTGGGCCAGGGACCGCTCGATACACCCCACGCCGGGGCAGAGGTCCCGGGCGGCCACCAGGGCCCAGGAGGCCTCCTGGGCGTGGGCGAGGGGATCCCTCTCCCGGAGGCACAGCACCCCGAGGGCCAGGTAGGCCCCTGCGTTCTCGGGGTGGGCGCCGAGCGCTTCATGGAGCCTCCGGCGGGCGCTCTCCAGGTCCCCGGCGAGGCCCCGGGCCAGGGCGGCGCCCACCGGGGCCCTGGGGTCGGGCTCCCGGGAGGCGTCGTCAAAGAGCACCGCCGCCCTGGAGAGGAGCCCCGGTGAGGCCCCCCGGTGCCACCCCGAGAGGGCCTCGGCCAGCACCCGGACGCCTTCGTCCAGGGAGCTCACAGGCGCACCCCCGGGGTGGAGAGCACCCGGGCGAGGAGCCTGGCGCCCCGGAGCCGGTGATACACCCTCAGGACCTTGGCGGCCCAGCGGTCCACGGTACTCCGGGCCTCGCGGTCGGAGACATACCAGTCCAGCAGGAACTCCCCGGCCTGCACCTGGGCCTCGGCCGCGGCGCGGGCGGCGCGGGTGGGCTCCGGCCCCAGGGTGCGAGAGGTCTCCAGGGGCTCCTCGGGCTCGGCCTCGGAGGCCGCGCGGAGCCACGCCCGGATCGCCGCCGAGGCGTGGTCCCGCTCCGCGGCGCAGCGCAGGTGGGCCCACTGGAGGAGCCGCGGCCGGGCGACCACCTCCGTGAGCTCCCGGGCCACCACGGTCACCAGCCTCGGGAGGCCCGACGCCACCGGGTCCAGGAGCCCCTGGGCGTGGGCCACCAGGCGCTCATCGCTCTCCCCCACCAGGAAGGCCGCGGTGGTGGCGAGCCAGGCATCCACCGGGTCCTCCGGGGGCTCCCGCAACGCGTCCAGCCCCGCCCATCGACGGGCCAGGGCAAAGGCAAACCACGCCCGACCGGTGCGCGTCACCGGGTCCTGGGTCTCTCGACACAGCACCTGGAAGTGCTCCTGGTAGTTCCCCCGGTCACCCCCGCCGAGCCCGAGGGCCCGCTGCCTCTCTGCCCGCAGAGCCTCCACGGGCTCCAGCGAGCGCGCCACGGTGACCCGGAGCGTGTCCCCGGCGCCCAGGCATGACACCCCCGCCAGGAGCAGCTCCGCCGCCCACCGCGGGGCCTCCCCCGCCGCCACGGCCAGCGCGAGCCACCGCAGGGGCGCCGCCCCAAGGCCCGGGTGCAGCACCATGGACAGCCCATGCTCCGCCGCCCGAGGGTCCGCCCCGGGCCCCAGCGCCCCCTCCACCAGGGCAAGCACCCTCCGGGCTTCGGACTCCAGGGGTCCGTGGCCAAACCACGGGACAAATTGTCCCGCTCGCAGCCGGAGCACCTCCAGGGTCGTACAGGGGACGCTCAGGCGCTCGAGGGGTGGCCCTTCGGGGCTGTGCCAGGGAGGTGAAGGAGCGAGCCAGGCTGGCGGGAGGGCGAACACAGGCTTTGGGGCCTGGAAGGGTAGCACCGAACGGGCCTCGAACGGGGAGCGGTTCAGCTCCGCTCGGTGGGGGGGCGCGCGTTGGGGCGCATATTCACGCTGGCGCGGAGTTCGTGGCGGATCTGGCGGGCCTCCTGGGCCTCCTCGGTGGCGCCGCGCCACTCCAGGGCCTTCATCTGGCTCTCCAGGAGGCCATCGAGGAGCTCCGGGTCCACGTCGGGGTAGGCTGTGCGTCGGTAGGCCACGCGGCGGGCCTCGTCCTTGAGGTGGGCGTACGCGGCCTCGACCTTCTGGACCATGTCCCGGCACACCCCGGGGTTGAGCGCGGCCCATTTCCCGCCGGCGCCATACTCCTTCAGGAGCTTCTCGTGGGCGTCCTTGAGCGCGACGGGGGAGGCGCTCCAATGGACCCCGAGGACGTCGAAGTGGTTGCCCCGGGCCATGGCTACGCGGCGCTTCTCCAGCTCCTTCTCGGGGGACAGACCCAGGGTGACCTCGGGCTCGCACCACTCCAGGCAGCCGAACAGTTGGAGGGTGAAGGAGAGCGTGGCGAGGGTCCCTCGGAAGACGGGGTTCGAGGCGAGCATCTCGCGCAG
Organism: Deltaproteobacteria bacterium; assembly: GCA_016218725.1. GTDB lineage: Bacteria > Myxococcota_A > Polyangia > Polyangiales > JACRDB01. The sequence goes on from JACRDB010000147.1 coordinate 23,165, forward strand.
GGCCACCTTGCCCACGAAGTCCCGCTCCAGCACCCGGAGCTCCTGGGAGGAGAGGGCGAGGCGGTCCACCCGGGCCATGCGCTCCTTGGGCACGAGCGGCGCGCGGGTGACGAGCTCCCCGAGGGCCAGGGTGAGCTCCCCGACGCCGAAGGTGCGCAGGAGGGGCCTCAGGCCCGCGAGCACCAGGGCCACCATGGGCTCGCGGGTGCGGGTGGAAGACGGGCTCACCTCGGGCGAGGGCTGAAACGACAGGGTCCCCTCGGACCACGCGAAGGCCCGGAGTACAAAGGTCTTCTCCTGGGAGGAGAGCACCGGGTGGCCGTGGTACACGGGCAGCGGGACGCTCTCGCCGCGGTTCTCGAGCTTGAGGTACCCCGTGCGGTCTCGGGCGTTGGCCATGCCCAGGAGCGCCACCGGGAGGTAGGGCTTGACCAGCTCCTCGGGGGTGGGGGTGCGAAGGAGCGGCATGGACACCACGTCCGTGAGCTTGACCACGCCCCGGAAGGGCCCGGAGCTGGCGAGCACCACCGCCCTCGGGGACGCGGCGCTGTCATGGTGCGCCCTGGACGGCGCCGACGAGGCCTGCGAAAATCGCTGCGCGGGCGCGGGCCTGGACGACAACGGCGCCGGCTGGGCCGCGCTCGGCGTGGCTCTGGGGCGATCGGGCGACGTGACCATCACCGGGGTGAGAGGCCTCTCGGACTCCGAGGGACCGGGCTCCTCTGCGGGCGAGGACTCTGGCGCAGCCTCCGCGGGGGCGGCCTCCGGGGCACCCACGGGTTCGGCGTCGAGCGTGGCCTCGGGGGGCCTGGAGGCGGGCGCCTGCGAGGGCCTCGGCGGCGGCTCCGCGGGGTTGTCGTCGTCCTCGCGGCTCAGGTCCTCCGCGAAGGATGGGATCGCGGGCAGGGAGCCCTGGGTCAGCTTCCGTGAGGCGTCGGTCTGCGCGAAGGGTCCGGGCTCCTCGAGGAACTCCTCGGGGACCGTCTCGATGGTCGAGGACACCGCGGCTGGAGGCTCCGGGGGCACGACGGCGGTCACCGCGGGGAGGGTCACCTGCGAGGGTTTGATGGGCGGCCCGAAGGTCACCGCGGGGAGGGACACCTGCGAGGGGCGCTGCCCGGGACCGGCGCGCCCCGCGGGCGCGCTGGAGACCGCCTGGAGCGCCGTCTGTGACGGGCGCGAGGGCGCCGCTCCCAGGGCGGGGAACCCGAAGAGCGAGGTCCTCCCAGGGGGCTCGGACGGCGCACCGGGGGCCTCTTCGGGCGCGGGTTCATGGATCATCCAGCGCACGTGCAGCCCGCGGAGCGACGCGTCGAAGAGCGCCGCGCCGCGGGCGCTGGCGCCGGCCCCCGGGCACTCCGGCGGCCGACCGAAGAATGCCTCCATCCTCGCGCGGAACTCCGGGGCGTCGGAGAGCCCCCCGACCAGTACCACCCGGGTGACATCACCGACCGGTCGGTCGGCCTCGTCGAGGGCCACCCTGCACGCGCTCTCCACCCGCTGCAGGAGCGGCTCGGCGGCGTGGCGCCAGACCTCGCGGGGGGCGACGTAGCCTGGACGCTGGAGCCTGGGCCGCAGCGCCGTGGGCGCCAGGACGCGCAGGTCCCGACCCTGGTTGCCCTGGGCGACGAGGGCCGCGCGCACCTCCCGGCGCACCAGCGCCGCCAGCGCCGGGTCCTTGCGCACCGCGAAGCCCGCGGCACGGCCGAACTCCTCCAGGAGGTGCTCGGTCACCGCCGCCTCGACCACCTCCGCGCCGAGGGTGGCGTCCGTGTGCTGCGCGGCCACGTCCACCATTTCCCCATCGAAGTCCAGGACGCCGACCTCCAGGTGCGAGGCCCCGACGTCCACCACGGCCGTCAGCCCATCACGGCGCGCAACCGCCAGCGCGGCCGCGGTGGTGGCGCACAGGACCCGGTCCACGGTCCAACCGGCCTCGCGACACGCCAGGAGCAGGGCCTCCCGGTGCCCGAGGTCAAAGCCCGCCGGGACCGCCAGGGAGAAGCCCCGGGCCCCGGGGATCTTCCCCAGGGCGCCCTGGACGCTGGCCTGCACCAGCGCCTGGAGGGCCACCGGACGCTCCCCCAGCACCAGGCCCTCGGCCTGGAGCTCCAGCCCCGCGGCGACGGCCATCCTCCGGGCCTCCCTGGGTGCCCGGCCCAGGAGCCAGAGCCAGCGGGTCCCGGCCCGCTCCAGGAGCTCCCGCTGGGGAACCTCCAGGCGCCCCGCCACCACCGCGTCGGGAGCGCGAAACACGGCAGCCGTGGAGCCCGTCGCCGCCACGTCCAAGCCGATGATCGGTTCCATCATCTCCCCAGTGTTCGAGACTCTGCTCCTCTTTGCATACCTGCAAGCCCCTGCGGTCGCAAGTCCGCGGGCTTTCCAGGGTACCGCCTACGGCGGGATGAGTTCCGGGAGCCAGCGCCAGAGGGCGACGGGGACGATGTCGTTATGAACGTCGATCCCGGCCATACGGTAGTGCTCCAGCACACGGTTCATGGGACGGAGCGACAGCGCGGCGTTCCCCAGGAACACGCCGCGGAAGCTGCGAAAGCTACGGTTGTTGCGCCACATGTAGTCCTGGTAGACCACGATCACCCGCTGCGAGGGGGGCGCGTCGGAGAGCCACCGGGCGACGGTGCCGTCCATGCAACAGTCCAGGTCCAGGATGGTCTGGACGGCGGGGGACCCTACGGCGGCCAGGAGGCCGTTGCCCCGGGCGCAGCCCGACGCGCTGTGGGCGGAGAACACCACCCGGCCGCGGTCCAGAAGGTATCCACGGGCGCGCAGGGCCCGGTCCGTGGCCTCGATGAAGGCGCCCACGTCGAGGTTTCGGTAGATGGTCCGGGCCTCCTGGGCGTCGTCCCCGGTGGCGGCGAGCACGGCCACGGCCAGGGGGCCGACGCGCCCCTGGAGCGCCATGGGGCCGACGATGGTGCGCAGGTCCCAGTGGGACCCGTGGAGCCAGCGCCGCAGGATCCGGTCCCGGTTCAGGCCATGGAGGTAGACAAAGAGGGGCAGGGGCTCTCCCGGGCGGGCCGTGGGGGTGACCCACACGCCCCCGGCGTGGCGCTGGCCCGGGCGGAGGTTGCGCCGGTCCTGGAAGGCATAGGTGTAGACCCCGGTAGTGTCTCCCGCGGGGAAGGCCCGCGGGGCGGCCTGGTCTCGGAGGTCCCCGGCCACGGCCCAGGAGACCAGCACCAGCCACGGGGGCACCGCTCAGCCCCTCCAGTCCGCGGCGAGCATGCTGTACACGGCGTGGTCCACGAAGCGGTCGTGGAGCCACTCGGCCTGGCGGCAGACGCCCTCCGGGCGATAGCCGAGCCGCTCGGCCACGGCGCGGGACCGGCGGTTCTCCGGGGCGGCGCGGATCTCCAGGCGGTTGAGCCCCAGGGCCGCGAAGGCGTGGGTGGTGAGGGCCCGGACGCCCCGGGTCATGTACCCATGGCCCTGGGAGCGCTCGGCGAGCCAGTAGCCCAGGGCCGTGCGGCGGTTAGGCCAATCGATGGTGTGGTAGCCCGCCATGCCCACCAGGGCGCTCTGACAGAAGAGCCCCACGTTGAGCGACTGGCTCCGGGCGAACTGGTCCAGGGAGGCGGCGATGAAGGTCTGGGCGTCGGCCACCGTGCGGGTGGCGTCCACCCAGGGGAGGTAACGCCGCAGGTGGGCGCGGTTCTCCTCGATGACGGCGAAGAGCATCCCAGCGTGGCGAGGCTCCAGGAGCACCAGGTCCAGGGAGGTGTCCACGGGCAGCCGGAACATCACCGAAGGAACCTTAGCATGCTTGCGCGGAGGCCGAGTTCTTCGTACAGACCCTGCGATGAGCGAGGCGCCGGCGACGATCCATTTCGTGTCCCTCGGGTGTCCCAAGAACCGGGTGGACACCGAGGTGATGCTCGGCGTCGCCCAGGCCGCCGGGTGCGCGCTGGAGCCCGACCCCGCGAGGGCGGACTTCATCGTGGTCAACACCTGCGGCTTCATCGGCCCCGCCAAGGAGGAGAGCATTGACACCATCCTGGACCTCGGGCGCCTGAAGGACTCCGGGGCCTGCAAGAAGCTCGTGGTGGCCGGGTGCCTCTCGCAGCGGTACCCCTCGCAGCTCGCCGAGGAGCTCCCGGAGGTGGACCATTTCCTCGGCAGCGGGGACATGCTCCGGCTGGGCGAGGTGCTCCGGGGCGAAGGCTCACGGATGATGGTGGGGAACCCCGCGGCGTACACGCTCCGGGCCACGGACCCGAGGGTGCTCTCCCAGGGCCGCCACAGCGCGTACGTCAAGATCGCCGAGGGGTGCAACCGGACCTGCTCCTTCTGCGCCATCCCTGGGATCCGTGGAAGACAGCGCTCCAGGCCCGTGGAGGACCTGGTGCGCGAGGTGGAGGCGCTGGTGTCCCAGGGGGTCCTGGAGGTGAACCTGGTCTCCCAGGACACCATCGCGTACGGGCGGGACCGCTCGGAGAGGCCCACCCTGGCGGGCCTGGTCAAGGCCCTGGGGGACGTCCCGGGGCTGCGCTGGCTGCGGCTCCATTACCTCTACCCCGAGGCCCTGACGGACGAGCTGGTGGAGCTCCTGGCGGGGCACCCCAGGGTGGTGAAATACGTGGACATGCCGCTCCAGCACGCGAGCGACCGGATGCTCCGTCGGATGAAGCGGGGCCACGGGGGCCAGCGGTTGCGCCGGGTGGTGGAGACCGTGCGGGGGAAGATCCCCGGGGTGACCTTCCGCACGGCGTTCATCGTGGGGCACCCGGGCGAGACCGAAGAAGACTTCCAGGAGCTCTGTGACTTCGTGGCCTGGGCGCGCTTTGACCGCGTGGGGGTCTTTCGGTACTCCGACGAGGACGGCACGGCCAGCGAGGCTCAAGGGGACAAGGTCTCGCGCCGGGAGAGCCACGTACGGCACCGGCGGCTGATGGCCCTCCAGCGCCCGCTGGCCCGGGCCCGGAACCGGGCGCTGGTGGGCTCGCGGTTGGAGGTCCTGGTGGACGGCGCGAGCGACGAGCACGAGTACGTCCTCCAGGGGCGCCACGCGGGCCAGGCGCCGGACATCGACGGCGTGGTGTACCTCTCCGGTCCCGAGGTCTCGCCCGGCACCATGGCCCTGGTGGACATCACCCAGGCGGCGGACTACGACCTCGTAGGCGAGGTGGTGCTGGACCCGGCGCTCCCCCCGGAGCCCCGGCGGCGCCCCCGGAGGGTGTCCCTGAAGACCCTCCCGGCCACCGCGGCCCCGGATTGACGGTACGGGCGCTCTTGACTAGAAATGCGCGCGGCCCACCAAACCCCACCGCGGCGCGACGGAAAGACCCCTTCATGGCCACGTACATCACCACGGATTGCATCAACTGCGGCGCCTGCGAGCCCGAGTGCCCGAATGACGCCATTTCCGAAGGCGACGAGATCTACGTCATCGACCCGGAGCTCTGCACCGAGTGCGTGGGCTTCTACGACCACGAGGCGTGCCAGGCGGTGTGCCCGGTGGAGTGCTGCCTGCCGGACCCGAAGCACAAGGAGGGCGAAGAGCTCTTGATGGCGAGGGCGCTGGAGCTCCACCCGGACGACTCGGAGCTCAAGTCCCGCATCGCGGCGAACAATTTTCCGTCGCGCTTCCGGAAGTAGCGCGCCCTCCGGTGGCGCGCTGGCGTCTCCTGCCGTGCGTCGCCTGCGCGCTGTACGGGTGCGCCAGCGCGACCCCCATGCTGTCCCCGGTGAGGGCCCTGCGCCCCGGCAGGGTGGTGCTGGACTACGGCATGGTCTGGCAGGCCCCCACCCGCACGGGGCTCCTGAACGCGGCGCTCCTCCCGGGGGCCACCCCCGAGGATGAGCTCCGGGCGGCGGCGTCCAACGCCCTGACGCCTCCGGGGCCGGCGCCGTACTTCGCGGTGAGGGTGGGGCTCCCCAGGCCGGTCCCCCTGGCGAGGCTCGAGGCGGCCCTCACCCTGGTGGGCCGGGACGCACGGGCCAGGGTGGGGTGGGAGTACTTCAAGGCCGGTAACTGGTCCCTGGGCGTGAGCGGCGCGCTCCGAGGGACCGTCCTCCCCGGGACGCTCCCGGACGTGCTCCCATCGGTCACCGTGGACCGGGCCTGGTGGGCCGGGGCCGACGGCACCCTCTGGGTGGGCTACAACCGCGCGGAGGTCTACGATTTCTGGCTGGGCCTCCGAGGGGGTTACGCCCTCGGCGGGGCCTCGCTCACCGTACGGTCCGGGCAGCCCATGACCTACGGCTGGTCCCTGGGGCGCGTGGAGCTGGGGGCCACCCTGGGCTCGCGGATCGCCTTCGGGCACCTCGGCGTGGCCATCGAGCTGGACCTGCTGGTGGCCAGGGTGAGCGCCTCGGGTCCCGGGGCGCCGGAGCCCGCGGGGACCGTGGCGCTGATCCCGGGCTGCGCGCTGTCCACGCCGTTTTGAGGGCGGCGGGCGCCAGAGGGTTACTTGCAGTCGTCCAGGGTGAGGTCGATGGAGGCGTCCACCGTGCGCGGGTCGCCGGAGGCCGAGAGGGCCGTGCACCCGCCGTTGATGCGCACGCCGCGGTCCCCCACGGAGGTGGCTCCGCCGGTACAGGTCGCGCTCCCGGAGAAGGTGCTCGCGCCCACGAGGAACGTGGTGGTCAACACCCCGCTGGGCCCCGCGGAGCTGGCGCTCAAGGTCACGGACCGCAGGCCCTCGCCGCCGCCCGCCCGTGTCAACTCCACTGACCAGGTCCCGCCCACGCGACGGCAGGTGCCATAGAAGCCCACCCCCACGCCTGGAGGGGGATCTACGAAGGTGTCGGCAGGGAGGGTGAAGTCGGTTCGTCCATCGGGTTGACCGGCCTGGTGCACCGTGAGGCGCACGCTCCCGGTGGCCCGGAGGCCGTCACCGCCGCCGCAACCGCCCACGAGGAGACCCACCAGGGGAACGAGCCAGGACAGCTTCTTCATTGGTACCGCCTCCAGGGACATCCACAGGGATCCAAGCACCCGCCGTGCCATGGAGCAATGGGGGGCGACCGCACTCCCGAGGGCGGGAGTGTCAACGGGCGGTTACACCACGGGTGTGACCCCTGGGGGTCGGCCTCGCGATGGGCTCGCCCGAGGGGAGCGTGGCCAGGAGCTTCCCCCGGCGGAAGACCCAGAGCGTGGCGGGCTCGCCCACGGTCCAGGTCTCGTCCACGGTGAGGGGCGTGGTGGCCACCACGGCCACCCGGTCCCGGGGCGTGGTGACCGCGGCGAAATCCACGGACAGCTCCGAGTCCTTGAGCGTCGCCCGCCCGAAGGGCGCCTGCCGCACGATGTGACACAAGCGGTTGTCACAGCGCGCGAAGAGGTACTCCCCATTGGCCAGGAGGAAATTGAAGGTCCCCAGCCGGGCGATCCTCCCGGCCACCTCCGCCAGGGCCTCCCAGAGGGCCGTCGGGTCCGTCGGCTGCTTCGGGAAATCCTGCCGGAGGGCCTCCAACAGGTGGCAGAAGGCCCGCTCGCTGTCGGTCCCGCCGATGGGCTCGAAGCGCCCCAGGCTCAGGCTCCGGGCGTTCTTCACCGTACCATTGTGGGCGAAGGTCCAGTGGCGACCGTACAGCTCCCGCGAGAACGGGTGCGTGTCCGCCAGGCGGATCTTCCCTCGGGTCTTCCTACGGATGTGCGCCACCGCCTGCAGCGTCTTGATGGAGTTGGTGCGCAGGAAGGTCGCCAGCGGGGACAGCGCGCAGGGCCTCGGGTCCAGGAACACCCTCGCCGCGGGGCCCTCGTAGAAGGCCAGGCCCCAGCCGTCCCCGTGGGGCCCCGTGCGCCCTCCCCGGCTGGCGAAGCCCGTAAACGAGAACACAATGTCCGTTGGCGTGTTGCAATCCATCCCCAGGAGCTCACACACGACACACCCCTCGCATCACCCCCGGAGCCCCGCCCGGGCTTGCACCTTCACGGCCTCTTCCCGCGCTCGGGCCACCACCCGCTCTTCGTCCATCGTGGTCAGCGCCCGGTCTTTGACCAGCACCCGGCCGTTCACCACCACGTGCTTTACGTCCCTCGCCTGGGCGGCATACACCACCCGCTCCACCGGCCCCCCCCAGGGCTCCGTGTGGGCGCCGGTGAGGTCCACCACCACCACGTCCGCGCGCTTTCCAGGCTCCAGCGATCCCACCAGGTGGTCGATGCCGAGCGCCCGGGCCCCGTCCAGCGTGGCCAGCGAGAGCGCCTCCCGAGCGGGCAGGGCCCGGGTGTTTCCCCCGCCCTTGGCCAGGAGCGCCGCGTGGCGAAGCTCCACGAAGAGGTCCAGATTGTTGTTGCACGCCGCCCCGTCGGCCCCAAGACCCACCACCACCCCGGCCTTGCGCAGGGCGCTCACCCGGGCCACCCCGCTGCCGAGCTTCAAGTTGGCGCTCGGGCAGTGCACCACCCTGGTGCCTGCCTTTGCCGCCGCGCGCATCTGGGCGAGGGTGAGCTGCACCCCGTGCGCGAGGATGGTATCCGGGCCCTGGAGCCCGAGCTCGGCCAGGGCGTCCACGTCGTCTTTTCCGTGGAGGGCGCGGACGGCGTCGCGCTCGCCGGGGTGCTCCGCGGCGTGGGTGTGCAGGAGGCACCCGTGGGCCCGCGCCAGCGACACTGTCTCCTGCAGGAGCTTCTTGGTGCAGGACAGAATGAACCGAGGGGCGAAGGCGTAGCGCAGCCTCCCCCCTTCGGCCTCGTCCCAGCGCGCCCGGAGCGTGTCCGAGGTGGCCAGCGACGCGCGCAGGCCCTCGCGGAGCCCTCGTGGTACGCCCGCTCCGACGTCCATCATGGCCTTGCCCGAGAAGGCCCGGACGCCGCAATCCCTCAGGGCCTCGAAGACCGCGTCGTGGTGGTGCACCGTGCCCATGTCCAGGAGCGTGGTGCCGCCGCCCTTCAGGAGCTCCACCAGCCCCAGGTCCGCGCTGGCCCGGAGGGACTCCGGGTCATGGGCGGCCTCCAGGGGCCAGATCCGCGTGCGGAGCCAGTCCAGGAGCGGCAGGTCGTCGGCCATGCCCCGGAAGAGCGTCTGGCACAGGTGCACATGGGCGTGGACCAGGCCCGGGAGCACCGCGCAGCCCCGGGCGTCCAGCACCCTCACGGGCCCCCGGCGCGCCTCCCGAGCGCCTGGCCCCAACGCACGCAGCGCGCCATCCTCCACGAGCACGTCCCCGGGGAAGCTCTCCCCCCCGGGCGTGCAGGGCACGATGGTGCCTCCCTCGATCAGCAGGTCCATGCCGGTTGGACGATAGGACGGATCCCGGGTAGAAACATCATTCATGGACCGTCGCGCTGCCCTGCTGGCGCTCTTTCTTGCCACGGGGCTCGCGTGCAAGCCCCCCGCCCCCCAGGATTTCAACCTCCCGCCGGGGGACGTGGGCACCACGGACACCGGCCCCGGGCCCGTGCAGTGCCGCCCGGGGATGACCCTCTGCAACGGCAACGAGTCGTACCAGTGCACCGCCGACGGGGAGCCCGTCAACCGCGTGGCCTGCTCCGGGGCCTCGCCCATCTGCGTGCCGGGCATCGGGTGCCGGCTCTGCCGCCCCGGGGGCTCGCGGTGCGACCCCATGCGCCCCCAGCAGACCCAGACCTGCCGGAGTGACGGCATGGGCTACGACAACGGGCTCCTGTGCAACCCCTCCGGCGGCCAGACGTGCAACAACGGGAGCTGCATGGACCGCTGCTCGGACAGCGCCCTCGGGCGCTCGTACCTGGGCTGTGACTACTGGGGTACCACCACCGCCAACGGCCAGCTCGACGCCCGCTTCGAGTACGCCATCGTCGTGTCCAACCCGCAGACCTACCCCGTCGAGGCCACCGTCGAGGGCGGCGCCCTCCCCATGCCCAGGGCCTTGTCCCTGCGCCCGGGGGAGGTACAGATCGTGCGGCTGCCGTGGGTCCCGGAGCTGGTGGAGTTCAACCCGGCCCTGCCCCCCTGCCGGGGCGGCGAGCCCGGGGGTTGCGCGGGGAACGTCCCCGCCCGCAGCGTCCTGCGCCCCAGAGGGGCCTACCACCTGCACGCCAACGGGCCCGTGGCCGCGTACCAGTTCAACCCCCTGAACTTCGAGCGCGCCGGGGGCTACCACTCCTTCACCAACGACGCCTCGCTCCTGCTCCCCCAGGGCGTGCTCACCAGCCGGTACATCGTGTCCACGGCGCCCAACTGGCGCACGCCCTCCCCCATGGGGATCTTCCTCGGGGGCTTCGTGGCCATCGTCGGGGTCACCGGCGAGAGCACCACGGTCACCGTGCGCCTGTCCGCCAGCATCTCCGCCGGAGCGGGCGTGTCCGCTGCCTCCGCGGGCACCACCCAGACCTACCGCCTCCAGCCCGGGGACGTCGTGCAGCTCGTTGGTACGGGGGAGGGGGACCTCACGGGCACCACCATCAACGCCACCAACCCCGTGGCGGTGTTCGTCGGGCATGACTGCACCAACGTGCCGAACAACCGCCCGGCCTGCGACCACCTGGAGGAGCAGCTCTTCCCCAACGAGACCTGGGGCCGGGAGTACGTGGTCTCCGCCCTGCGCGACCGGGGGCCCATGTTCCCGTCGGTGATCCGTATCGTGTCGCAGTCGGACAACAACCAGGTGACCTTCGACCCGCCCACGGTGCGCGCCCCGGCCACGCTGCGCGCGGGCCAGGTGCTGGAGTTCGCCACCACCGCCAGCTTCCGCGTGGCGGGCACCTCCGCGCTCCTGGTCGCGCAGTACATGCTCGGCCAGGGGCCCGCCTCGGCCACCTCCTCCGGCGCCGGGGACCCGGCCATGGTCTTCGAGGTCCCCTCGCAGCAGTTCCGCTCCAGCTATGACATCTACGTGCCGGAGACCTACACCAGCAATTTCATCAATGTGGTGGCCCCCGTGAGGGCCGAGGTCACCATGGACGGGATGCCCCTGCGGGGATCCATGGAGACCGTCGGCCCCTGGGCCGTGTACTACCTCCCCATCCGCGCCGGGGCCCACCACCTCCAGAGCGGGACGCCCTTCGGCATCAAGGTGTACGGCATCGCACAATATACGTCGTACATGTACCCCGGGGGCCTGGACCTGCAGCTCATCACCCCTGGCTGAGGCTCCGCTTCGCGCCCCCATGGACCCGAAGCCGCAGAACCGCCGAGGGAGCCCCGAGGCCGTGCTCAAGCGCCGCACCGCCCGAAGGCTCAACACCCTCCTCGGGACCGACGCCCCCCGGGGCGCCCTCGACGGGCGCACCGAGCGCCGCCGCGCGCGGCTCCTGCGCGAGCTCAGGGACGGCACCCGGGAGCCCGACGGGGGCCTGAAGCCCGTGGAGATCCTCCAGCACGTCCATGATCTCCTGGAGCTCGGCGAGACCGTGGCCTCGCTGGAGAAGGTGGTCACCGTCCACCCCAGGACCCTCGACCCCGCCACCGCACGCACCGTGCTGCGCGAGCTCCAGCAGGCCTACCGCTTCCGCGTCGAGGCCTTCCGGTTCCTGGGGCTCCCCGAGGCGCAGCTCACCGAGGCCGAGCTCGGCGAGGTGCGCCCGCCCCGGCGGGGAAGACCTCCGAAGGCGCCCTCCCCCTGAGCTTTTCTTCCCATGAGACCTCACGACGAAGCGACGAGCAGCGCCCCCAAGGCGCCCCCCCGGTGGCTGGACTGGATCGCCCGCGCCGGGGCTCCCCTCCTGGCGCTCATCACCGCCGTGGTGATCGTGTGCCGGAGCCACTGGCATTTCTTCCGCCCCTGGGCGGTGCCCCTGTCCAACGACGAGGGCTACATCTCCGCCCTGGCCCTGCGCATGCTCCACGGCCGCTGGCTCCCCTACGTGGACGGCGTCTCGCAGCGGGGCCCGGTGCTCTACTGGCTCACCGCCCTGGCGATGAAGCTCGGCGGGGAGGGCTCCTGGCTCCCCATCCGGTGGCTGGCGCTGGTCCTCGGGCTGGTCCTCCACGGGCTGGTCTTCGCGCTGGCGTGGGAGCTCTTCGGGTCCTTCGCGGCGGCCGTGGCGATGCTGTTCACTGCGTATTTCGTGAACTATGAGCTCATCCCCTGGGACGGCCTCGGGCTCAACGGCGAGGTCCTGGCGATGTGCTTCGTCCTGGGCTCGCTCCTCCTGGCGGCGCGCGCACAGCGGCTCCCGGAGGCCCGCCGCAGGCCCTGGTGGTTGGGCCTCTCCGGCGCCCTTGCCGCGCTGGCGGGGCTCTCCAAGCAGATGTCCCTGATCCATGTGGTGCCCACCGTATGCTGGCTGGCGCTCGGCCCCGAGGGGGCGGGACCCCGGAGCCCCGGGTCGCGGGCGAGGGACCTCGGGCGCTACGCCCTGGGCTTTGCGGCGCCCTACAGCGCGGTGCTGGCGGTCTTCGCGGCCACCGGGCACCTCAAGGAGTTTGTCTATTACTACCAGCGCTACGGGCGCGAGATCTTCATGGCGCCGCTCACGCGGGAGTTCATGCGGGACAAGCTCCGGGAGCAGTTCGACCGGTATTTCCTTGGCGTCGCGGGCTTCGCCTCGGTGGGAATCCTGGCCCTGGCCCGCGCGCTGCGCGAGGCCCTGGAGGAGAGCGTGCAAGCCCGGGGCGCGGCGGCCTGGGCCGAGCGGGCCCGAAAGCGCGCCGGAGCCCTCTTCGCCGTGGCGCAGTTCACGCTCGGGTGCGTCGGGGCGTGCTTCACCTTCCGGTTCTTCGGGCACTATTTCCTCCAGGTGCACCCGCTGGCCGCGGTGGTGGCGGCGTACGCGGTGAGCGAGCGCTTCGAGCCCCTGGAGGCCCGCCGCCCGGGGAACGTGGCGTCGGCCTTCGTGGTGGTGGCCGGGGCGGCGGTGCTCCTCGGGATGTCCAGCTCGGCGCTCACGCGCCAGGTGCTCAACCGCCGCGAGACCGACCGCTGGTACCAGGACCCGCAGACGGACCCCATCGTGCGCTACGTCCTGGAGAAGACCCGCCCCACGGACACGCTCTTCGTCTGGGGCTTCCGGGCGGAGACCTACCTCTCCTCGCGGCGCTTCCCGGCCTCGCGCTTTGTCTACAGCGTGTACCCCGCGGGGGTGGTCCCCTGGATGACCGCCACCCGCGAGGAGGAGGAGCGCCGCCAGGTGCCGGGCGCCCGGGCCCTCCTCCTGGAGGACCTGGAGCGCTGGAGGCCGGAGCTCGTGGTGGACGCGGGCCGGAGCATGTCCGGGCGCTACATGTACAACTACCCCATGCTCCGGCTCTACCTGGACCGGCACTACTGCTTCATGCGCTACGTGGACGGTGAACCCGTCTACCGCAGGCGCCACGGCGAGACCTGCCCCCCCGCGGACTACTGACCGCAGACCGCCACCGGGACAAAGCGCCCAGGGCGCCGAGCGCCCGCCGGGTGGCGTGGCCAGCGCAGGGGGGGTTGCGGTACACTGGGGCCCGCCCTCAGGTTCGCGACCGCTGCGTCGTTCTCAGCGCTGCGGTACAAGACCAAAGGGGGAGAGTACGCCATGAATCACGCGGAGCCGTTGACGGTTCGACCGGCGGGCCCTTGTCGGGTATCCCTCCAGGACTGCTTTGCGCACACGGACCTGGCGTGGAGGCTGGACCACGTGCCGGACCGCGCCGCATGCCGGGGCGTGTTCTTCAACATGCTCGACGAGCGCGCCGCGGAGCTGGGCCCGGAGGTCCAGCGGCAGTACCGGGAGTTCTTCAAGCTCTATCGGTTCCTGCCCTTCAAGCTGTACCCCGTCAAGGATTACCTCACGCGCATCGTGGCCGTGGCCCAGTGCCATTTTGGCGCGGAGGGGATCTACCGCGGGCTCTTCGAGCTCCAGGCCGCGGCCTTCCCGGCGTGGCGCCGGACGCTCCTCGGGCGCACCACCTTCGCGGTCCTCGGGAATGACTTCGACGCGCTCCTGCGGGGGATCGAGCGGGCCTACGCCACCGGGACGCCCACCAACCACACCACCTTCCAGGTGACCCGCGCGGCCCCAAACCGCTACGCCGTGCGCTTCGGCAGCGAGTACCTGTACATCGAACACGCGATGACCGGCGCGCTGGCGGGCGTCGCCCGGGGCTGCGGCTACGAGCCCGCCTTCGAGGTCCAGCTCGACGACCCCTTCAACGGGACGGTGCACCTGCACCTCCAGGAGCGCAAGGCCGAGGGCTCGCCGTGACCACCTCGCCGGTGGCGCTGCAGCTGATCGATGTCCTCCGGGAGTTCGGCGTGGACACGGTCTTTGGCATCCCCGGCGGGGCCATCTCGGGCTTCTACGCCTCGCTCCTGGCGCGGCCCGACGTAAAGATCGTGACCACCCGGCACGAGACCGGCGCGGCCTTCATGGCCATCGGGTACGCCATGGCCACGGGGCGCCCGGGGGTCGTGGTGACCACCGCGGGGCCCGGGATCACCAACGCCCTCACGGGCCTCGCGTCGGCCTACTACGAAGGCGTGCCGCTCATCCTCCTGGCGGGCGAGGTGCCCCGCTCGGCCTTCGGCCGGGGCGCCCTCCAGGAGGGCTCCGCGGCCGCCATGGACGCCGTGGCCCTCACCCGCAGGATGACCAAATTCAGCGCGCAGGTCTCGCGCCCGGGCTCCGCCGCGGCGGTGCTGCGCAAGGCCCTGGTGACGGCCTACTCCGGCCGCCAGGGGCCCGTGTTCCTCTCGCTCCCGCTGGACGTGGTGGCCGTCAAGCAGCAGCCGCAGCCCATCTTCGGCACCGTGCGCTCGAGCTTCGACGTGGACTCGTCGGCCTGCAAGCGCGCCCTGGAGCTCCTGGAGGGCGCCCGGAGGCCCCTGCTCCTGGCGGGAGCGGGCGCCCGAGGCACCACCAGCCGGAGGGTCATCCGGCGCCTGGCGGAGTACGTCGGCGCCCCCGTGGCGGTGACCACCAAGGGAAAGGGGGTCTTCCCCGAGGACCACCCGCTGTACCTCGGGGTGCTCGGCTTCGGCGGCCACGACTCGGTGACGGACTACCTCGCCGAAGGCGTGGACGTCCTCCTGGCCATGGGCACCGGGCTCAATGATTTCACCACCAACGCCTGGAGCCCCAAGCTGCGCGCCGGGCGGGCCTTCATCCAGGTGGACATTGACTCCGCGCAGCTCGGGAAGAACTACCCCATCGAGCTGGGCCTCGTCGGCCCCATCGACGCCGTGGTCGGGCGCATGTTGGAGCACCGCACCGAGGACCACGCCGCGCTCCCGTTGCCACCGGGGCCGACCCTGCGGTGCCAGGCCCCTGAAGCTTCGCCCCGGGGCGCGCTCACCAGCGCCGAGGTGGCCCTCACCATGAACGCCGTGTGCCCCGCGGACTCGGTGTTCACCTCGGACATGGGCGAGCACCTGTCCATCGCGCTGCACTACCTCCGGGTCCGTGAGGACGGGGACTTCATCACCTGCCTGGGCTTCGGCTCCATGGGCTCGGGGCTCTGCGCCGCGGTGGGCTACCAGCTGGGGGCCCCCGCCCGGCGCGTGTACGCCATCTGCGGCGACGGGGGCTTCTTGATGTTCGGCGGCGAGCTGGCCACCGCGGTGCACCACAAGGTCGCCACGACCTTCGTGATCATCAATGACAGCCGGCTCAACATGGTCCACCACGGGATGAAGGACGAGTACGGCGCCACGCCGGATTTCACCACGCCGCTCATTGATTTTTCGATGATGGCCCAAGGCTTCGGCGCCGCCGGGAGAATCGTAAGAACGAAGGAGGAGTTGATCGACGCCCTGGGCGCGGACCACGAGGGCCCCGCGGTGCTGGACGTACGCATCGACCCGGACGTACGCTTGGGCGGGAGTCAGAGGGTGGCGGCACTGCGGCAGTTCAAGGAGCAGGGTGATGGGTGACCGCCCCGGGGTCGGGATCCTCGGGATGGGCTCCTACCTCCCGCCGGAGGTGCGCTCCAACGACTACTGGGAGGGACGGCTCCAGCGCCGCGACGAGGTCCAGCGCCGCGGGGACATCCTCGCCATCGAGCGCACCGCCCAGGGGGGCGAGAGCGCGCTGCCGAGGCCCGTGGCCGAGGCCATGGCGGCCCTCGGGGACGACGACCTGTTCCGCGGCGCGCGGCGGCGCCACGTGCTGGCGGACGACGCCCACGCGGCGGACATGGAGGTCGAGGCCGTGCGCCGCGCCCTGGAGGACGCCAGGGTCGCCCCCGACGAGGTGGACCTGCTCCTGGTCCACTCGCTCCTGCCAGACCGGCTCAACCCCTCGGACGGGCCGGCCATCGTGGACCGCTGTGGCCTGTCGCGCGCGGTGGCGTGGAGCCTGGACGTCGGCTGCGCCAGCTTCCAGCCGCAGGTCGTGGCCGCCGCGGCGCTCCTGCGCGCCGGGGTCTACCGCCGGGTGGTGCAGGTGTGCTCCACGGCCTCGTCGCGCTTCCTGGACTACTCCACCCCCGCATCGACGGGCTTCGGCGACGGCGCCGCGGCCTCGGTGCTGGGCCCGCTCCCGCCGGGGTACGGCCTCCTGGGCCACTGGCAGCGCACCGACGGCTCCCTGCGCGAGGGCGTGGCCCTCGCCCCGGTGCGGGACGGCGCACCCCAGCGACGCTGGGACCGGTGCGCGGGCCCCGTGCGCCTCGCGACCTTCGACCCCGCCGTGGGCAAGCTGGCCGGCGTCCAGGGCGCGGCCTTCTGCCGCGAAGCATGCCTGGGTGCCCTGGAAGACGCAGGGCTCACCCTGGGCGACGTGTCGCTCTATGTAGGCGCCCAGAGCGTGGGGTGGTTCGTGGACGCGTGTCGCCGGGCGTTGGAGCTGCCTCGGGAGCGCGCGGTGGACACCTTCGCCGAGGTTGGAAACATCTCCGCGGCGGTGAACGTATACAACCTCCAGCGCGCGCGGGCCGACGGGCGCCTGCGGGACAGCGACGTGGTGCTGTCGTACTCTCCCGGCGCGGGGTTGACGCGCGCGGCGGTGGTGTACCGCTGGCACGAGCCCCACAGCCGGGCCCGAGGGCCGTGATGGTCGAGGCGCTCCGAGCCCGCCTGGCCTGCGAGCGCCCCGAGACGGAGCGGCGGGTGCGGGCGCTGGCCTCGGAGCTGGGCCTGGAGGTGCAGGCCGAGGCGGACCTGGAGCACGCGGTGGCCGAGGGCGGCGACGCGCTCCTCCTGGTGCTGGAGGAGCGCGGGACCGCCGAGGAGGCGGTGCCGAGGGTGTACTCCGTCGTGGGGGCCAACCGGGCGCTCCTGGTGGTGGTGCTGGTGCCGCCGCCGAGGGAGGCGCTGGAGCGCGCGTTCCTGGCGGCGGGGGCGTTCTCCGTGGTGGAGGACGGGCCCGCGCTGGGGGACCAGCTCGCGCGGGCGCTGGCGGCGGCGCGGAGGGTGGCGGACGCCCGGGCGGAGAGCGCGCGCCTGGGCGCGGACGTGGCGCACCAGGACAAGCTGGCCGCGGTGGGGATCCTGGCGGCGGGGGTGAGCCACGAGGTGAACAACCCCTGCGCGGCGCTCCAGGGGAACCTCACGGCGCTGCGCGAGCAGTTGGAGGAGATCCTCCAGCGCCCGCGCTTCCACCGGCTGGACGCCTTCGAGCAGTGCGTGAGCGAGTGGCTGGAGTCCCTCGGGGACTGCCTGGCGGCGGCCAAGCGCATCAGCGCGATCGCGCGGCAGCTCACGGCGTACTCGCGCCGGGACGAGGGGGCCGTGGCGCAGCTCGTGGACCTGAACGAGGAGGCGCGGATGGTGCTGCGCCTGGTGGGCAAGGAGGTGCGCTTCCAGGCGCGCTTCGAGGTGAAGCTCCAGGGGGCCCTGCCGCCGGTGCTGGCGCCGCCCAACGCCCTGGCGCAGGTGTTGACGAACCTGATCATCAACGCGCTGCAGGCGCTGGAGCACCGGCCCGTGGGGGAGCGCGCGGTGCACCTCCGGACGAGCTCCGACGCGCAGACCGTGCTCCTGGAGGTGGAGGACAACGGCGAGGGCATCGCGCCGGAGGTCCTCGGGCGGATCTTCGACCCGTTCTTCACCACCAAGGCGGCGGGCAAGGGGACGGGGCTGGGGCTGGCGCTGACCAGGCAGCTCGTGCAGCGGATCGGGGGGGAGGTCTTCGTGGAGAGCCGCGTGGGGCAGGGGACGCGCTTCTCGGTGGTGCTCCCGGCCGGCGAGGAGGCCCAGGCGATCCCCAGGAAGCGGTCGAGCATGCCGCCCACGTCCAGCAGGCTGTGCGTGCTGATCGTCGAGGACGACGAGCTGGTGCTGCGCTCGCTGGAGCGCTCGCTGGTCAAGCAGTTCGAGTGCATCACCATGAACGACGCGCGCAAGGCCCTGGAGCGCCTGCGGGCGGACAACCACATTGACGTGGTCTTGAGCGACGTGGTGATGCCGGGGATGAACGGGGTGGAGTTCTACCTCCGGCTCTTGCAGGACCACCCGAGGCTCGCGCCGCGGATGGCGTTCTTCTCGGGCGGGATCGCGTCCGAGGCGCTCAAGGCGCGCATCGCGGCCACGGGGCGGCCGTGCCTGGCCAAGCCCATTGATCCGTCGGACCTGATCAAGATGATCCGGGAGCTGAGCACCACCACCGTGCCGCCGCTGCTGGCGTAGGCTCAGCCGAGGCGTACGAGTCTGTGCGCGCGCACGGCCTCGGTGGTGGGGTTGCGCACGGACGTGCTCACGAAGCTCGACGCGTTCACGAACACGGTACGCAGGCCCTCCAGCGAGGCCTCGCCGTGGGCCTCATGGACGTGACCGAAGACGTGCACCCTCGGGGGGCGCGCGCGCACCACGTCGAGGAGGGCCTCGCAGCCGACGTCCAGGCCAAGGCGGGTGCGGTCCAGGACGCCGTGCGGCGGGCCGTGGGTGACCAGCACGTCGAGCCCCTCGGGGATTGCGGCCCAGCGCGCGGCCAGGGACGCTCCGCGGTCGTCTTGAAACGCCCACTCACCGTGTCGGGGGGTGTAGGGCGAGGCCCACAGGCGCAGCCCGAGGAGCTCGCAGCCCTCGTCCACGAGGTACGTCACGCCGCTCTGGCGAGCCAGGGCGCGGACGGTCCAGCGGTCCCTCTCGGCGATGAAGTCGTGGTTGCCCGCGGTGAGCACCTTGCACTTCGCGGGCTGCTGGGCGAACCAGGCGAAGAAGGCCTCGGCCTCGGTGAGGGTCCCGTGGCGGGTGAAGTCCCCCGCGTGGACGAGGAAATCGCACGGCGGCACCTGGAGCCCGGCGTGGCTGTTGTGCGTGTCAGAGATCAGCACCAGATCCATGGGCCAGGCGATGGTAGCACGGCACTACGGCGCCCATCCCCTCCAAGCGCTGCGCTCAGGAGCCTCCGGCGATGTCCCCGGAGTCCGGCAGGTCGGGCACGGGCACGCCGGAGTCGGTGACCGCCGAGCAGCTCATCTCCGGGCGGTAGATGCACAGGTTGGCCGCGCAGCAGTAGGACCCGACGCGCGTCTCGCCGCTGCGCCAGCAGCGCTCGCAGTCGCCGTGGGAGGCGCAGGTGGCGGGACACACACCGTCGCCGTCGGGCAGCTCCGTGTCGGGCCTGGCGGTGTCCGGGCGGCCCGTGTCCTCGGGCCCGGTGTCAGGCACCGCCGTGTCGGGCGCCGCCGTGTCCGGGCGTCGAGTGTCCGGCAGCGCCGTGTCGGGTAGGGTCGTGTCCGGGAGCGCTGTGTCCGGGAGCGCCGTGTCCATGGCCAGCTCGTCGCCCCCGTCCGAGGCGTCCAGGTCCATGGGGATCCCGCCACCGCCGCCGCGGGCCGAGCATGCCGCCAGCAGCGCGAAGAGCACACCCTGCAAGCGCAAGTCCATTCCCCGATGGGAGCACGGCGCCGCACCCCTGGCAAGGCGCCGCCCCCCGGCGTCAGAAGCACGCCAGCGGCGCCGCGGAGACCAGCGGCACGAGCCTGCGGTAGTCCTCGTGGCGGTTGCCCCCGCGCAGGTCCCCCGACAGCATGAAGTAGTACGCGCGGGTGGGGTCCACCCCGGCGGCGCTGTACGCCTGCACGTCGCTGTCCATGTTGCCAAAGGCCCACGCCGGCGGGCGCCCGAGGCGAGCGGTGAGCGCCGTAAGCTCCTGGACCTTGAAGTCCCGGGCGGCGTTACCCGTGGCGCCGGTGAAGGTGAGGGTGGTGTGGACGATGCCCGGGGGCAGGGCGCGCTCGCGCACCCAGTCGTGGGTGCGCTGCGTGAGCCACCAGGGCCTCGCGGTGAGGTAGAAGATCACGTAGCCCCGGCGCGCCAGCGCCCAGAGCACCTCCGGAGCGCCAGGGTGCACCATGGGAGAGGCACCCCCGAAGAGCACCCTCCACTCGGCCGTCTCGCTCTCCGTCAGGGTGCCGTCCACGTCGGTGACCGCCACCTGGGCGCCCGCGGGCACCACCCGGACATACTGGTCGGCCACGGTCTGGTCGCCCCTCACCACGAAGCGGATACGGTGCAGCCCCACGCCAAGCCTGCGCTCCGGCGGCAGCTCGAAGAACACCTGGCCCCCGGTGTCCGTCACGCCCTCCACCGGCGCGTGGGCCCCGTCATTGGTGGTGCGCACCTGGCCCAGGCGCTCCCAGGCGCGGCAGCCCCGCAGGAGGAAGAGCTCCACGTCCTCGTCCTGGAGGTCGTCGTCGTTGAAGCCGTAGGCGAACTTGGCCAGGGCGAACTGCCGGTCCCCCTCCCTCAAGAGGAGGTCCCTGCCGCGGTGCTGCGGCCCCCCGAGGGCCACCGTCACCCGCGTGAGGGCGTGCACCCAGGGCGTCCGCGCGGAGGGGGTGGGGGGCTCCAGGTCGCACCGGGGCGGCTCCGGGCACGAGGCGCCCGCCTCGGCCGCGGTGTCCCTTGAAGTGTCCATTGGAGTATCGCTTATCACGCGGGAATCCACGGCGGTGTCAGGGCCTGGAGCGGTGTCCATGGCGCGGGAGTCCGTCGGGGCCGAGGTGTCCCTCGGGGCCTCGGCGGAGTCCGGTGTCGTTGCGGTGTCCGCGGTGGTGTCCGGCGGGGGCTCCGCGGTGTCCTCCGGGGCCGCGTCCGGCGCGTCCCGAAGGTTGGCGTAGCGACCCGCCGCGGACCCCGCGCACCCGGCGCCCAGGACCGCCACGATGGAGACCAGCACGGCGTCACGCTTCACAGGGCCAAGTGTGCCTGCGGTCCCGCGCCCCGTCGAGGCCCTCACCCGCGGAGGGTCACCTCGCCGCGGTGCAGGCTGTGCCCCTCGGCGTCGAGCACCTCCACCTGCATGCTCCGGGCGCTGGAGATCCGGCGCCGACCCCAGGTGCGCCAGCGGCTCCCGCGGCCCACGTCCAGGGTCTGGCGCTGCACCTCGTGGCCGTCCACGCGCCACACCAGGGTCACCTGCGTGGGCGTCCCCTGGTTCCGTAGCTCCAGCCAGAACACCGCCTCGCGGGCGCTCGCCAGGGACTCCGGCGCCCCCACGGGCATGGACCGCTCGACGCGGTCCGTGAACTGCCCCCGGACCACGGTCACCTGGGCCTGGGCCTCGGACGCCAGCAGCGAGAGAGAGAGTACAAAGGTCGGGAGCAAGGTGCGTACGTTCATGGTCGCCACTCCGATCGGTGCCGGGGCATGGTGCAGCCCCCGTGCCGCCCCCGCAAGACCCCCCGGAGAGCCTCCGGGGACAGAGAAAAAAGCTAATAATTTCAATGGTTTACATAAGTGCATGGGTGGGCGTCGCGCGCGGGGCTTCGGGGGAGGGCCGTGGGCAGGGAGCCACGGGGGTGTATACTCGCCGAGTGCGGCGATTCGCGGCGTTGCTCCTCCTCCTCGGGTGCGTGGATCCGGACCTGGTGGACGGCCCCATTGACAATGACGTACCAGGCCAGGGAGACACCGAGGACGAGCAGGCCACGGAGGACTCGGGCCTGACGCCCGAAGCTGCCACCCCCGACAGCGCCGCGCCGGATGTCCCCTCGGAGGAGCGTGCCCCGGACCCGGACGCCGAGCCCCCAACGGACACGCAGGAGCCCTCGGACCGCGTGCCTCCGGCGGACGTCACGGCGCCGGACACCAGGGCGCCGGACACCGCGGTGCCGGACACCGCCCGGCCGGACACGGCCCGGCCCGACACCGCGGCGCCGGACACCGCCCCACCCATGGACGTGTCCATGGGGGACCCCTGCGCGAGGCTCATGGGGCTCTACTGCGGGGATCGCCTGGGCCTCGCGTCGGACCTCCTGATCCGTTGCAGCGGGTCCCTGGCCATCGAGCGCCACTGCCGTGGGCGCTGCCTGCGCATGGGTGACGGCGGCGAGGACGCATGCCCCTGCCCCGACGGGGATGGTGTGTATTGTGGCGAACCCGCCGGGCTCGACGCCAACCGCCTCTACGACTGCCGGGGCGGGAGGTACACCGCGCGCAGCTTGTGCGCGGGGCGGTGTACGGTGGTGGCGGGCGCCGGGGCGGACCGCTGCGCGGCGTGCCCTTCGGGCAACGGGCTCTACTGTGGTGGGCCCCTGGGGGCGGACGCCAACGTGCTGTACCACTGCATGGACGGGGTGCTCTCGGAGCGCCAGCGGTGTGGGAGCCGGTGTCAGGTGAACCCTCCGGGGGTGCCGGACGCCTGCGGGGGCTGCCCCATGGGGGACGGGACCTACTGCGGGGGCTCCGTGGGGATGGACGCCAACACGCTCTACCGGTGCGCGGGGGGGACCTTCACCATGCTCTCGCGCTGCCCGAGCACCTGCGTGGGGGCAGGCGCGTCGGGGTCGTGCATGGGCACGGGGATGGGGCTGTCGTGTAGCAACGTGCAGTGGTGGAACGTGAGGCTCACCTATGGGCCGTACCGGCTGACCAACGGCGGGATCATGTGGTGGGACACGGACCTGGCCGTGGCGGCGGGCTCGCGGGTCCAGCTCCGTCATGACTCGCGCCTGGTGGCCGAGAGCGTCCAGGCCTGGGGCTGGCAGCCGCGGTTCATGGACCTGACCACCGGGCAGCTCTTTCAGTTCCTGCACCTGACGCCCTCGGCGCGGTACACCACCACCGTGGGGATGACCTACCCCGCGGGCACCGTGGTGGGCCTCTCCGGCGGGGCCACCGCGGACACGGGCTACCCTCGGTACTCCACCGGCGCCCACCTGTGCGTAGAGACCGTGGCCGAGTGGCGCACGGCGTTCCCGATGGGCATGGACGCCTGCCGGTAGGTGTTGTAAGGGCGGTGTCTTTGGCCCCGGCTGGAGCCGAGGCCGAGGAGACGCGTACCATGAGCTTGCTGAAGAAGGGTTCCCATGGCGATTCCGTGACGGCGCTCCAGAGCGATCTGTGCGCGCTGGGCTACGACCTCTCGGTGGACGGGATCTTCGGAGACGACACCCAGGACGCCGTGAGGCACCTGCAGAAGTCCTTCGGTTACACCGTGGACGGGCTCGTCGGGGACGGCACCCGCGCGCTCATCGCGCAGCAGAAGGGCTACGGCTGGAAGGCCAACAAGTAACCTACCGGGGCGCCGGCGCCACCCTCACCGGGTGCGCGTCCGGCGTGCTGTCCAGCGCCCTGGGCGCCCTGGGCGGGAGCCTCCGGGCGACCAGGGCCCAGCCCAGCACCACCACCACCAGGCTCAGGCCCCCGAGCCACCCCTGGCGGGGCCTCTTGAAGAGCCCCACGCCCAGCGCCAGAAACCCCAGGTACAGCGCCCCGGAGAGGCCAAAGGTGGCGACCTGGGCCACGCGGTGGAGCACCCTCACGCTGGGGGGCGCGAGGTGGAAGGCCACCACCCCGGCCACCCCAAGGGCGAGGAAGAGCGTACCCAGCCGCGCGATCCAGCGCGCGGGGGCCGGGGTCCCGCGCCCGGCGGCGACCAGGAGCTCCTCGTGGGCGCCCTCCACGGCGGTCAGCGCACCCGCGTGAGGCGGCCCTTGCGGGCGTCCCACACGATCATGAACACCGAGGTGAAGAACCCCAGCACGCCCCCGAGAAGCCCGCCCAGCACCGCCGCGGCGAGGCCACCGCGGGAGAGGATCCAGAGGTAGACCTCGCGCGGGAGCCACCAGGGGGCGTCCCAGCCCTGCACCAGCCACCACAGGAGCCCCGCGAGGCCGCCGATGCAGAGGGCCATTGCGAGGGCGCACTTGAGGAGCGTCCAGGGCCACCCGGAGCGCCACGAGGAGGTTTGCGACTCGGCCACGGAGTCACTGTAGCGCGCGCGAGGCCCTCGCGGGAGGGCGGACGAAAGCCTCGCCCGGTCGGGGCGCATTTGTGGGATCTTCCGGGCCATGCGAGCTTGTCTCTGGTTGAGCCTGGCCCTGGGCGCGGTGGGGGCCTGCAGGACCCCGCGCCCGGAGGCGGTGACCTCCGCGGCGCCCCTGCCCGCGCCGCCACCGCCGCCTCCGAGGCCCTCGGACCCGCTGGTGGTGACCCTGGTGATCGACCAGTTCGCCGCGTGGACGGCGGCCGAGAGGCTCCCGCTCCTGCCGCCCGACGGGGGCTTCGCGAGGCTGCGCCGGGAGGGCACCTGGTACCGACAGCTACGGTACGCCCACGCGGCCACGGACACGGCCCCGGGGCACTCGTCGCTGTACACCGCGAGGCCTCCGAGGGACAGCGGGATCCTGGCCAACGAGCTCCCCGACGGCCGCGGGGGCAGGGTGTCCATCCTGCGCGACGAGGCCGTGAGGGTGGTGACCTTTGAGGGCGTGACAGAGACGGCGGGCTCGTCCATCGCGAGGCTCCGGGTGCCGACGCTGGCCGACCGCCTGCGCGAGGCGCGCCCCGACGCGGTGATCGTGAGCGTCTCCCTCAAGGACCGCGGGGCGATTTTCGGCGGCGGTCGCCGCCCCGACGCGACGCTGTGGTTCGACCCCGGGAGGGACTCGTTTGTGACCTCCACGGGCTTCTCCCAGGCGCTCCCTCCGTGGGCGCGGGAGCACGGCGCGCCCGACGCCGTAAGGGCCTTGCGGTCCACGCCCTGGACGCTCCTGGACGAAGCCTTCGTGCGCGCCCACGCCCGGGGCCCCGACGCCCAGCCCGGCGAGGGCGACCTGGACGGCTGGGGCACCACCTTCCCGCACGATTTCACCCGCGCCCGGCGCCCCGGCGGGGCGCTCCGGGCCTCTCCCCGCGGGGACCTGGCGGTGCTCTCCCTGGCCGGCGACGCGGTGGAACACGCCCGAGTCCGAGGCCGCCCGATGCTCCTGGCCGTGTCCCTCTCGTCCAATGATTATATTGGCCATGTCTTCGGGCCCGACTCCTGGGAGGCCTGGGATCAGCTCCGACACCTTGATCGCGCGCTCGGGAGCTTCTTTCAGCGCCTGGACTCACTTGTAGGGGAAGGTGGGTGGAGCGTGGTGTTGTCGGCGGACCATGGGATTGTGGGCATGCCGGAGCTAGCGGGGGGTGCGTCGCCGTGGTGTGGGGATGGGGGCCGGGACCCCTGGGAGAGGCCGTGTGGAGCGGGGGGCAGGCTCGACCCGGACGAGGTGGGGCGCTCGCTCCAGGCGGCGGCGGTGGCGGCGCTGGGGCCCGGGGAGTGGGTGCTTGGGGTGGCGGACCCGTATGTGTACGTCACGCCCGCGGCGGAGGCGCTGGCGCCGGAGCGTCGGGAGCGGCTCCAGGCGGCGCTGCGGGACCGGGCCCGGGCCTACGTCGACGTCGAGAGGGTGGTGGACGCGCGCACGGTGCCCGACCGCTGCGCCGAGGACGAGACGCCGGAGGCGCTCTTGTGTCGGTCCATCCCTGCTCGAAGCGGGGCGGTGTTGTACCTCCAGGCGAGGGCGGGGGTGTTCTTTGACGCGGGGTACACGCTGGGGCAGGGGACCAGCCACGGGTCGCCGTACCTCTTTGACCGCGCGGTGCCGCTGTTGGTGAGGGACCCTGGCCGGGAGCCCGCGGGGAGGGTGGTAGAGGAGCCTCAACCGTTCACGCGGTACCGCGCGCTGGCCGAGCGCTTTCTAGGGATCGAGCCTTGACGGGTACGCGGGCGGGCCCGATGCAGGGCGCGAAGGGAGCAGCGAGCATGACCAGAGCGATCGACGGCGGGGCGGTGTTCACGGCGCTGGACGTGGAGGCGAGCGAGTACCTTCCCAACCGCGGGGTGTGGCTCCGGGGGCTCCTGGGGAAGGTGCGAGGGAACACCTTCGGGCTGTACCACGGGCGCATCGAGCCGGGCTGCGCGATCGCGCGGGAGGTGCACCCGGAGACGGCGGAGACGGTGTACGTGCTCAAGGGTGAGGCCGTGGCGCTGGTGGGCGAGGGCGAGGTGCCGCTGGGGCCGGGGCAAGGGGTGCACGTGAAGATGGGCGTGCCTCACGGGCTGCGCAACGTCGGCGCGGGGGACCTGGAGTTCCTGGTGCTGGGCCACCCGGACTTCTGACGGCCGCGCTCCGTGGGGGGCGCCAACAGCCTCGGGACCTGGTACCCTTTGAGGGATGGCTGCGGACCCCGACTGGATGCTGCGTGCGGCAGCCTTTGAGGCCGTCCGAAGGATGGTGAAGGAGCACGGCCAGGTGGTGCCCTGGGACGCGATCGAAGGGGGCTTCGAGCACCGAGGGAGGCGCCTGTGCCTCGCGAGCCGGGCCGTAGGGATCTTCCGTCCGAAGGAGTTCCAGCACGCGGCGCTGCGTCATCCGACATCCCCGTGAACGCTTACCGTGCTTCAGCACGGGGTAGCATTACATCCGGTTGCAGGTGCTCGAGTTGTTGCCGCCAAAGGAGCAGGTGCTCCCACACGAGAAGTTGCACGAGTAGCGCACCGGGTAGTAGCCCGCAGGGCACCCCAGACCGCAGACGGTGATCGTCGCGCCGGT
Organism: Deltaproteobacteria bacterium; assembly: GCA_016218725.1. Taxonomy (GTDB): domain Bacteria; phylum Myxococcota_A; class Polyangia; order Polyangiales; genus JACRDB01. The sequence continues at coordinate 49,732 of JACRDB010000147.1, forward strand.
GTTGGCCACGCAATAGCTGGAGTTGTTGCTCCCGGCGGAGCAGGTCCCGCAAGAGAAATTGCACGAGTACCGGCTCGCGTGGTAGCCCGCCGGACACCCCAGCCCGCAGGTGGAGAAGGCCGACCCGCAGTTGGGCTCGCATAAGGTCTGGTTGTTGCCGCCAAAGGAGCAGGTGCTTCCACACGAGAAATTGCACGAGTACCGGCTCGCGTGGTAGCCCGCCGCGCAGCCCAGCCCGCAGCGCGTCATCGCCGAGCACCCGCCGCAGCCCGTGCAGTCCGCGGGCAGCGTGCAGGTGGACGTGCACGTCCGCGTCTGGCACGGCCCGCAGCCCGACGCCGTCGAGCTCCCCGGCGCGCACACCCCCTCGCCGCTGCACGGCGGCGTCGGGTTCCACTCGCAGGAGCTGTTGCACGTCCGCGTCGTCCGCCCACAGTTGCCGCAGGCCATGGTCATCGCTGCGCCCGGCGCGCAGGAGCCCTGCCCCGTGCACGTCCCAAAGGCCCCCCAGGTGCACGTCCGCGAGCACACCCGCTCCTGCCGGCCGCAGTTGCCGCAGGCCCGCATCTCCGTCTGCCCCGGCATGCACTGCGTGCAGTCAATGCACATCCCCGAGACGCACACCCGCCCCGCCCCGCAGGGCGTCCCGTCCATCCGCGCCATCCCGGCGTTGCACACCGGTCGGCCCGTGCTGCACGTCTGCGTCCCCGTCCGGCACGGGTCGTCCGGCGTGCACTCCACGCTCTCCGCGCAGGAGCCGCACACCCCCTCGGGGCTGCACACCAGCGCCGGCCCGCACGAGGTCCCCGGCTCCGCCGCCATCGGCGTCTCGTCGCAGGCCGGGGCCCCGGAGCTGCACCGCAGCACCCCGCGCCGACAGGGGTTGCGCGGCACGCACGGCATCCCGTCCGCGCACTCCACGCACATCCCCCGAGGGTCACACACCCGCCCCATCCCGCACGCGGTCCCCGCCGGGCGGTTGCCCGCCTCGCGGCAGGTGGGCGCCCCGCTCGAACAGTCAATCGCCCCGAGGCGACACGGGTCCGCCACCGGGCACTCCATCCCCGCGCGGCACGCCACGCACACCGCGTCCATCCCGCACACGCGCCCGTCCCCGCAGGGCGTCCCCGCGGGCCTCGGGGCGTCCTCCACGCACCGCGCGATGGAGCCCACGCACTCCACCTGCCCCGTGCGGCACGGGTTCAAGGGCATGCACGGCACCCCCGCCATGCACGCCCCGCAGGTCCCCGCCGCGTTGCACGTGCGCCCTCCCCCGCACGGCGTCCCGTCCGGGCGGTTGCCCCGGTCCCGACACTGCGGTCTACCCCCCGTGCAGTCCAGCGCCGCCTCGTGGCACGGGTCCATGGACATGCAAGGCATCCCAGAGACGCACACCACACAACTTCCGTCCGGCGCACATACCCGCCCATCGGCGCACATCGCCCCTGGTATCGGACATCTGGCTACACCGTCGGGGAGGGGCCCGTCCATGCCCACGGGCCGGTCCGACACGGGCGCGTCCAGGTCTCCGTCGGACACGCCTCCCTCCGAGGGGTCGGCGTCCGTGGGCTTCTTGCTCCCGTCGCCCGTGCTGGTGGCGCCGTCGCCGGTGGGGCAGGCGGGCCCTCCGTCCTCCGGGGCGCAGTTGGCCTGGGCGCAGGCGCCAAGGGCCCACCCAAGCACCACCAGCGCGGCGAAGCGCCGCAGGCCGAGCGCGCAAGGAACCATACACCCCCACGGTAGCGCCCCTCGCGCCCCGCGTCACCGCAAAGGGAGCACGTTCCTTGGGTCGCACGGCACGCTCACCGCCTGGTCCGTCAGGCGCCCCGGGTCCACCCTGGTCGGATCCACCCCGGGTCGCAGCAACCGGGTCTCGTAGTGCAGGTGCACCACCCCCAGGGCGCCAGAGTCCCCCACAAAGCCCAGCACCGTCCCTGGCTCCAGCGCCTGCCCCGCCACCAGCCCCGGAGCGGGGCGCTCCAGGTGCCCGTGGAGGGCCAGGTACACCCTCAGGCGGCCTCGCTCGCGCACCGTGTGGCGCAGCACCACGGTGTTTCCGAACAAATGGCCGACGTACAGCACCGCCGGGTCTCCGACCTCGCCACGCAGGGCCACCACCCTCACCAGGGCCCCTCGGGCCTCGGGCAGGTCCACGCCGCCATGGCCCACCGCGGAGAGCGACTCCCCCCGGCGCTGGAGCGCGTCCGGGCGGTCCAGGTCATAGCCCGAGGACACGAAATGCCCGCCCGACAGCCCCGGACCGGTGGGGTAGACATACCGGTCATAGTCCGTGGGCAGGTCCTGGCGCCGCGGGAGGTGCTCGTACACCACCCGGTGCCCCAGGCGATCGATGTGGGCGTTGGTCTCCGCCACGGCGCCCTCGACCTCGCCGGAGCCCGAGGCCGTGGGCACGCAGAGACCGTCCAGGTCCAGCTCGTCGGTGCCGCAGCGGGGCTCCGGGAGGCATTCTCCCGCGAAGGCGTGGGCGCAAGGAGCCTCGGCCCGAGGCGCGGCGCCGTGGGCGCGAGGAGCGCCCGGGGCCCTCGCGGTGTCCGGGACCTGGAGCCAGCCGAGGGGCACCAGGAGCAGCGGCAGGGCGCGCATGATCCTCGGAGAACGCACCGGAGGGGTCCTTGGCTTCCGCACGGCGCTTGACCGGACGGCGCGCGGGAGCATAGAGCAAGGTCCCCATGCACGAAGAAATCGATCAGAAGCTGGCGGACATCTTCGACGCCGACCGCAAACTCCGCGCCGCCCAGGAGCACTTCCTCGGCCACGGCGACGAGCGGGGCCGGGTCGAGGCCCTGGGCCGCGCCCTGGACGCCGCCTCCAAGGCCGCCGAGGAGGACCTGGACGCCCAGGACCGCCTGGTCCGCGTGGCGGAGCTCCTGACCGATCACCCGTCGGCTTCGGCTTGCTGGCTCCTCCTTCGGCTCCTGGACCACGCCGAGCCCGCCGTGCGCGCCGCCGCGGGCGAGGGCCTCCTGGAAATCGGCCAGACCCGCTACGCCGACGTGGCCCGCACCTTCGAGAAGGCCATTGATCAGGGCTCGCAGCACACGGCCCTCATGGAGCTGCCGTTCCTCCTCGCGGAGCTCGGGGACGCGGGGGGCGTGAAGCTCTGCACCCGGCTCCTCAAGCACCCCGTGGCGGACGTGGTCGCCGCCGCCGTGGAGGCCCTGGCCTCCCTGGGAGACCCCTCGTCCGTCAAGGACCTGGAGCGCTTGAAGGGCGACCGCCGCAAGGTGTCCGCCGAGGACGAGGCCGACGGGGCGGAGCTCACCCTGGGGGAGCTGGTCTCCGAGGCCCTCGCGCACCTGCGCGGGCTCCATGGCTGACGCCGTCGACGAGGCGGGCTTCGAGGCCGTGCTGGCCTACGACGCGGCCTTCGTGCCGCGGTACGCCCGCCGCTTCGGCGAGCTCATGCTCCCGGCCCTGGACCTGCCCGCGCGGGCCAGCGTGCTGGACCTCGCATGCCGCACGGGCTACACCGCCATGGCCCTCCTGGAGCTCGTGCGCGACGGGCGGGTCATCGCCATGGACGGCGACGCGCGGTACCTCGAGCTCGCCCGCGCCCACGCCGGCGGTGACGTCAACAAGCGCGTGTTCTTCAAGCAATCCGGCGCCACGGAGCTGCGCTTCGGCGACGAGGCCTTCACCAACGTGCTGGGCAACCTCGTGGACCGCGTCGCCGTGGACCGCGGGGCCGTGCTCACCGAGGCCCTCCGGGTGCTCCGCCCCGGCGGGCAGATCGCCCTCACCACCGCCATGCGCGGGAGCTTCCTGGAGGTGCTGGACCTCCTGCGGGAGGTGTCCCTGCGCTTTGACCTCGGGCGCGTCACCGAGCGCATCGAGCAGTACGCCATGGCCTTCCCGTCCCCCGAGAGCCTGAGGCTCGAGCTCGAAGGCAAGAGCTTCCGAGGCGTCACCGTGGAGACCCGGCCCTTCACCCTGGAGTACTCCTCGGGGCGGGACCTCCTCGGCGACCCCGTGATCCAGTCCGCCGCCCTGGCCGAGTGGACCTGGTGCGCCGAGGGCGCCCCGGAGCCCCGGGCCGTCATCGATCACCTCCGGGACACCATTGACGTGTACTTCCAGGGCCGGGTCTTCGAGCTCACCGTGGTCGCCGGGTGCGTGACCGCGCGGCGCCCGATGGCCACCAGCATCCCTTCGCCCTCTAGGGGATGACCGGACCGGCGTCCGTGGGCGCCTGGGTCCCCGCGTCGGGCGCCGGAGGAGACGGCGTGACCGCGAAATCCTGTCGGGTGACCTGCCCCGGCCGGATGGTCACCGTGGCGTCCACGCTCCGAGCCCCAGGGAACCACGCATGCACCGTGTGGGTGCCCACGGGCACGCGCTCCACCCGGAAGCGCCCTCTGGGGTCCGCCTGCGCGTAGTACGGATTCACCAGCACCACCAGCGGCGTCTGCATCCAGTTCGGGTAGTTCACCGAGTGGATGATGTACCGCCCCGGGCGCTGCACGTTCTTCACCTGGTCCTCGGTGCGCTGCAGGAGCTGGGCGATGGTCGCCCCGAGGCCCTCGACCTTTGGCAGGTGGTACTCGTCGGTCTCGGCGTGGAGCACCAGCCGGTCCCCGAGGTTCATCACCGCGAACCTCGGCGCGATCGAGCAGTCCCGAAAGGTCACCGTCAGGGTCCGCGGCGGCGGCGGGTTCTGCGTCCGCGCCTCCACCACCACCAGGGCCTCCGGCAGCGGCCCGGGGGCGGTCACTCCAAACGGGCTCGCGTAGTACCCCCCGGCCGCCGCCTCGCAGCCCCGGCGCCCCCGCGTGGCCGCGTCCAGCGCGATGGGTGAAGGCATGGGTAGCGGCTCCGTCAAGGTCACCGTGCCCTCCAGGGTCCCCGTCGGCCCGTCGGGCTGCCACCCCGCGGGCGCGCTGTCCCGCACGGTGACGTTCGCCCTGGAGGGCTTGCAGCCGGTTGTCAACAGCGTTGGCAGGACGAAGGCAACCGCCGCCCACGACAGCACGCCACCAACCCAAGTTGTCATGAACCCTTGACGCATGGTGCCTTTGCCGTGCGGCAACCGTGCCAACGGGACGGTTATGGCGCGGCCCGCTCCGCGGCGGCCAGGGCCAGCGAGAGCACGCGCTCCGGGAGGAGGCCCAGGTACAAGACCCCGAGGGCCGCCCCGACGAGGGTGAAGAAGATCGTCCCCGACGCCATGGGCTGGGCCCTGGTGGCGCCCGGGGCCGGGTCCTTCATGAACATCTTCACGATGACCCCGAGGTAGTAGTACGCGCTCACCGCGCTGTTCACCACCACGATGGCCGCCAGGAGCCCGAGGCCCGAGTCCAGGGCCGTGCGCACGATGTAGAACTTCCCGAAGAAGCCCGCCGTGGGCGGCACGCCCGTGAGCGAGAGCAGGAAGAACGTGAGCGCGAAGGCCGCCCACGGGTGCCTCTTGCCGAGCCCCGCGAGGTCATCAAAGGAAACAGCCTCGGCGCCGCGGCGCCCCGCGAGCATGAGCGCCCCGAAGGCCCCGACGTTCGAGACCGTGTACGCCAGGAGGTAGAACAGCACCGAGGCCACCGCCACGGCGCCCACGCCGCCGCCCCGGGGCGCCAGGACCACCCCCACCAGCAGGTACCCCGCGTGGGCGATGGAGCTGTACGCCAGCATGCGCTTGACGCTCGTCTGCACCAGCGCCGCGAGGTTCCCCACGGTCATGGTGAGCACCGCCACCCAGGCCATGAGCGCAGGCCACCCCGCCGCGCTGGAGGCGCTCCCCGCGTCGCCAAAGACCGTGAGCATCAACCGAAGGAACACCCCGAAGGCGGCGGTCTTTACAACCACCGACATGTACGCCGTTGTAGACGTAGGTGCGCCCTCGTAGGTGTCCGGCACCCACATATGGAAGGGCACGGCCCCGACCTTGAAGGCGAGGGCGGCGAGGATGAGCAGCATGGCCAGGATGGAGATCCGGGCCTTGTCTACCAGGAAGGGGTCCGGGGGCTGCTCGCCGGTGGGGTGCAGGGCCTGGGCGATGCCCGCGAAGTCCGTGTGGCCCGTGACGGTGTACAAGAGCGCCGCCCCGGCCAGGAGGAGCGCTGCGGCGAAGCTCCCGAGGAGGAAGTACTTGAGCGCGGCCTCCAGGGCCCTGGCGGACGTGCGGCGGTAGCCCGTCATGGCGTAGACCCCGAGGGACATGGTCTCCAGCGCCACGAAGAGCATCAGGGTGTCGCTGGCGCTCACCAGCATCATGGCCCCGCAGGAGGCGAAGCCGAGGAGCGGGTAGTACTCCCCGCGCTCGAGCTTGTGCTCGTGGAGGTAACCCCCGGCCAGGAGCGAGGCCAGGCCGCCTCCCAGGCCGATGACGGCGTCCAGGAAGAGGGAGGTCTTGTCGATGACCAGGTAGCCGTGCAGGAGCCCGGAGTCGAGCGGGAGCCCGCGCTTCCAGAGGAGCAGGGCCGTGGAGCCCGCGACGAAGTGCACCAGGGCCGCGGGCATGGCGAGGCCGCCCTCCTCGTCCTGGAAGGCGTCGATGAGCATCAGGGCCACGGCCCCGAAGGCCATGAGGAGAATGGGCGCCAGGGGCGCCAGCGTCTGGATCACGGGTGACCTCCGGCGGGGCCCTGGGGGCCAGCGGGCGGCGGCGGGGTGAGGAGCGCCTCGTCAAGGAGCCAGGGCTCCTCGCGCTGGTTCTGGGCGATGGCGGTGCGGCGGGCGTTGTACACGGCCAGGAAGCTCTCGCAGGCCGGGTCGATGCGGGCGCGGAAGTACGTAGGGAAGAGCCCCACGGCGAAGATCATCGCCAGGAGCGGCACGAGCCCGGTCCACTCCCGGGGGTTCAGGTCCGGCAGGTGGGCGTTCTTGGGGTTCCTGTTGGGCCCGAAGAACACCTTCTGCACCACCTCGAGCATATACACGGCCCCCACCACCACGCCGAAGGACGCCAGCATGGCGAAGAGCGGCCCGATGCTGGCCACCTCGCACTGACGGCTCCCGTCGCCCTGCACCATGCACCGGTAGGACACCCTCAGGAGGTCCGAGGTGAAGCTCCCGGTGATCACCAGGAACTCGCCGATGAAGCCGTTGGTCCCGGGCAGCCCGATGGAGCTCATGGTCACCACCACGAAGACCGCGGCGTACCAGGGCATCACCTTGGCCAGGCCCCCGAACTCCCCCACGTCGCGCGTGTGGCGGCGGTCGTAGAGCACCCCCACCAGGAGGAAGAGCGCGCCGGTGGAGATCCCGTGGTTCACCATCTGGAGGATGGCCCCGGAGAGCCCCGCGGGCGTGCGCGCCGTGAGCCCCAGCATCACGAACCCGAGGTGGCTCACGGACGAGTAGGCCACGAGCTTCTTGAAGTCGTGCTGGCGCCAGGCCACGAGCGCCCCGTACAGGATCCCCACGCACGCCAGGATGGCGACGGTGGGCCCGATCCAGTGCGACGCGAAGGGGAAGAGCCCGAAGCCGAAGCGCAGGAACCCGTAGGTGCCGAGCTTCAGCATCACCGCGGCCAGGATGATGCTCCCGCCGGTGGGCGCCTCGGTGTGGGCGTCCGGGAGCCAGGTGTGCAGCGGGAACATCGGGACCTTGACCGCGAAGGCCACCGCGAAGGCCAGGAAGAGCCATTTCTCCGTGGACAGCGGGAAGGCCAGGCGCAGGAGGTCCAGGTAGTCGAAGCTGTAGTTCCCCGTCAGGCCCTTGTAGCGGGACACCATGTACAGGATCGCCAGGAGCATCCCGACGGAGCCCGCGAAGGTGTACAGGAAGAACTTCACCGCGGCGTACACCGCGTTGCGCCCGCCGAAGACGCCGATGATGAGGAACATCGGCACCAGCATCAGCTCCCAGAACACATAGAACAGGAACAGGTCCAGGGAGACGAAGGCGCCGATCATGGCCGACTGCAGGAGGAGCATCGCGGCGATGAACTCCTTCTGCTTGTTCCGGATCGTCCCGAAGGACACATACAGGGTCAGCGGGGTGAGGAACGTGGTGAGGAGCACCAGCCACAGGGAGATCCCGTCCACCGCGAGGTGGTACCGGATCCCGAGGGACGGGATCCACGCGTGGTCCTCCACGAAGCGGAAGCCCCGCGCCTGGACCGAGTGCGTGCTCCCGATCAGGAGCTGCAGCGACTGGCCGAAGAGGAAGAGCGAGGAGCCCACGGCCCAGGCCCGCATGACCTTCGGGGCCTGGCGCGGGATGAAGAGCGTGGCCAGGGCCGCCAGGGCCGGGAACCACACCAGCACCGAGAGGAGATGTCGTGAGGTGTTCATGGAGCCCTCGTTCCGGGGGCGGAGGGGGCGGGGGTGGGCGGGGCGCCGGCGCCACCCTCCGGCGGAGCGCCTCCGGCGCCGCCCTGGACCAGGGCGGTGACCACGGTCACCTTCCCGAAGGCGTTGTGGGCCTCCAGCGCCGCGCACCGTGGCGCCGTGAACTGCTGCTGCGTGCGCGTCTCCGCGGTGGCCTCCACCTGCGCCATGGAGGGCGCCGAGAGCGCCTCCAGGGCCGCGGCGCGATGGCACTGGCGCCCCGGGGGTTGGTCCTCGCGCGGGGCGTAGAACGCCCAGCGGTAGGTGTACCCCGGACCGCCGACGGCCTCCAGCACCGTAGAGCCCCCCTCGGTGCGCTGGGTCACCTGCGCCCGGGGCAGGAGCACCGCCCAGGACACCATGGCCACCAGGCCCACGCTCACCAGCATCCCGTACACCTGGATGCTCCCGGTGTGGGCCAGGCGCAGCACCCGCCCGGAGCTGACCGCGACGAAGCCCGTGAGGTTCACCAGCCCGTCCACGAAGTGCTTGTCAAAGAGCGCCGCGAAGTTCGCGAACGCCCGGAAGGGCCGCACGATCACCGCGTCGTAGAGCTCGTCCACGCGCCACTTGTCGTACACGAGCTGGTAGAGCACCTTCGCCCGCTCGGCCAGGCGCTGGGCGGGCTCGCCCTTCTCCTGGATGTACACGTAGTACGCCAGGCCCAGCCCCGTGGCCCAGGCCCCGAGGCCCCCCACCATCGCCGGCCAGGCCACCCGGTGGTTGAGCTCCAGGTGCCGGTTGGCCGTCAGCACGTCCACCACCGCATGCTCCAGAAAGCGCGGCAGGATGCCCTCCTTGTGCGTCCAGATGGACGGCAGCCCCAGCACCCCCACCAGCAGCGAACCGGCCGCAAGCACCAGGAGCACCGCGGTCATCACCTTCATGTCCCAGCGGTCCTCGGAGGGTGGCCCGGCCTCGCCATGGCCGTGACCATGATCGTGGTCTTCCCCGTGCGCGTGGCCTTCGCCGTGTGCGTCGCTGTGGGATGATGTAGGAGCGCCACCCACCCCGGCAAGCTCCTTGAGGAAGGCGGGCTCCGGGCCGAGGAAGGCCTTGATGTACAGCCGGCACATGTAGAACGAGGTCAGCGTGGCGGCGGCGACGCCGGTGAAATAGACGATCTTGCCGACGCGCGGGGCCATGGGGTTGGCCAGGGCGCGGAACAGGATCTCGTCCTTGGAGAAGAAGCCCGAGGTGAGGGGCGTGCCGATGATGGCCAGGGTGGCCACGGCGAAGGACAGGTGCGTGCTCGGGAGGTACTTCTTGAGCCCGCCGAGCTCGCGCAGGTCCTGCTTCTCGTGGCAGGCGTGCATCACGGCGCCGGCGCCGAGGAAGAGGCAGGCCTTGAAGAAGGCGTGGGTGAACACGTGGAAGAAGCCCGCGGAGAAGGCCCCGGAGCCGCAGCCCATGAACATGAACCCGAGCTGCGACACCGTGGAGTACGCCAGGACCTTCTTGAGCTCCACCTGCGTGACGGCGATGGTGGCCGCGAAGAGGGCCGTGGCCGCGCCGGTGAGGGCCACGATGTTGAGCACCGTGGGGAACAGCACGAAGACGAAGCTCAGCCGACACAGGAGGTAGATCCCCGCGGTGACCATGGTGGCCGCGTGGATCAGCGCGGAGACGGGCGTGGGGCCCGCCATGGCGTCCGGGAGCCACACGAAGAGCGGGAGCTGGGCGCTCTTGCCGCAGCAGCCGACGAAGAGGAGCAGGCACGCCAGGCCGCCCCAGGTGGGGTTCATGCGCTCCAGGTGGGCCACCAGCCATGCCGAGCGCCCGAGGCCCGGCACCACGTCCGCCAGGAAGCCCCCGAGGTTGGTGGGCTCCGCCAGCGCCTGGAGGAAGGCGGGGTTGGCGGTGACGTGCTCGCGCAGCACGTCGAAGCGGTAGCTGCCGCCCTTCCAGGCCAGGATGGTCATCCCGAGGAGGAAGCCCGCGTCGCCGATGCGGTTCACGATGAAGGCCTTGCGGCCCGCGAAGGCGTAGTCGCTGCGCTCGTACCAGAACCCGATGAGGAGGTAGGAGCACAGCCCCACGCCCTCCCATCCGAGGAACATCAGCACCATGCTGTCCCCGAGGATGAGGTTCAGCATGGAGAAGATGAACAGGTTCAGGTACGCGAAGAAGCGCGCGTAGCCATGGTCGTGGGACATGTACCCCGCGGAGTACACGTGGATGAGCGTCCCGATGCCCGTGACCACCAGCAGCATCACCGCCGAGAGGTCGTCCAGGACGTAGCGCACGCTCAGCATCTCGCTGGTGCTCGGGCCCGTGGGGGCGGAGAACCACTCCCAGGGCCGCCCGAAGAGGCTCGGCACGCAGGACACCACGCGCCGGACGTGCTCCGCCGCCTCGGCGCCGCCTCCCGAGGGAGCGTGGCCGCTCTTCAGGAGCGCCGCGAAGGCCACCAGGGACAGGAGGAAGGAGCCCGCCACGCTGGCGATGCCCGCGATGTAGACCCCCTCGCGGCCCAGGCGCTTGCCGTAGAGCCCGTTGATCACCGCCCCGAGGAGCGGCAGGGCCACCACCCAGCCGAGGACGCCGTAGTGGTCCGGCGCGGCGTGCAGGAGGTTCCCGAGATCGACCCGTAGACCGAGGATGTTCATGGCAGGCTCAGCCCTTGAGGGTGTCCGCGGCGTCCGTGCGGATCGTCTTGCGGAGTCGGTAGAAGGCAAGCACGATCGCCAGGCCCACGGCGGCCTCCGCCGCGGCCACGGCGATCACGAAGAACGCGAAGACCTGCCCGTGGTGCGCGATGGCGCTCTGGCTGGCGTAGCCCGCGGCGGCGGCGAGCGCCTCCGGGGTCGCGGGCTCCGCGCCCGCGGGCACCATGGACGGCTGCCAGCGGTTGGCGGCCACCAGCGTGAGGTTCACGGCGTTGAGCATTAGCTCGATGGACATCAGCGCCACGAGGGCGTTGCGCCGCACGAGGAAGCCCACGGCCCCGGTGGTGAAGAGCACCGAGGCCAGCGCGAGGTAGTGCCCGAGGGTCACGGTCATGACCGTCCTCCGGAGGGGCCCTCGCCGTCCTCGGCCGCGGGGGCCTGGTCCGACGGCAGGGGGTTGTTGGCGTCGGGCCCGAGGCCCGTGGCGAGGCGCACCTTGTCGTGGTGCCCGCGGGCGACCGCGAAGGCCCCCACCACCGCGGCGGTGAGCAGCACCGAGGCCAGCTCGAAGGGCAACACCGCCGGGCCGAAGAGGTAGCCCCCCACCTCCCGGAGCGTCCCGTAGGACGGCGGGCGCAGCACCCGCTCCGGGCGGTACGAGAGCACCACCATGGCCGAGAGGGCGCCCACGCACACCGCCGCGCCGCTGCCCAGCCACCGGGGGGTGCGCCCCGCCCCGTCGTCCGGGGCGTCCGCCGCGGGCCCGAGGAGCATGATCACGAACACGAAGAGCACCACCACGGCGCCCACGTACACGATGAGCTGCACCGCCGCGAGGAAATGCGCGGACAGGGTCATGTAGAGCCCCGCCAGCGACAGGATGTGAAAGAACAGCCCCACCGCGCACCGGATCGCGCTCCGGTATGAGATGGTCGCGACGGCGCTCCCCACCGCGAGGAGGCTCAGGAGCCCGAAGGCCACCAGCTCCACCTTGGACGACGGCATGTTACCTCAACTCCGGGGCGGGCTTCTTCGTCCGCACCGCCTCCTCGAATTCGTTTCGGAAGAGCTTCAAGATCCCCAGCATGGGCATCGCCGCCCCGTCCCCCAGGGCGCAGATGGTGTTGCCCATGATGTTGTTGGCCACGTCCGTGAGCGTGTCCAGGTCGCGCTCGGTGGCCTCGCCGCGCGCGAACTTGCGGCACAGCCGCGCCATCCACGCGCAGCCCTCGCGGCAGGGCGTGCACTGCCCGCAGCTCTCGTGGGCGTAGAACATCATCAGGTTCTCCGCCGCGCGCACCATGGACGTCTGGTCGTCCATCACGATCGCGCAGCAGGTCCCGAGCATGGTCCCCAGCGCCCGGAAGGTGTCCACCCCCATGGGCACGTCGAAATGGCTCTTGCCGTGCCACGCGTGGAGCACGCTCTTCGGGTCCGGGGCATGCACCAGGTCCTCCTCGCGGAGCACCGGGGTGGAGCTCCCGCCCGGCACCACGCACTTCACCTTGCGCCCGCCGCGCACCCCGCCGCCGAGGTCTTCAATCAGCTCCCGGAGCGTGAGCCCCACGGGGCCCTCGTACACCCCGGGCTTGTTCACGTGCCCGCTCACCCCGTAGAGCCTCACGCCCCCGTCCTTCAGGTGGTGGAGCCTCCCGAGCTTGGAGAAATTCTCCCCGCCCAGTTCGAGAATGGTCGGCACCGCCGCCAGGGACTCCAGGTTGTTCACGATGGTCGGCGCCCCGAAGGCCCCCACCACCGCGGGGAACGGGGGCTTGAGCCGCGGCTCGCCCCGGGCGCCCTCCAGGGAGTTCAGGAGCGCGGTCTCCTCGCCGCAGATGTAGGCCCCGGCCCCGGCGTGGATCACCACGTCCAGCGGGAAGTCCTTGCCGAGCACGCGGCTGCCGAGGTAGCCCGCCTCGCGCGCCTCGCGCACCGCCTGCTGCATCCTCCGGATGGACAGCACCAGCTCGCCGCGGATGTAGCAGAACACCGTGTGGACGTTGAGCGCCAGCGCCGCGATGAGGAAGCCCTCCACGCAGCGGTGAGGGTCGAGCTCCATGAGCGTGCGGTCTTTGAAGGTCCCGGGCTCGCCCTCGTCGGCGTTGACGGCGATGTAGTTGGGCTTCCCGGGGTTGGGCTTGAGGAAGCTCCATTTCATCCCCATGGGGAAGCCCGCCCCCCCGCGGCCCCGGAGGTTGGCCGCCTTGACCTCCTCCAGGATCTTCGCGGGCTCCATCTCCAGGGCCCTGCGGAGGCTCTGGTAGCCGCCGCTCTTCAGGTACGCCGCGAGCGTCCAGCTCTCCGGCGTGCCGTAGTTCTTCGTGAGAATGCGCACCCTCTCGACGGCCATGGCAATCCTATTTTTCCCCGCGGGGCGCGAGGCCCACGGGCGAGAAGGTGACCGCCTTGCGCTCGTCGGCGCGCTTCTTCGCGCCCTCCAGCAGGGCGTCGAGGCCCTCGACGGTGAGGTCCTCGTGGTACTCGTCGTTGAGCTGCACCATGGGCCCCTGGCCGCAGGCCGCGAGGCACTCGGCCTTGAGGAGCGTCCACTCGCCGTCCTTGGAGGTCTCCCCGGCGTGGCAGCCGAGCTTCTTCTCCAGCGCCTCTTGAATGCCCTTGGCGCCGCGCAGCTCGCAGGACAGCGTGCGGCACACCCACACGACGTTCCGCCCGACCTTCTTCTGCTGGTACAGCGTGTAGAAGGTCACCACCCCCTGCACCTCCGCGGTGGACACCCCCAGCGTGGAGGCCACGTAGTCCACCACCGCCGGCGAGCACCAGCCCTCCTGCTCCTGGCACAGGTGCAGGAGCGGCAGCGTCAGGGCCTTGCGGGTGGGGTAGCGTGGGAGGAGCTCGTCAAGAATCGCTCGGCGTTCTGCGGTCAGCTCGAAAGCCATCGGTAGGTTCGTCCGTCCTCCCGGAGAGTCCTCGCGACCCTCCGGGCGGGCGGGACGCTAGTCAGCCCCGTTCCGGGTGTCAATACGCCGGCGCCATGCACCGGAGTCCGCCGGAGGCTATAGTTTCCGGCGATGGCGCCTCGCGTACTCTACCTCCACGGCTTCGCCTCGGGGCCCGGCTCCTCCAAGGGCGCATGGCTCGCCCGCGCCCTCTCCGCGCGCGGGTACCTCCTGGAGCAGCCGGACCTGAACGTCCCCACCTTCGAGGCCCTGGACGTCCGGGCCATGCTGGCCACCGTCACCGACGCCCTGGCCCGGGACGGGCGCCCGGCGGTGCTGGTGGGCAGCTCCCTCGGGGGCTTCGTGGCCGCCCTGGCCGCGACCCGGGCCCCCACGGTGGCCTCGGCGCTCCTCCTGGCGCCGTCTTTTGACACCGCCCGGCGCTGGCGCGCGGCGCTGGACGACGAGGCCTGGGCGCAGTGGCAGCGTGAGGGCTCCAGGCCCTACCCGCACTACAACCGCAAGGTGACCCTCCCCCTCCACGCGGGCTTCCTTGGCACCTTCGAGGGCCTCCCGGCCATGCCTCCGGTGCCCTGCCCGGTCACGGTGATCCAGGGCCTGGACGACGCCCTGGTGCCGCCCTCCCTGGTCCGCCGCTGGGCCTCGGAGAACCCCCACGCCCGCCTCCTGGAGGTGCCCGACGACCACCAGCTCCTGCGGTCCCTGGACCTCGTAAGGGACGAGGCCCTCGCCCTCCTCGCCGCTGTCGAGGCGCAGGCGTGAGGCCCTCAAGGCTCGCGGCGCTCGTGGCGCTCTTCCTGGGCTGCGCCTCGGAGGCCCCGGCCCGGCGTCGCAGCGCGCGCCCCAGGCGCACGAGACCGCGCCCCGCGGCGGTGGCGCCGACGGACGCCGGGGCCCGCCCACTGGCCCCACTGGCCCCCCAGGGTGCCCTGGCCGCGCTGGACGCGGACGCAGGCACCCCGAGCGCCGGGGCCTCCTCGGTGGCCGCGGAGATGCTCCGGATGGGCGCGGCCCCGAGGCCCTCCGGGGCGCCCTCCGCGGGCTCCCAGGGCTCCTTCGGGTCGCCCGTGGTGGAGCCCCCGGGGGGCCGCGCCCGAGAGCTCCGCCCGAGGGTCCTGCGCGTGGCGCGGCGTCTGCGCGTGGTGTGCGACGGCGTGGCCGTGCCGCAGGTGATCTCCCCGCAGTGCCCCTTCGAGCCCACCAACGCGGCTACGGTGAGGGCCTTCCTCGCCGTGGAGAGGCCCCTCTTCCAGTGCCGCCCCCCCGCGGACGAGCACGGCCGCCTCGCCGTGAGGGGGCTCTTCCGGTCCGGTGGCATGCCCGAGGAGTTCTCCTTCCCCGCGGTGCGCCTCACCGACGACCAGGCCCTCTGCGTGGGCCGGGCCCTGTGCGACGTGAGGGTACCGGCCTTCCGCACGCCCAACGCCACGGTGAACTACAGCTACGTGCTGTACGTCCCCACGCAGGACTGAACATGGATTTCGGGCTGACTATTTCAGAATATACAATTCACGGCGACCTCACCCCCCGACCCCATAGGCGCCAGGATAAGGGCTCCGAGGTCTGAATTTCAGGCACTCCAGGCAGCGGATGGGGCTTCGAGGACGGCACGGTCGGCGACCGCGCCGCCGCGCCGCCCGAGCTCCTGACGCTTTTTCGCCCGGGGTTCGCCAGCGCAACGGCCTCCGAGGTCGCGTCGCTCACCCCGGGCTACGGAAGGCGGTCACCGCGCCTCCGCGCGGTTGCAAGGAGTGTGGTCCGTGCGTTCCAAAGCGGCGAGGGGGTTTCCGCGCGAGGGGTGCTCTCGCGGGCGCAGCACGTGCCTCTCCAGTCC
>JACRDB010000148.1 GCA_016218725.1 Deltaproteobacteria bacterium
GGAGTCGTTGAGGAGCTCCGCGGGGCGTTGGAGCTGCGAGCGTTCGCCGATCTCACCGCGGCCATGGTCGTTGTGGCCGACGCCGACCACCGCCACCGTGGACTGCGACCATCCATCGTGGCAGCATTACCCGAAGAGGTCATCATGCACAGTCCCTTCCTCCAGGAGATTCGGGCCGAGGGCAAGGCCGAGGGCGAGGCCAAAGGCAAGGCCGAGGCCCTGCTCGCGGTTCTCGCAGCCCGGGGTCTCGCCGCCACCGAGGCGCAGGCCGCGGCGGTGCTCGCGTGTCGCGACCTCGCCCGCCTCGACGCGTGGCTCCGCGTCGTCGCCTCCGTCACCTCCGTGGACCAGCTCCTCGCCGCCCCCGCCGCAGCCTGAGCGCGTCCGCCCCGGGACCACCACGTGAAGGATGCGCGTCCGCCCCGATGCCGCACCGTCACCTCGGTGCGGGGCTCCGCCCGCGAGAGAGACTCCAAGGCGCTTCGCAGTGCCCACGGTAGAGCGTACGGTGATGCCACGGGGCCACGGCTCATGCCTTCACGCTGCGCCTACCTGTGGGCAAGAGCCACGACGCTTCCATCCGCCAGAGATCGGTGGATTCTCCGGTCGATTGCACGCAACCAGATCGACCGCGGAGGCGATACCCGCGGAGGATGCGTACGCGCTTTGGCAGCCTCGCCAAGGACCTCTGGCGGGACACCCTGGGGGACGCGGGCAGGGTCTCCACGGAGGTGGAGGTCGCTGCCCCGCCGCAGCGAGCGGACACGACCTTCCTCCCCAACCCTGCGGGGCGGGCCCTGCTCAAGGAGCGCGGCCTGCTGGGTCGCATCGCCCAGGCGGAGTGCATGCTGGAGGCCTTCCACGACACCCCGGACCCCGAGGAGGTTCGTGACTGCCACCGCAAGTACCTCACCTGGCGTCGAACCCTCAGCGGAGCCGTGGACCCGGCGCTCTGGCTGGTGGTGGCCGGGGACCCGCGGGCGGCGCGAAAGGCGTTCCATCTGCGGCGCCTGAGGGGTTGGCCCGACGGGGTCTACGCCGCCGCCGAGGGCTTTGGCCTCCGGCTCCTGTCCGTCTCCGCGCTCCCGGTCTCGCGGGACACGCTGGCCCTGCGCCTCTTTGGCCGTGGCTCGGTGCTCAAGACCGCGGCCCGGGAGCTGCTCGCCCTGCCCGAGGGCGCCTGGGAGTTGCGGCTCCTCCCGATGTTGTTACGTTGGCGGACGGAGATCCCGGAGCTGCCGACCCGCAGGACACCCGATGAGGAGGATTTCGTGAGCAACGCGCAGCAGATTCTCGATCAGTGGGAGCGCAGGGCCACGGACAGGGGCGTCGACAAGGGCATCGGCCCGTTGGTGCGGCTGTTCGAGCGGCGCCTCTCCCGGACCCTCACCACGGACGAGCACAAGGCGCTGCGGTCGAGGCATTGGCACCCTGGGCCCTGAGCGCCTCGGGGACGTGGTGCTCGACCTCTCCCCCACGGAGCTCGGCGCCTGGCTCGGTGATCCGCAGGCGCGGTGATCGCCCCCGGCGCGCTCACTCGTCGTAGAAGAGCGGGTCCCGGTGGCGCACGAAGCGCTCGATGGCCTTGCGGTCGTCGTCGCTCAGGGTGACGAAGCGCACACCCACCCCGGGAGGCGTGTCGTCGCTGTGGGTGTTGGGGCGCTGCCAGCGCACCTCGGCCACCGTCTCGATGGGCTTCTCCACCCCGGGGAGCGTGAACTTCAGCGTGAGCTTCTCCCCGGGCCTATGCGCGTGGTACGTCGCCAGGAAGAGCCCCCCCTCGGAGATGTTCTCCGAGAAGCCCGTGAAGAAATTGTGCTCGCTCTCAAAGGTGACGTCGATCTCCGCGTCCACCCTCGGGGCGGTGCGAAGGTCCTCGGGGTTCTGGGGCGGCAGCGCAACAGCGGCGGAGTTTCGGGACATGGGACCTCCTGCGGTCTGTCCCTAGTACGGCGCAGCCTCGGCCGGACTTGAGCCCCGGGGCTCACCCCAGCCCGAAGCGCCGGATCGCGTTGGCGCTCGTCCTCGCCCGGAGCACCTCCACCGGCACCCCCAGGGTCTCCGCCAGGGAGCGCGCCGTGTGGGTCAGGTACGCCGGTTCGTTCACCTTGCCCCGGAAGGGCAGCGGCGCCAGGTACGGCGCGTCCGTCTCGATCAAGAGCCGCTCCGGCGGCACCAGCCGCGCCACCGCCCGCAGCGCGTCGGCCTTCTTGAAGGTCACGATCCCCGAGAACGACACGTCAAAGTCCAGGTCCAGCGCCCCTCGCGCAAAGCCGAGGTCCTCGGAGAAGCAGTGGATCACCCCGCCCACGTCCCGCGCCCCCTCCTCCCGCAGGATCGCCAGCGTGTCCTCCGGCGCGCTCCGGGTGTGGATCACCAACGGCAGACGCACCTCCCGCGCCAGCCCCACGAAGCGCCGGAACACCTCCCGCTGCACCGCCGGCTCCGAGTGGTTATAGTGGTAGTCAAGCCCCACCTCCCCTACCGCCACCACACACCTCTCCCTACAGAGTGTGCGCAGGTCGTCCAGGGCCTCCGGGGTGGCCAGCTTCGCATCGTGGGGGTGGACCCCGACGGTGGCGCGCACGTCGGGGTTCGCCCGGGCCAGCGCGATCGCGCTCCGGGCGCTCTCGGTCCCCTTGCCGCTCCCGATGGAGACAAACCACACGATCCCCTCGGCGCGCCCTCGGGCGAGCACCGCCTCGGGGTCCGGGGCGTAGTCCAGGTGGCAGTGGGAGTCCACCAGCGGGCCCAATGGGTGCGCGGTCACGAGCCCTCCTCCTCGCAGGAGAGCCCCGCGGCGGCGCGGCGGGCCGCCACCCGGAGCTCTTCGTCTTCCGTGTCCACCGAGAGCCGCAGGAGCGCCTCCCGGGCCCGGCGCCCTCCCAGGGACCCGAGGGCCTCCACCGCGGCGAAGACCTCCTCGGTGCTCCCCGCGAGGAGTCCAAGGAGCGGCTCCAGGGCCTCGGTGTAGCGCGCCAGACGCGCCATCTTCGCGGCCTCCACCCGCCGGGCGGGCCACGGTGACCGGAGCTGCGCCAGGAGCTCCTGGCAGGCCCTCGCGTCCCCCAGGCGGCAAAGCGCCACCCGGGCGTGGAGGCGCCGAGGCGAGGGCAGGAGCCTCCACGCCACGGCCCCGAGGGCCGCCCGGGCCTCGGTCTGGTAGCGCTCCGGCGCCAGGGCCAGGCCGTTGAGCACCGCCAGGGTGACCTCCTCGGCGTCGTCTCCCACGATCCTCCGGGTGCCCCTCACCGCCGCCAGGAGCACCGGCGTGGCCGTGGCGTCGCCCAGCCTCGCCAGCGACGCCGCCGCGCAGACGGCCACCCGGTCGTCCAGGTCGTCAAGCCTCCTCGCCAGGGCCTCGCGCACCCGTCGGTGGGTGGCCTCGTCCCAGCTGTGGGTGGGCGTCGCCCGGGGCCTCTCGGGGTCCCCTCCCAGGAGCTGCCCGGCCAGGAGCGCCGCCTCCGAGGCGATCCACCGGTCGGGGCTCTCCAGCGCCGACAGCGCCGCCCCGAGGCCCTCCTCCGGCGCGCACACCGCCAGCGCCAGGAGGGCCTGGTAGCGCACCTCCGCGTGGGGGTGCTCCAGCCCCGCGCGGAGCACCTCCAGGGCCCGAGGCCCCCCGAGGGACGCCACGGCCACGGTGGCCTCCTGGCGCACCCGGGGGTCCTCGTCGTCAAAGCACCGGGCCAGGGCCTCCAGGTGCTCGCCGTCCCGAAGGATCCCGAGGGAGGTCACCGCCGCCGCGCGCACCACCGAGGCGCTGTCTTCCAACAACGGTCGGAGCGCCCCGAGGGCCCACGGGGCGTCGTCTCCGTCCACGAAGCCCAGGTCCGTGGCCGCCGCGGCGCGCACCTCGGGCTTGTCGCTCTCGACATCCCGGAGCGCCGCCTCCAGGGTGCGTCGCAGCGGCGGGAGGCCGAACATCGGTCACTTCACCCGCGTCCCCGGGGGGAGGTCCCTCTCCAGCGTGACCACCGAGAGGGCCTCCTTGGGGCCACACGCCAGGAGCATCCCGTGGGACACCAGCCCCTTGCCGAAGTCCCTCGGGGCGAGGTTCACCACCAGCACGAGCTGCTTGCCCACCAGCGCCTCCGGGGCGTAGCTCTGCGCGATCCCCGCGATGATCGTCCGGGGAGCCTCCTCGCCAAGGTCCACGGTGAGCCTCAGGAGCTGGTCCTTCTTCGGGATGCGTTCGGCCTGGAGCACCCGCCCGGCGCGCAGGTCCACCCGCGCAAAATCGTCGTAGGTGATGACCCCTTCAGGGTTTTTCACCTCGAGCTTCGGCGCCGTGTTCACCTCCGAGGGCTTCACCTCCGAGGACTTCTCGACCTGGGCCTCGACGCCCAGCTCCTTGAGGAGCGACGCCTCGGTGAGCTTGTCATAGCGAGGGAACACCGGCTGCCCCGGGCTCAGCGCCGCGTGGGTGGCCAGGCCCCCCCAGGAGAGGGGCCAGTGGTCCATTTCTTCCCGGGGGCTCATGGGGTCCAGGCCGAGCTGGGCCCGGAGGGCGTCGCTGCGGGACGGGATCGCGGGCCACAGGAGCACCGCCACCGCGCGCACCAGCTCCAGCACATGGCGCAGCACCACCGCGAGGCGATCCAGCTCGCCCTTCTTGGCCAGGGCCCAGGGGGCCTGGTCATCGAAGTACTTGTTCCCTGCGCGGGCCAGCTCCACGGTGTGCTCCAGCGCGCGGTGGGGGCACACGGCGTCCCAGGCGCGGGAGGCCTCGAGGCTCAGGGCCTCGGAGCGCGCGCGCAGGGCGCGTTCCGCGTCCGTCAGCCGCGCCTCGGGGGCCTCCGGGACCTTGCAGTCAAAGTGCTTCGCGAAGGGCAGGGCGCGGTTCAGGAGGTTCCCCACGGTCTCCGTGAGCTCCGAGCGGGCCCGCTGGATCACCGCCGGGAGGTTGAACTCCCCGTCCTGCCCGAGGGCCACCTCCCGGAGGAGGAAGTACCGCAGGGGGTCCGCCCCGAGGACCTCGGCGATGCGCACCGGGTCCCGGGTCCCGGGGGAGAGCGTCCCGGGCTCCCCGGACGGGGTCTTGCCGATCTTTCCCCCGCCCGAGGTGAGGAACCCATGGGACCAGATGGTCCTTGGGAGCTCCGCCTCGGTGAAGCCCGCGGACATGAGAAACGCAGGCCAGTACACCGCGTGGAAGCGCAGGATGTCCTTCCCCACGAACTGCACGTCCGGCGGCCAGAAGGCCTCGCGCAGGTCCGTGGGGGCGGTCTCCAGGGCCGTCAGGTAGTTGAACAGCGCGTCGAACCAGACATACATCACATGCTTCGGGTCCCCGGGCACGGGCACGCCCCAGGAGAAGCTCGTGCGCGAGACCGACAGGTCCCTCAGGCCCCCCTCGACGAAGCTCACCACCTCGTTGAGCCTGCCCTCGGGGCGGACGAACTCCGGCCTCCCGCGGTAGAGCGCCAGGAGCCGCTCCTGGTAGGCGCTCAACCGAAAGAAATACGACGGCTCCTCGAGCTCCTCCACGGGGCGCTTGTGAATCGGGCAGAGCCTGCCCTCGTCCAGGTCCTTCTCCGTCTTGTGCTCCTCGCAGGCCACGCAGTAGAGCCCCTTGTAGGTCCCGAGGTACAGGTCCCCGCGGGCCTCGCAGCGCTTCCAGTATTTCTGCACGGCCTCCCGGTGGGCGGCCTCGGTGGTGCGCAAAAACGCGTCGGGGCTCGCGTCCAGGGTCTTCCAGGCGTCCCGGAAGCGCTGGCTCATACGGTCTACAAAGGCCTGGGGGGTGATCCCCTGCTTGCGGGCCTCGCGCTCCATCTTGAGCCCGTGCTCGTCGGTGCCGGTAAGGAAATGTGTGCGATGCCCCCGGAGGCGGTGGTACCGGGCCAGGGCGTCGGCCACCAGGGTGGTGTATGCGTTGCCTACGTGGGGCGAGGCGTTGACGTAATAGATGGGCGTGGTGACGTAGAAGCGCTGGGGCATGGCGGGCACCGTACGAGGGCGCCCGGAGGATGCGTCCTGGGCCCGGCCTTGTCCACCGTAGAGGATCCGCGCGGCGGGGCCCTGAGGGAGGTGCGATTGCGGAGGAGGGAGTGCACGTTCATGCGAACATGGCCCCGCCGCGCGGTCCTGAAGGTGTCAACGCGCCGGGGCCCGGGGCTCTTCCCGGGGCCGTGACGATTTCCGATTGCGCGCCGGGAGGTGGCCTCCGGGGCGCGGGCGTCTATACTGCACGGCGATGCGAACGCGCTGGACCTCCGCCTGGAAGGCGGCCGTGGTGCTCTCGGCCTGCCTGTGTGCATTCTATGTGACCGTCTCCCGGCACGGGGGCCTCTTCGGGGTAGGGGGGGCCCGGGCGCTCCAGGCCCAGCCCCGGGGCGCGGCCCACACCCGGGACCCGAACTACGCCCTCGCGGACATGAGGGTCTTGCGGTACGTGCTCCTGGAGATCAACAACTCCTACGTGGACCCCACGCGGGTGCACCCGCGGGACATGCTCCTGAAGGGCCTGGACGCGATCCAGCGCAACGTGGCCCAGGTGCTGGTCCAGCACGAGGACAACAGCCCCACGGTCACCGTGCGCGTGGACACCCACGAGCGCACCTTCACCATCGGGGACGTGCGCGCGCCCTGGGACCTGGAGCCCCGCTGGCGGGAGATCTTCACCTTCCTCCAACAACACCTGCGGGACTCCGACGTGGACCTGCGGGACGTGGAGTACATCGCCACCAACGGGATGTTGCACACCCTGGACCCGCACTCCGTGGCGCTCAACCCCGAGCAGTTCCACGAGATGCAGATCCAGACCGGGGGGCACTTCGGCGGCCTGGGGATTGTCATTTCCATCCGGGACGGGCTCCTGACGATCATGAACCCCATGGCGGGCACGCCCGCCGAGCAGGCGGGGCTGCGGCGCTACGACCGCATCGTGAAGATCGGCGAGGAGAGCACCACGAACATGTCCCTCACGGAGGCCGTCAACCGGCTCCGCGGGCGGGAGAACACGCCGGTGTCCATCTGGGTGACCCGCGCGGGGGCCGGGGGCTGGGTGCAGCCCCGGCGCTTTGACCTGGTGCGGGCGGTGATCAACGTCCGGAGCGTGGAGCACCGGCTCCTGTCCAACAACATCGGCTGGGTGCGGATCAAGAGCTTCAGCGAGACCACCGGGCGCGAGCTCACCCGGGCCGTGGCCGAGATGCGCCGCCAGGGCATGAGGGGCCTGGTCATGGACCTGCGCAACAACCCCGGCGGGCTCCTGGAGCAGGCCGTGGAGGTGGCGGACCTGTTCCTTTCGAGCGGGGTGATCGTGGTGACCGCGGGCAACCGCAGCGAGGGCCGCGAGGAGCGCGAGGCCCGCGCGGAGGACACGGAGCCCGACTACCCCATGGCCGTGCTGGTGGACGGCGCCAGCGCCAGCGCCAGCGAGATCGTGGCCGGCGCGCTCAAGAACAACAACCGCGCGATCATCATCGGGCAGACGTCCTTCGGCAAGGGCAGCGTGCAGACCGTCAGGAGCCTGCCCGACGGGGGCGCGCTCAAGATCACCATCGCGCAGTACCTCACCCCGGGGGACGTCTCCATCCAGGGCACCGGGATCACCCCGGACATCGAGCTCGACCCGATGACCGCGGACGCCCTGGACATGGACCTGGACGCCGATCGCATCTACCCCCGCGAGGCGGACCTCTCGGCGCACCTCACCAACACCCGCGCCCGCGCCGACCAGCGCGCCTCGGAGGTGCTCCAGTTCTATTTCCCCGCGGACGAGCGCGAGCAGCTCCGGCTGCGCGGCGCCGACGACCTCTCGGACGACGGCTACCGCGAGGATTTCCCCATTCGCTTCGCGCGGGACCTGGTGGCCGCCGCGCCCCGCCCCGGGCGCCGCGAGGAGCTTCAGGACGCCCGGCCCCTGATCGACCGCACCCGCGCCGAGCAGGTGGCCCTGGTGGCCCGCGCCCTCCAGCCCCTGCGCATCAACTGGGAGGAGGGCCCCGACGGGGGCGCCCCGAACCTCCAGGTGGAGACCTCGCTCTCGCGCCCGGACGGGGTGGCGGTGCCCGGGCAGCCCCTGGACCTCACGGTGAGGGTCACCAACCGCGGGACCACGCCCGTCTTCCGCCTCCGGGCCACCACCAAGAGCGACAACCCGCTCTTCCAGAACCGCGAGCTGGTCTTCGGCCGCGTGGACCCGGGCGAGACCCGGAGCTGGACCACGCCCCTCGGGATCTGCGAGTACGAGGGCTACCGCCCCGGGAGCTCCTCGCTGCCGGCGCCCGGCACGCGCAAGGTGTGCCTGGTGCCGCTGCCGTCACTCTCGCGCACGGACGGGATCCGGCTGGAGTGGTCCGAGCTGCACAACCGCAGGCCCGCCAACGTAGACCCCACGCGGGTGAGCGTCCGCGGCCTGGAGCGGCCGGTGTTCGCCTACGGCTGGCAGGTGGCCGAGCAGCACCGCGCGGGCAGCGGGAACGGCGACGGGCGCGTGCAGCGCGGCGAGCAGCTCGCCATGTACCTCACCATCCGAAACGTCGGCCGGGGGCGGAGCTACAGCACCCGCGCCAACCTCCGGAACCTCTCCGGCGAGGGCGTGCTCCTGCATGACGCGCGCTTCACCATTGACAACCTCGAGCCCGGCCAGGAGCGCCGCGTGGCCTTTACCTTTGACGTCGGCCAGGGCTACCGCGAGCGGGACGTGCGGCTGGAGTTCGCCATTCAAGACGAGGACCTGCGCGAGGCCGCCACGCAGAAGGTACGGATCCCCATCGAGGCCGCCGCCCCCGCGGTGGCGTCCGCCAGCGGGACCCTGGCGCCCGTCGGGCCCCTGGAGCTGCGCGAGAGCGCCTCGCCCACGGCCCGGGTGATCGCCCGGGCGGAGGCCACGGCGCTCTTCCCGATCACCGCCCAGAGCGGCGAGTGGGTGCGGCTGGACCTGGGCGGCGGGCGCCCGGGCTGGGCCCTGCGCTCCGCCGGGGGACCGCCCCACGCGGGCCGCGCGCTCTTCGCCCCGGCGATGCACAACTCCCCGCCCATGATCGAGTCCGACGGGGCCGCCACCCTCGCCGTGCGGGGGCCGAGCTTTGTCCTCCACGGCACCAGCTCCGACGAGAACCGCGTGCTGGACCTGTACATCTTCGCGGGGAGCCGCAAGGTGTTCTACCTGTCCAACCGCAACGGCGCCGACCCCCGGCGCATGCCCTTCGAGGCCACCATCCCGCTGAGACCCGGCGCCAACATCGTGACCGTGGTGGCCCGCGAGGACGACGACGTCCTGGCCCGCAGGGTGTACGTCGTCCGCAGGGACGGCCCCGGCGGGGAGCTCCTCGCCACCCCCCAGCACGGCGAAGACGACCTCGGCGACTCCGACGATTGACCACCCTCTGGGGTGCTGTGGGTGGGTGTACACTCCCCGCGATGCCCCCGAGGGTGACCCGCGCCGTGACCGCGGCGGCCTGCGTGCTGCTGGTGCTCAACCTCTCGGTGTGGGCGGCTGGGGCGCCTCCCGGCGCGGTGCTCCGGCTGGTCCTGGCGGGCACCCTCGGGAGTGGTTATGGTGTAGGGCAGCTCCTGGCCAAGGCCACGCCGCTCCTGTTCACCGGCGCCGCGGTGGCGCTGGCACTACGAGCGGGGCTCTTCAACATCGGCGCGGAGGGCCAAGGGGGCCTCGGGATCCTGTGCGCGGCGGTGTGCGGCGCGTGGCTCCCGGCGGGGACCCCGTGGCTCCTGGCGCTGCCCCTGGCGCTCCTGGCGGCGGCCCTCGGGGGGGGCTCCCTGGGCGCGCTGGCGGGGTGGCTCCGGGGGCGCTTCGGCACCCACGAGGTGCTCTCCACGCTGATGCTCAACGGCCTGGTGGCGGTGCTCACCACCTGGCTCTACGGCGGGCCCCTGCGCGTAGGCGAGCAGGTCCACACGCGGGTGATCGCGCCCGGAGCGAGGCTCCCGCTGGCGGCGAGCTTCGCCCCGGCGCTGCGGGGCAGCGGGCTGAACCTCGCCTTCGCGCTGGGGATCGTGTGCGTGGCGCTCGCGGGCCTGTACCTCCGGAGCACGCGCGGGGGGCTCGCGCTGCGCGCGCTGGGCGCCTCCCCCGGGGCGGCCGAGGCGCTGGGCGTGGACCCGGTGCGCACCGCCACGCGGGCCATGGCGCTCTCCGGCGCGCTGGCGGGGCTCGTGGGCGCGCACTATGTGTTGGGGGTCAAGGGCTTCGCCGAGCAGGGGATGGGGGCCGGGGTGGGCTTCACGGGCATCGCGGTGGCGCTCCTCGGGGCCCTGCGCCCCGGGGGGATCGTGCTGGCGGCGCTGTTCTTTGGCCTCCTGGCCCAGGGGGGGCTGGTGGTCAACGCCCTGGTGCCCGCGGACGTGCTGGCCGTGGCCCAGGCCGCGGTGATCATCGCCGTGGCGGCCCTTGGCGCTGGCCTGCGCCGCGGGGAGAGCACCCCGTGACGGCGCTGGTGGTGTTCCTCGTCCAGGGCTTCACCGCGGCCACGCCGCTGGTGCTGGCGGCCCTCGGGGGCGTGCTCTCGGAGCGCTCGGGCGTGGCGACCATTTCCCTGGAGGGCTACCTCCTGGCGGGGGCCTTCGGCGCGGCGGTGGTGGCGCTGGCCACCGGGAGCGTCGCCCTGGCGGTGCTCGCGGCGCTGGCCTTCGGGGCGCTCCTGGCGGCGGTGTTCGCGCTGGCCACCGAGGGGCTCAAGGCCAACGCCATCGTGGCAGGCGTGGCGGTGAACGTGCTGGCAGGGGCCGGGACCCGCGTGGCCCTCAAGGCCCTCTACGACTCGGCGTCGAACTCGCCGCCCCTGCTGGAGCGCGCGGCGGGCACGCGGGGCCTCGCGCTCACGGCGGCGCTGGAGCTCTTGCGCTCGCCGCTCCTGTGGTGCGCCGCGGCGGGCGCCCTGGGGCTGCACCTGGTGTTCACGCGCACGGTCTTCGGGCTGCGGGTGACCGCGTGCGGCGAGCACCCCGCGGCGGCGCGCTCGCTGGGGGTGTCCGTGCCGAGGGTGCGCGCCGGGGCGCTCCTGGCGGGCGGGGCCCTCGCGGGGCTGGGCGGGGCCCAGCTCACCCTGCACCAGCACGAGTTCGTGGCGTTCATGTCCGGCGGCCGAGGCTTCCTGGCGCTCGCGGCGGTGATTCTTGGACGCTGGAGGCCGGTCCCCGCGGCGCTCTGGGCCCTGGTGATCGGGTTCCTCTCCGCGGTGGAGACCACCCTGGGGCCGTTCCTTGAGCGTCGGCTCCACCTCCCGACGGCGGTGCTCCAGGCGGCGCCCTATGCGCTCACGCTCCTGGCGGTGGTCGGCCTGGTCGGGCGCTCGCGGGCCCCGGCCGCGCTCCGGGGGTGACGAAACATCTATCCGGCGGGGAGACCTTCGCGGATGTTCGCTCCTCCGTGGGTCCCGCCCCCGGGTGCCCCAACTCCGCAAGGTGGCCGGGGTTCGCCAGAGCATAGCCCCTGAAGTCGCGTCGCTCACCCCGGGCAACCGAAGGCGGTCACCGCGCCTCCGCGCGGTTGCGCAGCGACTGCTCGCGGGGAACGGGGAAGAGAGGCGGAATTCCGCGGAGTTGAAATCGACCGCGAGCACACAACCTCGGGAGTCTCCCGCTCGATTACCTGCGCATGAGCGGTGTGTACTCCCGTCTGAACGTGCACCTGGTGTGGGCTACCTGGGACCGGCGACCGATCCTCGACGAAGCCAGGGCGAGGCGAGTCCACGGTCTGCTCGACCGGCTGTGCATCGAGTGCGGCTGCGTCC
Source organism: Deltaproteobacteria bacterium (assembly GCA_016218725.1). Classification (GTDB taxonomy): domain Bacteria; phylum Myxococcota_A; class Polyangia; order Polyangiales; genus JACRDB01. The sequence continues at coordinate 11,703 of JACRDB010000148.1, forward strand.
CCTTTGCCATCGGTGGCGTGGAGGACCACGTCCACCTGCTGGTGGGGCTGCGCCCCTCGCTCGCCGTGTCGGACCTGGTGCGTTCGCTCAAGGTCGGCACCTCGCAGTTCATCGCGCACCGGCTCCGGGTGCCAGCCTTCGCGTGGCAGAAGGGCTATGGCGCGTTCTCTCTTCGAGAGGCGGAGCGCGAAGTCGTTCATCAGTACGTGCTGCGACAGCGGGAGCACCACACGCAGAACAGCCTCATCGACGACTGGGAACGCACGGACGACGCCCCTTGAAACCGCGCGGAGGCGCGGTGACCGCCTTCGGTTGCCCGGGGTGAGCGACGCGACTTCAGGGGCTATGCTCTGGCGAACCCCGGGCATGAGTGTTGGGCGCGCCCTCGACCGTTCAATTCACGATAATAATCTTGCAGCCGCTCCCCCACTCGAAGGCGTAGAGCGGGTGGCATGTCCGCGAACGTCTATCCGCCGATATACATTCATACGTATAGACGTATGAAGGGAGCTACAGCGGATCGCCCTCCAGGCGCACCCGGAAGACCTCGCCGCCGAGGAGCTCGCACACGGCGCGCACCATGGGGTCGTTGCGGGCGCGGGCCTCGCGGGCGTCGCGCTCGGCCTTGCGGGCCTGCTCCTCGCCGCGCTGGATGGACGGCGCGTCCTCCGCGAGCACGCCCAGCACCAGCTCCACCGCGGGGCGCACGCCGAAGACCCGCCCCGCTGCCTCGCACACCACCTCCTGGGCCTCGGGGGTGGAGAGCTTGCGCTTGAAGAAGCTGTCCCGCTCGTCCACGGCGAGGCGCACCCGCTGGGCGGTGACCTCCAGGGGCACGGCGCCCTTGAGCACCGGGACCAGGCTCCCTTCCACCGCCGCCACCACGCGCCTCCAGGGCTCCAGCGCCTCCGCCGCGGAGGAGGTGTCCACCGTGGGCGCCGCGGGCACCGCGGGCATGACCGGCGCGGCGGGCGCGGGCACGGCCACCGGCCCCTCCGCGGCGCGCGCGACCACCGCGGCGCCGCGCGCCTCGGCGGACACCGCCACCGTGGCCCGGAGCGACGCCGCCGCCGCGGAGCTCCCCCGGAGCGCGACCGGTGCGGGCTCCGCGGAGGCCCTCGGGGCGCCGCCCTCGGGGTTCGGGCGAGAGATCGTAAACCGCGGCCCCGCCGTCGTCCCCGAGGGCGTCCCCGAGGGCGTCCCCGAGGGCGTCCCCGAGGGCGCCGACGCCCCCGCAGAGCCCCCCGAACCCCCGGACCCCGCGGGCCGCGCGGGCGCCACCCCCGGAGAGCCCCCCCGCGGGGGGGCCACCCCGCCGGCGGACGGTAGCGCTCGGGACGGGTCCGCGGTGGCGCCTCCGGGAGCGGACAGGCGCCGCTCCAGCTCGGCGAGGCGCGCAACCAGCTCCTCCGCGGGCAGGAGCGGCGGACGGTGGGCCAGGCGCACGCAGGCCATCTCCAGGGCCCAGCGGGGCTCCCTGGCGCGGGAGACCTCCTCCGCGGTGCGGGCCCAGGCCACGAAGAGCCGCTCCAGGTCCGCGGGCTGCGCGAGCTCGGCCAGGGCGAGCACCTCGGCGCGCTCCTCGTCGGCCAGGTCCAGGAGCTCCTGCGGGTCCGGCACCACCCGGGCCACCACCAGGTCCCGGAGCACCCCGTGGACGTGGAGGGCCACGTTCGGGAGGTCATAGCCCTCGCGGGCGATGGAGGCCACCACCCCGAGGGCGGCCGCGCCGTCCCCGGTGAGCACCGCCCGGACGAGGTCGTAGAGCACCTTGCGGTCGGCCACGCCCAGGAGCCGCGCCGCAGCGGCGCCGGTGATGGCCCCGGAGACCCCCGCGATGAGCTGGTCCAGGAGCGAGAGGGCGTCCCGCATGGAGCCCGCGGCCTCGCGGGTGACCAGCGACACGGCCGCGTCGTCGAAGGCGATCCCCTCGGCGCGGAGGATGTGCCCCACCCGCTCCCGGATGCGCGCCGCCGGCAGGAGCCGGAAGTCGTAGCGCTGGCAACGGGACAAGATGGTGATCGGGAACTCGTGCACCTCCGTCGTGGCGAAGATGAACTTCACGTGCGGCGGCGGCTCCTCCAGGGTCTTCAGGAGGGCGTTCCACGCGTTGTCCGTGAGCATGTGGGCCTCGTCCACGATGACCACCTTGTGGCGGTCCCGCGCGGGCATGTACGCCAGGGTCTCCTGGAGCTCGCGGACGTTCTCCACCTTGTTGTGCGTGGCGCCGTCGATCTCGCGCACGTCCGGGTCGCGCCCCTCGGCGATCTCCCGGCAGGCGGCGCACTGGAGGCACGGCTCCGGCGAGGCCCCGTCCCGGTCCAGGCAGTTGAGCGCCTTGGCCATGATCCGCGCGATGGTGGTCTTGCCCACGCCCCGCGCGCCGGAGAACAGGAACGCGTGGGCCACCCGCCCCAGGGTGATCGCGTTGCGTAGCGTCTGTACGACGTGCTCCTGGCCCGCCAGGTCCGCGAAGGACTTCGGCCGCCACTTGCGCGCGAGGACGAGGTAGCTCATCGCCGTCGGACGCTAGCCCGCGCCCGGGCCCCGGTCCAGAAATGCTACGCTCTCCTCTCCGTGCGTAGACCGCTCCTCCCGGCGCTGGTGGCTTGCGTGTCCTTCAGCGCCCTGCCCGGAGCGCCCCGGGCGATCCCCTGGCCCGGCACCCAGGGCCCCCAGGGCCCCCGCGCGGATCCCCTGGACCCCCTGCGGTGGCGCAGGCTGCCTCGCTGGACGGCCCCCGGGGACCCGAGGCTGCGCCGCCCCGTGGCCCCCGTGAGCACCCCGAGGCCCGAGGCCGAGGCCCGCCTCCGGGAGGTCCTCGTCGCGCGCCTGGAGGACCGCCCGGACGCGCTGCGCGAGGCCCTCGCGAGGCTGGGCGAGGGCGCCGTCCTCCTGGACGTGGACGCCACCCTCTCGGCGGCCTGGGAGGCCGCCCAGCGCCAGGCCTGGGGCGACGCCTCGCGGCTCCTACGCGCCGCGCTCCCGAGGCTCGGCCCCGAGGTCCCCAGGGAGCTCCTGGTGCTCGACGGCGCCCGCTGGTCCATGGCCCGAGGCCCCGAAGGGCTGGACGACGCCCTCGCCCTCCTCGGGGCCTGGGTGCCGCTGGCGCCGTCCCCGCGGAGCGCCCTCGCGCGCGCCACGCTGGTCCTCGGCCTCCTGCGCGCCGGCCGCGCCGACGAGGCCCGCGCCCTGGCGGCCTCCGTGGCGCCGCTGTTCTCCGCCCAGGAGCTCTCCCGAGGGCCCAACCCGGTGGCCGCCGGGACCGCCCTGATGATGGACAGTGAAGTTGACGCCGCCCTGGGCGTCACGCTCTCCCTGGCCTCCCGTCACGCCGACGCCCTGCCGCTCCTGCGCCGCGCCGCGGAGGGCGCGCCACCCGCGTGGAGGTCGTTCCAGACAGCGTTTCTGGCGAGGGCGCCCGCCGCCGGGTCCCCGCCCGCGAGGCGGCCTTGAGGCCCCAAGGGGGCCCCCTGGCGCTCGCCCTGGGCGCCCTTGGGCTGTGCAATACCGTTGACGCGCAGCCACGGTGGGAGGAGGCCTTGAGGCCCGGGCGCCACGGGGGGCGGGTGCTGGCGGACCTGGCCAGCGGGGACGCGCTCCTGTCGTCCTTCGGGGGGGCCCCGCTGGGGGCGCGCAACCAGGCGCGGCAGAGCGCGGAGGCGCGCTTCCGTCAGGCGCTGGCGCTGGACCCGGAGAACCCCGAGGCGCTGGCGGGGGTGGCGGACCTGGAGGAGCGCGACGGCCACCACGGAGCGGCGGCGGCGCTGGCGCGGCGCTCGCTGGAGCTCGACCCGGTGGGGCCCCACGCGCCGGACGCGTGGTTCACGCTCTCGCTGGCGCACACGCGGCAGCGGCGCTTCGACCTCGCGCGGGACGACTACCTCCGGCTCCTGACCTTCCACGCCGGGGAGCACTACCGCGCGCTGGTGTGGGGCAACCTGGCGGACACCTACATCTCGCTCCACGCGCTGGGGCCGGCCATCGAGGCCTACGAGGCCTGCGTGGCGGCGAACCCGCAGTACGCCCTCGGGTGGCTTGGCCTGGCGGTGTCCTACGACCGGGACGCCCGCGAGGACGCCACGGTGGCCGCCGAGCGGGCGCTGCGCGAGGCCTCGGACGAGGAGGCCCGCGCGGGGGCGCACGGCCACGTGCCCGCCCAGGGCGTGGTCGAGACCGCGGCGCTGGTGCGCGCGCTCAACTCCCCCAACGTGTTCTTCGAGCCGCCCTATGACCGGCACTACTACGACGGCGTGGCCCAGGAGGCCCTCGCGAGGGCCCACGGCCCCGGCGGGGTCGCGCCGCCGGACACCGCTCGGGCGCAGCGGGCGCGGGAGGCGGCGTCGCAGTCCTGGGCGGCGTTCCTGCGCGACGCGCCCCAGGACGACCCCTGGCGCCCCAGGGTCCAGGCCCACCTGCGGCGCCTCGGGCGCGTAGCTCCCCGACCGGCGCGCGGTCGAGGGCCGTGAGACCCGCCCCGCGGGCGCCGTCGGCGCAGGTGTACGTGTGCACGAACGCGAGGGCCCCGGAGGACCCGCTGCGGTCGGCCTGCGGGGAGCACGGCCCCGGGGTGTTCCGGGCCCTCAAGGCCGAGGTGTTCCGCCGCTCGGGCGGGCGCGTGTGGGTGACCGCCACGGGGTGCCAGGGGCACTGCCCGCGGGGGGGCTGCGCCGTGGCGCTCCAGCCCTCCAACACGCACCTGGTGGACGTCACCGAGGGCGATGTGCCAGCGCTCACCGAGGTGCTATGCAAGGGACCGTGAACCCGACCTGGGACGAGCTGGAGGCGCTGCTGGCGGCCATGGCGTCGCAGCAGGAGGCGCGGGTGCTGGCCCTGGCGCGGAGGCTGCGCCCGGGGCTCACCGCGGAGGACGTGCGCAACGCCCATGACTACCCCGAGCTCCGGGACTCGGACTTCCAGTTCGAGGACGGGCTCCTGGCGGGGCTCCTGGCCGCGGCCACCGCGGTGCGCGCCCGGCGCCGGGAGCGGGAGGGCGCCCCGTGAGTGACAAGCACAAGGCCCCCAAGGGGTCGCCCTTCGCGGCCCTCGGGGCCCTGAAGAAGTCCATGGAGGCCGAGGAGGCCGCGAAGAAGACCGCCGCCGCAAAGAAGGCAGAGGAGGCCCGCGCCCGCGGGGAGCTAGCCGGGCCCCGGAGGGCGAAGAGCACGGCGCCCGCGCCGCCCGCGAAGGGGCCCTCCTCCCCCGAGGTGTGGCGCCCGGACCCGGTCCAGGACCGTCACCTCTTCGCGATGGCCATGAGCGGCGTGGCGCCGCTCAAATCCGCGCCCGAGCGCCTCTCGGCCCGGGAGGGCCCGGCGCGCGCGCCCGCCGCGAAGGCGGCGCCCGAGGCGAGGCTCAAGCGGGCCCACGCCGAGGGCGCCGAGGCCCTCACCGTGACGGTCACCGAGGACGGCGCCGTCGAGGGCGTCCGGCCCGGGCACGAGTTCGCGCTCCTGGCGCTCGGGCGCTTCCCCTCGCCCGAGGAGACGCTGGACCTGCACGGCCTGGACGCGGTCAGCGCCCGGAGCCGCGTGCAGGAGTTCGTGCGCACCCGCCGCGCGCGGGGGCTGCGCTGCGTGTGCGTGGTCCACGGCCGCGGGCGCCGCTCGCCGGACGGCGTCCCGGTCCTCGGGGACGCGGTGCTGGAGGCCCTGCGCAGCCCCCCCGCCTGCGCCGACCTGGAGGCCTTCCGCACGGCCCCGGAGGACCTCGGCGGCGCCGGCGCGATGGTGCTCTCGCTCCTGCCGTAAACTATTGAAATCAATGGATTTTTCGGCTTTCAAGTTCCACCCCGTGCTGGCCCTCCCGGCGGGCTGCGAGGTGTTTGATTTCACCCGGGGGTACGACCCCGCGTGGGCGCTCGGGAGCCCCTACGGCATCGGGAGGTACAACGAGAAGCGCGTGGGGATGTACACCACGGAGCTCTTCACGCGGGAGCGCCGGGACATCCACCTCGGGGTGGACCTCGCGGGGCCGGTAGGCGCGGAGGTGTGGGCCTTCGCGCCGGGGACCGTGTGGCGGGTGGGCTACAACGGCGCCCCGGGGGACTACGGCCACACGGTCGTGACGCGCCACGCGCTCGGGGAGCGGGTGCTGTACGCGCTCCACGGGCACCTGTCGGCGCGCTCGGGGGCTCTGCGCGCCGAGGGCGAGGCCTTCGAGGCCGGGGCGGTCCTCGGCTGGCTCGGGGACCGCCACGAGAACGGCGGGTGGAACCCCCACCTGCATTTCCAGCTCTCGTGGGAGGCGCCCGCCACGGCGGACATGCCCGGGGTGGTGAACGACGAGGGCCGCGCCGCCGCGCTCCTGCGCCATCCAGATCCGAGGCTGGTCCTCGGGCCGATCTATTGATCACGGACAAGTGTCCGTGGTCGTGTCCGTGGTAGCCGCTCGTGCGTGGAGCGAGCGATGGCGTGGCGCTTTGGGTGCTGTGCGGCGTGGGTGTCGTGGCTCCTGGCGGGGTGCGCCCCGGGCGCGACCGCGCCGCCGCTCCCGTCGACGGACGCGGGGCCCCCAGACACACGGGACGCGCGGGACGCCGTGGCGGAGGACCGCGCGCCGGACGCCACCCCGCGGGCCATGAGGCCCATGCACGGCTGCGACCCGGCGGGGGGCGCCGTGGTGGACCTCACCGCGGAGGCGTCCCCTACGATTCTTGTGGGGCTGGACTTCTCCTTCCGCCCGGCCTGCGCCAGGGTGCGGGTGGGGCAGCGGGTCACCTTCCGCGGTGACGGCGGCAACGACTGGCGCGCGCACCCCTTGCGCGCGGGCGTGATCGAGGGCGGGGCGGTGGTGGACGATCTGTCGAGCCCGATCCCCCACGCGGACACCGGCGAGGACGATGTCACGGTGACCTTCGCGGCGCCGGGGACCTACGGGTACTACTGTACGCGGCACTGGTCCCTGGGCTTCTTCGGCACGCTCCACGCGGTGCCCTGACCCCGAGGGCGCGAGCTCTCAGAGGGTGTCCAAGTGGTTTTTCCGAGGCACTTGCGAAGAGCCGCGAGCTGGACACGGAATGCCAACGAAGCCGTGCGGGTGGCACGGCGAGTTGACAGCACCCCGGCCAGCGCAGTGGATCTGACGCAAGTGCCCGGAAAAACCACTTGGACACCCTCTCAGGGCCGGACCACGAGGTCGCCGATCATGCCGTGCTCGGCGTGCTCCAGGATGTGGCAGTGGTACATCCACATGCCGGGGTGGCGCTCCGGGCGGAAGGCGATCCGCACCGTCTGCCGCGCCGGGACGTTGAGGGTGTCCAGGCCCCCCGGGGAAGGCGCTCCCATGCCTCCTCGGGGCTCCACCTGGAAGAAGAACCCGTGGAGGTGGAAGGGGTGGTCCGCGGGCGTGTCATTGACGATGTCCCACACCTCGGTGGCGCCGATCCGGGTCTCGATCGGCGGGACCGCGGGGTACACCCCGCCGTTGACCGTGAAGCGCACCGCGCCGCCGTCACCGAGCTCCTGGGCGAGGCGCACCGTGCGGGGGGTCACGCCGCGGGTGTCCACCGGCGGGACCTGGGCCCGTGGGTCGCTCACCGGGCGCGGGGGGAGCGCTGGGGACGGCTCCACCGCGAGGCGCAGGAGGTCCCGCGCGGCGTGGTCGCTGCCGGGGCCTCGGGCGTAGGGCAGGGCGCGCAGGACCCCGGCGCTCCCGGGCGCGGCGGTCACCGTGAGGAGCACGTCCGCGCGCTGGCCGGGCACCAGGAGCACGTCGTCGGCGCGCTCGGCGGGCACCCTCGGGGAGGCGTCCAGGCCCGCGAGGGCGAGGGCCCCGTCGGCGGTGGACAGCCGGAAGTAGCGCGCGTTGGCGGCGTTTACCACGCGCAGGCGGTAGGTGGCCCCGGCGCGCGCGGGCATGGTGGCCGCCGCGCGACCATTGACCAGGAGGAGGTCTCCGGTGCGGCCCGGGAGCACGTCCCCGAGGGACTCCGGGCCGATGGTGCCGTCCCGGTTCAGGAAGAGGTCATCGAGGACCAGGACGCCTTCGCGGTCCGCGGCGGGCTCCTCGGGGCCTCGCACCACGATGGCGCCGTAGAGCCCCTGCTCCACCTGGTGGGCGGTGTGGTGGTGCGGGTGGTACCAGAAGGTCCCCGCGTCGAGGAGCTCGAAGCGATAATCAAAGGTGCCCCCGGGGGGAATGGGCGCGTGGACGAAGTGCGTCCCGTCCATGTCCGCGGGCACGCGGAGGCCGTGCCAGTGCACCGTGGTGGGCTCGTCGAGGCCGTTGCGGAAGTGCACCACCACGCGGTCTCCGACGCGGCCTTCGAGCATTGGCCCCGGCACGGAGCCGTTGTAGGTCATCGCCCGGACGCTGCGCCCCGGGGACACCTCCCAGGCGCCAGGGCGCGCCTCCAGGGTGACCTCCAGCGCCCTCGGGTCGGGGTCGCGGTCCTCGAAGCGGGCCATCCTCAGGGCGCTCTCCCAGGGGTCCGTCACGGTCCTCGGGGCGTCCAGGGGCGCATCCTGAGGCGCGTCTTGGGTAGCGTCGGACAGCACCTCCGAGGAGGTGTCCTTCGGGGCGTCCGCGAGGGCGTCCGCGACGCTGTCCCTCGGGGCGTCGAGCGCCCCGTCGACGGGCGGCGCCGCGCTCTCGCATGCCGTCCACGTCAACGATCCCAGGAGCGCCACCCGCCGCAAGTTGTCCATGGGCAAGGACCTCTACGCCCACGGCGCGAGGACAGCTTGACGGCGATCAAGCCGCGCGCGGGAGGTGACCGCGAAGGCCCTACGGGCGCGAGGGCGGCGCGGGGGGCACGAGGATGGGCTGCGGGTTCTCCAGCGTCGGCCGCACCTGCGGCTGCGTGATGGTGACGCCACCGACCGAGGGCACCACCACCCCGGGGCGAGCGGCCACCGGCGCCGTCGTGCCGGGCGCCGTCCCGGGCACCACCGAGCCCACCACTACGCCCCCGGAGGGCCGCGCCGTGGCCACGTTGGGCGCGAGCGTCCCGGGCGCGGGCATCCCCACCACCGGCCGCCCCGCCACGGGCGTGGTGGTGCCCGGCGCCGTGCCCACCACCACCCCCGACGGCCCCTGAGGCACCGCCACCCCCACCGTCGGCGCCATCCCCACGGTGACCGTACTGGGTGTACCCACGGGAGCGCCCACCGGCGTGCCCACCCTCACCCCGTTGGGGTTCGCCATCGCGCCTCCGACAGGCGTCCCCACCGCGACCGTTCCGCCCACCGGCGAACCCACCACCACGCCCCCCACGGGCCGCGTGACGGTGACGCCGTTGGGCGTCCCCACCACCACGCCGTTCGGGTTCGACGCCGCCCCCCCCGCAGGCATGGTCACCACCACCCCGTTGGGGCTCGACACCACACCCCCCACCGGCGCACCCACCACCGGCGTGCCCACCTGCACCCCACCCCCAACCATTCCTACGGGCGCACCTACCTGCACGGTGGTTGTAGGCGGAGGTGGGACATACAACGTCCCGCTGGCTGCGGTGCTCGTGGTGACCGTACAGGCGCCCAGGGGCAGGAGCGCCACAAGCGCGAAGAGGGAGGAGCGAACAGGGTGCATGGTGGACCTCTTGATGGGCTGGTGAGACAGGGTCGTGGTGTGGTGGACGGCCGCGCGGGGTCGGACATTCACTCCGCGGGGTGCGCGGAGGATCGCGCCGCGGGGGGTGCCGCGCAACGGAAACCCGTGGGGTGGGGTGCTGTCGGATTACCGAAGGACCGTGGTAGCGTCCGGGGGATTCCGGCGACGCGCCCGTCGTGGGACCGCGAGCATCGAGGCCCGCGGTCCGCGCCCGCGACGCGCGGGGCCCCTCCATCGGGGGATCCCTGCGCGCTCCCACGGCGCCAGCGCGGCGCCGACTTCACAAGGGAAATGCTTCCATGAGACAGCTTGAGAAGGTTCGTCGAGGGTCGCTCGCGTACGCGCTCGGCGCGCTCCTCGCGGCATGCGGGCCGAGCACCTCCAACACGCCCCCGCCGACCACGGACACCGGCGCCGGGGACACCGGCGCCGCGGACACGGCCGCCGAGGACACCGCCGTCGCGGACACCGGCGCGCCGCAGGACACCGGCGCGCCACAGGACACCGGCGCGCCGCAGGACTCCGGCGGAGGGGACACCGCCGTCGCGGACAGCACCTCCATGGACTCCACCCCGGAGGACAGCACCCCCCCCCCCGACGGGGACCCGGACGCCGCGGACACCACCCCCGAGGACACCACCCCCACGGACGGCATGACCGGCGAGTGCCGCGCCTCCACGGACTGCGCGGGCTCCATGGGAGGCCCCGTGTGCGACACCGCCACGAACCGCTGCGTGGCCTGCACCGCCGCCGAGGACGTGTGCCCGGTGGGCCAGTACTGCGCCATGAACCGCTGCGCGCCTGGGTGCCGCAACGCCATGGACTGCGGCTCCAGCGGCGGGACCATGCGCTGCGACACCGCCACCCACATGTGCGTAGGCTGCACCATGGACGACGACTGCGCCCTCGGGAGCGTGTGCCGCATGGGCTCCTGCGTGCCGGGCTGCACCGCGACCCACGGCTGCGGCGCGGGCTCCACCTGCTGCTCCGGCACCTGCGCCAACACGCAGACCAGCGCCGCCCACTGCGGCGGCTGCGGCGTGGCCGTCCCCGCGGGCCGGGTCTGCTGCTCCGGGGCGCCGGTGGACGCGCAGACCAGCGCCGCCCACTGCGGCGGCTGCGGCATGGCCTGCACCGTCGCCAACGGCACCGCCGGGTGCGCCGCGGGGCGCTGCACCGTCGCCTCCTGCGCGGCGGGCTTCGCGGACTGTGACATGAACCCCGCCAACGGCTGCGAGGTGAACACCGCCAGCAGCGTGGCCAACTGCGGCGGCTGCGGCATGCGGTGCACCGCGGGCGCCGGCGCCGAGCCGCGCTGCGCCATGGGCCGCTGCGGGTACGCCTGCACCGCGGGCTCGGGCCTCGCGGACTGCAACATGATGGGCGCCGACGGCTGCGAGACCAACGTCGCCACCAACGCCATGAACTGCGGCCGCTGCGGCAACGCCTGCCCCGGCGGGATGAACGCCACCCCGTCCTGCGCGGCCAGCGCCTGCGGGATCACCTGCATGACCGGCTTCGGCAACTGCAACAGCATGGCCGCCGACGGCTGCGAGACCAACACCCGCACCAGCCCCTCCCACTGCGGCGCCTGCGGCCGCGCATGCGCCTCCCGGAACGCCGCGTCCACCTGCACCGACGGCACCTGCGGCCTCGGGGCGTGCAACACGGGCTTCGCCAACTGCAACACCACCGCCTCCGACGGCTGCGAGGTCAACACCCGCACGGACCGCAACAACTGCGGCATGTGCGGCAACCGCTGCAGCGCCAGCGCCATCTGCTTCAACGGGACGTGCACGAACCTCTGCGTGCCGCCCCTGGCCATCTGCGGCGAGCTCTGCGCGGACCTCCAGACCGACGAGAACAACTGCGGCGTGTGCGGCACCCGCTGCCCGGCGACGGTCACCTCCGGCACCACCGAGTGCGTTACCGGCGCCTGCCGCGTCACCTGCGCCCGGGGCACCGGGGACTGCGACCGCTCCCTCGGCAACGGCTGCGAGGTCAACACCCGCACCTCCCTCGCCCACTGCGGCGCCTGCGGGAACGCATGCTCCTTCCCCAACGCCGCCGCCGCGTGCATCAACGGGGCCTGCGTCCTCGGGACCTGCACCGCGGGCTTCGCCGACTGCGACGGCAACCCCGCCAACGGCTGCGAGGTCAACCTCCGCACGGACCGGCTCCACTGCGGCGCCTGCAACGCCGCATGCAACCTCGCCAACGGGGCCTCGAGCTGCGTGGCCGGGGCCTGCGCCCTCGGCACCTGCAACGCCGGCTTCGGCAACTGCGACAGCGCGGGCGCCACCGGCTGCGAGGTGGACACCACCGTGAGCTCCCTCCACTGCGGCCGCTGCGGCGCCCCCTGCCGCGTCGGCGAGGCCTGCAGCGCCGGCGCCTGCGTGTCCGTCTGCCCCACGGGCAGCACCTTCTGCGCCGGGGGCTGCTACCCCAACGCGCGGTTCCGCACGGACCCCACCAACTGCGGCGCCTGCGGCACCCGCTGCGCCCGAGGCCAGGCCTGCGTCGCCGGGTCCTGCGTCGCCGGGCCGCCCGTCAACGACGGCCCCGCGGGCGCCCTGCCCGTCAACATGGCCCTCACCTCGTCCAACATCGTCGGCGCCAGCACCGTCGGGGCCTCGAACTCCCTCCCGGTCCCGTGCCTCACGGGCTCCGTCGCCGTCGGCGCGGACGTGTTCTACCGCTTCACCCTCACCCGCCGGGAGTTCGTCTACGCCGACGCCTTCACGGACCGCGGCACCTTCGACTCCGTGCTCTTCTTCGCCCAGGCCGAGGCCGGCGGCGGCGCCACCGCGGTGCCCTCCGCCTTCGCCGGCGACCGCGTCTGCAACGACGACAGCGAGCGGATCTGCACCGGCACGAGCCTCGGCTCCTCGGTGTTCACCGCCCTCAACCCCGGGACCTACTACCTGGTGCTTTCGGGCTACGGCAGCGCCACCGGGAGCGTCACCATTCACTTCGAGCACCTCCCCGTCGGCGCGGGCACCCTCCAGGCCCTCGCCAGCGGCATGAGCACGATCACCGGCACCACCTCCGGCGCCGGCACCCTCTCCAGCCTCACCTGCGGCGGCGCGGGCCCCGAGAACAACTACTTCTGGGTCACCTGCCCGGGCGTCGGCGCCGGCGCCCTCACCGCCGAGACCTGCGGCACCGCCGCGTTCGACACCGTGCTCCACGTCCGCACCGGCGCCGGCGAGCACAACTGCAACGACGAGGGCGCCACCTGCGCCCCGCAGTCGTCCCTGGCCGCCACCCTCACCGCCACCCCGCGCACCCACATGCTCTACGTGGACGGCTTCGCCCCGGGCTCCCTCGGGGCCTACACCCTCCGCGTCACCCGCCCGTGAGCCACCGGGCCACGCGCTCGACGTCGTCGGGCGCGTGGTACCCGTGCAGCGCCACCCGGAGGTAGCCCTCCCTCGCCGTCGCCAGGATCCCCCGGGAGCGCCCCTCGGCCAGCACCCCGGGGCGCTCCTCCAGCGCCACGATGGGCCCCACCCGGCCCGCCTCCCACAGCGCCAGGAGGCGCCTCGCCTCGTCGTCCCAGGCGCTCCCTCGGAGCGCCCCGAGGAGCCCCCGGGTGAGCCCCCGGACGTGGGCCTCGATGGCCCCCACCCCCGCCGCCGCAAGCGTCTCCAGGGACGCCGCCAGCGCCGCGCAGGAGAGGAGGTTCGGCCCCCCGTGCTCCAGGCGCGTCCCGTCGCGCTTCCAGGGTCGGGTGAAGTCCGTGCACGGGCGCGTGAAATCCACCGAGCCCTCCACGCCGAGCCAGCCCCCGGGGGGGCTCAGGGACTGCCGTAACTCCGCGGAAGTCCACAGGAATCCAAGTCCCTGCGGCGCCAGCAGGCCCTTGTGCCCGCCGGTGGCGAACGCAGCGCATGCCTCCAGGGACGGCACGCGCGTGCCCGCGCCCTGGATGCCGTCCACCACGAGGGTCACGCCCCGCGCGCGGCAGCCCCGCCCCAGGCGCTCCAGGTCCAGCACAAGGCCGTCTTGAAAGCGCACCCAGGAGGCGGCCAGCACGCGCGTTTTGGGGCCTACCGCCGCCAGGAGCGCCCCCTCGGGGTCGAAGCCCGCGCGCCGCGCGTCGGGCCGGGTGGAGGGCTCCCCCGCGGCGCGGTGGCCCTCCCACAGCGGGACCTCCCTCACGGTGACCCCGCGGCGGTCCAGACAGCGCCAGGGCCACGCGTTGGAGGGGAACTCCCCGAGGGGCGACAGCACCTCGTCGCCGGGCTCCCAGGGGAAGCCCTGGGCCACGGTCACCAGCCCGCTGGTGGTCGTGGGCACGAGCGTGATGTCCTCCGCCAGGGCCCCCACCACCGCCGCCGCGGACGCCCTGGCCGCCGCGGGGATCCCCAGGAAATCGTCCGGGAAGCGCAGGGTCCAGGGCCTGGTCTCGCAGGGCAGGAGCCTGGCCACGGCCTCCGTGGCCGCCCGAGGCACCGGCCCCTCGGCGCAGTGCATCACCCACAGGAGCGAAGGGTCCAGCGCGAAGAGCTGAGGGTCCAGCGGCGGCATCCCTGGGAACATACACACCTTGACGGGGGCCCCGCACCAGAGGGACCGTTCGCCCCCGTGACAGCTCCCCTCGCGGTGGTGTCCCTCTCCGGAGGGATGGACTCGTGCGTGACCGCGGCCGTGGCCCGGAGCCTGGGCCATGACCTCTGCCTCCTCCACGCGGACTACGGCCAGCGCACCGAGGCCCGCGAAGCCCAGGCCTTCCACGCCATCGCCGAGCACTACCAGGTGCCCCACAAGCGCAGACTTGTGGTCTCCCTGGAGGGGCTTCGCGCCGTGGGGGGGAGCGCCCTGACGGACCGCGCGATCCCGCTGCCGGAGGGCGCCCTGGACCGCGAGGGCATCCCTGCGAGCTACGTGCCCTTCCGCAACGCGCATCTGTTGTCCCTGGCCACGAGCTGGGCCGAGGTGCTGGGCGCCCGGGACATCTTCGTGGGCTTCGTCGAGGAGGACTCCTCGGGGTACCCGGACTGCCGGGAGGCCTTCCTGCGGGCCTTCGAGGCGGCCGCGAGGCTGGGCACGCGGCCGGAGACCCGGCCCACGTTCCACGCGCCGCTCATGCACCGGGACAAGGCCGCCATCGTGCGCCTGGGGGTGTCCCTGGGCGCGCCGCTGGCCCTCACCTGGAGCTGCTACGACGGGGAGACTGTCGCCTGCGGGCGTTGTGACAGTTGCCTCCTGCGCCTCCGGGGCTTCCACGGCGCGGCCGTCCCGGACCCGATCCCCTACGCCCGGGTCCCGGAGCGCTTCAAGGTAGGGTAGGAAGGCCCCCCATGGCACGCAAGAAGCTCCCCCCGACGGCCACCCTGGACCCGTTGCCCCGGCGTACGGTCACCCGCCCGAGCAGCCGGTTGGAGACCTTCGCGTCCCCGAGGCCCGGGAGGGTCTTCGAGGTGGTCTTCGAGACCGAGGAGTTCACGTGCCTGTGCCCCATGACGGGGCAGCCGGACTTCGCCCGGCTCAAGATCACCTATGTCCCCGACCAGCTCTGCATCGAGAGCAAGAGCCTGAAGCTCTACCTCTGGAGCTACCGCGACCGCGGGGCCTTCCACGAAGCGGTCACCAACCAGCTCCTGGACGACCTGGTGGCCGCCGCGAGGCCCCGGTGGCTGCGCGTCGAGGGAGATTTCCTCGTGCGGGGTGGAGTCCGCACCCGGGTCAGCGCGGAGCACGGACACCGACCGTAGTTGCCACCGGCGACGGTGTGTTGTTACAGCTTGTGGCGATGTCGTCCGCCGCGCCGAAGACCCTGCACCCGTCGCCGGACCGTATCGGTCGCTACGAGGTGCTCGGGCTCCTGGGCAGCGGGGGGATGGCCAACGTGTGGCTCGGGCGCCTGCGCGCAGGGCAGAGCTTCGAGCGCCTGGTGGCCATCAAGGTGCTGCACCCGCACCTGGCCGAGGACGAGGTCTTCGCGCAGATGTTCGAAGACGAGGCCCGGGTGGCCGCCAGGCTCCACCACCCGAACGTGGTGCCCATTCTGGAACTCGGCGGCGGCGCCCCGGAGGACCCGTCACCCCGGCAGCTCTACCTGGTGATGGACTACATCGAAGGGGACACCCTGGCGGCGGTGCAGTCCGTGGCGTCCCGGGCCCGTCGGGGGATCCCCCTCGGGATCGTGCTCCGGGTGGTGCTCGACGCCCTCGGGGGCCTGGACGCCGCCCACCACCTCACGGGCCCCGACGGCAAGCCCCTGAACCTGGTCCACCGGGACGTGTCCCCGCAGAACATTCTTGTTGGCTCCGACGGGGTCGCCAGGCTCACGGATTTTGGCATCGCCCGCGCCGACGGCGTGCGCTCCACCACCCGCGCCGGGGCCCTGAAGGGCAAGGCCGCGTTCATGGCCCCGGAGCAGCTCACCAACGAGCCCCTGGACCACCGCGCGGACGTCTTCGCCATGGGGGTCACCCTCTGGGAGGCCATCGGGCTCCGGCGGATGTTCCCCGAGAGGGCCGACCTGGGGAGCTTCACCAGCGTGTCCCGGGAGCCCTACCAGGCCCTCCAGGGCTTCGTCCAGGACGTGCCCGAGGCCCTCGACGCCATCTGCGCCACGGCCGTCTCGCCCCAGCCGCGCAACCGCTTCGCCTCCGCCGGGGCCATGCTCGAAGCCATCGAGCGAGACCTGCGCGCGCACCTCGCCAGCCACCGCGAGGTCGCCCGGCTCATGGCCGCCGTGGCCGCCCCAAAGGTCCGCCGAGAGCGGGCCCTGATCCTCGCCGCCAACGCGCCGCCAAAACCCACCCCCTCGGACCCGCCCCTGGACCCGGAGCCCGCGCTCCTGGGTGCGGCGAGCGCCCCGCAGGGCATGGACCCCGCACCCGAAGCGTCGGAGCTTCCCGCTCCCCTGGCGGTGACCGTGGTGGCGGTGCCCGAGGCATCGGTCACCGAGGAGCGAGCGAGCATTCCGTCTCCGGAGAGCGTACTGGAGAGTCGGGTACGGCCCCCGGCGCCTGTCGCGCGGGACCTTGATGGTGAGGGCGGGACGCTGGTGCACCCTCGGGCCACGCTGGCGCCTCCCGGGGGGCGGGGGTGGCGTCCGCCGAGTCCTGCCCACGGGACCGGGCGCCCTCCGCAGGAGGTCAAGAAGCGCCCGACGACGCTCCCTCCGGGCTTCCTGGCGCGGGCGCCGGTGGCGACGCCTCCGTCGGGCACCTCGCGGCTGCGAGCGCCCACGAGGCCGCCGTTGCCGTCGCCGACGCCCACGCTCCCGTCGTCGGCGCCGCCCGCCGCGCCGAAGCGCACGGAGCCGGCGTTCCTGCCGCGGAGGATCTCGTCGGCGCCGCCGGAGCCGACGAACCCCGCGGTGCACACGCCCGCGAGCGCCACGGCCGCGCCGCCCGCGGGCCCCGCTGCGCACCCTCCCGCGAGCCCCGCGCCGCCGGCGCCGTTCGAGCTTCGGGCCAGCGGGCCTTCGCAGGAGCCGGAGCCCATCCCCCTGGTGGCGCAGGTGCCGACGCTGGCGGTGCTCGAAGCGGAGATCCCCGTGGAGGACGAGCCCGAGGCCCCTGCGTCGCTCCTGGACCTGGAGGCTCCGTTGAAGGTCCCGGCCCTGGGCCCGCCGGACCCGGTGCAGCTCACCCTGGAGGCCGTGGGCTACAGCGCCCCGGCGCGGGAGGTACGGAGCGAGCCCCCGGAGGACGACGGGTCCTTCAAGGTCGGGCTCCTCCTCGGGGTGGGGGTGAGCCTGCTGGTTGGGCTCGTGCTGCTCCTGCCGAGGCTCCTCGGGCCCTAGCACCGCGGCAGGCGCTTCGTCCTAAGGGTCACGGCGGGGGCTGCACGGACGCGCAGCCCGCACGGCGCGGTCACGGGGCGGACGCCCATCGGCTGCGGTGACCTCACCGCGGCGAACGCCCCGCGCCCCCGTCCATCCCAGCCCCGCGACGATGAGCTCAGCTCCTGCGAAACCGCACGTAGTCGTTCTCGTCAGCGTCGGTCGCAGCCTCGACGGTGTAGGTGCCCGGCGCGAGGTGGATCACTCCGACGCCCGAGGTAGCGCAGCTCCGTGCAAGGATCTTCTTCGCCCGGGAACGCCGAGTCGAACAAGAAGATCCTGCCATCTTCAAGGGTCAGTGTGGTTGTCCCGTCAGGAGCGCGTACACTCCCCTCCCATGGAGCCCCCATGGCCTGTCCGATGGTTCGGTCCCTTGAAGCGACCGCGCCAGTGGCTCTTCGCCCTGGGGGCGCTCATCGGTTGTGGAGACAGCGCCGACGGTCCCTCCGCCGGGGATGCATTCGATGTCGTCACAGAATCCACCGACGGCGGCTTCCGCGAGGATTTACAGGACATTATAACCAATACGATAACGGATACGATAACTGACCTCGCAGAGACGTCCGATGTAGCCTCCGCGGACCGGAGCGATGCCTCAAGAGACGCCGCCCCTACCCCGCCACCACCAGCACCGCCGCCCCCACCCCCGCCTCCGCCGGATTTTGACACGCTCCCCTGGGAGTCCGTGGGGCTTGGGGTCGCCTATCGGGACACCGGGGTGGCCTCGTCGCAGCAGGTGTTTATCGGGTATGCAGGCTACGCCGTGCAGGCGGAGTGGTCCCAGGCGTGGGTCTCCAGGCTCTATCACGACGCCTTGCGAGCCTACGGGGTGCGACATGTCTACGCCGTCCAGGGTCCCGCCGACGCGGGCTATAGCGCGCGAGAGATAGGCAATTCGCGCTTGATCGCGCACCTCCTCCCGCGCCTGGGCGACGGCGCTCGAGTCCTGGTCGCGGCGCACTCCAGCGGGAGCTTCGTGGCCCACGAGCTTCTCGGACAGCTCTTTGTCCGGGGCCTGGATCCCGGGCGCCGCACCGCGGGACGCGTGGTGTATTACGACCTCGACGGCGGCGGCTCGGGCCTGGACGACGCCATCGTCGGGCAGCTCCGCCGGGGGTACTTTGTCTGGTCCCAGGACGGCCCCTCGGGCACCCGCTCGCAGAACGCCGCGGGGATGATCGCCCTGGGCGCGCGCTGGCCCCGCGCGGGAGGCGCCGTGCGCGTGGACGCCTCGGGCTCCGGCTGCCGGGTCGGCGCCGGCTGGTGCATGCACATGACCGTCATCGTGGACCGACCGCACAACCCCGCCGACGCGAGCGTCCGGCTCGACTACACCGGCTTTGATGACACCCACCGGGTCGTCACCGCATACCTCACCTCCACCGGGTTTGGAGGACCGTGACCCTCCCGCGACGCCTGGGAGCGGCCTCAATGCCCGCGGGCGGCGAGGTCAAAGGCCACGGTGCGATAGAAGCGCAGGTGGTCAAAGCCCGTGCGCTCGTTCATCCCCTGGTCGCGGACCTGTCCCACTTCGTCCAGGTGGTCCGCGGGGATGCAGCCACGGAAGGTGCCCCAGGTGGCGCTGGTGACCGTGGCCATGCCGTCGTTGGGCCGGAGCTCGGCGCCGTGCGCCGTGAGGGCGGCCATGGGCGCCAGCGTCGGGTCCAGCACGTCGGCCCGGCGAGCTTGCCGGAGCAGACGCCCCATGCAGGCGTTGTAGTCATTGGGCCCCGGGATCCCGGCGAGGCTGCTCACCCCCGCCCAGGACTGGTAGTACACCCGACGATCGTCCGGGTGCGAGGCGTTGAACGCCGGCGCGCTCGACTCTGCCAGGGCCGTCATCGCCGCGCGCACATGGCTGTCCCCGGCGAGCTGGTTGTAGGTGAGCCCCCACGCCGAGGCCAAGGCGTTGACCACCCCGTCGGAGGCGTTCGGCAGGAGCGAGAGCGCCACGTCCGCCACCCGGGTCCCACGATGAGGCGACGAGATGGTGGTGAGCGAGGCCACCCGGTCCCCGTAGCCAAGCACCGAGATGAGCTCTCGCGCGTCCAGGCCGCCCATGGAGTGAGCGATGAGGTTCACCCTCCCGGCGCCGGTCTCCGCGAGGGCGCGGTCCACCGTGCCCGCCAGGCTCCGGGCGCGAACCGCAGGCGAGTCGTAGGGCGGGACGATGGCTACATACACCCGGTGCCCGTCCCGCCGCAGCGCCTCCGCCACACCGTTGAAGCCCCAACGATTGGTGGGCGAGGCGTCAAAGCCATGGCCCAGGACGATCGGGTACCGCGCCGCGCGCCCCGCGGGCTCCGGGAACAGGTTTCGGGCCGGGAAGAGCGCGATCTGCTCCTCGGTCTCCGCGGGCCCCTCCGGAGGCATCGCAGCCTCGTCCGGAACGCATGCGGCGAACACAAGAAAGAGGACCAGACGCCGGAGTCTCATGGTGTAGGTGGGAATCCTACACCATGTTCTATCGCTCCGCAACACCCTCTTCCGGCTTCAGGGTACCGCTGGAGCGTGGGCCCGACGGGCCTGGTATAGGGTCCACGATGGCGCTCCGCTGCTCCCACGGAGGAGACGTTCTCACCTTCGCTTGCTGAGTGCTAGGGTCCTGGCCGACAAGACCCGGCGGATTGGTTGGAGAAGGGAACCACGGCGTGAAGATCATCCTCTTCGGTGCCACCGGCATGGTGGGTCAGGGCGTGCTGCGCGAGTGCCTGCTCGACCCGGGCGTGGAGCGCGTGCTGGCGGTCGGGCGCAGCGGCACGGGGCAGCCGCACGACAAGCTCCGGGAGCTGGTGCACGCGGACCTGTCCGACCTCTCGGCCATCGAGGGCGAGCTGTCGGGCTACGACGCCTGCTTCTACTGCCTGGGCGTCTCCTCCACGGGGATGTCCGAGGCCGACTACACCCGCGTGACCCACGACTTCACCCTGGCGGCGGCCCGGCTGCTCGCCCGGCTCGACCCCGGGATGACCTTCATCTACGTGTCGGGCGCAGGGACCGACGCGAGCGAGAGGGGGCTCTCGATGTGGGCGCGGGTCAAGGGCAAGACCGAGAACGCCGTGCGCAAGCTCCCCTTCAAGGCGACCTACATGTTCCGGCCAGGGATCATCCAGCCTATGCACGGCATCGTGTCGAGGACCCGCTTCTGCCGCGCTTTCTACTCCGTGACCGGGCCCCTCTTCCCGGTCGTCAACGCCCACACCCCGGGCCTCGTGACGACCACCGAGCGGGTCGGCAAGGCGATGCTCCGGGTGGCCCGAGAGGGCTCTCCCGCTGCGGTGCTGGAGAACCGCCACATCAACGCGCTGGCCAAGGACGACGCGCGCGCCACCTGACCGAGCCAGCGCGCTGCCGCGGGCGCGCAGAGAGCGTGCCGGAGACGCTCCGAGGAAGAGCGCGGCCGTCTTGCTTTTCCCCCAAATCGCGTTGTAAGGTGAAGCCAGGAGTTCGCCTTGACGGTCTCTCGACGGCCGTGCGGTGGTCTCCGCGCGGAGGCTTCGATGGGAATGCGTTCTAGGATCGTCGCGGGCTCGCTCAGTGGCGCAGTGGCAATCCATCTTGTGATGCTGGCCTGCTCCGGCAGAGGGTCTGTGATGTCAGGCCGCGACGGTGGTCTGCTCGACATTCTTCTGCCCGACGGCGACAGGCATGATCGTGCAGCGCCCACGGATCGCAGTGACCCGATGGATCGCGCTGACCCCGACGCGCCCGGCGCGATGGACACCGCCGGGATGGACGTCGCCGACGACCGCCACGAGGAGGATCGGGGCATGATGGACGCGATCACAGACGCGGTGCGCGATGTGGTGGGCGAGATCGTGGACGCCGAGACGCGAGACGCGCACGCGGGCGGCGACGGGGGCGTACCGACGTGCGGCTGCACGCCGCCAGCACCGACGTACGCGTTCTCGTTCCTCGTCGACTCCGGTAGCGGGCCGAGGCCCCCGGAGCGTCTCGCGGGCAGCGACTGGGCGCGTGCGTTCGTCCGCGTCGCGCCGCAGCCTGGCGTAGTAGACTTTCCGGTTGTGTACCGCGTCGAATTCGCCGCAGACTTCCTGGCAGCACTGCCCCCGGGACCGGTACCGCTACAACAGGTGCGGTTGCACTGTACCGCGCAGGTCCTTCCCAGTCGCTCCCTCATGCCCGGGACAGTTGGTCGGTGCGCCTTGGAGCGCACGTTCGTGTTCAACACCTTGGAGACGCCTGCGGAGGCAACGCCCTTTGTGGACGTGCCAACCTTCGAGGTGGTCGCATTGACAGACACCACGCTTGAGGTCCGGTTCGCTCGCGCAGCTTTTGGCCCTGGAATCGGGGGGGGCCCGGCTATGACGCTGACCAACTTCCGATTCTCTGCCAACGTCCCTGGCGCCCGGTTCATCACTCCACCCAACGGGATCTACCGTGCGCCAACTCCCTGACCCCAGCGGCCCCTGGCGCCGCGCTGGCCCAGCGTTCAGCCGTGCGGTACGCCACCGATCCTGAGGCTTCGCGTGCGGGACCACCACAGCTACCCCGAACCGTGTTCAATACGCCCTCGGGGCACAGCTAGGCGTCGGGGCGGTCCGCAGACGCTCGGTGACCTTCTCACGGTAGGCGTCTCCTCCCACGCAACACGGAAGTCCAGCGAGGCGCGCAGGCTCCACGTCGCCGGGGTCTTGTCCGGCCGGTCGAGCCCCTCACGCGCGTTCGGCCGAGCCGGGGTACCATCGCCGGGGACGCCATGAAGCCACCCAGCCGCGCCGAGCGAGCCCTCGCCAGAGACGAAGAGGACGCGCGCCTCGCGAGCCTCCCCGTGGGCGAGCGGGCACGGGCCCTGGTGGGTCGCTTCGGGGCCGTCAATGGCCCCATCACCGGGGCGGACGCCGTCCAACGGCTGCTGGTCCTCGGAGCGGCCGGGGTGCCCGCGCTGGTGGCGCACCTACGCCACCCTGAGACGGGCTGGCAGGCCGCGTACACCCTCGCGTTCCTGGGCCCTCCGGGCGCGGCGGCGGCCACCGACGCGCTGCGCGACGTCGCATGCGACGACGTCGTCCGGAGCGCCACGCGGTGGTCGCTGGTCGCCCTCGCGCGGCTGGGGTGCCTCGACGAGCTCGCTGCGCTGGGGGAGAGGCCCAACAAGGGAGTCCTCGTCGCCGGAGCCCTCACGGAGATGACCCCGACGAGCTACCCGCAGCTCGAGCGATGCCTCGACCGCGGTTCGGGCGCGCTGGTCCAGGCGGTGCTCGAAGCGCTCCGACCCGGGCGGGGGAGGTTCTTCGACCCGGCGCCGACGAGCTTCGAGGCCGCGCTCGCCGGCGCCCGCAGCGAGCACGCGGCGCTTCGCTGCGACGCGGCGATGCTCCTGACGTTGAAGACCTACCCCGCCGCGACGAGGGCGCGCGCGCTGC
Organism: Deltaproteobacteria bacterium; assembly: GCA_016218725.1. Taxonomy (GTDB): domain Bacteria; phylum Myxococcota_A; class Polyangia; order Polyangiales; genus JACRDB01. The sequence continues at coordinate 34,446 of JACRDB010000148.1, forward strand.
CCGAGCTCGCGCGCCTCGCCGTGGACCGGGAGGCGGCGGTCCGTGGGTGCGCGGCGGTCGCGCTCGGGCGCCTCGGCCGCCGCGCCGCGCCGAGGGCGCTCGCCCTGGTGGACGCGCTCTGCGAAGACCCTGACGAGGCCGTGAGCGCCGCGGCGAGGTACGCCCGCGGCCGGTTGGCGCGGCCCTGAGGGTCAGCGGCCTCGCGCGGCGCGGCGCCGCCGCGAACCACACGATTTCATGCTCCCACGATGAGCGCGAGCGCGGTGCCGAGGAAGAGCGTGTACGAAGCCACCATCGCGCCGCGGTCGATCCGCGCCGCCCGCTCGGCCTGCCCCTTGCGCGCGAAGGCAGCGACGACGACGGACTCCATCAGCACGAAGAAGATGAACCCCAGGGCCGCCACATGGACCTTGTCCGAGAGGGTCATGTACCCGATGTCGGGGAGGTTGGAGGCCACCAGGACCTGCGACGTCAGCGCCCCGAAGGTCCCGGCGACGCCGAGGCCGATGCGCGCCCCCGTGTCGGTCGGGTCGATCCAGAACGCCAGCGCCGTGATCAGCACCGAGAGCATGAGCGAAAGGAACGTCTTGGCGAACGCCGCGGCGGGCGCGTGCCGCATGGTGATGCGCATCCGGAACCGGGAGTACGCGGCCTGGTCGTCCAGCGCGACGTAGGGAGCCCCCCAGTTGGTGCGGTAGCTGTGGCGCACCACGTCGAAGCGTGGACGCTCGAGGATCCACCCGGCGAGCGGCGGGCTCCGAGCGCTCCGGAGGCTCGGCTCGTCGACCGCGAAGCGCAGCAGGGTCTCGTCGAGCGCGATGTGCTCGAACTCCACGCGCAGCTCGTGGCGGTCGAGCGGGAACGCGCGGAAGTCAACCTCCACGCGCGCCGTCGCCCGGCAGCGCGCGTAGGCATGGTGGACACCGTCCGTCACGTAGTGCTCCGCGTGCTCGCACGCGTCGAGCACGCCGTTCGCGACCTCGATGCGGGAGGTGACGTCCCCGGCGCCCCTCCAGCGCGTCCAGAACCAGTAGGTCACCGTGGCGGTGCCGGTCTTGAGGTCCACGCCGTGGACGATGACCGGCAGGGCGCCCACCTGGACCCGCACGGGCTGGCCTTCGGCGGAGGCCGGCGGTGTGGTCGAGCCACCGGGCACCGCGGGGACCTCCTCGAAGGCCCCCGCGGAGCCCCCGGCGACCGTGCCTGCGTCGTTGGCCGACGAGGCGTCCTGGGCCGAGGCTCCGCGAGGGAAGCTCGCGAGCAGCGCGAGCGTCGCCGCCAGGACCGCTACGGCGGCCACGGACCGACGGGCCGAGCTGGCGGAGGGGAGCCTCATCGCCTGGTGACTCTACCAGCCCGCCGCCTCAATCTCCGCCGAAGAGCGCGAAGAACGCGTGTCTTGCGTATTCCCTTGACGGCACCGCAGGTCCCTACGTGCCAATGTGGGGTGAGACAGTCCCCCCTCAAGTCGATGCGTGGGCCGCCGAAGTGCCGCCGACGGAGCGCGCGTCACCCGCCGCGAGCGCTGGCCAGAGGCCGCCGGGCCTTGGGTCACGTCCGCGAACTTGCGTTCCTGGCGAGACCAGCTAGGACGGGCGCAGCTTGAGTCGCTTTCATGTCGTGGTGTGGGTGGTCCTTTCGCTCGGGTGTGGGGTCGGGTGCGGCCCCGCGCAGAGCGGTCTCCCGCGCGGGGACGACGCTGGCGCCACGGCCGACGGCGCCGCATCCCTCGATCGGGACGCGCCGGCCGACCTCGCCGACGGCGCCGCAGCCGAGCCGATGGCGCCCGACGCCGACGTCGCTGCCGACGCAGCGAGCGACACCGTCACGCCCGACCGAGGGCCCGACGCGGCCCCGCCAGCGCGGGACACCTCGCCCGAGGTCGCCGTCACGCCCGACACCCCCGCGGCGGACCTCGGGGGCGCGTCCGATCGCCCGGGTGCGCCCGACGCGCTCGACGCCCCGACCCACCCGGACACCTCGCCGCCGCCGGACACGGCGGCACCGTTCGACACGGCCCCTGCACGGGATACCGCGCCCGCGTCGGACACCTCGCCCTTGGACCGAGCCCCGCCCCTGGACACGGAGCCCCCACCGGACCTTGCGCCGCCGATGGACACGGCGCCATCGATGGACACGGCGCCGCCGATGGACACGGCGCCGACCTGCGTCGCCGCGGGCGGCGTGTGCGCTGCGGCCGCGCCGTGCTGCGGGGGCCTCGCGTGTGTGGCCGGGGCCTGCGTCTCGACCGCCGTGTGTCGGGCGCGCGCGCAGTCGTGCGGCGCGGGCGTCACCTGCTGCACGGGGCTGGTGTGCACCGCGGGCGCCTGCGGGCTGTGCAACACCAGCGGCGTCGGCTGCACCGCGTCGCCGCAGTGCTGCGCGGGCCTGAGCTGCCAGGGCGGCGCGTGCCGCGGGTGCCGGAGCCTCCAGGCGTCGTGCACGATGAACGCCGAGTGCTGCTCGGGGCGCTGCGCGGTGGGCGAGTGCGGCAGCGACGCCTGCGGCGCGCCGGGCTCCGGCTGCGGGGGCGGCATCTACTGCTGCTCGGGGGTGTGCTTTGGGGGCACCTGCCGCGCCCCCGGCTGCCGGCCCGGAGGGCAACGCTGCGGCGCCGACACCGACTGCTGCGCGGGCGCGTGCGCCGGCGGAACCTGCGGCGGACCGAGCTGCCGCGGCGCCGGGTTGTCGTGCACCGGCAACGCCGACTGCTGCTCCTTCGCGTGCAGAGCCAACACCTGCCGCGCGACGAGCTGCCGCTCTGCCGGGGGCCCGTGCATCACGACGGCCGACTGCTGCTCCGGGAGTTGCCTCGGCAACACCTGTCGCCTGTGAACGTGGCTCGGGCAGCGTCCCGGGGTCGGTCGCCTCGGGGGAGTCGTGCTTCCAATTTTCATGTATTCTCCGCGGCGAGGGAGATCCCATGTTCCAACGATCCATGTGCTGGGCCGCGCTGTTTCTTTCCACGGGCGCGTGCCGCAAGAACAATCCGGCGGAGGTGCAGGTCCAGGTCCAGGGCGGCGGCGGCGCGGTGACGGTCCAGACCGGGACCCCGCCCGCGGCGCCCGCGGCGCCCTCCACGCCGCAGCCCGGGACGGTGCAGGTGGTCCAGGGAGGGACCCAGGGCCAGCAGGTGCAGGTGACCGGCCAGGGCGGGACGGTCACGGTGCAGCAGTCTCCGACGGGCGGGCAGACGGTGCAGGTGGGGGGCCTCACGGTGCAGGTCCCGGGGAGCGCCCCCGCGGTCCCGGCGCCTCCGGTCGCGCCGACGGGGCCTTCCGGCGCGCAGCAGGGGACCGCGCACGCGCCGGTGGTCTGCGCGAGCAGCGACACGGTGGTGCTCGACAACGTGACCATCGACAACCCCGTGGGGCCTGCGGTGACGGCCTCGGGGAGCTGCACGGTGACCCTGACCCGCTGCACCCTGCGCGGGGCGGGCGCGGCGGTGCTGGCCTCGGGCAGCGCGGACATCACCCTGCGGCAGTGCCAGGTCACCGGAAACCCGCTGGCGCTCTCGGCCTCGGGGAGCGCCGAGGTCACCTACGACGGCGCGACGGCGCTTGCCGGGGGCGTGACGCACTCGGGCAGCGCCACGATCACCGGGCCTCACTGAGAAAATCAAGGTATCGATCCGTCGATGAATTCGCGTTCGGACCGGCCGCTCGGCGGACGCCAACCAGTGAGCCGTCAGCACACTCGTAGCGGCCCCTACACGGGCTCGCTCGACGCCACCGTGGGCGCGGGCGATGCCGTGGCTGGCGGGGTCGAGTCCAGCCCCACCCAGCGGCGGCCCTCGGGGCGCCGGAGGACCACCCAGAGCGCGCCCAGGGCGAGGCCCAGGAGCGCCAGCGCGCCGAAGAGCCGCCGGACCCGCCGCGCGCGCAGCACCGCCACCTGCTCCACGCGGTCCAACTGCCCCTGGGCGCGCGCGTTGGACCCGTCCGCCCGCAGCGCCGCGCGGTAGAGCTCGGGCTCGGCCACCCCGCGGGCCAGGGCCCTCTCGGCGTCGAGGAAGAGCACCGCCGAGCGCATCGCCCCGGCGCGAGGACCCTCCGGGTCCACCCACAGCGCCAGGCGATAGACCGCCTGGGCCCTCACCGCGTCGGTGCCCTCCAGCGCGCGGGCCGTGGCCTCCAGCGCCGGGACCATCTCCCCGCGGCGCTCGAAGCTCGGGTGCCGCGAGAGCACATACCGAAACCGCTGGAGCATCACGTCGTGGCGCCCCTCGCGCCCGGCGGCGAGGCCCTCCTCGAAGGCCCTCTGCACCTCCAGGGCGCGGCGCCGGTCGTTGGCGCTGTAGAGCTCCCTGGCCACGCGCTCCCAGCCCCAGCCCGCCGTCGGGGGGTGGCCCTCGTACATCTCGTAGGCCTCGCGCAGGGCGTTCAGGGCCTCGCGGCCGTACTGGTTCACGGCCCAGCGGGCGGCGTCCCTCACCTGCGCCCGGTCGGAGTTGGCAAAGGACACCACCACCTTCATGGCGTCCTGCTGACGGATGCTCCCGAAGGCCCGCAGGATCTCCGCCAGGAGCGCGTTGTCGTGCTGCTGCACGGTCTCCCCGGGGGTCACCCTCCGGAGGGCCTCGCGCACCTGACGGAGGAACACCCGCATGTTCTCGCTCGGGCTCCGCAGCTCGATCATCGCCGGGAGGATGTAGTCCCGGGTCTGGGCCCTCACGATGCGCCCGACCTCCTGGCGGAACACCCCGTTGAAGGCCCCCGCCAGCGCCAGGAGCCCCCGGCCCGCGTCCGCCGTGGGGATCCTTCCGAGCCCCCTCGCCAGGGTGATCCGCTCGATGGCAATGTCCAGGTCGCGGCTCCTCGGCTGGGCGCACAGCAGCGTCAGGAGGTCGTACTCCGCGTTGGGCCTCGCGTCGGTCACCGTACGGATCGCCCGGATCATCTTGAAGCGCATGGGCTCGGGCTCGGCCCTCAAGGGCGCCAGCAGGCGCTGACGCACCGCGGGCACGTCCTCCCGCTCGATGGAATCAACCACCGACTGGGCCGCCTCCCGGCGGGCCTCGGCGCTGCCGTCGGTGAGCCTCCCCAGGAGCGCATCAAGCTCCGCCACCGTGCGCCCCACGGTACCCTCCTCCGTAGAGGGTGTCCCCGTGATGGCGGGCGCTGTAGGTGAAGGTGGGTTCTGCGCCCACACGGACGTGAGGCACAGGAAGAAGCTGGCAAAGGTCGCGAGGACGGCGCCCCTGAGGGTCACTCGACGATCCGGAAGTCGCCGTGGTCGCCGGAGAAGCCCCTCCAGCGGGTGTCCACGCGGTCGACGCGGGCGGCGGTGGAGCCTCGCTGGAGCCACACGAGGAACTCCTTGAGGGGGTCCTCCTCGCCCTCGGCGAGGACCTCGACGGAGCCGTCGGGGCGGTTCTGGACCCAGCCGGTGAGGCCGAGCCTGCGGGCCTCGCGCTGGGTGCTGGCGCGGAAGAACACGCCCTGCACCCGCCCCCGGACGACGCACTGAAGCTGTCTCGCCATCGACCCTCCGACGCTCTCCGGGGGAAGGCGCTACCACTCTGGCGCCGCAGGGGCAAATTTGTATGCCGATCCTTCGAGGGGGTGGGTGCTCCAACCAGGGTGCGGGCGCCGAGGGCTCGGGTGACACGATGAGAGCCCGAAGCGTCCGCGTGCCGCACCTGGGAAGAGCCGCGCCGAAGGGTGTATCCTCCCCGATGGACTCTCCGGGGGCCGAAGGAGCGGGATAAGGTGAACGCGATCGAACCTGTCTCATCACACCCTCGCGGCGCCCTGTTCGGGCTGCTGTTCCTTGCGGGGTTGGGAGGGTGCAGCGCCGACCCGGCGTGCAACCCGGGCGCGAGCGTTGCGTGCGCCTGCACCGACGGCCGCACCGGCGCGCAGGTCTGCGGCGCGGATGGACGCCTCGGCGCTTGCGTCTGCACTGGCCCGGCGGACGCCTCCGTCCCGAGGGACGTGCCCATCGATGTGGCCACGGCTGACGGCAGCGACGCGCCGGCGCTCACCGACGGAGGCACCGACCTCGGGCCGGTGGAGGCAGGTCCCGACGGTCCCCTCACGCCGGACGGCTTGACCAGTGAGGCCAGCGCCGATGGTCCCGTGGACCTTCCGGACGTCGGCGCCCCGCTCGACGGCGGCCCGGACGCGCCCACGGACGTTCGTGCGCCGGACGCGCCCAGGGACGTACTGTCCGACGCTGCCCCGGACGTGGCCGGTGACGCGCCCGGTGACATCTCGAGCGATGCATCGGGCGACCTGGCGGGCGACGGGCGGATCGATGCGGCGACCGACGCGGGCACCGACGCGGCGGGCGCTACGGACACGACCTCGCCTGCGGATGGTCCCGCGCGCGATGCCACACCGGACTCGCCGGACGCCAGTCCGGACTCGGGCCCCGACGTGCGATCCTGTGCGGCCGGGCAGCACCTCTGCGGCGAGCGCTGCGCGAACGACATGGACCCCTCCACCTGTGGGAGCGCCTGCACCCCTTGCGCGGTGCCCTTCAACGGCGCCGCGGCCTGCGACGGGGTACGTTGTGGGATCGTATGCAACAGCGGCTTCCATGCCTGCGGGAGCGCCTGCGCGCGCGACGATAGCCCTGACTCCTGTGGGAGCGCCTGCGCGCCATGCCCCGCCCCACCGACCCACGGGGCCGCGACCTGCGAGCGAGGCGCCTGTGGCTTCTCCTGCGACCGGGGGTATGTGCGCGACGGCGCCGCCTGCGTGGTTGCGCCACGGTTGCTGGCGCCGTTGTCAACGGCCATCGTGCTGTCCCGCCGCCCCCAGTTGCGCTGGGAGCTCCCGCCGGGCGTCGCCGACGTGACGCTGGACCTGTGTCGCGACCGCGGGTGTACACGCCCGATCGGCGCGCCGCTGCGGGTCGCCGGCGGCAGCGCTCGACCGGGGGCGGACCTCCCGGTGGGCGTGGTGTTCTGGCGGGTCCACCCCGGGACCTCGACCATGGTGTCGAGCGCGACCTGGCAGTTCACCGTCGAGGGGCGTCGCGGCGCCGGGGATGGGTCCTACGAGAGCGTGCTCGACGTCAATGGCGACGGCTTCAGCGACATCGTCGTGGGACAGCCGCAGTCGGAGATCTCGTCGGTGCCGCCCGGCGAGGCGTATGTCTTCCTCGGGTCCGCGAGCGGGGTCCCCGCGACGACAACGATCGTGCTCCGAGGGTCCGGCGACGCGCGCGGCGAGTTCGGCTGTTCGGTGGCCAGCGCGGGCGATGTCAACGGCGACGGCTTCGGCGACGTGCTCGTCGGGGCGCAACGCGCGGCCGACGGATCCGGGCGCGCTTTCCTCTTCGCGGGCGGCCCCGGCGGCGTCGCTACGACGCCGACCACGACGCTGGACGCGCCGGTCGGTCGCGCCTTCGGCGGCACGCAGCCCGCGGTCGGCGACATGAATGGCGACGGCTACGGTGATGTGCTGCTCGTCTCCCCCTGCGCTCCGTTCGCGGGCTCCTGCGGCGACGGTCGCGCGTTCTTGTTCCTCGGAGGCCCGACAGGGCTCGCCACCCGGCCCGCGGTCACCCTCGCGCCGCCGGCCGGCCGTCGTTTCGGCGGCCTCGCGTCCGGGGCGGGCGACGCCAATGACGACGGGCGCGCGGACCTGCTCTTGTCCGGCGTAGCCTCCGCGGACGGCGCATACCTGTTCCTCGGGACCGCCTCCGGCGTCGCCACGGCGCCCGCACAGGCCTTGCCGACGGCCGCTGGGACACTGGCCTTCCAGGCCATGGCCGCCGTGGGGGATGTCAACGGCGATGGCCGCCTGGACGTCGCGCTGGGCGCCCCGGGCGTCAGCGGGTCGACCGGCGCCGTGTCGGTCCACCTCGGGAGCGCGGGCGGCTTCGAGCGCTTTCCCTCGCCCGCGCTGGTGGGGCCCGACGGGACCGGAACGAGTTTCGGAAATTCGCTCTCGCGCGTCGGCGACCTGGACGGCAACGGCTACGACGACTTGTTGGTGGGTGCGCCCAACCACAATCGAAACACTGGCGCGATCTATGTCTACCTCGGCGGAGCCTCGGGCCTTGGCACCGCGGCGTCGCTACGGGTGCTGGGCCTCGACGGCCCGGGGGCGCAGTTCGGCGTGTCGGTGGCCGGCGCGGGCGACGTCAACGGCGACACCTTCGCGGACCTCGTGGTCGGGGCCTACCGGGCGGCGGGCGAGGGCCGGGCGTACGTCTTCCTCGGCACCGGCGTCGGGCTCCCGGCGAGCCCCTCGACCACCCTGATGGGCCTGGTCGGCGGGCAGAACTACTTCGGCTACTCCGTGGCAGCGCGGTGGTTCCTGCGCGCCGTCTTCACCCACCGGGGGTAACCGACCGACGGCCCAACTCCGTCCTGCCCACATAGAGGATGTCCCCGTGGCGGGCGTTATAGGTGAAGGTAGGTGTTACGCCCACACCGCCGTGAGGCGAGGACCTTGACCGAGCCGCGGGGGCGGATTTGTATGCTAACGATTCACCCCACATGGAACCGAGCATCGGGGTGGTGTGGAACCCTCGCGCAGGGCGCAACAGGCGGGACCCTCAGGCGCCCGCGAGGATGGCCCGGCGCCTCGGGGACCGCGGGGTGGTGGCCACGCCCCGGTCCCTGGACGAGCTCCTCCGGGTGGCCGAGGACTTCCGCGCGCAGCGCATCGGGATCCTCGGGATCGCGGGCGGGGACGGGACCAACCATGTGACGCTCACGGGCTTCCGGACGGTGTACGGCGCGGCCCCGCTGCCGACGGTGGCGCTCCTGCGGGGCGGGACCATGAACACCCTGGCCAACGCGGTGGGCGTGCCCGCGGGGCGCTCCGAGGGGCTCCTGGACCGGCTCGTGAGGGCCGTGCTGGAGGCCCCTCCCCTGCCCGTGGTGGAGCGCAACACCCTGGACGTGAGCGGCAGGCTAGGCTTCCTCTTCGGCACGGGGATCGTGTACGGGTTCCTGCGGGAGTACTACGACACCGGGGCGCCGTCGCCGTGGACCGCGGCGCGCACGCTGGGGCGCTGCGTGGGGTCGGCCTTCGTGGGCGGGCCCATGATCCGTCGGATGATGGACCCGGTGCGCATCGGGGTGGAGCACGACGCGGGGGCCCCCTGGGCCGAGCGCGCGTGGCTGGCGGTGGCCGCGGGCACCATCGCGGACATCGGCCTGGGGTTCCGTCCCTTCCACCGCTTTGACGAGCGCCAGGACCGCTTCCACCTCCTGGGGATTCACACCGGCCCCGTGGGCTTCACGCTGGACCTCCCGAGGATCCACGCCGCGCGCGGGATGCGCGAGGACAAGTGCCAGGACGCGCTGGCCACGGGCGCCACCCTGCGCTTCGCCGGGGGCCGCGGTCGCTACATGCTCGACGGCGACCTCTTCGATGAGCCCGGCGCGGTGACCCTCTCGCTCGGCCCGAGGGTGCGCATCGCCACCCTGGCCGGCGCACCCTGAGGCGCGGCGGTGGGCACCCTGCGTCGCTGGGGTCTCGCTGCAGGGGCGCTCGTGACGCTCTCGGCGCTGGGGAGCGCGAGGGCCCAGCGCATCGACGCCGGTGCCCCCACGAACGACACCGGGCCCTCCGCGCTCTCCACGGACGCCGCGCTCACCGCGGACGTACCTACCGCGGCGGACGCGACCCCCGACGAGGCCGCGCTGCGGTGTCCGTTGCCGTCGGTGCTGGTGGACCGGGCGGGGCACTGCTGCCGCCCGGGGCAGCGCTGGCTCCGGGCCCGCTGCCAGGGGCCGGTGCTCACCTGCCCGCCGGGGGAGGCACCGCGGGCGGACCGCGCGGGCTGCGAGCCCCGGCCCTGCGAGGCCCCGTTGGTGCGCCTGGGGCAGCGTCTCTGGTGCCTCGCCGGGCAGACCGAGCGCGAGGGGCGCTGCGTCGGGAGGGTGGAGCCCTGCCCCGCGGGGAGCGTGGCCGCCGGGGGTGGGTGCGTTCCCTCGGCGTCGCTGGGGCAGGCGCCCCATGGGCCGCTGCCGCCCTCGGTGCTGTGGGTCCCCGGGGGGATCTACCGCGCGGGGGCGAGGGTGCTGTCCGTGGGCGCCTTCGCGATGGACCGCACGGAGGTCACCGCGCAGGCGTACCAGGGCTGCGTGACCGCGGGGGTGTGCGAGCCCGCGCCAGACCCCTACGGGCTCCTCCGAGCGCCCGGCGCGCCCGTGGTGAACGTGCGCTGGATGGACGCGGTGACCTACTGCGGCTGGGTGGGTGGGAGGCTCCCCACGGAGGCCGAGTGGGAGCTCGCCGGGCGCTCCGTGGACGGGCGCCGGTACCCCTGGGGCGAGCGCCTGGCGGACTGCTCCCTGGCGCAGCTCAACGGCTGCGGGGACGGGCCTCGCGCGGTGGGCTCGCTCCCGGCGGGGAGGAGCCCCTTCGGCGTGCTGGACCTCGCGGGCAACGTGGCCGAGTGGGTGTCTGACCGCCTCGGCCCCCTGGAGCCGGGCTTTGTCCGGGACCCCACGGGCCCCGACCAGGGCCTCCCGAGGGTGGTCCGTGGAGGCTCCTTCGGGAGCGTACCCGCGGCGCTGGAGCTGGGCGCCCGTGGGGGGCTCGACCCCCGCGAGCGGCGCTACAACGTGGGCTTCCGCTGCGTCCGCGGCGGGTGAAGCCCCGGGACTTTCGCATTCGAAGGGCCGACCTTTCAGCTTTGCATCCAACGGTGACCTCGGGGCCGGAGAACCGTGGGATTTCCTGCCCCCTTGCGCTGGCACGGGCAGTGCTTAGGTTGTAGTTCAGCGGCGGCGCCGGCATCGCCCCCCCCAGTGCCAAGGCGCCGCCGCTCTTACTCCCCAACGGCCCGTAGGACACCCCTCCTACGGGCCGTTGCCTATTTCCCCAACGGCCTCACCCGCTCCAGACAGCATCGGGAGGCTCTGGGGACCTCTGGTCGCACGCACACCCTGCGCAACCTTCGACACACACTGGCTCCGATTTTCCATCGGTTTCTATTGTCCAGCTTCGGTCCTTGTCGACGTGACCGAAATTTTGGAGAGTTACGGTAGGAATCCAGGTTTTGTCGCCGATTCTTCTTCCAGACCTCCCGCAGATGGTGCATCAGGGGACCTGCCGTGGTCCCTACAACTACGGAGGTCCACCCCCACGGTGGGGTGGTGTGTTCCGGTTTTGGAGAGAGGTGGTCGACAATGGAGTCAAGGCAGGCGATGGTGTGGTGGCGGCGGGCGCTCGGGGCCCTCGCGGCGGTGTGTGTGCTGGCGATGCCCGCGGTGGCGAGCGCCCACACCATCCAGATCTGTTGGAGGGATCAGGGCGGGGTCACGACCTTCTACGCGGGCACGTACCACAACCCCAGGACCCCGACGGGGGGGATCATCATCGACGGGTTCACCTACCCGTTCTCCGGGGTCATCGCCCGGTCCGCGCTCCCGTCCAACGCGCACTGCTACCACACGAGCTACCCACCCGGGCCCGCTGCGGGCAACCCGGACGGCGTAGCCGGCAGCGGTGTGGTGGTCTTCCAGACCTTCACCAGCGGCTTCTCCCTTGCGTCGCACACGATCTCGTTCACCCCGAACAGCGTTGTCGAGTATCCGTGGGAGCCCTTCCCGTCGCAGACCTTCGGCGGCGGCGCCTGCGCCGACGCAGACTTTGACGGGCTCTGCAACAACGTGGACCCCTGCCCCCTCGACGCCGCCAACGACGGCGACCACGACGGCATCTGCGGCAACGTGGACAACTGCCCGAACACCTCCAACCCCACCCAGACCGACGCGAACCGCAACGGTCAGGGAGACGTGTGCGAGGGCGAGGTGTGCGGCAACGGCCTCCGCACGGGCAGCGAGCAGTGCGACGACGGCAACCGCGCCGGCGGCGACGGCTGCTCCGCGATCTGCACCCTGGAGTCCACCGACGCCGACAGTGACGGCGTCTCGGACGCGACGGACAACTGCCCCACGGTGGCCAACACCGCCCAGACCAACAACGACGGCGACGCCCAGGGCGACGCGTGTGACGCCGACGACGACAACGACGGCGTGCTGGACAGCAGCGACAACTGCTCGCTCACGGCCAACGGCGACCAGGCCAACAACGACCTGGACGGCCAGGGCGACGTGTGCGACCCGGACGACGACAACGACGGCGTGGCCGACACCGGCGACAACTGCCCCTACGCCTCCAACGCCAGCCAGGCGGACACCGACGGCGACGGCCAGGGCGACGCCTGCGACGGCGACGACGACAACGACTCGGTGCCGGACGGCACGGACAACTGCCCGGTGGTGTCCAACAACACGCAGGACAACGCCGACGGCGACGGCCAGGGCGACGCCTGCGACGCCGACGACGACAACGACACGGTGCTCGACGGTAGCGACAACTGCCAGTACACCGCCAACACCGACCAGGCCAACTACGACGGCGACGCCTTCGGCGACGCCTGCGACGCCGACGACGACAACGACGGCGTGGA
>JACRDB010000020.1 GCA_016218725.1 Deltaproteobacteria bacterium
ACTACAGCCGCACTTCGCCGAGGCCGTGGGCGGTGGCCCCCTAACCCCCAGCCCCTTTCCCCCGAAAATCGGGGGCAAGGGGAGCCAGACGAGAGCCCTGACTGCGTGGCCTTGCGAGCAGGGTCAGGCCCCCCTTGCCCCCGATTTTCGGGGGAAAGGGGCTGGGGGTTAGGGGGCCACCGCCCACGGCCTCGGCGAAGTGCGGCTGTAGTATTATCTCGGTGGCCGCCTCCGGAAGCGCCGGCTCCGCGCCGCTGCTACGGCTCATCGCTCCCGCGACCACGCGCCACCAGGAGCCCGGTAGACCCGCCCTCCGGACCGCGGTCCCGGAGGTACACCCTCCACCCGTCGGGGGCCCTCACCACCGATGGCTCCAGCGCCCCTCGGAGCTCGCCCACGCCCACCACCCGAGAGAGCACCGGGTTCACCGGCGACACCCGGAAGCGCCCCCCAGGCCGCCCCGAGGCCACTCCCACCGCAGCGACCCGGAGCGGGTCCCGGAGCACCCGGTCCACCACGGAGGCGCCGGTCGCAGCCCCAAGGGCGCTGAAATACACACGCAACAACGGAGTGCCGGACACCTCCCCCGGGTCCTCCGCGACCACCGAAGGCCCCTCCAGGGGCCCCAGCGCACGCCAGAAGGGAGGCGCCTCGGCCTCGGTCACGGACAACACCCGCGCGGTCCCGTCGGGGCCCGAGGGCATCCTTTGGGCCGTCACCGTGGCCGTCCCGAGGCCCTCCAGCCTCGCCAGCCCAAGGCCCCCGGAGCCTTCATACAAGAGCCACACCGCACCCCCCGCCAGGGCCAGCGAGGGCGCCCGAAGCGCGCTCCCCTCCCACGCCTCCTGCGCCCGGAGGAGCTCGGTCACCGGCCCGAAGCGCTGGCCGTCGGGCGCCACGGACAGCACCAGGACGCCGTCGTCGCGGCGGGCCGCCAGCGCCAGCCCGAAGGGCCCGGACACCACCGAGGGGCCATCCAGGGCGCCCTCCAGGCGCGTGCCCTCCACCCGGAAGCGCACCCCGTCGGACCCGCTGGCCTCCACCACCCCGCGCCCCGGCGACGCCACGAAGAGCCTCCAGCGCCCCCGGTCCAGGAGCACTGACGGGTCCCGGGCGGGCCTCGGGACGCGCTGGAGCTCGCAGCGGTCGCCCCCGCAGGCCCCGTCGTCCTCGCACGGCAGCGCCACGCAGAGCCCCTCGGAGGTGCAGAGCTCCCCGCGGGAGCACTGGCCCGGGGACCCGCATGAACGCACGCAAACACCGCCCTGGCAACGGTTTAGAGCGCCGCAATCGCCCGCCGAGACGCAGGGCCTCGCGCAGCGGCGGGTGTCCCCGTCGCACAGCTCCCCGGCGCGGCAGTCCCCGTCGGCCCCGCAGCGCGCCACGGTGCAGCGCCCGCACACGCAGCGCTCGTCCACGCCGCAGGCCCCGTCCCCGGCGCAGGGCCTCGGGCTCCCCTGGGCGCAGAAGCCCGCGGCGGGGCGCCCGTCCGAGGTCCACCGCGCGCCGTCCTCGCAGAGCTCCACCGGGGTGAGCTCCAGGAAGGGTCCGAGGCCGTCGTCCGGGCGCCCCGAGGCCCTCTCCGGCGCGCCCAGGAGCCCGCACCCGAGGGCCCCCGCGAGCGCCAGGAACCCGCACCCGCGTGTCACGCGGTGGCCCGTTGCCATCGCTCGTAGCGCCAGCGGTGGGGGTCCCGCGTCTCCGGGACGCTCTCCTCCAGGGTCCATGGTCCCGGCCACGGGGTAGGGAAATACACCGCCTCGCCCTCCGCCGGGAAGGCATGATCAATGAGCGTCCGGTGGACGGTCACGCAGTAGGGGAAGGCCCGGGCGAAGACCTCCGCCCCGCCGATGACCACCGGCAAGGGGTCCATGGAGAGCGCCTCCTCCAGCGTCCGCGCGAGGGCGCAGCCCTCCGGAGGACCCCCGAGCGTGCGCGAGAGCACCACCGAGCGGCGCCCCGGGAGCGCGCGGCCGAGGGCCTCGTGGGTGCGGCGCCCGAGCACCACGGTGCGCCCGAGGGTCAGGCGCCGGAAGTGTTGTAGCTCCAGCGGGAGGCGCCAGGGGAGCCTGCCGTCCACGCCCAGGAGCCCGTTGCGATCCACCGCCGCCACGAACACACAGACCGGCGCGCTCAAGGGGTCACATAGATGGGGTTGGCGTACACCCACGGGAGCTCCCTCACCAGGCGCTCCATGCCCGGGAGGTAGGGCCGGGCGTGCTCCGGGACGATGCGCACCTCGGCGCGGTACACCCCGGGGGCCTCCGGGCGATGCTCCAGGGTCTCGCCCGCGCCCTCGGCCACGACGGTCCAGCGGCCGTCGGTCTCCGCGCGCAGGAGCCTCATGGTGATCCGCGGCGGCGGGAGCGTCGCCGGGAGCTCGTACACCGACGGGCGCCGCGCGGTGAGCGTGGGGCGCGACGAGAGGGCCACCTCGGCGCCCATGAGTGCGCTGCGGCCGGCCGCCTCGGCGGTGAAGGCGAAGCCCACGGGGGTGCCCCAGGCCTCGAAGGCGGTGTAGCTCCGACCCGCGCGGAGCGCGTCCAGCACGGTTTCTCTATTCACTTCACCGGACACCAATACCATGTTGGCAAAGAACCGGAAGAGCCTGCGGTACGAGTCCCCGCGCTCGCCGTCCCGGAGGAGCCCGGTGAAGGTGTTCTCGTGCACGTCGGTGCCGCCCACGCCGGGGATCCGGCGCCCCTCGGACAGGAGCGTGGCCCAGGTCCGCAGGTCCGTGGGGCTCTCGCGGAAGAACGTGATGAAGGCCAGGTCGGGCTCCAGCTCGGAGCCCTCGCGGGCGAAGCGCAGGAGGTCCACCAGGCTCGGGCCCACGTCCAGCCCGAGCCACTGCATGGCGAGGCGAGGGTCCGCGTTGGCATGCACGTTGTAGATCTCGATGAGGTCCGGGGAGAGCTCCCGCAGGAGCGCCACGCTGCGCTGCTCCGTGTGGGGGATGGCCACCAGGGCCCCGGCCTCGCGGAAGCGCCGCACCCCGGCGGGGTCCTCGGCGTGGTAGGCGCGGTTGAGCCCGCCGTCCACCGGGTCCGGGTGCCGCGTGAGCCCGATGGGCATGAGCTCGTTCTCGGCCCCCGGGAGCACCAGCACGCGGTGGCCGTCGCGACAATGGATGCGCACCCCGATGGGGCCCGCGGCGCCAGGGACCAGCTCGTCGTCCTCGCGGGGCTGGAGCACGCGCGCGAAGGGCCCCTCGGCCATGTGCCCGGCGTGCTCCGTGAGGAAGATCACGTCCAGGTGCGTGGCGCAGGCGGCCTCGCGGAAGTGCCGCAGGCAGGGCTCGTTGGGGCCCCCGTCTACATACGGGGTGTTGTCGCATGCGTCGTGGGAGTGCACCGAGTGGGCGTGGACGATGCTCCTCGCGACGCGGTACCCGGGCGGCGCCCCGAGGGCGCTGGACACCGGCAGCGTCCGAGGCCACGGAGGGAGCGTCGAGGCGTCCATCGCCGTGTCCGCGCCGAGGTCCGCGGCGGCGACGTCCGCGGCCGCGTCCTGCGGCGCGGGAGCCGCGTCCTTGCAACCCTGGGCGGCCAGGGCGCCCAGGAACCACCACCGGAGGGCTCTCATGCGGTGGAGGGTGCCACCGCGGAGCCCCTTAGGGAAGGCAGCGCCCCGAGGGACCCGAGGGCCCCAAGAGCCAGGAGCGCGCCCACCCACGGACGCCCACACCCGAGGGCGAGCCACGCGCCCGCGGCCAGGAGCCCCAGGAGCCGCGAGCCCTCCAGCGCTCGGGCGTGGCTGCGCCCGTCCAGGAGGGCCCCCACGGAGGCGATGCCCCACACGGTGAGGACGGCCACCGGGAGCTGCACCGCGAGGGGGTGGTGCTCTCGCCGCCAGAGGGTGTCCACGGCGAGGAGCACCACGGCGGAGAACTGCGCGAGGGCGTACCCGCGCACGGCGGGGGGGATGTCCCGGTCCTCGCGGGCGGTGGGAGCCACGGGCCTCGTGGCGCCGGGGGGGAGCCACCCGGGGGGCTTCAAGAACACCCGGAGCTTGTCGGTCCAGCGAGGGGTCTGCCGCGCCAGCGCCGCCAGGTCCGTCCACCCGAGGAGCTGACAGAGGGCCCCGTCGTGGGTGCGGTAGCCCCCGAGGGGGGTGAGCTCCGGCGGGTCCGAGGGGTCCACCTCGACGTGGGTGCCAAAGAGCCGGTCCCACACGGTGAACATGGCCCCGAGGTTCTTCCCGCGGTACCGAGGGTTCTGCGCGTGGTGCACAATGTGCGTGCGGGGTGTGACCAGGAGCCCGAGGCCCGGTCGGTGGAACACCTGGGTGTGTACGGTGAAGGCGTAGAACGAGATCACGGAGATGGCGACGAAGAACTGCGTGGCGTTGACGCCCGCGAGGGGGAGCGGGGCATAGAAGAGGGCGGCGTAGGTGTCGGACAGCCAGGGGTGACGGATGGCCACGCTGGCGTTGAAGCTCGGGCTCTGGTGGTGCACGCCGTGGATGGCCCAGAGGGCGGCCACGCGGTGTCCGGCGCGGTGGTAGACCCAGTACCCGAGGTCTCCGAGGGTGAAGGCCAGCACCCAGGGGACGAGGCTCCCTTCGGGCCAGCGGACGAGCGCCAGGTGTGTGTAACCCCAGTCGTAGAGGGCCACCAGGAGGGGCCCGAGGAAGAGCCCGAGGGTGACCTCTCCGAGGCCCGCGGCGAGGTTCCCGAGGGTGTCCCCGAAGCGGTAGAGGCGCAGGCCCCGGCGGCGCGCGAGGAGGTGCTCCAGGCCCATCACCAGGAGGTAGGCCGGGACCCCGAGGGCGTACCACGCGGTGCTGTCCCGGCTCGCCATCGGGGCGCAGCGTAGCACCGCGGGAGCCTCTCCGTGCTTCGGTCCGCGTGCGTGCGCTATGCTCCCGTGGTCATGACCACGGAGCTCAGGAAGTACCCACGCACGCCGCACCTGGAGGGCTCCCGCGCGCAGCCCGGCGACGAGGACCTGGAGTGCGTCCCCTTCCGGAGGCTCGCGGGGCGCTTCCTGGTGGTGGAGGAGAAGGTCGACGGCGCCAACGCCGGGGTCTCCTTCTCGCCGGAGCGCGCGCTCCAGCTCCAGAGCCGCGGGCACTTCCTCACCGGGGGGCCCCGGGAGAAGCACTTCACGCTCCTCAAGACCTGGGCGAGGACCCACGAGGGGGCCCTCTGGGACCTCCTCGGGGATCGCTACATCCTCTATGGAGAGTGGCTCTATGCGAAGCACACGGTATTCTATGACCGCCTGACCCACTACTTCATGGAGTTTGACATCTTCGATACGGCGGCCCCCTACGTGCCAACATGGCGTGAGACAGTCCCCCTGTGGCAAAATAGTGAGTGAAGGGCGAGGAGACGTCCCATGCCGAAGCCATCGAAGGTCCCCCAGAACGGCGCCCCTCCCGGCAGGAGCAATGAGCGCCCTGAG
>JACRDB010000154.1 GCA_016218725.1 Deltaproteobacteria bacterium
GGCCATCGTAGTACCCCCCGGGGTCAGCGTGGTACCCCCCGGGGTCAGCGTCTGGCCTCCCGGGGTGAGGTCGCCCTGTGGAAAGGTACTAGTTCCGGGGCCCTGGTCCCACGGACGCCCGGCGGCCCATGACCACCTCCGGGTCCCTCGGAGGGTCCACCCTCGGAGGGGGTCGGGGTTGCACCCTCGGCGGCCGCGGTGGCGTCGGAGGCGTGGGGAGCACCTCCATGGGCGCCCCTCCGGTTGGCTGTGACTCGAGCTGCGGAGGCACCTGCGGCGGAGGCGGCTGCGGGATGGGCACCTGGGTCACCGGCGCGATGGCCCCCGCGGGCATCACTTCGGGCTCCGGAGTGTGGCGCACCAGCCCCACCGCCAGCCCCACTTCCCGAAGGAGCCCGGCGTAGTCCCCGGCGTCCAGCCGTGAGCGCCCGTTGGCCCCGTGGCGGTCCAGCTCGCCGCTCCGGGTGTCCGTGCACGAGGGGTTCTCGCAGCCCGCCGCGCCCGCGGCCAGCGCTGCCAGCGAGGGCAGCGCCCAGGACACCGTCGCCGCGCGTGGACGCCGGGCCGTCATGAGCCCCCGAGGGGGTCGTTGTTCGAGGGCATCACCGCGGGTGCCCCGCCCGAGATGTGCGGCGGAGTGCGGTGCCTCGGGGTCCGGTGGGGCGTCCTCGGTGGCGGCGTGTTCGGCGCCACCAGCTCCGTCGTGCGGTTGGGGTTCACCCTCATGGCCCCACCCCGAGGGGGAACCCGGTGGGGGCCTGTACCCGAAGGGGGAGGCGTCACCACCGGCGGCACGGGGGTCAGGTCCATGGGAGGCGGGGCGCCCGCCGTGCGGACCTCCAGGTCCGGCGGGAGCTGCGTGCCTCCGGTGTGGTCCGCGAAGCCCATCGCCAGCGCCAGCTCTCGCAGCGCCTGCGCGGGACCGCCGGATCTCAGCGCGCGAGGCCCGTGGGCAGCGAGCTCGTCCACGCGGCTGGAGCCACACACCACGGGCCTCGCGTTCAGGCTCGCCACCGCGGCGGTGAGCGCCAGGAGCCCCGTCGCCGGGACCGCCACCGCGGAGCCCCTGGAGGGCGGAGGCACCACCTCCGGAGGCGTCACCACCGGCGGAGGCGTGGTGTGCACCGGCATCGGCGCCCCGGCCAGGGGCATGGGCCTGGGTTCTGGCATGCGCGGCGCCACGGGGATCGTCGGAGGCGGCGGACCATCAGGCCCCGGGGCCGTGGGGTCGGGCGCCAGCGAGGCCACCGCGTCGAGCGGCGGCAGGGCCGAGGAGGCAGACGCTGGGACGGGCTGACGAGAGGCCATGGCGCGCACCTTCGACCCCTGGACCGGGGCCCTCCTTGGATGACGTTACACTGTACTCCATACGGCGGACGGGGCCGCTGGACCAAAGGCAAGAAGCTCCACCCCGCCGGGTGGGAGCCCGGAAACGCCCCGGGCCTCGCCCTCGACGCGCAAACCCTGCGCTCCAAGGGTGAAGCGCGCCCCGGGCACCAGCCTGCCGTAGAGCGCCCGCCCACAGGTCGCCCGCTCGAAGCGCCAGGCCAGCACCGCCGTGAGGCGCACCGTCTGCTCCAGGGTGCCCGTCACCTCGCCCTGGAAGCACAGGTAGTCCCCGTCGGCGAAGAGCAGGAGGTGCCCCGCCAGGCGGCCCCCGAGGTGCGCCTCCAGGGCCGGACTCGCGTGGGCCAGGGTCTCGCGGAAGCGCGCTTCGAGCAGAGGGTCGCAGGGCTCCGGCCAGACCACCCTCGGGGGCCCCACGGGAGGCCCTCCAGGGAGCCCCGGGCGCCGTTCGGGCCCGCCCTCGGTCCAGCGCAGGAGCTGCCCGAAGGCCTCGGATTTACTCGGGAAATGGTGTCCCAGGGCGAGCATCGTGGGGCCCCGCAGCGGCCCCACCGGCCGGAGGGCTCCCCGGGCCCTCTCCCAGGTGTCCAGGAGCTCGGCCTCGCTGGGGCGGAGCGTGGCCTCCCGGGCCTCCCAGGGGAGCCCTGCCACTTCGTCGTAGGCCAGGGCGCCGTGCACCTTGCGGAAGCGGTAGTCGCCCTCCACCACCCGGGGGCCGCGGATTCTTATGCCAAAGCGCCCGGGGTCCCGCTCCAGGGGCGAGCCCGGCGCGAGATAGAACGACGACGGGGCCAGCTCGTCCACGGCGTCGGCGTGGGTCTGGAGCCAGGCGAGGGTCTCCAGCTGTGCCTCGCGGGTCTCGCCCGGGTAGCACGTCAGGAGGTTCACCCGGGTGTAGATCCCGGCGTCGTGGGCCTCGCGCAGGGCGCGCGTGGCGTGGCGCTGGCGGTGGCCCTTGACCATGGCCTTGAGCACCGCGTCCGAGGCGCTCTCCACGCCGAAGGTGAGCCCCCGGTAGCCCGCCCGGGCCATGCGCTCGAGCTCCCCGGGGTGGTGCGGCATCACCCGGTACGAGTCCGACCAGGAGAGCCCCAGGCGCGCCTCCCGGAGCGCGTCGGCCAGGGCCCCCGCGTAGAGGTTCACCTGCGCGTCCACCAGGAAGAAGTGCGGCGTCTCGTAGCGCTCGGAGAGCGCCGCCAGGTCCCTCACGGCCTGGGTGATGGACTTCGCGGACTGCTTGCCCCCGCGCTGGCAGAACGCGCACGCGAACTGGCAGTCGAAGGTGAAATGGTACGGCAGCACCAGGGCCCGGCCCACGGCGCCGTCGTAACCAGGGTAGCGCTCGGCCTCGGCCCGGACCGGATCCCTTCGGTAGCGCGAGAGCTCATAGATGGAGAAATCGGGCAGGGGCCAGGCGTCGGGCTCCGTGGGGAGCGCCCTCCGGAGCGGGTCCCAGGGGAGGCCCTCGGGGTCCGGGCGGGCGTCTTCGAGCGCGGAGAACACCGCCCGGATTTCGTCCGGCGTGGACGCGTCGGTGATGGCCCCGACCCCGAGGGCCCCGACGGCCCGGAGGTGCTCCAGGAGCGCCCTGGACGAGGGCCCTCCCACGCAGGTCGGGACCCCCCGGGAGCGCCCCAGGGCCCGCGCCAGGAGGGCCGTCACGGGCCCCTGGGAGTGCCTCTCCAGGGAAAACGCCACCACGTCCGCCGGGAGGTCCCCCACGCGGGCCGCCAGGTCCTCCGAGAGGGCCTCCAGGGCAGGGTCCCGGCGCCCGGCCAGAAAGGCCTCCAGCCGGGCGTCGTCGTCCAGGACCTGGAGCGAGGGGGCGTCGGGATCCTCGGCGAGGCCGAGCTCCAGGTCTCTCACCGTGACCCGGTAGCCCTCGGGGCTCAGGGAGGCCGCCACCAGGGCGGGGCCCTGCGGCGGAAACCGATGGCGCTTGACGGCCTCCGGGGCCACCGGGTCCGGGGGCAGCACCAGGAGCACGTCCCGGGCGCGCTTCGTGCGCACCGCTGACGGCCCCGGGGCCCACGGCAACCGACGGCGCTCGCCCATCCCCGGGAGTATAGCTCCGGGGAGCGTCTGGTATGCTCCGGGGGCTTCGGCGAAGGAGCAGAGCGTGAAGACTCTCGCAGTGATGACCTCCGGCGGGGACTCCCCGGGGATGAACGCCGCCATTCGGTCCATGGTGAAGGTGAGCGCCGCCCGGGGCGTGCGGGTGATGGGCGTGATCGACGGCTACGACGGGCTCATCGACGGGGTCTTCCGGGAGCTCACGGCCTTCAGCCCGGGGAGCCCCATGGGCCTGGCCGCGGCCACCGAGGTGGACCTCCTGGGGAACGAGGGCGGCACGCTCCTCGGGAGCGCCCGCTGCGCGCGCTTCCGCGAGAAGGAGTGGCGCACCCGCGCGGCGGGCAACCTCCGGGGCATCGACGGGCTGCTGGTGGTGGGCGGCAACGGCTCGCTCACCGGGGCACACCTCCTGGCCCAGGAGTGCGCGACCCTCGTGGTGGGCATCCCCGCCAGCATTGACAACGACATCGGGTGTACGGGCATGGCCCTCGGGGTGGACACGGCGCTCAACACCATCGTCGAATCCTGCGACCGGATCACGGACACGGCCCGCTCGCACAAGCGGGTGTTCGTGATCGAAGTCATGGGGCGCCAGTCGGGCTACCTGGCCATGGCCAGCGCCGTGGCCGCCGGGGCCGACGGGGTGCTCCTGCGCGAACAGGGCCGCTCCGAGGAGACCATCGTGGACTCCGTGGCGGCGATGATCCGGGCGGGCATCACCTCGGACCGCGCCCGGCGGCGGATACTCATCATCAAGGCCGAGGGCGTGGAGGTGCCCTGCACGCGCCTGGTGCGCCTGGTGCAGGAGCGCCTGGTGACGGACATGCCCACGCTGGAGATCCGTGGGACCGTGCTGGGGCACCTGGTGCGTGGTGGCAGGCCCTCGTACCAGGACCGGATGATCGCCGGGAGGCTGAGCCTGGCCGCGGTGGACGCGCTCCTGGAGGGGGTCACGGACACGATGCTCGCGTGGATGGCTCCCGTCCCGGGAGGTACCCCTACAAGTGACCCGGCGGTCTCGCGCTTCTCGCTGGCCCGGGTGCTGGAGGAGACCGACGCCCTCCTGGACGGCACCTCGGTGGTCACCCGGTGGAGGCTCCAGACCCTGAACGCCCTGGAAGGGGCCCTGGGGCTGTAAGAACCGCCCCCGGGGAGCGTTCCGACGGGGACCGCAGGCGGGACCCAAACTACCCTTTGACATTCCGCCGGAGCCGGGGTGAGATCCCGGCCCCACACGCGGCAGCGTGTCCGCGGGTCTCGAACAGGAGTGTCACCACATGCGGATCACCCAGTCAGTTTCGATTCTGTTGAGCCTCCTGGCGGCCATCCAGGCCGTGGGGTGCGCCACGGCGCCCCCACCGCCCCCGCCGCCTCCCCCGCAGGCTCCGCCGCCGCCGCCGCCGCCGCCCCCGCCGATGCCCCCGCAGGCGCTGGTGACCACCCCCGTGGTGGGCGGAGGCATGATGCCCGTGGCCCCGACGGGCACCGGGGTCGTGGCCGTCAACGGCACCGCGGTGGGCGCCACCTGGACCGCCGCGGGGTACATCCCCACGGATTTCGTGTCCAACCACATGACCCTCCGGGCGCGGCAGTACGCCCTGGGCATGGTGCCCATCACGGAGATGGTCCGCGCGGTGATGCGCCACGGTGAGCGCCGCACGGTGGTCGCCTCGGTGGCCGCGGGCCACTGCTACCGGGTCATCGGCGTGGGCGGCTCGGGCGTCCAGGACCTGGACCTGTACCTCCGGGACGTCAACGGCCACCTCATCGACCAGGACCGCGCGCCGGACAACTTCCCGGTCATCGGCCTGGATCGCCAGCTCTGCCTCCCGGTGCCCGGCACCGCGCAGTTGGAGATCGTGATGGCCCGCGGCCAGGGCGAGATCGGCGTCCAGGTCTTCGGCACCCCGTAAGCCCCGCGCGTACCCCGGCGGTGTCTCCGCCGGGGTTATGCTCCCTCCCACCATGGTCATGCCGGTCCAAGGCCGCGAGCGCGCTCGACGCGGCGTCGGGTTGACGCTCTGGGTGCTGGGCGTCCTGGTCGGGGGCGCGCTCCTGTGGGTGAATTTCCTCCTGCCGCCGTTGTTCCAGGACCACCCCCTGGAGCACTACCGGGCCATGGGCCTCGGGGCGCTCCTGGCCTTCCCCGCGGTGGCCGTGTACCTCACGTTTCCCAGGCTCCTGGACCGCTATGACCCGGAGCCCTGGTGGGCCCTGGCCATGGTGTTCGTCTGGGGCGCCGTGGCGGCCTGTGGCTTCGCCGCCACCATCAACTCCGTGGTGGACGGCGTGGTGGGCGGCCACGACGGGGACATCGTCTCCGCGGTGCTGTCCGCCCCCTTCGTCGAGGAGGCCTTCAAGGGCATGGCCCTCCTCGGGATGTTCTGGTTCTTCCGCCGGGAGTTCGACGGGCTCATCGACGGGGTGATCTACGCCACCTTCGTGGCCCTGGGCTTCGCCGCGGTGGAGAACGTGGTGTACCTGGCCCGGGCGTACCACC
This sequence comes from Deltaproteobacteria bacterium, assembly GCA_016218725.1. GTDB lineage: Bacteria > Myxococcota_A > Polyangia > Polyangiales > JACRDB01. The sequence continues at coordinate 5,921 of JACRDB010000154.1, forward strand.
AGTCGCAGGCCCAGGGCCTGGCCCAGACCTTCATCGTGCGGGAGCTGGTGTCCCCCTGGGCGCACCCGCTGTTCACGGCCATGACGGGCCTCGGCTGTGGCTTCGCGCGGGAGACCCGGCGCCCGTGGGTGCGCTACCTCGCGCCCGTCCTGGGCTACTTCGCCGCCGTGGCCCTGCACATGGTCTGGAACGGCGCGGCGGTGTTCTCGCAGGAGACCCACACCCCGCTGGTGCTGCTCCTCCTGCCGCTGTGGTTCATCTTCGTGCTGGCCTTCGTGGGGATCACCTTCGGCCTCGCCCTGCGCCGCGGGAGGATCATCCGGCAGAACCTCCAGGACGAGGTGCTCGTCGGAACCCTCACGGCCTGGGAGCTGGACCTGGTGTGCTCGCCCTTCGGGCGCTTCAAGGCCCGGATGATGAAGAACGGCGAGGTGGCCGCGGAGTTCGTCGCCGTGGCCGCCCGCCTCGGGCTCTCCAAGTGGCACGCCGCGAGGGCCTACGAGGGCCGCACGGACACCGTGAGCTACGATTTCATCGCGCCCCTGCGCCAGCGACTCCAGACCCTCCGCGCGCAGCTCCAGCGGTGACGGAGCCCGTCACCCGCGGCGGGCCTCCAGGGCCTCCCAGCGCGCCGTGAGGGCCCGCACCACCTCGCGCTGGGCCTCGGCCTCGGCCACGCAGCGGGCGACCTCCGCGGGGCCCCTGGCGTAGAGCCCCGGGTCGTTGAGCCGGGCCTCGCGCCGGGAGAGCTCCGCCTCGGCGGCGTCCACCTGCGCGGGGAGAGACTCCAGCTCGCGCGCCTCCGGGGGCGTCAGGGTCTTCACCGCGGGCGCTCGCTTCGGCTCCCGCGCGGGCGGCGGCCTGGACGGCGCGGGCGACGCCAGGGCCGCAGAGCGCGCGGCGGAGGCGCGCTGCAGGAGGCAGTCGTCCCAGCCCCCGGCGTACTGCACCACCCTCCCGTCGGGCTCGAAGTACAGGAGCGAGGTGGCCACCCGGTCCAGGAACCAACGGTCGTGGGTGACCACCAGGGCCGCCCCCGGGAAGCCCGAGAGCAGCTCCTCCAGCGCCGTCAGGGCGAAGAGGTCCAGGTCGTTGGTGGGCTCGTCGAGCACCAGGAGGTTGGCCTCGCCGCGGAGCATGCGGGCGAGCGCCACCCGGGCCCTCTCGCCCCCGGAGAGGCTCCCCACGCGCTGCCTGGAGCGGTGGCTGTCAAAGAGAAAGAGGTCCAGGTATGCGTGCACCGTGAGGTGCCGGTCGCCCACGGCCACCCGGTCGCTCCCCTCGGCGATGGTGTCGTACACGCTCAGGGCGTCGTCCAGCCCTGCCCGGGCCTGATCGAAGTACGCCACCTTGAGCGAGGGAGCCCGGGTGACCTCGCCCGCGTCCGGGGCCTCGTCCCCGAGGAGCACCCGCAGGAGCGTGGTCTTTCCCGCGCCGTTCGGCCCCACGATCCCCACCCGCTCCCCAGGGGACAGGTGAAAGCCCAGCCCCTCAAAGAGCGCCCGCCCGCCGTAGCCCTTGGACAGCCCCTCGCAGGACAGCAACCGCTTCGCCGCCCGGGCGCTCGCCACGGTGAAGGCCGGGGCTTCTTCCCTCCGGGGGTGGCCCTTGACCTCCTCGGCCAGCGCCAGGGCGCTGTCGATCCGGGCCTTGCTCTTGCGCGTGCGCGCCGGAGGCCCTCGGGAGAGCCAGTCCTCCTCCCGGCGCAGGAGGTTCAACTGCCGGGTGTGGGCCCGGTCCTCCAGGGCGAGCCTGGTGACCCTGGCGGCGAGGTACGCCCCGTAGGCCCCGTCGTGGGAGTGCACCACGCCCCGGTCCAGCTCCAGCACCCGGGTCACCACCCGATCAAGGAGGTACCGGTCGTGGGTGATCAAGAGCAGCGCCCCGGTGAACTCCTCCCGGAGCCAGGTCTCCAGCCATGCGCAGGTGTCCGCGTCCAGGTGGTTGGTGGGCTCGTCCAGCACTGCGAAGCCCGGCGCCGCCAGGAGGATCTTCGCCAGCGCCACCCGGCGCCGCTCGCCGCCGGAGAGCTCCCCCACGGGCTGCTCCAGCCGCCGGAGCTGGAGGCTCTCCAGCACCCTCTCCACCCGGTGGCGCACCTGCCAGCCACCCAGGGACTCCAGCTCCTGGGCCAGGGCCGTCTGCCGCGCCACGGCCTCCTCGGGGTCGCCCTCACCCCGAGAGAGCGCCTCGGACACGCTCTCATAAGCGGCCATGGTGGCCTTCCAGCGAGAGAGCGACGCCTCCACGGTGGCGTACACGGTGAGGGACGGGTCGAGAACAGGCTCCTGGGGGAGGTATGCCAACCCCAGGTCACGCCGCCGGGCCAGGACGCCCGTGTCGGGTTCTTCCCATCCGGCGAGGATTCGGCCCAAGGTGCTCTTGCCCGCGCCGTTGACACCCAGGAGCGCAACACTTTCCCCAAGCTCGATCGTCAAGGAGATGTCCCTCAGGACAAGGTCGCTCCCGTAGGACCGGGAGAGGTGGTCGGCGGAGAGCGCAGGCACACCGGGAACCTACACACTCGAACGCTGGTCCGACAGATGCATCACAACGGACCGTAGAGAGACCGCAAGGAGGCTTCACCATGGACGACCGGATCGAACGACTCGCGCGCAAGGGACAGCGCATGCGGCGAGACGGCGAGGTCCGCAAGGCCGCCCTGGCCTACGGTGAGCTCACCGCCGCGGATCCCTCCACGCCCCGCTGGTGGGTGCTCCTGGCCATGGCCCAGTGGGCCCTGCGCCGCCCGGAGGAAGCCCGCAAGTCCTTCCGTCAGGCCGCGTATCTCTTTCGCCAGAGCGGCGACAGCGCCCGGGAGGCCGTCGTCCGGGGGCTCCTGGACCGGCTCGAAGCCGACGGTGATCGCTGCCCCTGCGCCCGCGCAGCGTGAAACTGGCACCCCTCCGCCCTTCCGCGCTTCCATGGGGCCACCATGGCACCACGGTCCCGGTCCCTGACGCTCGCTGCCCTGCTGGTCTCTCCCGGGGCCTTCTCGCAGCCCCGCCCGAGCGCCCGTGACAACCCCCGCCACGCCCCCACGACAGCCGTGTCGCGGCCCTCCACCGCCCGCTCACCGCGCCCTACGAACACCCACAGGCACCCCTCGCTCACCACACCGCTTCGGGAGGGCGCCCGCGACGCCGCGCGAAACCCCCTGGGACCTCACGGCGTAACCCCAGAGGCCCCTCGGAGGCCCCCACCCACCGAGACGGCGCTGGTGCTGCCGCCCCCGGAGGAGCCCCCAAGACCCTGGAGCGCATGCTCCCTGGACGGTGGGATCACCCGGGTGGAGCTCCACACCGGGGGCCTCCAACCCGTGCAGGTGGTGCTCACCGCGGGGCAGGGGCGCGTGTACGGGCTCGTGGTGCTCGGGCGCCCGGGGGGAGGTCGCCGGGGCATGGTGTTCCCAGAGTCGCGCTGGGTGAGCTTCCAGGGTCGCACGCCTGCGGTGAGGCCCGGCCCCGCGGTGGAGCCCGACCCTCTCCTGGCGGTGACACCCTCTGGGGTGGTGGTGCTCTCCTCGGAGCCTCCGCCCTCGACCCGGAGGGTGAACCGCACGGTGCTCGACCCGACCGGCGCGGTGCGTGTCCCGCGGACCGTGCTGCCCGGGACCGAGGGGCTCGCGCTGGACTCGCCGCTGGTGCCCTGGAGGGACGGCCTCGCGGTGGTGCTCGGGCGCCCCACGGACACCGAGAGCGACACCCGCACGGAGCTCCTGCACCTCCTCGGGCACGACGGGAGCCTGCGGCGCCCGGCGGTCACCCTCACCACGGAGACCCGCGACGACGCCCAGGGGCTCTACCGCGCAGGGCTCTGCCCGAGCCCCGACGGCGTGTCCCTCACGGCCCTGTGGACCATCCATGGTGGGCCCCGCGCGGGCGTCTGGACCTCCCGAGGGATCACCCTCCGGACGACCCCGGCGCCGGTGCGCGTGGGCAGACCCCCGAACGGTGCCTTCGGCCCCGAGGCGACCCCCTGGGGCTTTGTGTACCGCCACGCCGTCGAGGGCGACGGCTCCCTCACGGAGCTTCTTACGCAACCCTGGAGCGAGGCGGGAGTGGGCGCCCCGAGGTCCCTCGGGCGCTACTGGGACCCGGTGCTCTCCTGGGGCGAGCGCGGCGCCGTGCTCCTCGGGCAGCGCTCCGGCGAGCGCGTGGGCGAGGTCGAGGCGAGGCTCTCGCACACCGCGGGGCCCAGGGCCACGGTGCGCCCCGTGGCCCTCCCGGCTGGCGCCCTGGACGCCCTCGGCGACGCCGTGGACGTGGCCCTGGCGGCCACCCCCGGCGGCGCCGTGGCCGCGTGGATCACCCCCGAAGGCGAGGCTGACTCCGCGCCTCGGGCCCTCTCCGTCGCGCGGGTGGCGTGCCGCTGACCGTCGGCGCCAGCGGGCGCTTCGAGGACGCCCCCGTCGCCGCGAGGGCCCCCTCTCCGAAGGCCTCCCGGAGCACCTGACCGGTGGCCGTGGGGCCCCGGGCGAGCGCCTCCGGCGTGCCCTCGGCGATCACCCTCCCGCCGTTTCTCCCGCCGCCGGGGCCGAGCTCCACGACCCAGTCGGCGGCGGCCAGCACCCACGGGTGGTGCTCGATGACCAGCAAGGAGTTGCCGCGGTCCACCAGGGCCTGGAGCACCCCGGTGAGCCTCGCCACGTCGCTCAGGTGTAGCCCCGTGGTGGGCTCGTCGAGGAAATACATCGTCCCCGCCGCGCCGGATTGCAGCTCCGTCACCAGCTTGATCCGCTGGGCCTCGCCGCCCGAGAGCGTGTGAGAGCCCTGCCCCAGGGTCATGTACCCGAGCCCGAGGTCGTGCAGGAGGTCCAGCGCGCGCGCCACCCGGGACACCTGCCGGAACACCTGCCGGGCCTCCTCCACGGTGAGCGCCAACACCTCACCGACGTCGTAGCCGTGGAGCTTCACCTCGCGGGTCTCGCGGGTGAAGCGCGAGCCCGCGCAGGCCTCGCAGGGCACCACCATGTCCGGCAGGAAGGCCATCTCCACGTGGCGCACGCCGCCGCCGTCGCAGCCCTCGCAGCGGCCCCCGCCGCTCTCGCTGGTGGTGTTGAACGAGAAGCGACCGATGCCCCAGCCCCGGGCCCGGGCCTCCGCCGTGGCCGCGAACAACCGACGGAGCTCGTCCCAGATGCCAACGTACGTCGCAGGCACGCTCCGGGGCGTCCTCCCGATGGGCGACTGGTCAATGCACACCGCCCGCCGCAGGGCCTTCCAGCCCTCCAGGGCCTGGTGCTCCAGCGGCGCCTCGGTCTTGAGCTTGAGCTTCTCGAAGAGCGACCGCAAAAGGATCTTGTCCACCAGCGTGCTCTTCCCGCTGCCCGACACGCCCGCCACGCACACGAAGCGCTCCAGGGGGAAGCGCACCTGGGGCACCTGGAGGTTGTGCCCCCGGGCCCCCTTGAGCGTCAGGTGAGGGTGCTCCTGGGCGTCCACCGGGCGGTGCTTCGCGTCGGCGCCAGGGCGCACCGTGAGGGCCCGGGCCGTGGGCCCGTCGCCCGCCAGCACCTCGGCCCCGGGGCCCGACGCCACCACGCGCCCCCCGGCCTTGCCGCCGCCGGGGCCCAGGTCCACCACCCAGTCCGCCGCGCGGATCACGTCCGCGTCGTGCTCCACCACCACCACGCTGGCCCCGCGGTCCACCAGGTGGCGCATGGCCCTCACCAGCCGGTGCGTGTCGCTCCCGTGAAGCCCGATGGTGGGCTCGTCCAGCACGTATAGCACCCCCGTGAGCCCGCTGCCGAGCTGCGCCGCCAGGCGCAAGCGCTGGAGCTCTCCGCCGGAGAGCGTCGCCGCCCGGCGCTCCAGCGTGAGGTAGTCCAGCCCGAGCTCCACCAGCGTGGAGAGCCTCGCCTCCAGTTGTGCCCTCGGGGCCTCCGCGATGAGCGCCTCCCGGGCCCCGAGGGACAGCCCCCGGAGGTGCTCCAGGAGCTCCCCGGGGGTGTGCGCCAGGGTCTCCGGGAAGGTCCTCCCGCCTAGCCTCACGGCGCGGGGGATGGGCCCCAGGCGCGTCCCGCGGCACTTCCCGCAGACAGCACCCTCCTCGTCCACGCCGGAGCCCTCGCAGGCCAGGCACCGCCCCTGCGGCGTGTTGAACGAGAAGTGCCGAGGGTCGAGCTCCGGCACCGCCATGCCGCACTTCGGGCACGCCCGGCGGGTGCTGACCAGCAAGGGCTCCCCCACCCGGCCCGAGCGCTCGTCGCGCTCCACCACGCAGTGCCCCTCGGCCATGGACACGGCCTTGCGCACCAGCGCCAGGAGCCCCTCCGAGGCCCCCGCAGGAGCCGCCCCGAGCCAGAGCCACACGTCGTGCTCGTGGGTCTTCTTCAGGGCCGGGACCTTGTGGGTCTCATAGTCCACCCCGTCCACCCGGACGGCCTCGATGCCCTGCCTCCGGGCGCGATCCAGCACGTCCTCGTGGAATCCCTTGCGGGCCCTCACCACCGGCGCAAAGACGCTCAAGCTCGCCCTCGGGGGGTGCGCCCGGCCCAGCTCCTCCACGATGGCCTCGGCGCTGCGGGCCCCGATGGGCACCGCGCACTTCGGGCAGTGGGGCGTCGCCACCTTGGCGAAGAGAAGCCGCAGGGCGTGGGCCACCTCGGTCACCGTGGCCACGGTGCTCATCCCCCCGGCCCTCGCCGTGCGCTGCTCCAGCGAGATCGCCGGAGGGATCCCCGTGATCGCGTCCACGTCCGCCCGCCCGAGGGACGGCAGGTACTGCCTCGCGTACGGCGAGAGCGTCTCCAGGAAGCGCCGCTGCCCCTCGGCGTACACCACGTCAAACGCCAGGGAGCTCTTGCCCGACCCCGACGGGCCCGTCATGGCAATGAGCTTCTCCCTCGGGAGCTCCAGGAACGGCACCTGAAGGTTGTGCTCCCGCGCGCCAACAATGCGCACGCCGCGCTCCACGTGCGCCTCGGAGGGCTCCGGGGGGCCTTCGGAGAGCGCCCCCGGGAGGCCCTCGCCGTCCAGCGCCAGGGCCGTGCGAAGATACGGCGCGATGCGTGAGCGAGGGTGTACGGACACCTCCTCCGGGGTCCCACACGCGACCACCTCACCCCCAGCGTCGGCGGCCTCGGGGCCGAGGTCCACCAGGTAGTCCGCGCGGGCGGCGACGTAGGGGTCGTGCTCGATCACCAGCACGGTGACGCCGCGGGCGACCAGGGCGTCCAGGGTGTCAAAGACCCGGGCGACGTCCCTGCGGTGCAGCCCCGTGGTGGGCTCATCGAGCAGCACCAGGTCCCCGGAGCGGGCGTCCACCAGGGCCGCCGCGAGCTTGAGCCGCTGGGCCTCGCCGCCGGAGAGGGTGCTCAGGGGCTGGCCGATCTTCAAGTACCCCAGGCCCACGGCCCTCAAGGGCTCCAGGGCCTTCAAGAGCCCCGGGTCCGTGTGCGCGAAGAGCTCCGCCAGGGCGTCCGCGGAGGTGTCCAGGAGCTCCGCGATGGAGCGCCCCAGCACGCGGATCTCCAGCACCTCGTCCTTGAAGCGCCGGCCCTGGCAGTCGGGACACTTGAAGCTCACGTCCGCCAGGAACTGCATCTCCACGGTCTCGTAGCCCGCGCCCTGACAGGCCGGACAGCGCCCGCCGTCCACGTTGAACGAGAACATCCGGGTGGTGTACCCGCGGGCCTTGGCCTCCGCGGTGGCCGCGAAGCGTGTACGCAGCCGGTCGTACACCTTGAGGTACGTGGCCGCGTTGCCCCGGGTGGTGCGCCCCAGCGAGCCCTGGTCTACGTACACCACCGCCCGGACCTTCTCCGAACCGTCGATTCCGTCGTGGGGCAGCGGCGGGTCCAGGCCGGCCTCTCCCCGGGAGCGAGCCAGCGCCGGGTGCAGCGTCTCCCCGATGAGGGAGCTCTTCCCGGACCCGGAGACGCCCGTGATCACCGTGAGAACCCCCAGGGGGAAGGCCACGTCCATCCCCTTGAGGTTGTGCCCCCGGGCGCCCCGGAGGGTCATCCACCCGGAGGGCGCGCGGCGCCTGGAGCGCGCGGGGCCTCGCTCCCGCAGGGCGCGGCCCGTGGGCGTGTCCCGCGTGGCGAGCTCCCTCGGGGCGCCATCGAACACCAGGGTCCCTCCGCGCTCGCCCGCGTCCGGGCCGAGCTCCAGCACCCGATCGGCGCGGGCCACCATGCCCAGGTCGTGCTCGATCACCACGGCCACGTTGCCCAGCGCGGCGATCCCCCGGGCCACCCCGAGGAGCCTCTCGGCGTCCCTGGGGTGCAGCCCCGCGGTGGGCTCGTCCAGCACCATGAGCGTCCCCGTGAGGGAGGTCCCGAGCGCCGCCGTCAGGGCCACCCGCTGCACCTCGCCGCCGGAGAGCGTGCGCGACGCCCGGTCCAGCGAGAGGTACCCCACCCCCACGTCCGAGAGGTACCCGAGGCGCGTGCGCAGCTCCTTGAGCACGCGCTCCGTGGGCTCGTCCGTCGGCTCCAGGCCATCGAGCCTCTCGCGCAGGCCCTCCACGGGCATGGCGTGGGCCTCGGCGATGGACAGCCCACACACCCGGTACCGCTGGGCGTCCCCCCGCAGGCGCGTGCCCGCGCAAGCCGTACACGGCGTGTACTGGCGATACCGTGAGAGGAACACACGTACGTGCATGTGGTACGCCTTGGTCTCAAGCCACTGAAACCAGGGGCGCACGCCCTCCCAACCCTGACCGCCCTCTTGAATGGTCTTCTGGACCTCGGGCTTGAGCGTCGCCCAGGGCTTGTCAAAAGGCACCTTGTGCTTGTCGCACCAGGTCTTCAGGCGCTTGAGCTCGTACTGGGTGCTCTTCCCGGTCCAGGGCTTGAGGGCCCCCTGGGCCAGGGACAGCTTGGGGTCCGGGATGATCTTGTCCCAGGCCAGGTCAATGATCCGACCGAAGCCCCGGCACTGCTCGCAGGCCCCGAGGGCCGTCTGGAAGGAGAAAAGCTCCGGGGAGGGGTCCGGCCAGGAGCGCCTGCACCACGCGCACACCAGCCCCCGGGCGAAGCGCTCCGAGGGGCCGTCTTGATCCACGAAGTGCACCTCCGCGTGGCCCCCGCGGGCCAGGGCCGTGCCCAGGGCCTCCGCGAGGCGCGAGCGCGAGCCGTCGCCGTCAGCGTGGGGGGCGGGCGCGACCTTCAACCGGTCCACCAGCACCGCGAGGGCCCCGTCGGCCACGGCCTCCGAGGGCGCGATTTCATCCAGGTCCAGGGCGCGGCCCGCGCGGAAGACCCTCCGGTAGCCCTCCTCCACCAGGCGCTCGCGCACGCCCAGGTAACGCTCCGGGTCCGAGGTCTCCACCCGGTAGGTGACCGCCACGCGCGACCCCTCGGGGGCGCCCGAGACCCGGGAGAGCACCCTCTCCGCGGCCTCGGCCACGCTCCCCCGGCGCACCTCCCGCTCGCACCCGTCGCAGGTGAGGGTGCTGGCCCGGGCCCACAGGAGCCGGAGGTAGTCCGACAGCTCTGTCATGGTGCCCACGGTGGAGCGCGAGGTGCGCACCGGGGCCCCGCGGTCCACCGCGATGGCCGGAGGCACCGGGTCCAGGGAGTCCACCGGCGGCCGGTCCCGGCGCTCCAGGAACTGCCGGGCGTAGGCGCTGAAGCTCTCGACAAAGCGCCGCTGGCCCTCGGCGTAGAGCGTGTCCAGGCAGAGCGAGCTCTTGCCCGCGCCGGAGACCCCGCACACCACCACCAGCTCCCGCGGGCGCAGGTCCAGGTCCAGGCCCCGGAGGTTGTTCGTTCGAGCGTTGCGAAGGCGTGTGTCTTCCATGACTCCCGCGAGGGCCTCCCTGCGTCGGTGTGCTACGGTGCCCGGAGTGTGCCGGACAGGACCGTGGGTGCTTGCGTGGTGCCTCGCAGGCAGCGCCGTCGCCGCACAACCCGCCAGGCCTCTCAGACCGAGGTCCGCACCTATACGTCCGTCCAGCACCGCCGTCGAGTCCCTGGTGGCCGAGGCCAGGACCTTCATCGAAGACCTCCGGGGAACGGACGCCCTGGCCGTTCTACGGAGGGTCCCTCGGGGGTCCCAGGGGCGGCCGGACGTGGCGCAGGCGCGGGCGCTGGCGACGTTTGTAGCCCTCGGGGCGGCGCTGGAGCCCGGGAGCGCGAGGGTGCTCCCGCCCGCGTCGAGGGCCTCCCTGACGACCCTCCTGCCGGTGCTCACGCGCTGGACCGCGGCGCACCCGGAGGACGGCCTCGGGGCGCTGGTGCTGGGCCGGGCGCAGATGGTGTCCGGGGCGCTGGGGGCGGCCTCGGCGGCGCTGGAGACCGCCACCACGGCGAGGCCCCGGGACCCGGTGGCATGGAACGAACGGGCCATGGTGCTGGTGGCGCTGGGGCACCTCCCCGACGCCGAGCGGTGTCTGTTGGAGGCCACGCGCCTGGCGCCCATGGACCCTGAGCCCTGGGACAACCTCGGGGCGGTGCGCCTGGCCCGGGGCAGCGCGCGCACCGCGGCGGAGGCCTTTCAACGGGCCATCGAGCGCAGCCCCGAGGCGGCGCGCTACCACAGTGATCTCGGCTCGGCGCTCCTGGCCTCCGGGGACCCCGAGGGGGCCGTGAGGGCCTACCGCAGGGCCCAGGGCATAGACCCGAGGAACTCCGTGGTGGCGGCCAACCTGGGCTATGGGCTCTTCCTGGCGGGGCACCTGGACGAGGCCCTGGAGGTGCTCCGGGCGTCCGTGGCCCAGGATCCTCAGAGCGTGGCCGGGTGGAACAACCTGGGGACCGTGCTGGCCCGGCGGGGGCCTCGGGAGGAGGCCATCGCGGCCTTCGAGAGGGCCCTGGCGCTGGCGCCGGGGGACACCCGGGCCCGGGCCAACCTGGACGCCCTGCGGGGCGCTCCCCCTGCGGGGCGCTGACCGCGGTCGAAATCGACCACTTGGAGGGTGGACTTCTGGTAGTGTGCGCACCGCTCCCATGTTTGTGTACCGATCCGTGGGCGATACCAACGTCGGCCGTGTGCGAAAGCACAATGAAGACGCGTACTTCCGTGATGATGAACTAGGGCTGTACATCGTCGCGGACGGGCTCGGGGGGCACGCCGCCGGGGAGGTGGCCAGCGAGGAGACGGTGCACACCATCAAGGCCTGGATCAAGCGGGAGCGCCCGAAGGTCCTGGGCCTCATGGAGAACCCCTACGACGAGGAGTTGCACAACCAGGGGCAGCGGATCCTTGAGAGCGCCATCCAGGCGGCGACGTACATGGTCCACGCGATGGCCGAGTACGACGAGACCAAGGCGGGCATGGGGACCACGGTCTCCGTGCTCCTGGTGGTGGGGTGCGTGGCCTTCCTGGGGCAGGTGGGGGACAGCAGGATCTACCTGACGAGGGACGGGCAGATCGCGCAGGTGACGGACGACCATACGCTCATCGCGGCGCAGATCCGGGAGGGGATGATCACCGCGGAGGAGGCCCGCTACGCGCCGCACCGGAACGTGATCACCCGCGCGGTGGGCTCGCACGACTACGTGGAGGTGGACACCCGCGTGGTGGAGGTGGTCCCCGGGGACCGGTTCTTGTTGTGCACGGACGGGCTCCACGGGTACCTGGAGACCGACGAGGAGACCCTCCAGCACATGGTGATGGAGCCCGAGAAGGCCATCAAGGCGCTGATCGACATGGCCCTGGTGCGCGGCGGCAAGGACAACATCACCAGCGTGCTGGTGGAGGTCGTCGAGGGCTGAAATGACGCCCCGGGCGCTGGCTGGGGTGGGGCTCGTGGCGCAGTTGCTCGCGGGCTGCGGGTCGCGCTCGGGCCTCGGGGACCGGGCCTGGGAGCCCGACGTGCTGTTCTGCAGCGCCCGGCCCTGGAGGGGACGCCCCGGCGCGCCGGTGCACGTCTTCGTGGCGCTCCCTCGGAGGGCCGTGGGGAGGGCCACCTGGGTGCTCGAAGGGCAGCCCGCGATGGCCAGGGTGACCCTCACCCACGACCGGGGCTCCGAGGCGGTGCTCACCGCGCTGACCGAGGGGCTCTACACCCTGCGGGTGACCATCCCCGGGGCCTCGGGCGACGGGGGCGCGGGGGACGGAGGCACCGGCGAGGAGACGTGCCTGGTGACGGTGAACGTCCGGGCCGACGGGCCCACGGCGCTGTGCCCCGCGGAGGTGACCACGGCGCCGCTGCGCGCGGTGATGCTCACGGGAGGCGCCCAGGGGGACCGCCGGGTGGACTCCTTCCGTTGGACGCTGGAGGGCGCTCCGGGGACTAGCGGGAGGCCCCAGGCCACGCCCTCGGACGCGGCGGTGACGAGGTTTACGCCCGACGTGGCCGGGGACTTCCGGCTCCGCCTCCGGGTGACCGACGCGGCGGGAGCGAGCGACGAGTGCGTGACCGTGGTGCATGCGACCCCCCGCGAGGGCCTCCGGGTGGAGCTCGCCTGGGACCCTCCGGGGCGGAGCTGTCCGATGAGCGAGGGCGCGGCGTGTGACAGCTCGGACGTGGACCTGCACCTCCTGCGGGAGTCTGGTCGCTCGGAGCCCTTCGGCGGGATTGATGACTGTCACTGGCTCAACTGCAACGCCTCCGCGGGGAGGCTCCTGTCCTGGGGCGCCTCCGGGGCCGACGACGACCCCAGGCTGGACCTGGACGACGTGACCGGTCACGGGCCGGAGAACATCAACATCAACCGCCCGTCGGCGCGGTCCTACCGGGTGGCGGTGCACTACTTCGACCCCCACGGGGCGGGACCCCAGGCGGCGACGGTGCTGGTGTACTGCGGGGCGAGCGCCCCCGTGGCGCGCTTCGGCCCGACGGTGCTCCAGGCCCGCGGGGGCCGGGACCTGAACGACCTGTGGATCGTGGCGGACGTGGTCCCCGCCCGGGATGGCACCGGTTGCGCAGTGACGCCCATCACCCGCGGCGGAGCCCCGTGGATCGTGCCGTACTCCGAGGGCCAGCGCAGCGCGGGGCCTCCGGCGCCGTAGAGAAGCACCCGCGGTTCGTGGCATCATCCCGGGGGATGAGAACGCTTGGACTGGTGCTGCTCCTGACCCTCTCCTGCAGGGTCTACGACGAGAACCTCGTCCGCCTGCGGGACACCAGCACCGACGCCACCGAGGACCTCACCGACGGCGCCACGGACGCTGGCCCCGGAGACACCACCCCGAGCGACACCGTCGCCGCGGACACCGCAGCGCCGGACACCGCCCCGCCCGACACCGCGGACGGTGTCGTCGTGGAAACCAGCACCCCTGACACGACCTCACCGGACAGCGCCCTGCCCGACACGGTCGTCGCGGACAGCGGGATGGACGCCCCGGACGCGCCCTTGAGCTGCGACCCGGTGCTCGCCCGAGGAGTCCCGTGCATCGAGCCCTTCTCGGGGCACGCCTGGGACCCCAACGACCCTCGCCCCCTGGCGCCCCTGGGCCTCGCGGTCACCATGGACCGCATCCTGGTGGGGGATGTTGGTACGGGTAGGGTGTTGTCCTACACCATGGGTGGGACCCCGACGGGCGCTCGCGTGGCGGGGACCGGGACCCTCGGGGTGCCGCTGTCCACCGAGGCTCCGGCGAGGAGCCAGCCCCTCGGGGCGCCGACGGCGCTGGTGGTGCTGCCCACCACCGGGGACGTGCTGGTGGGCGACACGGACGCCCGGACGATCTACCGGCTGGGCCGGGACAACCTCGGGCCGCTGAGCCCGTTTCTCACGTTCCAGAGCAGCGTGACGGGCCTGGCGGTGTTCGCGTCGGCCACGGCGCAGGAGCTGTATATCTCCGCGGACAACCGGATCTTCCGGGCGGACCTGAGGGCCTCCCCGATGGGCGCCACGGCGCTCCCGTTGGCGGGGCTCGGGTGTCGCACGGCGTGTACCACCCGCTTCAACGGAGACGGCCAGGCGCCGGAGCTCACGGCGCTCAACAACCCCGCCGGGCTCGACGTGGACCTCACCTGGGTGTACTTCGCGGACCGGGACAACTGCCGCGTGCGGCGCTTCCGCCGGGAGGACGGGCCGCGCACGGTGGAGACCTATGCTGGTGGAGCGTGTGACTTCACCGGCGACCCGATGGGCTCCGCCGCCGCGGGCGCCACGGTCAACGCCACGGCGCTGCGCCTCGGGCAGGTGACCGACGTCAAGGTGGGCTTCGACGGCACGGTCTTCGTGCTGGACGCCACGCGCTGCGCGGTGTTCGAAGTGGCCCCCGCGGTGGACCGAAACCCCCCGCAGGCGCAGCTCGTGGGCGGCAGCCGCCGGGGCTGCGGCCAGGCCCCCGCCCGGAACGACATCACCCTGGAGCGCGTGGGCTCCCTGGCCATGAGCCCGGACCGCAACCAGGTGTACTTCACCGAGCTGCGCTCGCAGCGCATCGGGCGCATCGCGGACGTGCGCACGCACACCTACACCGTCTCCTGGGTGCTCTCCCCGGGGGCCTCGCCCGTTCCTGGTGAAGCCCCCGCGCGCTTCCGGGTGGGGCGTCCCTCGGGGCTGGCCGTGGGGAGCTCGTCCATGCCCGTGTGGGTCGCGGGCTTGAGCGAGCAGAGGCTCTACCGCGTAGACGGCGACGGCGCCCGGATCGTCCTCGGGGACGGCACCCAGGGGCCCATGGACGTGCCCGCGGGCCTCCGGGCCTCGACGCTCCTGCCGCAGGTGGTGCTGGGGCTCTCGCTCGCGGGCTCCGGGGCGCTCCTCCTGGGGCTCCCGGAGCGCGGGGTGCTGGCCTCGCTGGAGGGCGACACGCTCACCCGCGTCGTGGGGCGCTACGCCCCGAGGCCCACCGGGGACGCGGGTGTCTCTGACGGCGGCGCCCGCGACGCCTCCACGGACGTGCCCCCCACGGAGCAGCTCGTGCCCGGCGCGAGCAACCCCTTCGCGGCCGCCGGGGTGACGTATTTCACGGACAACCTCGCGAGGCTCTACCGCATCACGGGCACGGGCACCGTGGAGCTCGTCGCCGGGGCGGGGGCGGGGAGCCCCTCGGGGCAGTCTCCCGACGGGGGCACCGGGGTGCCCGCGCTCAGCGCGGCCTTCGGGAGCACCGCGGCGGTGGTGGTGGACCGCACCGGGCAGGTGTTCGTCGCGGACCCGGCCCGCAGCGTGGTGTGGTCCGTGGTGATGGGTACGGCCCTCCGGGCCCGCGTGGTGGCCGGCATGCTCGACCTGCGCCCGCCGCTGGCGCCCACCTCGGACCTGCCCACCTTCGGCCCCATGGTGGCCCTCGGGGCCCCCATCGCCCTGGCCTACGACGGCAACCAGAGGGTGTACATCGCCGACGTGGGCTTGAACCGCGTGCGCGCCCTCGGGACCCTCACGGGCTCCCTGGAGACCCTCGCCGGGCAGGTGATCTCGCCCGCCACGGGCCCATTGTCCACCGGGGATTATGGCCCGGCTTCCCTGGCAGGGCTCTCCCGCCCCGTGGCCCTGGCGTTCACCCCGGGGAGGCTCTACGTGGCCGAGGCCGGCTCCGGGAGGGTCCGGGTCATCAGGCTGCCGGCGAGGCCCTGAAAAAGTCCCTTCAAGGGAGGAAATCCCTTGTGTCTTCAGTGTTTTCGGGCTTCGCGTCGGCCAGCCCCCGGACCTGCCTGAGGGCCTCGTACAAGACAATGGCCACGGCGCTCGCCAGGTTGATGCTCCGGACCGCGCCCGCCGTCGGGATCCCGTAGAGGGCCTCCGGGTGGCGCTCGGTGAGCTCCGGCGGGAGCCCCGAGGACTCGCGGCCAAAGACCAGGAGGTCCCCGGGATGAAAACCCGCGTCCAGGTAGCTCTTCTCGGCGTTGGCCGAGAGGAGGACGACCCGACCCGGGTGGGCGGCGCGGAGGCTCCCCCAGTCCGGGTGGACGTGGAGGCTCAGGAGGGGCCAGTAGTCCAGGCCCGCGCGGCGGACGCTGCGCTCATCGAGCCGGAACCCGAGGCGCCCGACCAGGTGCAGGGGGCTCTGCGTGGCCGCGCAGAGGCGCCCGATGTTCCCGGTGTTCTGGGGGATCTCGGGCTCCACCAGCACCACCTGGAAGGGCGAGGCGAGCGGCGGCACGCGGAGCTTCCTGCGCATGGCGGGCAGTACCTACCACGCGGGACGGAGGCCGTGGTACCGTCCCGGGCGCCCATGCGCAGACCTCTCCCGGTACTCCTCGCGATGGCCCTGGAGGCGCTCCCCGCGGCGTCCTCGGCGGACCCGATGGACCTGTCGCTCAACCGCCTGAGCTACTACAACCCGACGCGCTGGCAGGGCAACGGGGTGAACTACGACCCCACCCGCTGGACCTTCCGGGGCGGCTGCGGCACGCCGGGCACGGCGCGGGACCCCGCGATGGACCAGCCGTACGCCCAGTGCTTTACGGACAACCAGCTCTGGGCCAACCTGGTCAACGAGCTGGGCGGCGCCCTGGCGCCCTCCCTCGGGGCCCCGGCGATGACCCTCGGGTACTCCGGGCTCTTCGTCGGGTATGACGTCTCCGTCTCGAACATCAACCGCAACGCGGAGTACTGGACCCGCGGCACCGAGGGGTCCCTGAGCAGCCTGGTGGGCACCGGCACCGCGGCGGTGAGGGACCGCGCGGACGCCAACACCTTTGTCTCCCGGCTCCACGTGCGCAAGGGCCTCCCCTGGGGCTTCGAGCTCGGCACGCAGGTGTCGCACCTGCACTCGAGCTCCATCTGGGCCATCGGGCTGGACCTGCGCTGGAGCCTCCTGGAGGGCTTCCGGCGAGGCATCGGGTTCCTCCCGGACTTCGCCATCCGCGGCGCGGTGAACACCATGGTGGGCCAGTCCCAGATGAACCTCACCATCGTGGGCGTGGACCTGTCGCTCTCCAAGCGCTTCACCCTCGGGGGCCAGGTGCGCCTGACGCCCTACCTCGGCGGGCAGTTCCTGATGATCTTCGGGGACTCCGGCGTGACGGACCTCACCCCCTCGCGCAGCGCCTACCGGGAGTGCCCCCGGCAGGAGATCCGTTACGTGGACGACACCCGCCCCATGGACGACCCCGCCCGCTCGCCCTCGGGCCGCGTCGGGCAGCTGGTCTGCAACGGCGGGGGCACCGCCCCGGACGCGATGCTCCCCGGGGACCTCAATGACACCCGCAACAGCCAGGTCTTCGAGCGCATGCGCATCCGTCGCACCCGCGCCATCATCGGCCTCCAGCTCCAGTGGGAGCTCCTGTCCTTCACCGCGGAGTTCACCACCGACGTCGGCGCCCCGGGCTTCCTCTCCACCCCCAACGCCAACGCCGGCAGACCCTCCACCGAGGCTCCCACCATGGGCGCCGCCAACCCCCCCACCCCCATCACCCTCGCGGGCTTCTCCCAGTGGATGACCACCCTCTCCGCAGGCGTGTCGTTTCGCTAAAAAACCGCTGAAACCCAGTACGCACGGCCTGCACCTACATCCCCTGCAAGAAAACGACATCACCCTTCAATATTGTCTTGCCTGCATTTAGGGTGAGGTGTACCCCGCACCTACATCTCATCACGAGGTGACCCTGGAGGGCTGGTCATGGTTCGGTCATACTGGCTGGTTGTAGCGCTGGTGCTTGGGGGCTGCGGGGCGGACCCTGGGATGCTGGAGGACCCGGCGGATTTCGACTCCGGGGACACGCAGGAGCAGCGGGCGACGAGCTGGGAGCGGCTGGTGGGGGCCTGGCAGGCGGAGCGGGTCGGGAACCCGTACCAGACCATCGTGTTTCAGCGGACGGTGGACGGCACGGGGCACCATTTCTTCGGGATGCGGCAGGTGGTGTGCGTGAGGGCGCCGTGCAACCCGGTGCGGGAGGACGGGTCGTTCACCGCGGGGACGTCCATCTTGACGCTGCGGGTGAGCGGGGCGACGCAGCGGCTGCGCTACCGGCTGTCGGGCGAGCGGCTGACGATTTTGAGCGGGGAGACCGTGCTGAGCACGCTGAGCCGGGTGCGGTCCTACTGCACCGCCGCGCAGGACTGCTCGAGCCAGGGGCTCCCGGGGGTGCGGTGCATCGGGGCCTGGGGCTGCGAGGAGAACGCCTGCACGTACCACTGCGGCACGCCGAGGCCGTCGTGTACGACGCTCACCTGCGCGCCGGGGTACCACTGCGAGATGTCCGACGGGGGCGGGAGCTGCGTGGCGGACGCGGGCCGGGGCTACGGGGCCATGTGCGGCGGCATCGCGGCGCTGCGGTGCGACATGGGCTTCACCTGCGTGCTCAGCGCGCGCACGCCGGACTCCGCGGGGGTGTGCCACCCGCTGTCCGGCGAGGGCGGCCCCTGCGGCGGCGGCTCCACGCGCTACCCCGCGGTGTGCGGGGACGGGCTCAGCTGTGACGGTCCCTCCTCCGGGGCGCCCATCGGGGCCATGGGGGTGTGTCGTCGCACGGGCCCCACCTGCGCGACGCTGCGCTGCGCGCCGGGGTACCGCTGCGTGATGCGCGGGGCCGTGGGCGCCTGCGTGGCCGACGGGGACCACGGCTACGGCGCCTTCTGCGGCGGCATCGCGGCGATCCAGTGCGACGCGGGCTTCACCTGCGTGCTCACCTCGCGCACGCCGGACTCGGGGGGCGTGTGCCACCCGCTGTCCGGCGAGGGCGGCCCCTGCGGCGGCGGCTCCACGCGCTTCCCGGCGGTGTGCGGCTCGGGGCTCACCTGCGAGGGCCCCGCCTCCGGGGCCCCCATCGGGGCCATGGGCACCTGCGTGCGCACGGGCCCTTCCTGCGCCACGGTGCGCTGCGCCTCGGGCTACCGCTGCGTGATGAGCGCCACCGGCGCCCGCTGCGTGATGAACTGAGGCCCCGCGCTCGCCGGTCACCGGAAGGTGCCCACGGCGCGCGCCACGGCGCTGGCCAAAAGGTCCCGGTAGCGGTCCGTGCGGAGGCGCTGCTCCTCCGTCGGGTTCGAGATGAACGACAGCTCCACCAGCACCGCGGGCATCCTCGCGCTCACCAGCACGTGGAAGCGCGCGGGGCGCACGCCCTGGTCCTCGGCGTCGGGGTGGAAGAGCCTCACGTCGTGGAGGAGCGCGCGCTGCACCACCCCGGCCAGGGCGTAGGAGCGCTGGCCGTGCTGTGACAATCGCAGGTCCGCGAGGATCCGCGGCAGGTCCGAGCCGAGGGCGTCCTCGGTGAGGAACTCCCCCTCGCGGGCCGTCACCCTCGCCGCCACGCGGTCGCTGGTGGTGTCCAGCACCCACACCGAGAGCCCGTGGGACGCGGGGTTCGTGGTCGCGTTGCAGTGGATCGAAAGGAACAGGTCCGCGCGGGCGTCGTTGGCCTGCGCGATGCGATCTTCCAGGGAGACATAGACGTTGCGGTCCCGGGAGAGCACCACCTGGACGCCGTGCTGCGTGGCCAGGCGCTCGGCCACGCGGCGGGCCACGTCGAGGTTCACCGCGGCCTCGTGGAGCCCGGTGGGGCCCACGGCCCCCGGGTCGCTCCCACCATGCCCCGGGTCCACCACCACCCGACGGAAGGCCCCCAGCGGCCGCGAGGGCTCCGCCCTGGGGGCAGGCGCGGGGGCGGGCACCAGCCACGGGCAGCGCGTCGCCAGGGCCCCCCGGGCCAGCGGGTCCCCGGGCGCCGTCTCCTCCGCGCGTCGCCGCAGGGCCACACACGCGCGGGCGAGGTCCGGGTCCCGGGCCGCGAGCTGCAGGACCTCGTCGGCGCGGGCGAGGTCCTCGGCGCCGCCCTGGAGCGCCCTCCGCGCCAGGAGCAGGTCCACGGCCAGGGTCAGGGCCTCCGCGGTCCGAGGGCTCGGGGGCTCGCTGCGGGCGCCGTCCACGAGTTCCGCCACCACGCCGTCCACCCCGGCCGAGGGCCTTCGGGCCCGGAGCTGCCGCAGGAGCTCGGTCCCTTGGGCCACCGCCGCGGGCAGCGCCCGGGCCTCCTCCGGGGACGGCGCGGGCGCCGGGCCCTGGCAGGCCCCGAGGAGCGCCGCCGTCGCCGCGAGGACGCGCTGAGTGAAGGAGGGCGGCACCCCGCGGGCGATAGCACCCGTCCCTCGGGGAGCGGTAATTTCCCACGCCCGGGTGGTGCTATGCTGGAGCACCCGGATGAGGCTCGCGACGACCCTGCTGCTGGCGCTCGTCCTCGCGGTCCCCGCCGCGCAGGCCCAACCCCGCGCGACACCCACACCCGCCGTCGCGGCCCCCACGGAGGCCGAGATGGCCATCGCGAGGGAGCAGTTCCGCCGGGGTGTGACCGCCGTCCGGGCCGAGCGCTGGGAGGAAGCGAGGGACGCCTTCGGGCGCGCCTACGCGATCTCGCAACAACCCCTGGCGCTGTTCAACCTGGCCGGGGCCCAGGTGCGCTCCGGGCGCCTCACCGAGGCCGCCGAGAGCTACCGGCGCTACCTGGACATGCCGCTGGATGGCCCCGCCGCCGCCCAACGGGACAACGCCGCCAACGCCCTGGCCGAGGTCGAGCGCACCCTCGCCCACCTCCAGGTGCAGGCCCAGAACCTCGACCCCGCGGACCTCCTGCGCCTCGATGAGCGCGTCCTGGACCACGCCCTGGCCGCCCAGGGCGTCCCCGCGGACCCCGGACACCACGCCGTCACCGTCCGGCGAGGTACCACGGACCTGGCCCGCGTCGAGGTGCAGCTCGCCACCGGGAGCCGCGAGGTCGTCCGCCTCCAACTCCCAACAAGAACCCCCGAGGTGGCTGTAGGTGTTGGACCTACACCACACCCTCCCGGTGGGGATGTGACTGTGCGGCGCCGTGGGGTGCTGCGGTCTCCGTGGTTCTGGGGGGGCGTGGGTGTGGTGGTGGTGGGCGCGGCGGTGGCCACGGTGTTCCTGACGGCGTCGGCGCCGCCGGCCTTCGAGGGGAGCCTCCCGCCGGGACGGGTGACCGTGCAGTGAGGGCTCGGCGGGGCAGGTGGAGGCTGGCGTGGGCGGCGCTCCTCGTGGGGTGCGCGGCGGACCCGACGGAGCTTGTGCTGATCGTGGACTCGGACCTGCGGGTGCCCTCGGAGCTGGACGCGGTGGGCGTGCTGGTGGTGGCCGCGGGGGGAGGGCGCACGGAGACCGAGGGGGCCCTGGTGGGCAACGGGGCCCTCACGCTGCCGTTGACGCTCGGGATCACCGCGGCGAGCGAGTCCACGGGACCCGTGACGCTCACGGTGACCGGGCGGAGCATGGGCCGCGCGGTGGTGGTGCGGGAGGCCCGGGTGGCCTTTGTCCCGCGCACCCGGAGGGCCTTCCGGGTGGTGCTCCAGCGAGGGTGCGTGGGGGTGCCGTGCGCCGCGGGCCAGACCTGCGAGGACGGCCGCTGCCGCGCGGTGGCGGTGGCCCCGGAGGAGCTCGGGCCCTTCCAGGGCGTCCCCCCGAGGGTGGACGCCGGACCGGCTCCGGGCGACGGGGGGATGGACACCCCCCTCGGCGTGGACACGGAGCCCCCGCCGGACACGATGGTGGCGATGGACTCTGGCGCGCCGGACACCACTGCGCCGGACACGACGCCGCCGATGGACACCGCGGTGGCGGTGGACACCACAGCACCGATGGACACCACGCCGCCGATGGACACCACACCACCGATGGACACGGCGGTGGCGGTAGACACGACCCCGGCGATGGACACGACGCCGCCCGCGGACACGCGCCCCCCCGCGGACACCGCCAGGGACACGGCGGACTCGGGCACCGCGTGCCCGTGCTCGGCGGGGCTCACGTGCTGCGGCACGGTGTGCTCGGCGCTCGCGACGGACCCTGCGCACTGCGGCCGCTGCGGGGTGCGCTGCGTGGCGCCGCCGATGGCCGTCTCCGCGTGCGTCCTGGGCGCCTGCGCCACGATGTGCATGGCGGGCTTCGGGGACTGCGACGGCCTGGCCGCGAACGGCTGCGAGGCCAGCCTCGGCACGGCGATCCTGCACTGCGGGCGCTGCGGCCAGCCCTGCGCGCCGGCCAACGCGGTCGGGCAGTGCGTGGCCGGGCGGTGCACCATCCAGCGCTGCAACGCGCCCTTCGCGGACTGTGACATGAACCCCGCCAACGGCTGCGAGACCAACCTCCGCACGCCGGAGAACTGCGGCGAGTGCGGCATGCGCTGCATGCCACCGAGCACCATGGTGGCCACCTGCCCCGCGGGGCGCTGCGCCTTCGCGTGCTCCGCGGGGACCGCGGACTGCGACATGGACGCCGCCAACGGCTGCGAGACCAGCACGCGCACCGTGGACAACTGCGTCACCTGCGGGAACGTGTGCGTGCCCCGCGAGCGCGCCACCCCGCGCTGCGGCTCCACGGGCTGCCAGAACAACTGCGTCGGGCTCTTCGGGGACTGCGACGGCAACGTGGCCAACGGCTGCGAGCGGGACGTGAGCAGCGACGCGTCCAACTGCGGCGCGTGCAACTTCGAGTGCGGCCTCCCGCGGGCCAACGCGCTGTGCCTCCGGGGGGTGTGCGGCATCGAGCGCTGCGAGCTGGACTTCGGCAACTGCGACGGGGTGGTCGCCAACGGCTGCGAGGCCAACCTCACCTCGGACAACAACCACTGCGGCCGCTGCGGCCTCCGGTGCATGGGCGGCACGACCTGCATGGACGGGCGCTGCATGTAGCGCGCCCGTCGGCGGCCCAAGGGGTCAGTTCGGCAGGCCGATCTGGAGGCCGCCGCCCGGGAGGCGCCCCTGGGGCTTGGCGCACCCCACCAGCACGATGGTGCCCCGCCGCGCACGCAGGAAGCCCCGGCGCGACAGGTCGTTGCCCCAGGACGGCAGGAGCGCCGCGAGCTGGCGGTAGAGCCCCCGAGGGAGCGCTCCAAAGCTCCGTGGGGAGGTGTAGGTGAAGGGCCCACCTCCTCGGAGGAAGGCCTTCCCGCCGAAGCCTCGGAAGAGGGCCGTGGGCCGGGTGACCTGCACCACCAGGGTGCCCTCGGCGCCGAAGAGCGTGTCTCGGACGAATTTCGCGATGGCGTCCCTGGTCCAGCCGGGGACGCTGCTGAAGGGCGTCTCGGACAGCACGCGGCTCCCGGGGAAGAGCAGCGCCCGCTGGATCGCCGCGCAGACGCGCTTGGCCGCCCGGGCGATCATCTGCGCGTAGCCGCGCGCCAGCACGATCACCCGGCGCACGGCGTCGCGGATGGTGGCGGCGTACTCCGAGAGCACGCTCTCGCCCGTGGGGTCGAGGTACGCCACGGGGTTCCCCGCGGCGAAGAGGTACGGCGCCGCCGTGCGAGGGTCCTGGGCGTCCGGCGGGGCGGGGTCCCGCGAGAGGAAGGCCCCCGTCTCCGGGTCGTACACCCGCGCCCGCAGCCAGAGGAGCCCGCTCGGCCCGAGGGAGAGGTGCCCCTCGAAGCCCAGGCCCACGGCGGGCGCGCCGGGCAGCCGCCCCCAGGCGTCGTAGGGGCGGGCCTCGACGGAGCCCGCGTCGCTTGCGAGCACCCGGGGCGAGCCCAGGACGTCCGTGTGGGCCACCACGCGCTCGGCGCTGGCGCCCGCGCCGCGCGTGCGGAGGAAGAGCTCGTCGGCCCACGCCACGCTCTCCGCCGAGGCCCCTTCGCCCTCTTCCACCAGCGTGGCCAGGCCGTCGGCGCTGTCGAAGAGGAGCCGCGTGCCCCTGCCCGCGACGTCCACCGAGGCCAGCGCCCCGAGGGGGTCGTAGCGCAGCGTTGTCACCTCCGGCGCGCCCCCGGAGGCGCGCTCGACGCGCAGGAGCCGGTCCCTGGCGTCCCAGGTGTAGCGCACGGAGCGCGCCCCGGGGCCCTCCTCGGCCACCCGTCGGCCGCGCTCGTCGTAGCGGTAGACGGTCACCCCCGCGGGGCCCGTGCGCCGCAGGAGCTGGTCGTCGCCGTCGTACTCGAAGCGCGCCTCCACGCCGTCGCGGGTCTCCGTCAGGCGGTTGCCCGAGGGGTCCACGGTCCACCGATGGTCGTAGGCCCCGGAGCCCGTGCGCACCTCGCGCAGGAGCCGGCCCGCGTCGTCGTAGGTGTAGCGCGTGGTGGCGTCCGCGGAGCCCGCCCGCTCGCGCTGCGTGAGCCTGCGCCCGGAGCGGTCGTAGGTGTAGTCCAGCGCGAGGAGCGCGGCGTCCCCGCGGCGCACCTCCACCCGGAGCACCCGGTCCCGGAGGTCGTACACCCAGGTGCGCGTGGTGCCGTCCGGGAAGCGCGCGGCGGTGCGGCGCCCCATGGCGTCCACGGTGAAGGTCGTGCGCCCCCCGGCCGCGTCGGTCATCGCCGTGAGGCGCCCGGAGGCGTCGTAGGTGTAGGCCACGGCGCCCGCGGGCGTGCGCCGCGAGACGACCCTCCCGCCGCTGTCGTAGGCCCGCTCGATGAAGGCCCCGCCCGGCAGGTCCGCGCGGAGCACGCGGCCCTGGGCGTCGCGCCGCAGGCGCACCTCCCCCGCGGGGTCCCGCACGGTCACCGGGTACTCCCCGGCGTCGAAGGTCTGCTCCACCCTGGACGCGTCGCTGTACTCGATGCGCGTGAGCCTCCCCCGCAGGTCGTGGGTGAAGCGCCGCACGGTCCCGTCCAGGTGCACCTCCTCCGAGGGCTGCCCCGCGGCGTCGTAGCGCAGCGCGCGGCTGCGCCCGCCGGGGAGCGTCACCCGCGTGAGGTAGCCGCCCTCGTCGTGGGAGAAGCGCGTGCGGCCCCCCCGCGGGTCCGTGAGCGTAACCAGGCGCCCGGCGCTGTCGTATTCATACTGGAGCCTCACCCCGCCAGGGAGAACAGCGGTCTCCAGGTCACCGTTGCAGCGCAGGGTGTAGCTCGTGCGGCGGCCCTCCTCGTCGGTGAGGGCCGTCACCTCCCCGCCCGCGGCGTACTCCGTGGCGAGCCTCGCGCCGTCGGGCCACACGATGGCCCTCACGCGCCCGGCGCCGTCGTGCTCGAAGCGGTACACCCGCCCGAGGGGGTCGGTCATCTCCGAGGGTGCGTGGACCAGCTCCTCGCCGTCGGGGCCCAGCACCGTGGCCGACGGCCACCGCAGGAGCCACACGGCCCCCACGGCGTCCTCGTGCCGGGTGAGCCGCCCCAGGGCGTCGAAGGCGCTCGTCCAGCGCTCGCCGCCGGCCTCCGTGAGCTCCACCGGCCGGCCGAGGGCGTCGTAGCGCACGCGGTAGTCCCCGGCGTCCGGGAGCTGGTACCGCACGGCGTCCCCCGCGGCGTTGCGCTCGTAGCGCTCCACGGAGCCCCGCGCGTCCGTGCGCGTGAGGAGGTGCCCCTCGGGGCTGTGGCTGTAGCGCTCCGTGGCCCCGTCCGGGAGCCGCTGCGTGGCGGGCTGCCCCGCGGCGTCGTAGGTGAGCAGGGTCTCCCGCCCCAGGGCGTCCCGCATTCGTACGAGCCTCCCCTCGGGGTCGTAGAAGCGCTCCAGGCGCCTCCCGGGCCCGGCGGTCTCCGCGGTGAGCCTCCCCTCGGGGTCGTAGGTGAAGGCGTAGCGCTCGGCCCCGCGCTGCACCTCGCGCGGGAGCCCGTCCATGCCGGGCGCGTAGGTCCAGCGCTCGCCGTCGGAGCTGCTCGCCCCGGTGAGCCTCCCGGCGCGGTCGCTGGTGAGGTCCAGGGCGCACGCGGGGCGCCCGTCCCCCGCGGGGCGCGCGGCGGTCAACCGCGAGACGAAGCCCTCCGGGCCCACGGCGAAGGTGAAGCCCGCGCCGTCGAGCGCGGTCTCCGCCGTCATGGCCCGCGGGTCCGCCGCGGCGAAGGTCCTCCGCAGCGAGCTCATGGCGCTCGACGCCATGGACGCCACCGCGTCGAAGGGCCCGTAGGTGAAGCTCCAGCGCCCTCCCAGGGGGTTCGTGAGGGTGTCCGTGCGGCCGCTGGTGTCGTAGGTGGCGCGCTGGGCGTTGCCGAGGGGGTCCGTCTCCGCGGTGACCCTCCCGGCGGGGTCGTAGGCGCGCAGCCAGCGGCCGCCGCGGGCGTCGGTCTCCTCCACCACGGAGCCGTGGTCGTCGTAACGGATGGAGCGCACCAGCCCCGAGGCCGCCCGGAGCGTCACCGTGCGCGTGGCCGGGTCCTCGGAGCGCTCGACGCGCACGCCGGTCTCGTCGGTGCTCGCCACCAGGCGCCCCGCGCGGTCGAACTCGTGGCGCAGCCTCACGGCGCCGCTGCCGTCGCGGGCCGTGAGGAGCAGGTGCCGGGCGTCGTAGGCGTAGCTCTCGCGCCGGCCGCTGGCGTGGGTCATCTCCGCCAGGTCGCCGCGGGCGTCGTAGCGGTACGTCACCGAGGCCCCACCGGGCGCCACCGCGCGGGTGATCCTCCCCGCGGTGTCGCGCTCCAGGGTGATGCTCCCGCCGTCGTGGCGGATCGCGTCGCGGGTGTAGGCGAGCCGGTGCCCGAAGCGATCCCGCAGCTCCTCCAGCCCGGCGTCCTGGTGGATCCGGAGCGTGAGCCCGTCGGGGAACCGTACAGTATACACCGCCGGGTCGAAGAGCGTGGTCCCGTCCAGCACCCGGCCGGCCACGAGCTGCGAGCGCGAGCCCAGGGCGCCGCAGTCTTCGCAGTCCAGCGTGGAGCGCGTGCCGGAGATGTCCCGCCACGCCGGGAGGATCCGGTCGCAGCTGGCAAAGAGCAGGTTGGGCTCCCAGCCGAAGATGGCCGTGCCCCGCGGGGTGGTGACCTGCACCCGGTGCTGCGGCCGGTCGGTGATGGTGCACCCGATGATGATCCGCCCGACGGCGTGGGGCCCCTCGCCCGGCGGAGCGCTCTCGCTCAAGCGGTACTCCACGCGCTCCAGCCACCACCCGCGGCCGAAGTCCCCGACGCCCAGCCGCGCGGTGTCGTACACCCGCCGGAGACGGAACGGGAAGGCGTCATCGCCGACGGCCACGTCGATGTCCGTGCGCTCGATGGAGAGCCCCCCAGGCGCTACGGTCTCCGGGTCCACCCGCACCCTGCGCTCGACGGCGGCGCTGTTGCCCCCGAGGTCCCGAGCGGTGAGCCGCAGGGTGTAGTACCCGCCCTCCAGGAGCCCCGGGTCCAGCGTGCCCAGGGGTCCGTCGGTGACCTCCCTGGAGCCCGTGGAGAGCACCGCGTCCAGGCCCCCGCCCAGGAGCCGGAGCTCGTAGTCCACCAGGTTCGGGTCCGTCACCGTGCCGGTCACCGCGAGCGCCGCCGAGACCGACGCGGCCTCCGCGGGCGCCGCGATGCGCACCACCGGCGGCGTCGTGTCCGCCACGCCCACCACCCCGAGGACCCAGCCCTGCTCCGCGCGGCCGCCGCGCCCGTCGGTCACCGCGACGCGCACCGCGTGGCGCCCCACCTGCGCGGGCCTCGGCACCCAGGTCACCGCCAGGCCGTCGACGCCGAGGTCCATCGGCCCCTCCAGCACCGCGAGCGTCAGCGGGTCGCCGTCCAGGTCCACGGCGTCCACCGCGTAGCGGTACGCCACCCCCGGCCTCGCGAGGGTCCCAGGCAGCGAGACGATCTCCGGCGGGCGGTTCTCCGTCGCGTCCCCGGTCGCGTCCCCGGTCGCGTCCCCCGCGCCGTCCGCGGGCGCCCCGTCTGCGGGCGTCCCGTCCTCCGGGGATGCGTCCGTCGCGCCGTCCTCCGAGGCGTCCCCCGAGGTGTCCCCTGCGCCGTCTGCGGCGTCCCCCGGGGGCGCGTCCTGGGCGCTGTCCGCGGCGGCGCTGTCCATGGCGGCGCTGTCCATGGCGGCGCTGTCCACGGCGGCGCTGTCCGCGGGGGCCGCGTCGGTGTCCGGGCCGAGGTCCGAGGCCACCTCCGAGGCGTCCCCGCCGCTGTCCGTCCCCTGGGCCGGCTCCGCGCAGCCCGCGAGCGCCGCGACCACACCCAGCACCGCCATGCCCGAAGCGCGTAGGAAAGTCATCCCCGAAACTATACCCATTCCCAGGCCGAGGGGTGTATACACGGTGTATACCCTCTTGGGGCCTGGCGGCGATGCTACCTTCGGGGGTGATGTTCACCCTGGAGCGACCGCGGGGCCCGGCGGGGCCCGTGCTGGTGGAGGTCCCCCACGCGGGGCTCCGGGTGCCAGAGGACGTCCTCGGGGTGCTCGCGGCCCCGCCGGAGGCCCTACGCCGCGACGCGGACCTGCTGGTGGACGAGCTCTACGCGGGCTGCGTGGAGCGCGGCGCAGCGCGGCTGGTGGCGGGGCTCTCGCGCTACGTCGTGGACCTGAACCGCGACGAGGACGACGTGGACGAGCTCACCGTGGAGGGCCTCGGGCGCCCCGGGAGGCAGTGCCCCCGAGGGGTGCTCTGGCGGCAGACCGCGGACGGCGCCCCGGCGCTGTCCAGGCCCCTGTCCCTGGCGGAGTACCACGCGCGGCTGGAGCGCTACTACCGCCCGTACCACCGCGCGCTGGAGGACGAGCTCCAGAGGCTCCGGGCGCGCTACGGCAGGGCCGTGCTCCTGGCGGCGCACTCCATGCCCTCGGTGGGGCGCTCGGGGCGCGCGGACGCGTGGGTGCGCCGCGCGGACGTGGTGCCCGGCACCCGCGGCCGGAGCACCGCCGCGGGCGCGCTCATCGACGTGGTGGACCGCCATTTTCGCGCCGCGGGGCTCACCGTCCGCCACGACGAGCCCTACCGCGGAGGCGCCACCACCGCGCGCTGGGGCCGCCCCTCCGAGGGCCTCCACGCCATCCAGGTGGAGCTCAACCGCGGGCTCTACCTCGACGAGGTCACCGGCGCCCGCCGCCCCGAGGGCTTCCGGTGGCTCTCGCTCCTGTGCGACGCCCTGGTCAGCCGCCTCGTCGAAGCGTCCCTCGCGCTGCCGTGCTAGACCGCGGCTAGACCGCGCCTACCCTGGAAGCCATGGCTCTCGCGGTCTAACGAACGACGGAGCTCTCGTTGGTGGTGCTGGCCCCGCGGCGCACCTCCAGGCGATAACGGCTGTTGGTGGTCTGGAGGTAGTACACCTCCTGGCCGGCCACCCGGAGGATCCGCCGGACCGGGGTGGTGACATACTCGTGCAGCCCATCCGGGAACTCGATCACCACCACCGCGCCCCGGCGCGGGGCTCGCACCAGGCGACCCACGACAGGCCGCCCGGGTTTGGAACCGAGCTTGCGGAGCACGACCTCCACGACCCGGAGCATAACACGACCACAACGGGGGAGCCATCCATCCGTCGCGCAACTTTCTTTGTTGCGACAGTGTCCCCCGAGGACTCCGCGGGTGCGGTAGAAATGCAGCCCGTGCGAAAGGGCCCGGTCCCAGCTCCCGAAGGGCCCGAGGGCCCTCGAAGAAGACCCCCGGCCCGCACCCGGGGCCAGGAGACCCCCTATGGCCGGGCCGTGGAGCGCGCCCGGGAGGCCCTCGGGCGCCAGGGGCGCACACCCTCGGCCATCCAGGAAGCCTGCTTCGCGGCGCTGTCCCGGCCCGAGAACGCCCTGGTGGTGGCCCCCACCGGCAGCGGGAAGACCGCCGCGGTGCTCCTGCCACTCCTGGCGTCGCGCGCGGAGACCGAACCCTCGCCGGGGGTGGGGCTTCTCTACATCGCCCCGGTGCGGGCGCTGGTGTCCACCCACACCGCCGTACTTGAGGGGCTGGTGCGCGACCTCGGCCTCGCGCTCCGGGTGCGGAGCCGCTCCGGGGACACGAGCTCTTCGGAGAGGGCCCGGCAGGTCCGGTCGCCGCCGGAGGTGCTGGTCACCACGCCGGAGTCCCTCGGGGTGCTCCTCGGGGGCGCCGGGAGCCGGATTCTGGAAGGCGTCCGGGAGGTGGTGCTGGACGAGGTGCACCTCCTGGCCTCGGGCAAGCGAGGCGCGCTCCTGGCGGCCACGCTGGAGGTGCTCGACGCGCTCCAACGCGCGCAGGGGGCGCCTCCCCCGAGGAGGCTCGCGCTAAGCGCCACGGCGGAGCCGGTGGAGGCCATGGCCGCCTGGGTGGGGCCCGGGACGCGGGTGGTGGCCGTCGGAGGACAGAGCCCCCCGAGGGTCTCCCTCGGGAGCGTGGCCCTGGAGGAGCCGTACCCTCCGGCCCGCTGGACCTGGCGGACCGCGCTGCCGAGGGTGGCCCGGCGCCTGGCCGAAGCCGACGGCCTGGTGCTGCTGTTCGTGGGCTCCCGCGCCCGCGCGGAGCAGTGGGCCCTGGCCCTGCGGGACGTGCTCCCTCCGAGGGTGCCCGTGGCGTGCTACCACGGCTCCCTCGGCGCCGAGGAGCGCGCGGAGATCGCGCGCCGGGCCCTCGCCGGAGAGCTCCGCGCGGTGGTGTCCACCAGCGCCCTGGAGGCCGGCGTGGACCTCCCGGCGGTGCGCGAGGTGCTCCTCCTCGGGGCCCCCGGGAGCGTCACCCGCGCCGTGCAGGCCGCGGGCCGCGCGGAGCACCGCCCGGGCTCCACCCCCAGGGCCACGGTGCTGCCCGTGGACGCCTGGGACACCGTGCGCGCGGCGGCCGTGGTGGAGGCCCTCGCGGCCGGCGAGCGGGAGCCCGTGGAGCTGCGCGCCCGGGACCTGGACGTGGCCATCCAGGCGGCGCTCGGGCGCGTGGCCCTGGGGCCCTGCACCCGGGAGGAGCTCTCCCGCACCCTGCGCCGGTCCTGGCCCTTCCAGGGCCTCACGGAGCGCGACCTGGACGCGGTCCTGGGGTTCCTCTCCACCGGCGGAGACGCCTTCCGGGCGTACCCCGAGCTCGCCCGGGTGGTCACCGACGGCGAGCGCTACGCCCTGGCCAGCGAGAGGGCCCGGCGGCGCTACGTGCAGCACGTCGGGACCATCTCCGGCGACGCCATGGTGCCCGTGCGCGCAGGCGATGTGGTGGTAGGCCAGCTCGAAGGTCGCTACGCCGCGCTCCTCTCCCCCGGAGACCGCTTCGTCCTCGGCGGGCGCACCTGGCGCGTCACGGACGCCACCGGGGCCGAGCTCCGCGTGCGCCGCGACCGCGACGACGCCCGCGCGGTCCCTCGCTGGACCGGCGGCCGCGGGGCCTTCTCCGAGACCGTCGCCGCCCGCGCCGAGGCCCTCTGGGGCCGTTTGGAGAGCGCCCGGAGCCCCGAGGACGTGAGCGCAACGCTCGGGTGTGCTGTGGGTGAAGGTAGGGCGGTGTGGGCTCTGGTCGAGGCCCAGCGCCGGGTGGCGCGGTTGCCTTCGGGCGCGCGGAGCACCGTGGAGCTGGTGCGCGAGGGCTCGGCGACGCACCTGGTGGCGTACGCCTTTGGCGGCGCCATGGCCCACGAGGTGCTGGCCCGCGCGGTGGCCTGGAGGCTGCGGGAGAAGACGGGCCTCGGGGCGGAGGTGAGCGCCCAGGACGAGCTGTTGTGCGTGTCCGTGGAGGGCGCTCCAAGGCTGGACGAGCGGGCGGTGAGGGCGCTCTTCTCCCCGGCAGGGCTGCGCGAGGACTTCCTGGCGGCGGCGGGCGAGGGGGTGCTGGCGGGGGCGTATTTCCGCGAGGTGGCGCGGGTGTCGCAGCTGTGGTCGCCGGAGCGCCAGCGGCCCGGCACGGTGTCCCCGGCGCTCTTGTACGACGTGCTGCGCAAGCACGACCCGGGGCACTGCCTCCTGCGGGCGCTGGACCACACGCTCTGGACGGCGCTGGAGGGCCCTCGGGCCGAGCGCGTGCTGGAGGCCCTGGCCGCGCGTCCGTGGGCGCTCTCCCGGCTCCGGGGGCCGTCGCCGTTGGCGATCCCGGTGTTCGCGTGGGGGGCCCGGGACACGGTCTCTCCCGAGGACCCGGAGACGGCCCTGGCCGCCGCGGCCCACGCGCTCTTCCAGCGCGCGGCGGGGCCGTGACGACGGTCACCCTCGACGACGGGCTGGTGCTCCTGGCGCCCGGCGGGGTGTTCGCGCCGGACCTCTCGCTGCTGGTGGTGGCGGACCTCCACGGGGGCACGGTGCCTACGCTGAGGCACCGCGGGTACGCGCTCCCGGACGCGGGGGACGAGGCCCTCCATGAGAAGCTCCGGGCGCTCCTGGCGGAGACCGACCCGCGCACCGTGGCCGTGGCCGGGGACCTCATTCACGGCCGCGGGGCGACGCTCGCGCGGGGCGGAGAGAGCGCCCTGAGCGCGCTCCTGGCGCTCTTCGAGGGCCGCTCGCTGGTGGTGGTCCCGGGCAACCACGACGGCGCCGCGGCCCCGTGGCTGGAGCGCCCCGGGGTGACGGTCACCGAGCGCTACGCCCTCGGG
Organism: Deltaproteobacteria bacterium; assembly: GCA_016218725.1. Classification (GTDB taxonomy): domain Bacteria; phylum Myxococcota_A; class Polyangia; order Polyangiales; genus JACRDB01. The sequence continues at coordinate 37,814 of JACRDB010000154.1, forward strand.
CCCCACGTGGTGCTCCACGGAGACGAAGACCCTCCCGCGCTCAAGGCGCTCCGGGACGCGTGCCTCGCGCGCGGCGGGAGGGTGCTGGCGGGGCACCTGCACCCGGCGCTCACGCTCCAGGGGGGAGGGGCCCGCAGGAGGGTGCCGGCGTTCGCGTGGGCGCCGGGGTGGCTCTCCCTGCCCGCGCTCTCCCCGTGGGCGCGGGGCGCGGAGCTGCGCAGCCGCCAGCACGCGCGCCCCCTGGAGGCCGTGGTGCCCGCCGAGGAGCTCTCGCTGGCGGTGGTGCTGGCGCGGGGGGTGGTGCCCGTGGGGACCCTCGCGCGGGTGCGCCAGGCGTAGTAGTGGGTGCTGGAGAACGGAGGCACCACGGTGAGCACGGTGTTGGCGGAGCTGGTGAAGCTCCTGGCGCTTGAGAAGATCGAGGAGAACCTCTTCCGGGGGCAGAGCCAGGACCTGGGCTGGGGGGCGGTCTTCGGCGGGCAGGTGCTGGGGCAGGCGCTCTCGGCGGCGGTGCAGACCGTGGCCGAGGAGCGCCAGGTGCACTCGTTCCATGCGTATTTCATGCGACCGGGGGACGTCTCCCGGCCCATCGTGTACGAGGTCCGGAGGCTGCGGGACGGGACGAGCTTCTCCACCCGCGGGGTGGAGGCGGTGCAGGGGGGCCAGGCGATCTTCCACCTGACGGCGAGCTTCCAGAAGCTGGAGGCGGGCTTCGAGCACCAGGACCCGATGCCCGAGGCCCCGGCGCCGGACGCCCTGCCCACGGAGCAGGAGCGCTTCGCGGCGTACGCCTCGCGACTGCCGAAGGTCCTGCGCGAGCGCGCCCTCACCCCGAGGCCCTTTGAACTCCGCCCGGTGGAGCCCCGAGAAGACCCGTTCCTCCCGACGCCGAGGCCCCCGCGGAGGATGGTGTGGCTCCGGGCCGTGGGCGCGCTGCCGGAGGACCCTGCCCTGCACCGCTACCTCCTGGCGTACGCCTCGGACCACGCCTTCGTGACCACGGCGCTCCTGCCCCACGGGGTGACCTGGCTCACGCCGGGGATGCAGGTGGCCAGCCTGGACCATGCCCTGTGGTTCCACCAGCCCTTCCGGGTGGACGAGTGGCTCCTGCACGTGATCGACAGCCCCAAGGCCCACGGAGCCCGAGGCCTGGTGCGCGGTCAGGTGTTCACCCGCGACGGTCGCCTCGTGGCCTCCACCGCCCAGGAGGGCCTGCTGCGACACCGAGGATGAGCGCGGGTGCTCCGGAGTTGTGCTAGGGTGCCCAGGGATGCTTCTACGTAGGGTGGTATGGTGCGCGGTGGGGACGGCGGCGCTCGCCCTCCTCCCGGCGGGGTGCTCACCAAAGCGCGGGCCCTCGGAGCAGTGCGCCTTCAACGACGACTGCGAGAACCCGCTGGTCTGCGCCGGGGGCTTCTGCCGCGCCCCGTGCCAGACCGATCGAGACTGCGCCGGGGGCCTGCGGTGCCTGCCGGGGCCCTCCGAGGGGCTCCTGCTGTGCCTGCCGCCCGCGGCCACCCCGCGGTGCCGGCACGACACGGACTGCGCCGCCGGGCTGGTGTGCCTCCCCCGAGGCGTCTGCGGGCGCGAGTGCGTCGAGGACATAGACTGCCGGGCGCGCAACCCCTTCACCTCCTGTGAGCGCTCCTCCGGGCGCTGTATCCTGGAGCGTGCGCCAGCCATGGACGCCGGCAGGGACGTGACCGTTGATGTATCAATGGATACTTCAACGGATATTACAACGGATATTACAACGGATATCGCGACCGAGGTGTCCCGGGACGTGACCCTGGACGTGACCCCGGACGTGACCCCGGACGTGACCCCGGACGTGACCCCGGACGTGACCCCGGACGCGGCGCCGGACGTGACCTCGGACGTGACCCCGGACGTGACCCCGGACGCGGCGCCGGACGCCGGGCCGCCGTCGACCAGCGAGGCGATCCCGGTGTACCCGCCGTCGGGGTCCGTGCTGTCGGGGGTGCCCACGAGCTTCTCCTGGAGCGAGCTGGCGCGCTCGGCGGGGCACTTCGATCAGGTGCGGGTGGAGGTCTGCGCGGACCGGCTCTGCGCCACGGTGCTCGGGCGGGTGGACGCCCCGGCGGTGGGCGCCTCGGGGAGCTCTCCGGTGCGCGGGACCGTCGCGCTCCCGAGCGCGCTGCCGGCGCGGGGGAGGTACTTCTGGCGCACGCGCTCGGGGCTCCGGGGGAGCTTCTCGCCCCCCAGCGCGACGATGTTCTTCTCCGTGGACCGGCCCGCGGCGGCCACGCACACCCGGGCGGTGTTCACCACCCTCCGGATGGACCTGAACGGCGACGGGGTGACGGACACCGCAATCGGGATGCCGAGCGTGAACGCGGTGCAGATCCTGATGGGGTTGCCCTCGGGCGCGGGCGGGGGCTTCGTGCGGATGTTCACGGTCTCTACGGAGTCCTTGCGCCTCACGGCGCCGGGCTTCGGGCGCCTGGTGCGCCCGGCCGGGGACCAGGACGGCGACGGTCGCTCGGAGCTCCTCGTGGGCGCCAACGAGGCGCTCTTCGCCCTCCAGATGGCGGGCGAGCCGTCGGCCCCCAGGATGGAGGTGCTGCACACCCTCGGGGGCGTCCCCCCGGGGCGCGGCTTCGGGCTCCTGGGCGCCGCCGTCGGGGACCTCAACGAGGACGGCTTCGGGGACGTCGTGGCGGGCGCGCCGCTGGACCCGTCGACCACGCCAAACCCTGGCGCCTACGGCTTCTATGGCCGCGCCGCCGCGGGGACGCTCACGTACAACTTCTTCCTGGACCGGGGCGGCGCGGGCTTCGGGGGGGCCCTGGCGGGCCTCGGGGACTTCTTCGGCAACGGCGCCGGGGCCCTGGCGGTGAGCACCGCGGGCCAGTCCCCCACGGTGAGGCTCTACCGCTCCAGCGCCACGGGCATCACGGGCTTCTCCATGGCGCCCCCGGCGGACGTGCACCGGAGCTTCGGCGCGGCGCTCGCGGGCGTCGGAGACTTCAACGGCGACGGCCTGCCGGACCTCGTGGTGGGCGCCCCGGACACCCGCGGAGGCAAGACCCTCGGCCAGGTCTGGATGCTCTCGGGCACGCCCACGCCGGAGCGCAGCACCTACCTCCCGCTGGTCACCCCGGACGGGGCGTCGTCGGCGTACGGCGAGGTGGCGGGCGCCGCCGGGGACCTGGACAACGACGGCTACGCCGACGCGGTGGTGGGCGAGCACGGCGGAGACCTCACGGTGTACTTCGGCGGGCCGACGGGCGGGCGCGTGCGCAGGCTGACCATCAACACCACGGAGGTCATGGTGGGCCGCACGCTCCTCGGGACGCCGTGCGACATCAACGGCGATGGCTTCGACGAGTTCCCCGTGGGGAGCTCCGACGGGAACACGGTCTGGCTGGTGGGCCTGGACGCCGCGCGCGCCGCGCTGGTGCCGCTGCGCATGGAGCGCACCCGGATGGCCGGCACGCCCGTGGCGTCGAGGGTCCCGAGGACGCCGCCCGGGCGGCGCTGGGCGAGGAGGTGGTGACGGTGCACACGCGATGGCTCTGGCTCCTGGGTGCGCTCTCCGCGTGGGCATGCAGCCCCGCGCGGCGCGCGGTGGACACGCAGTGCGCCTTCAACGACGACTGCGCCGAGGGCCTGGTGTGCTTCGCGCGGTACTGCCGCACGACGTGCCGCACGGACCGGGACTGCACCACCGCCAACTACCGCTGCGTGCCCAGCGATGACCCTACGAAGTCCGTGTGCGTCCCGCCCACCTCACCGGGGTTCTGTCGGTACACCTCGCAGTGCCCGGAGCGCACCGTGTGCTCGCCCCTCGGGGCCTGCGAGGCCCAGTGTCGGAGCGACCGGGACTGCCGCTTCGGGGACTACTGCGGCACCTGCGGCGACGCCGGGCTGTGCTCCTACCACCCGGCCCTGACCGACGGCGGCGCCCCGGAGGTGGGGCTCTGCGCGGCGGACGGCGGGTGACCGGTATGCGGCCGAGGGTTCCCCCGCGGTCCCGGGTCCCTGTACCCTCGGGGGCGGAGGCTCGCAATGGTTGACCCGCTCGCGGTCCCGGCGGAGTTCAAGGGGGGCCAGGTCCTGGGGAAGTACCGCATCGTCCGGAAGCTTGGCGAGGGGGGCATGGGCGCGGTCTACGAGGCCCTCCACGAGAGGCTCTCCAAGCGGGTGGTGCTCAAGGTGCTCAAGCCCGAGCTGGCCCGCCACGGCGAGGCCTACGCGCGCTTCCTGCGCGAGGGCTCCAACGCCACGAGGGTGCGCCACCCGAACGCCGTGGACGTCACCGACGTGGACGAGGTGGACGGCGTCCCCTTCCTGGTGATGGAGTACCTGGAGGGCGAGAACCTGGGGGTGTACCTCAAGCGCCAGCGGCGCCTGGAGGTGGACACCATCGTGGAGCTCCTGGTGCCGGTGCTCGCCGCGGTGTCCGCCGCCCACGCCGAGCGGCTCCTGCACCGGGACCTCAAGCCCGAGAACATCTTCCTGGCGCGCACCCGGGACGGCGCCATCGTGCCCAAGGTGCTGGACTTCGGGATCTCCCGGCTGGAGACCCACGAGGGCCCCAACCTCACGGCCACCAACGCCGCCCTCGGGACGCCCGCCTATATGTCGCCGGAGCAGTTCCACAGCACCCGCGACGTGGACCTCCGCACGGACATCTGGGCCCTCGGGGTGATTCTCTATGAGCTCTCCACCGGGCGGCTGCCCTTCACGGGGACGTCGCCGTATGCGATCGCCTTCGCGGTGACCAGCGGCGAGTGCACGCCGCCGAGGCAGGTGGTCCCCACGCTCCCCGAGGCCTTCGAGGCCGTGGTGCTGAGGGCGCTCGCGCGCGACCCCGAGGCGCGCTTCCCCACCGTGGACGCGATGAGCCTGGCCTTGCAGGACTGCGCGTCGACGCCCGGGGATGGTCCCAGGAGTTCGGTCCAGAGCACCCTCCCGGACGTCACCGTCGGGCCGCCGCCCCCGTCGGAGCCCGCGCCCGCGGCCCTCGGAGGGACCCTGGCGGGGCTCTCGGGTCCCATCCCCGCGCCCCCGGTCCTTCCAGGGCGCCGTCGTCAGGTCCTTGGTCTTGGCCTGGGCCTGCCGATGCTGGGCCTGGTCGCGTGGAGGGCCTTGACACCCTCCGGCGCTCCTGCGTCGTCCCAGGCGCCTCGCCCGGCGGTGGCGCCCACGGTCAATCCGCACGCGGAGCCCGCGATCGTGGTGAGGCGGGTGGCGCTCCCAACGGCGGCGCCGGAGCCTGTGGTGGTGCCCGCCGTGGTGCCCCTGGGGGCGACGCCAGACGCAGGACCCGCGCTCGCCCGAGGCCCCACGCCGCGAGCGCCCAATCCCGCCCGCCGCCGCCACGCCCGCCCCGGCCCGGAGACCCCTGGGCCGCCGTCGGGGCCTCCGTCGGGGCCCGCCACCACCGCGCCCACGAACCCCGGCGCGCCAGGGAACTACTGAACAATGAAGGGCCCCCACAGCGCGCTCGCCCTCGCGCTCCTCCTGGTCGCCGGGGGAGCCTCGGCGCAGGCCACGGACCCCGATGGGCTCCACCGGCTGGGCATGGAGCTGCGCGCCAGCCACCGGGACGCCGAGGCCGCGGCGATCTTCCAGGACCTCTGGACCCAGACCCACGAGCCCCGCGCGAGGATCCGCCTGGGGCTCGCCCAGGGCGCCCTCGGGCGCTGGCTTGAGGCCGAGGAGAACCTCCGCCTCGGCCTCGGCGTGGCGAACGACCCGTGGGTGCAGAGCAACCGCGCGCGCATCGAAGCCGACCTGGCCAACGTGCGCGCGCACCTCGGCCGCCTGGAGGTGCTCTGCGACGCGCCGGGCGCCACCGCCACGCTGGACGGACGCGACCTCGGACGCCTCCCGCTCGCCGAGCCCATGTGGGTGAGTGTGGGTACGGTGACCTTGGAGGTGCGCGCCGAGGGGCGGCGGCCATACCGTGAGTCGTTGGAGGTGCTGGCGAACGTGCTGCACCGTGAGCGGGTGGTGCTGGAGACCCTCGCGCCGGTGGTGAGCGTGACGCCGCAACCGCCACCGCCGCCGCCACCACCGCTGCCGCAGCCGCGGGCGCCACCGCCGCGCGCGCCGGCGCCCTCGACGGGGAGCGGAAGGCGCACGCTGGGCTGGGCGGGGGTGGCGAGCGGGGTCACGCTGGTGGGCGGGGGCGGGGTGCTGCTGCTCGTAGGAGACGCCTTCGCCGCGCGCTGGAACGATGACAGTGTGTGCCTCCCGCCGGGGAGTTACCGCCAGGACGTCTGCGACGGTGAGCGCGAGGCGGCGGAGACGCTGCGCCCGCTCGGCGGGGTACTGCTGGGCCTCGGCGGGGCGGTGGCGCTGGCGGGGACGCTGCTCCTGCTGCTCCCGGCGGCGCCGCGGGAGCGCCGGGCCACCACGGCGCTGCGCTGCGGTCCGGGTGTGGGCGGGGCGCAGCTCTTCTGCGAGGGTACGTTCTGACGGGGCCGTCCGAGGGAGCATTGGCGTGATGGGTCGCTGGACACGATGGACGGTCTGCGTGGCGCTCGCTCTCTGGGGGTGCAGGGCGCTCAAACCGGGGACCGATTTCGGTCCGGTGGACGGCGCGTCGCGGGAGGCAGGGGCGACGGACGGGCCCTCCCTGGATACGAGCGCGGACGCCGCCCCGGACGCCGCCCCGGATCGCGCGGAAGCGCCGGGAGAGGTGTCCCTGGACGGCGCCCGGGACGCTTCGGTCGACGTCGCGCCGGACCGCGGGGACGCTGCGTCGGGCGAGGTGGCACCCCCGCCAGACGTGTCCCTGGACGCTCCGACGGGCCCGAGGTTGACCCTGGCGGTGCGCGTCGGGAACGCCCGGAACGACCAGGGGCGCGCGATCCATGTGGACGGCGGCGGCATGATCTTGCTGGCGGGGTTCTTCGAGGGCCTCCTGCGCTTCCCTGGATTATCCGACGCGCTCTCCCTGGGCGGCGAGGACGGCTTCGTGGCGCTGTTCACCCCCGACGGGCACCCCCGGTGGGCCCGCCGGATCGGGGGTCCAGGCAATGACCGCGCCCTGGACGTCGCGACGGACAGCGCCGACAACGTCTACGTCACGGGGTACTTCCGGGACACGGTGAACCTGCCCGGCGCGGCCCTGAACGCGATCGGGCTCACGGACCTTTACCTCATCTCGTACACCCGCGACGGGACCTTCCGCTGGGCGCGGCAGCTCGGGACCCCCGGCTATGACCTGGGCACCCGGGTGGCGGTGGCCTTCGGGGGCGGCTCCGACGCGGTGTATGTCCTCGGGGCGCAGGGTTTGGGATTCCTCCCGGGGGTCACAGCGCCGGTGCTGGGTCCCTCGGCGATCGTCGTGACGCGCTTCACCCCGGAGGGCGAAACGCCGAGGTCGGAGACGTGGTCCTCGACCGGGATCGCGGTCCCCCAGGGGCTGACGGTGACGAGCGACCGGAGGCTCGTCGTGAGCGGGGCGTTCTCGGGCATGATGACCCTGGGCGCCGCCGGGATGCTCACGGCGGACACCGGGACGGGGCTCTTCGTCGCCGGGTTGAACGAGCCTGGCATCGCCTCCTGGGCGCGGCGGGTGTCGACCACCGTGGCCGGGACCGAGCTCGCCGAGGCCGTGGTCGCGGCGGACGACGCGGGGCGCTCCTACGTGGCCGGCTCCCTCAGCGGGACCGACTACCTCCGCGGGGAGCTGTCCCCGCGGGCCGGCGCCAACCGCGATTTGTTCTTCGCGCAGCTCGAAGCGTCGGGCGCGAGCCGGAGCAACATGCTCTCCGTGGCCCCGGGGAGCCAGTACCTGGGTGGGATCGCGTATGGGCGCGAAGGCCAGCTCCACTTCGCGGGGTCCTTCAACCCCACCGCGGACCTGGGCCCGCCCGCGCTCACCTCCGCCGGGGACCTCGACGTCCTGGTGGGGGGGCTCCCGGCCGCCCTCGGCGCCCCGCGCTGGGTCCGTCGCTACGGCGGCCCTGGCGCCGACGAGGCCACGGATGTCGTGAGCGTCCCCGGCGGCGCGGTGGTCACGGGCTACTTCAGCGACACCATGGTCACCGAGGCGGGCACCCTCACCAGCATGGGCGGCACGGACATCTTCCTCCTGCGCTTCGCGGAGTGACCCAGCGAGCACACGGAGCAGGAAGGTGGACGCCAACCTCGCCGTGCATGGAGCCCGGACGTGCGGGCGCCTGCACGGGAGCAGCAGCGCGTCCACTGGCGTACACTGCCCCCCATGCGAATTCATGTGTGCGCGTCGGTGTGGGTGTTGGCGAGCTGTGTGGTCAACCGGACGCCTCCGACCCCCGTGGTGGTCGTGACGGACACGCCTCCCGTGGACCTGGGGATGGACTCCAGCACCCCCCTGCCAGACCGGCAGACCCCGGACACCCTGGTCTCGCCAGAGCTCCCGAGCACAGCCCTGGATGCCGGAGACACCCAGCCCTCCGGGGAGCCGCCACCCTCGGACAGCGGGACCGACGCCCCGCCCTCGGACCTGGGTGCGGACGCCCTCGGGGACCTCACGACGGACCTCGTCGGCGACCTTTCATCGGATACTCCATCGGATACTCCATCGGATACTACATCGGATACTCCCACCGACGGCGGGCCGGCGCCGCGCAACCGCGCGCTGGCAGGGCCCTTTCGGGTCGCCGCCTGGACCGGGGCGATCGCGGGCACTCCAGGGTCCGCGGCGGTCTACTACCCCGACGACCCGGGGACCGAGCGCTTCCCGCTGGCGGTGTTCGCCCACGGGTTTCAGCTCCGGCCGGAGCAGTACAGCCTCCTCCTGCGCCACGTGGCCTCCCACGGGTATGTGGTCGCCAGCGTGGACTACCCCGGGAACCTCCTCTTCGTGGACCACCGGGAGGTGCCCGCGGCGCTCACCGCGGCGAGGGTGGCCCTCGGGACAGGCACCGTGCCCTTCCCCGGGAGGCTCCGGGTGGATGGGTCCAGGGCCGCGGCCCTCGGCCACTCGCTCGGCGGAAAAGGGGCCATCATGGCGCTCCTCGGGGACCGGGGCTTCCTCGCGGGCGTGGCCCTGGACCAGGTGGACGACAACCCTGCGCCCTTTGGCCTGCTGGATGACGCCCACCCGTCCATCGCGCCCGAGCGCATGCCGTCGCTCACGCGCCCGCTGGCCCTGGTGGGGGCCACACAGTCGCGCTGCGGTGGATTGCTGAACCCGCCCTGCGCGCCGGAGGCGAGCGATTATCGGGCGTTTGCGTCCAGCGCGCCCGCCACGGTGCCGCACCCGGTGTTCCCGCTCCTGGACTACGGTCACATGGACTTCGTAGACCCTGGCTGCGGCCTCACCTGCGGCGTCTGCGCCACGGGCCGCGCGCCCCTGGAGAGCCGCCAGGGTGCCCTGCGCGCCGTGGTGGTGGCCTTCCTCGATCGTCACCTCCGCGGTGACACCACCGCCGAGCCGCTCCTTACGGGGGCCGAGCGCGACGCCCTGGTCCGCGCTGGCGCGCTCTGGGACGGCAGGCTGGACACGCTCCCGCGCTGCCCCTGAGCGGGTGCCTGCGTGGCTTCTCCGAGGCGCTCGCGCGTCACGGCCCTCGCTACGGGTCCGGCGCTGTCGGCGCAGCCGTGGTCGTCGGCGCCGCGCGCCCGAGGAGCCCGAGCGCCACGCAGAGCCCCACCAGCGGTGAGAGTCCCCAACCCAGCGCGGGCACCGGGAAGCGCTCCGTCGCGCTCGCCGCGAGCAGCCCAGCAGTCCACAACGCCAGCGCCTGGCGCGTGGGGCGTTCGCGCGCGGTTCCCCGAGTCGCATGCACCGCCAGGGTCGTCACCAGCGCCGCCAGCGCCCCGAGCGCCGTGAGCCCCCAGCCGGCGCCGCGCCCGAAGGCCATCCGCACTACGCCCTCGACCTCGGGCACCGCGGCGAGCCTGTCCGGTCGCGCCCAGGCGCCCGCCACCGCCGCCAGCGCGACGAGCGCGAAGACCCCCGAGGGAGCCCCCCCGGTCCTCGCCCCGACGATGGCCGTCAACGCGGCGGCGTAGGCCGTGGCGGTGCCGGCGTCGGGCTGCGCGACGAGCACGCACAGGGTCGCGCCCGCAGCCACGGCGGCCCGAAGGGTGCGACCACCGAGCGCGAGGCGGTCCAGCGCCAGGAGCTGCGCTGGCAGGAGCAGCGCCCCCGGGTGCAGCGCCACCGGACCGAGCGAGACCCAGCGGTGTACGCCGTCAACGCCCGGTGCCACCAGGGTCAGGAGCATCCCCAGAGGCGCCGCGAAGGCCATGGCCAGCGCGCGCTGCGTCGTCAGCTCCGCCGCGCGACGAGCCGCGACGCCGAGCGCGAGCGCGAGCGCTCCGAACACGAGCTGCGCCCCCCAGCGCGAAGGCGCGAGCCCCGCCGCGCGCTCCAGCGCCACCCCCACGAGCCACGCCGGTGCGGGTGCCACGAGGATCCACGCGGACCGGGCTGGAGCGTCGCACACGCGACCTACCTACCACGCCCGCGCGGGGTGCAGGGACGACCTCGCACCAAAGCGCTGGCGCGTCGCAACCTGGTTGAAGTAAACTTCCCGCAGCAGTGTTAGGATACCCGAGCGATGAGGAAGGTGGTCCTGGGGAGGTGTGCGGTCGTGGGAGTGGCGCTGGTCGTGGGGGCATGCCGCTCCCCCGCTCGCCCGACGCCAGGCCCTGCGCGACCCGCCCCCGCGCCGGACGTGGTCCCCCAGACCTCCGAGGTGTCGGTGACCGCGGACGCCTCGCTGGCGGCGACGCCTGCCCCCGTCGCGTCGTTGCGTGTGGGGATCAACGGTACGCGCGCAGGGCCTCGGGCCCTCTCGTGTCGCGGGTATGCGCTGGCCTATTCGATGGAGGCGGCACACCCCTTCGCCGATCGTGAAGACCTCCCGGACCTGTGGTGGAGGTTGGGCGGGGGAGAGGGGAACCGCGTGGACCTTGACTCCACACAGCCCGTGGAGTTCCGTCGGGCCACCGTGCGCTGGTACCTGACGCCCGCAAGCTCCTTGGAGGAGTGCCGCGCCGTGGTGGAGCTGGAAGCGGGCGGGCGCGTGGTGGCGACCTTCGAGCCCGGACCCGAGTGTGCCCGGCGGGGCGCGGGCGAGACCCTGGTCCTGGAGACCGCGCGCACCTGGAGCACCCCTGTTCGCGCGAGCCAGCTGCGCTTGCTGGATCGTACCCGAGCATTTCGGGACGCCCCTGAGCGGGAGGGCTACGCGATGGTGCAGGGACTGACTCTGGGGGAGTCTCCGGACCCACCTCGCCCGATCATTGTCACCCGCTTTGGGGATCTGCACCACGGGCCCAGCGAGGGCGAGGGTCCAGGGGGGTACCGCTTTCGGGTGGAGGGTCGAGGGATCTTCGTCGTGGCGCCGTCGGCGCCTCCGAGGCGCTTGCGGGGTGTAGGGGCCAGGGCGCTGGACCGCGCCCAGGATGTCGAGCTCTTCGAACTCCCGGGGACCAGTCGAGCCTTCCTTGCAGCGACCTCACGGGGAGGGACGCAAGGGGCCCTCTCCCGTGAGCTCTATCTGGCGGATGCCGCAGCGCCCGAGGGCGGACTGACGAGGGTGCACACCTTCCCGTCCCCCATGGAGGACCTCTGGTACGACCGCTGTGAGAACGCCCTGAGGGTCACCACCGAGGACGGGAGACGCTGGCGCGTGGAACAGACCGGGGGCGTCCAGGAGGACCCCATGGGTGTCGACGCCGGAAGGCCTTGATCCGCCGGGCCAGCACGCCGCCCTTGACCAGGTTGGTCAAGGGCGCTAACATCACGGCGTGAGCCCCGTGAACATCTACGACGCCAAGACTCACCTCTCGGAGTTGGTCCAGCGTGCTGCCGCGGGCGAGGAGATTGTGATCGCGCGCAACGGCACGCCTGCCGCTCGACTCGTTGCGTTGGCGGCGCCGCCGGTGCGTCGGCCAGGCGGCTGGGAGGGCCGAGTGTGGGTGTCGCCGGACTTCGACGAAGCGGACGCCACGGTCGCTGCGCTCATGTTCGGTGGCGAAGGCCCCGGGTGAGGCTCCTGCTCGACAGCCACGTCTTCCTTTGGTGGAAGGCCGCGGATCCGCGCCTCTCGGCTGCCATGGTGCGTGCGATCGCCGAGGCGGAGGCGGTCTACATCAGCGCCGCCACGGCTTGGGAATTGGGCCTCAAGGTCAGTTTGGGGAAGCTCCGGCTCCCCGAGGCCGTGGAGGACGGCGTCGTCGCCGCGGGGTTCACTGAGCTCCCCGTCTACTTCCGGCACACGCGGGAGGCCGTCGCTCTGCCGCCCCACCATCACGATCCCTTCGACCGGATGCTGGTGGCTCAGGCGCGGTGCGAGGGCCTCACCCTGATGACCCACGATGACAAGATCATCCAATATGAGGTGGCTGTACTGCGAGTCCCGGGCCGTCCCGCGTAGCTCTCGAAGACTCCGGCCTGGCTGTCCTGAGCTGCGTAGCTGCAATCGAGAACGCGCTACGGCGGGCGCCACCAGGATCCGTGCGGGCCGAGCTGGAGCGCCGCACACACGACCTACCTACCACGACCGCGCGGGGTGCAGGGACGACCTCGCACCGTACCTTGAGAGCGTCGAGGCGCTCGACACCATGGCGTGCCAGCGTGGCGGTGGTCCCCGGCGACGGATGCCGCCAGGTTGCGTCTTGGCACATCCAACGAGGGGCCCTCGGACGTATCCAGGGGAGCTGGTACCCTGACCTGCACCCAGGAGGCTCCCGTTGCATCGGCTCCGGAGGACTGCCCTCGCGCCTGGTCTGGCGCTCCTCGTGGCGGCCTGCGGGGACGGCGCCGCACCCTCGGCGGACGCCGCCGAGGACCGCTCGGTCAGCGATGTCGCCGACGTCCCGCGAGAGGACCGCGAGGCCATGGACGCCGTGGACGCCGGCGCCGAGGGGGGCTCGGACGTGCTCGACGACCTCGCGCGGGGGGACGCCCCGGACGACCTCGCGCAGAGCGATACGGTCGCGGAGGACGCGGCTGACGAGGGCGCCGCGGACGCGGGGAGGGACCTCCCCGAGGTGCCGGGGCCCAGCGACGTCACGGCGGAGCTGCCGGAGGCCGACGCGCGCTCCGATGGTCCGCTCCCGGAGGGCGCCATCGTGCGGGGAGGCGTCGTCTGCGCGCCGGGCGAGTGCCGGCCGATCCTCCTGGACCACGCGCTCTCGCACCTGGGCAACGCGCCGCTGTCGCTCTTCCACTTTCCGGGACGCCGCGACGCCTTCTCCCTCTGGGCTGGCTGCCTCGCGCAAATCGCCGGATGTCTCCAGGGCCCCTCCGGCAGGCGGCCCCTGAGCGCATGCCTGGACCCGGGGACGCGCTGCCAGGCGAGATGTACCGACGCGCTTCGGGGGCACCTCGGCCGAGGCGCCGCCGCCCTGGAGGCGCTTGACCAGGTCTTCTTCAACGCGGGGGCCCCATGCGCCGCGCCCTGAGCGCCGCTGCGCTCGTCGCCGCGGTCGCGTCCTCGGACCGCCCGGCGGGCGCCTGGGAGGTGGGCTTCGAGCGCTGCCCGGAGCTGTGGAACTGCGCCTACGACTATGAGCACCGGGCGATCGCGCGCGCGGCGCTCCAGGCCGTGGGCGCCGACGCCTTCGCGGACGACGACTCCCGCGGCGCCGACCCGCTCTGCCGGAACTGCCCGAGTCCTCCGTGCACCAGCCTCCAGCGTGGGAACCGAGACGTCTCGGGCTCCCAGACCTGCAGCTACGACTCCAGGATCACCTCGCGGACCCCGGACGGCGGGTTCTGCGTCACCGACCTGAACTCATGGTTCATTCCTCGGGACGACCCGTTCCACGATCGCGGCCTCCCCGCCGACCACCTCTCGAGCCCGCTGGAGGAGCGCTACCTCCCGGAGAGCGACCACGCCGCCGAGGCGCCGGACCTCCTGTACTCCGTGTATGACTTCATCGGGAAGGCCTCGCACTGCGTCCCTCTCCCCGAGCTCGACCGGACGGCGCCCCGCGGCGCCACGCAGTTCAGCAGTTGCCACTCCTTCGTCGGCGGCTGGCTGGGGATGCTCAACAGCAACCACTTCAGCCCTCAGAACTTCTACTCATGGCAGCGGTATCACCGCATCGCGCGCCGCCTCGCGGGGCGCGCCGCCGCCCTCCGAGAGGCCCTCGAAGGCGACTACAGTGCCATGCCCACGGAGCCGCGCTACCGCCCGGAGCTCCGGACCTTCGTCGAGGAGGCCGAGCGCGAGGCCCTCTTCTACGAGGGCGCCGCGCAGCACTTCCTCGGCGACCGATGGTCGTCAGGGCACATGTGGGAGCGCTGGGGCTTCCCGGACTCGGGCGTGCGGGACTTCGGGCCGGTGGCCTACTGCCCGTCGTTCGTTGTTGTGGACGGCGTCCCGTCGAGCCCGGAGTGTAACTTCCAGCGGAGGCTCCTCAACCTCGCGGCGATCACGGGGCTGATGTTCCACGGCGCCCAGGGCCTCGCGCAGGTCCCGTCCATGCAGTGCGCGCCCGAGGTCGAGGTCGAGCTCCCCTTCGGCCGCAGGGGCACGCCGACGCTGACGCAGCTGCTCGCCCTCTACTTCGCGACCACCGGCAGCATCCCGTTCCTCTCGCTGCCGGACATCGCCCTCGTCGGGCCGCTCACGGCCCGGGGGCTCCGGCCCGCGCAGGCCGTGCTCCTCACCGATGGGGGATCGCCCACGCCCTTCAACATGGTCGGAGACTACCGGTACCTCAACCTGGACGCCGGCGCCTGGAACCCGCGCAACCAGGACCCACGGTGCCTCGAAGCCCGCTTCAACAGTGTCTGGAGGGTCCCCGACGGGTCGGCGCTGCCGCTCGGGACGGAGCGCCAACGGGGCCTCCTGCGCGAGTGTACCCAACGGAGCTACGTCGAGGTCCTCCGGGCCCTCGGGCCCAACGGATCGTCCTTCGGGGTGCTCCCGGTCCGCGCCGACGGCCCGACGCCCCCTCGCAGCATCGATGACGTCAACGACGCATGCTGGTCGGCCTGGTCCACGAACGCCTCCATGCGGAGGACCTTCAACAGCATCTTTGGAGAGGACCCGGAGACCTTCATCGATGTCCTCGGGCGGGCCGTGCCCACCCTCAGCAGCGGTCAGCTCGACGACAACTTCCGCGCCGCGCTGATACGGCTCTCGATGGTCGTGGCCCTCGAACCCCCGGACGGCGACAACGGGACCTCCCTCGCGCGGGGAGGGCTCGGCCCCCAGCTCAATTTCCCCACCAACCGCTTCACCCCGCGCGCCCCCCGTCACTTCGAAGAGGAGGACCTCGACGCCCTGCCAGCGTTCGTAGACCCCGCGACCTTCAGGGACTTTCCGGGCCGTGACAGGCGCACCATCTTTGGCTACTTCCACCGCGCCCATATGGACTACTGGTGCGGCCGGGCGGACTTCGATGACACCGTGGCCACCACGGACTTCGACCGGCCCCACCTCAACGCCGACAACAGCTTCAACCTCCACCACCTCCGGCGCCCCTCACGCCTGGGGCTGGACGCCCTGGGGCGACCGCGGGTCCCCACCACGGAGGAGCGCGAGGTGATCAACGACGAGGTCCACGTCTGTGAGATCATGGCCTCGCGGCTGTTCCGTCACGTCTCGCAGGTGGATCCCACGGACCTCGAGGTCATCGAGAACCACGAGCGGCCGCCCTGCGAGACCCTCGCCGACCCGGCGAGGCCCTTCCCCGAGGCGCGCCTGTCCCCGATCCTGCGGCGCTTCCGGGCCGAGCCACTGAACCCTCGCAACGCGCCCTACTACATCCCCCGACAGTACGCCCCGCACGACGTGGCGACGACCCCCTACGACGACGCCACCTCGCCCGACCACGTCGCCACGCATTTCCTCCGGACGGTGGTCAACTGGTGCGAGCGCGTCCCCTTCATCGACGTGCAGCAGCGGGGTCGCGGCCGCGACGCGGTGTTCTTCGCGCGGCCCGGGGTGCTGGGCGCGACTACCCCTCCCGCCGCGGTGCCGGGGGCGCGCTTCCTCATCACCGGCCGTGATTTCGGCGACCAGGGCACCGTGGAGCTGATCCCCACCGCGTCGTGCATGGGCTGCGCGCCGCTCCCTTGCGCCGTCCCTCCTCGGGGCTGGGAGGATCGTCGGGTCGAGTTCATCGTAAACCCCGCCGCGGTGCAGGGCGGGCGCTACTACCTCAAGGTCACCAACACCACGGACCCGGCGCACCCGCGCTCCAGCGAGCGCTACGCGGAGCTCGAGATCGGCGGGCCGTGCAGCCCCGGAGACCGCTGCGGGTTCTCCCTCGCCGCGGGGCATTTCGTGCCTCCCCGCGGGCGCATGACCTGCGCCACCACCGGCCCCCGCGACCTCGCGGTGGGCGCGCCCGGCGCGCGAGGGCAGGCGGGGCTCATCTACCTCCTCCCCGCGGACCGCGAGCTGGACGTGCCGGCGATCCCCATCGACAGCTCCCTGGGCGTGACCCCCAACAACTTCGGGACCTCGCTGGCGGCGGGTGACCTTGACGGCGACGGCTGTGATGACCTGCTGGTGGGCACGCCCGGGCTCCCGACCACTTCGGGCCGCGCGGAGGTCCTCTGGGGAGGACCCGCCTTCGGGCGGACCGTCCCCACGGGAGGCGCCCGCACGCTCCTCGGCCGAGGGACCGAGCCCGGACGAGGCGTCGGTGAGGAGTTCGGCGCCGCGGTAGCGCTCGCCGACGTGGACGGCGACGGCGACAAGGACGTGCTGGTCACCGCCGCCAACTCGCCGGACACCAGACTGGCGCCCACCCGCCGCGGGAGGGTCTACCTGTTCCTCAACAACGGCGGTCGCTCCCTCGGGGTCGGCGGCGCGGCCAGCTCGCTCAACGTGCTCTGTCCCGTCTCCGACGGCACCCTGCGCGCCTGCCCCTCGCCGTCGCGCTGGGGGCAGTCCCTCGTCGGGGCGAGGGTGTGCTCCAGCTCCACCTCCACGACCTGCGCCCGCCATGACGTGCTGGTGTCGTCCGCGCCCTTCGCGGGCGCGGTGCGGTGGTTCCCACGGGGAGGCCCCTCGCTCCAGAACACCTTCGAGCCGGGCGTGGGCGCCCTCGACCGCGCCATGAGCGCCATGGACGAACAGACCGGTCAGGGCCTCGCCGCCGGAGACCTCGACGACGACGGGTTCAACGACCTCTTCGTCGGGATCACCCGCAACACCGCCGCGCCGGCCGGGTCCGTGGGCCGACTCCTGCGGATGGGCGGACAGGCGACGGCCGCGCCTCCCACCTGGACGCCGTCGTCGCCCTCCGCGTCGCCGGTGTCCTTCACGGGGGACTGCTGCCAGACGGGGGTCTTCCGTTGGTCGAGCTGCGTCCCTGCCTCCGACGGCGGCCGCTGCCCGGCGGTCATGACACCATGGTCCCCCGGCGGATCCTTTGCATTTGAAGGCCCGTCGGCGACGCGTCCCGACCAGGGCGGGACCCGGGTGGGCGTGCGGTCCTCCACCCAGTTCGGGTTCTCCCTCGCGGTCTCGCCCTTCCGGCCCGACCCGTTGGACCCTCCAGGGGAGCCCGCGACGGGCTTTCTTGTGGTGGGGGACCCGCTGGCCCGGGCGCCCTCCGCGCTGCTGCCCGGGGCCGCGCCGGGGCCCGCGTCCGGGGTCGCCTGGCTCCTGCATTACAACCGCGACTGCAACGACCAGGGCTTCCGCCACACCCTCCTCCATCCCCTGGTCGAGCCGCTCCCCCCGGCTGGCGCGCGGGACCCTCGCGGCACGGACCGCTTCGGTCACGCCGTCCTGATCGCCAATATCGAGACCGATCGGGTCCCCCAGGTGATCGTGGGCGCGCCCGGCTACAACTCCTTCGGCGGCGCGGTCTGGGTGTGCCCAAACCCCGAGCACGAGTCCTGCACCCCCACGGAGTGCGCCTTCCTCCCGCTGGCGTCGGTCCGTTGACAGGCCCCCTTTACCCAGTGAGGGCGGTGGGCTAGCGTCCGTCCCTACGAGGATGTCATGCGAATCGTCTCCACGATCACCTTGATGGCGCTCTCATCGTGGCCCGGCGAGGTCCTCGCTCAGGGCGCCGGAAACATCGCGGAGCGCGTGATGATCGACGCGACGGTGTTCCCGGCGGCGCGGTGCAACGACGGCAGCGCGCCTCGGTATTCGTACGCGCTCGCCTCCAGGACCACCAGGAAGTGGCTCATCTTCCTCCAGGGCGGCGCCTCCTGCCACGACGAGGACACCTGCGCGAATCGCTGGTTCGACATCGACCACCCTCGCATCGGCGCCCTCAACGACCCGGAGATCGGCAACCACCGGAACATGGTCAACGCCGACTCGCCCCGCGACTACACCGGCCGTGGAGTCGTCGACTTCCGCACCCACTACGGGGTCAATCCCTTCCAGGACATGAACCGCCTGTACGTGCACTACTGCTCCTCGGACCTCTGGAGCGGGCACGGGGGGACCCAGGTCCCTGGCGCCACCTTCGCCGCGAGGTGGCAGTCCATCGTCGCCTACGGCGGCGCCCAGCGCTTTGACTATCTTGAGCCACCCCCCGTGCTCTATTTCTCGGGCGCCGACATCGTCACCGCCATCGTCGACATCATCAAGACCGGCACCTTCAAGGGCGGCGGCTCGGGCGCCATCGACGACTCGACGCGCCCGAACGACGCGAGCGCCGAGGTCGTGCTCGCCGGGAGCTCGGCGGGCGCCTTCGGCGTCGCCTCCAACCTCGATCGCGTCGCGCGCAGGTTCCGGGACCCGTCGGCGACGGGGCCGCTGCCGGGCGGCCTGGTCATCCCTCCGGGGGTGCCGGAGGTCGTGGTCTACGGCGTGATGGACTCGGCGGACCCCGCCGGCGCCTCGCCCGAAGCCCTGGTGGCGGCGCACTCGACGACCGACAGCGCCACCTACTGGGGCGGCGGGGATCGGCACAACACCGAGGTCGACGCCTCGTGCGTGGACAGCCAGGTGCGCGCAGGCGGCGACCCCGACCGCTGCTTCGACACCGGCTTCGTCCTGCGAGACCACCTCCAGACACCGTACTTCGTCGCGGAGAACAGCTACGACCCGGTCATCCACGGCGGCGCCTTCGCGGGGCGACGGATCGTGTACCTCGCGCTGTACCTCGCGGGAGGCATGAGCCTGGCCGAGGCCAGCATCCAGGCGACCGTCCGGGCGATCGCGGACCTGCGGTCCGGCGTCACGCGCGCCACCGCCTCGTTCGGAGTCGTCCAGGGCAACACGCCGGGCCTTTACATCCCGAACTACCATGATGACCAGTTCGCCAACGGAGACCCCGTCGGAGTGCACCAGCTCATGGCCGCGACGGACTGGTTCTGGAACTCGCCGAGCGCGCTCGTGCCGGGCTTGCCCAGCCCCAACCTGACGCTACGCGCCGCATCGCGTCCCGACCAACGCAGCTTCGCCTCCGCGCTCCGGTGCTTCCGCGCGGCGCGCGCCGCGCCCCGCACCGTGCTCACCGACTGCGCGCACTCGGGCACCATCGACGACATGAGGGTGGTGAACGAGCGGTATCGATAGCTTCACGAACCCCGGGCGTGGGCCAACGCGCCGCTCGGACCCGAGGAACTCCTGCACACCATCGAGGTGCTCCCGCGTCGGAGCGCGCGCCTCCGCCTCCGCGCCGCGCACCCCGCCAGCGCCAGGAGCCACCCCAGGCGCACCCCCCGCGCCCCCCCCGCGCCGCAGCCGCACCCGCCGCTCACCACCCCGCCGGCGCCGCCCGCGTCCTCCTCGGGCGCGTCGTCCACCACGATGACCCCGTCGTCCGGCAGCCCCGGGCGCGTGTCCGGCGCGCCGTCCGCCCGCGCGTCCGTCGGCCGCGCGGTGTCCGGAGGCGCCGCGCTGTCCGCCGGCGCCGCGCTGTCCGCCGGCAGAGGCGCTGTATCGCGCGGCGGGGCCGTCGTATCCGGCGCCACGGTGTCCAGCGGCGGGCTCGTGTCCGGTGGAGGCCCCGCGTCCACGGGCTCCGCGCGCGTCCAGCACAGGTAGTTGTCCAGCCAGGTGTGGGGGTCCGCGGCCTCGATCCACGGGAGGCACTCCAGCCCGTCCAGGGGCCCCGCGTTGCTCCACGAGAGCCTCCACGAGCTCCCGGGCGGCAGGCACAGGTAGTTGTCGCTCCAGCCCTGCTCCGGCGGCTCCGAGGGCTCCACCACCGCCGTGCAGGTCATCCCCGCGATGGGGCCCGCGTAGCTCCAGCGAAGCCCCAGGTCCGTCTCCGAACAGACGTAGTTGTCCCCCCAGGTGTCCGGGTCCGCGGGCTCCTCCGTGGCCACACACCGAAGGCCCTCGATGGGCCCCGCGCAGTGCCACGCAAAGGGCGAGCGCCGTTGCAGACACGGCGGCGCTGGCGGCGGTGGCGGTGGTGGCGGCGGTGGCGGCGGCGGTGGCGGCGACGCGGCGCAGCTCTCCGATGGGAGACCGCGGTAGGGTCCCTGGTCCAGCCAGTAGCTCGCCGGTCCCCCGCAGCCCGACCGCGCCGCGAAGGGGTCGTCCGCCGCGCCCCCCACGCGCACCTCGAAGTGCAGGTGAGGCCCCGTGGAAAACCCCGAGCTCCCCACCTGCCCGAGCGCCTGCCCGCAGGTCACCCGCTCCCCCACCCGCACCCTCACGCTCCCGTTGCGGAGGTGCCCGTACCAGGTCTCCCGCCCGTCTCCGTGGCGCAGCGCGACGTGGTTGCCAAAGCCCCCTCCGCCCGCGCAGGAGCCCGACGTGCACCGGTCAAACTCCCCGTCGTGCGAGGCGAACACCGTCCCCTCGGCCCCCGCCACCACCGCGCGCCCCTCGTCCTGCGCGCGGAACGTCCCGTAGATGGCAATGTCCGTCCCTCGATGGCCGTTGTAGGTGTTGGACCCACAGTTCCAATCGCGGACGCCTCCACCCGTATCGAGGTCAAAGTACGCGGTCACCGTGGCGCAGCCGCCGTGGCAGCTCCCCAGGGGGTGGCGGTAGGGCTGGGCCAGGGCGCTTGGGGCGCCGAGGAGGAGGCTCAGGGCCAGCGCCGCGCGAGGGCTCACGGCGCGGGCACCTGCACCTCTCCCGAGGGCCCTCGCCAGCGGAGGCTGGCGCCCTCGGCGCGGAAGCTTCGGGCCTCCACCGGCGGAGGGACAAAGCGCGGGTCGCGCACGCTGGCGAGCCCGAGGTTGAGCACCCTGCGCGCCACCCCGACGGGCTCCACCGTCACGCGGTAGAGCCCCACCACGCGCTCGGTCGGGTCCGTGCCCCACACATACAGGCTCCGTCCGTCCGCGGAGAAGGCCGGGCGGTCGGCGGTGAGGAGCGCGCCGGTGGCCACCACCCGGGCGCCCTCCGGGAGCCCCCAGAGCACCACCTCGGAGCCCCTGGGCGAGCGCCGGGCGCAGGCCGCCCAGCGGCCCGTCGGGCTCCGGGCAAGCTCCGGCAAAGCCCCCCGGTCCAGCACCCTCCCGCCCAGGGTGAGCACACCGTCGCGAGAGACCGCCAGGACCCCGAAGGGCGTGGCCAGCGAGGCCTCCGGGCGCCCTTCCGTGGCCCTCGGGGGGGGCTCCAGACCCACCGTGCCCGTACACCCCAGGAGGGCCCCGAGGGCTAGCACCCACACCGTGACCACGCGACCCATCGGTGGCATTAGAGACCATCGCACGGCGCGGTCAACGGTGTACCCTCCCCCACCGATGGCGCCACGCCGGATCGACCCGCGGAGCCAGACCCCCGTCGGCTCCTTCCTGCACGACGGCCAGCGCGTGGCCTTCCGCGCGGGGGAGTCCCTCGCCCTGGCGCTCCTGGCCGCCGGGCGAGGGAGCCTCTCGCGCAGCCCCAAGTACCACCGCCCCCGCGGGCCCCTGTGCCTCCGAGGCGCCTGCGAGGGCTGCCTGGTGCGCGTAGGCGACCTCCCGGGGCAGCTCGCCTGCCGCGTCCCCGCCGCCGAGGGCCTGGAGGTGCGCTCGCAGAACGCCTTCCCCAACGCCTCGCTGGACCTCTTCCGGGTGACCGACTGGTTCTTCCCGAAGCACCTGGACCACCATCACCTCCTGGTGAACGCCGGCGCCACGCTCAACCGCGCCATGCAAGTCTTCGCCCGGAGAATGGCCGGCCTGGGCACCCTCCCCTCGGAGGAACACCCCTTTCCCACACCCTCCACCCTCTCCGTGGACGCCCTCGTGGTCGGCGCCGGGACGGCCGGGATGGCCGTCGCCAACGCCCTCGCCCGGGAGGGCTTCCAGGTCGCCTGCTGCGAGGAGGAGCCCCGCCCCGGCGGTGAAGCCCTGGACCGAAGGGACGCTCCTACACTCACCGACCTGTGTGACAAGGTACGCTTCCTGGGGAGCACCTCTGCGGTGGCGACCTTCGACGACGGGACCTTGTGTGTGGGCCCCGAGGGCCTTGGGCTTGTGCGGGCGCGCGCGAGGGTGTTCGCCACGGGGTGCGTGGACTCCGTGGGGCTCTTCCCCCAGAACGACCTGCCGGGGGTGTTCACCGCCCGCGCCGCCGCGAGGATGCTCCGCGCGGGGGTGGTCCCTGGCGAGCGGGTGGTGGTCGCGGGGAGCGGGGCCCTGGCGTCGGAGGTGGCCGCCGGGTGCGCCGAGGCCGGGGTGCGGGTCACCCACGCCGAGGGCGTGGTCGAGGCCCACGGGACCAGCGCCGTGAAGGCCGCCACGGTGACGGCCCACGGTCGCGCGGAGAAGGTGAAATGCGACGCCCTGGTGGTGGCGCTCACCGCGACCCCGGCCTACGAGCTGGCGGGCCAGGCCGGGGCCCTGGTGCGCTGGGACGCGAGCGCGCGGTGCTTCATCCC
The DNA here is from genome assembly GCA_016218725.1 of Deltaproteobacteria bacterium. Classification (GTDB taxonomy): domain Bacteria; phylum Myxococcota_A; class Polyangia; order Polyangiales; genus JACRDB01. The sequence continues at coordinate 60,500 of JACRDB010000154.1, forward strand.
CGAGGCCCTCGCGGACGGCTCCACCCGCGCGCCGGGGGTGTACGTCACGGGCTCCGTCCGCGCGCCCGGGGCCGCCCTGCAAGCGCGCCGGGAGGACGGGTCGCGGGTGGCCTTGCAAATCGCAAGCGACCTCCGAGGGGGGCGCTTGTGACCTCCCGGGTGCTGGTCTGCCGCTGCGAGGACGTCACCCTGGACGAGGTCGAGGAGGCCCTCGCGGGCGGCGCCACGGACCTGGAGAGCCTCAAGCGCTACACGGGCTTTGGCACCGGGTGGTGCCAGGGGAAGCAGTGCGTGGTGGCCTGCGCGAGGCTCCTGGAGGCGCGCACCGGGGCCGCTCCCCCGGCGCCGATCACCCCGAGGCCGCCCTTGCACCCCGTTCCCCTCGGGCTCCTGGCGGGGCTCCCGGACCCCGAGGAGGCCCCGTGAAGAAGCGCGTGGTGGTGGTGGGGGCGGGGATCATGGGGCTCTCCACGGCCTTCCACCTGGCGAAGAGGGGCTGCACGGACGTCCTGGTGGTGGACCGCGGGTACCTCTGCGGCGGCGCCAGCGGGCGCAACGGCGGAGGGGTGCGCGCGCAGTTCTCCACGGAGACCAACATACGGCTCATGCAGGAGAGCATCGCCATCTGCCGGGACTTCGCTGCGGCGATGAAGATCAATGTGTGGTTCCGCCAGGGGGGCTACCTCTTCCTGGCGCGCACGCCGGAGAGGGCCCGGGACCTGGAGGCGAGCTGCGCGCTCCAGACTCGTTGCGGCTTGCCCACGCGCCTCCTGGAGCCCTCCGAGGCCCGGGGGATCGTGCCCGAGCTCGACCCCTCGGGGGTGCTCCTGGCGAGCTTCAACCCCGAGGACGGGGTGCTCTTCCCCTGGCCCTTCCTCTGGGGCTACGCCCGCGCCGCCAGGGACCTCGGGGTGGAGCTGGCCACCTTCCAGGAGGTGGTGGGCTTCGAGCGCGAGGGGGGGCGCGTAACCGCCGTGAGGCTCTGCCGCACGACCCCCGGGGAGGCGCCCGAGCGAACCCGCGAGGAGAGCCTGGTGCGCTGCGACGAGGTGGTGCTGTGCACCGGCGCCTGGAGCCCGGAGGTGGCGCGCCTGGCGGGGGTCTCGCTCCCGAACCACCCTCACCGCCACGAGATCTGCTCGACGGAGCCGCTCAAGCCGTGGCTCGGCCCCCTGGTGGCGGACCTGACCGACGGGCTGTATTTCTCGCAGTCCATGCGGGGGGAGATCGTCGGTGGCATCTCCGTGGAGCCCGTGCCCGACGGCATCGACCAGCGCAGCTCGCGGCAGTTCCTGGCGCGCTACGCGAGGTCCCTCGTGCGGGCGGTGCCGCGCCTCGCGGGGGTCAAGGTGCTGCGCCAGTGGGCGGGCTGCTACGACCTCACGCCGGACGCCAACCCCATCGTGGGGCGCGTGGACGACCCGGAGAACCTCACCCTGGCCTGCGGGTTCATGGGCCACGGGTTCATGATGGGGCCGGTCTTCGGGCGCCTCCTGGCCGAGCACGTGCTTACCGGCGAGCGCTCGGCGCTCTTCCAGCGCTGGAGCCTGGAGCGCTACCGCACGGGCGAGCTCCTCACGGAGACCATGATCATCGGGTGAGGCTCGCCAGGAGCGTGAGCGTGGGGACCAGCACCAGCCACTGGCGCAGGGCCACCGGGTCCCCGTCGGGGTCCGGGGTGTCCCTCAGGGCCCTCTCCACGAAGAGCGCGCACACCGCCCAGCACATCACGCTGCGGCCGAGGAGGGCGCTGACGAGCAACGCCGCCGCCACGGTCCAGCGCTGCGAGCGCGAGAGCGGTCGCAGCCCCCGGGCCCCGTCGAGCTGCCACACCGGCAGGAGGTTGAACAGGTTGATGGACCCGCCCAGGGAGGCCACCGCCAGCGCCGTGGGGCTGTGGAGTACGTACGACAGCGCCAGCGCCACCGCCGCGGCCCCGAGGCCGAAGAGCGGCCCCGCCAGCCCGATGCGCGCGTCTTCAATGGCGTTGGCCGGGCGCTGCTGGAGCCTCACCAGCGCCCCGAGGCCGGGGATGAACATCGGCGCGGTGGCGGGAAAACCTCGGCGGGTCAGCGCCAGCACGTGGCCCATCTCGTGGATGTACAGGGAGAAGAGAATCCCCAGCGCGAAGCCCCAGCCCTGGTCGCTGGTCACCCCGAACCACAGGAGCATGGACAGGAGCGTCGGGAGCTTGAAGAGCCCCAGGAGGAGGAGCTTGCCCTGGGAGAGGACAAGAAGGGCTAAACCCTTGAATTTCAACAGGAAAAGACCCGCCACCGCGAGCGCCCCGGCGAGGCCCTTCTTCCCTCCCGAGAGCCCCGCGGGGGAGGTGGCGCCCGCCCCGGGGGTGGTGCTCGATGCGTCCAGGGCGCGCGTCAGGGCGTCGGCCCGGCGCTGCACCTCGGCGTGCTGACGGCTGGCCGGGGGCAGGAGCGTGAGGGCCTCGCGCCAGCGGGTGAGGGCCCCGGCGGGGTCCCCTCGGGCGGTGAGGTCCTCGGCCTCGCGGGTGAGCGCCTGGAGGCTCTCGCGGTGCATGAGGGCGTGGCAGTAGGGGCACACCAGGAAGGCCCTGGGGACGTCCCTGGTGCAGCCCGGGCAGGGGCGATGCTCAGGGGCCGTCATGCGTGGGGGGCACCTCGTGCAGGACCTTGTGGGGCCCGGTGAAGACCGGTTGCACGCCCCGGGCGCGGCGCCACGCCTCGTGCAGCGCCACCGCGATGATGATCAAGGACAACACCCCGCCCAGGCCCTGGCTGACCATGAGAAAGGGCGCCACGAGGCACAGCCCCAGGAGGAGCACCCCGCTCAAGACCACGCGCGCGGGGGACGGGGCCTCCTCCGTGGACGCTCCCGCGGGCGCACGCGAAGGTGGCACCGAGGGCCGCGGGGAGGGCTCCGCGGTCGGGGCGGCGGGCCCCGCGGGGCTCGTCTGGTGGCTCTCCTGCACCTGGCGCAGGCCCCGGACGATGGGCACCGCGTAGCCCATGGTGGAGGCCAGGTACGTGAGCAGCACCGCGAGGAGCTGGTAGCGCAGCGTGCCAAAGCCTCGGGTGATGCCCTGGATGGAGCGCCCGACCAGGTACCCGATGCCCAGCGTGAGGAGGGCCAGCTCCGTGTGGGTCACGCCCACGAAGGCCGCGTAGACCGCGCCGCACAGGAGCGCCACGGCGCCGGCGCGCGCCGCGGCGTGGAGGAAGGTGCCGGGCTTCGCGGCCTGGGCCACGGAGCGGTCGATGGCCTCGCGGCAGGTGCCGCATGCGGGCCTGCCCTCGAACTGGAAGTACTCGTCCCTGGCGACGCCGCCGCAGACGGCGCAGGGCATCCCGACGGGGGTGGCGCCCTCGAAGTCAGCGCGGTCAAAGGACAGCGGCTCCTGGGGCTCCTCGGTCGGCGGCTCGGGACTCATGGGCGAACCATAGCACCCCGAGCGCCGCCCGCAGGGCGCCTACCGCCGCACCACGGTCTCCCTCGGGGCGTTGCCGTCGAGGTACCCGATGGTGTCCCGCACGCGCGCCTCCACGGCGCGGCTGTGGGGCGTCAGGTGCCAGCGGGCGCGCACCCGGGCGCCGTCCTCGGCCCACTTCACGAACAACAGAAAGCGCCGCTCCGGGGCCTGGAGGCGCTGCTCGTTGTTGTGCACGGTGTTGTAGCCCACCTCGCCGGCGGACACCCGGAGGTCCACCCGGTCGTCCCGGGGCATGGCCCCGCGCAGGGGCCTCCCCGCGGCCACGGCGGTGAGCCGGTAGTTGGCCGTCCCCGAGGCGTCCACGCCGGAGTTGAGCGTCTCGATGCGCACCTGCACGATCAGGTCGCTGTGCTCCGACAGCGTGCCGATCTGCCTGCGCCAGTCGCTGGCCACGCGCCCGCCGAGCTGGTCGGCGTCCTCCACGTAGTCCACGGCGTCATCGAAGTGCCGCCCGAGCTCGTCGGTGAAGGCCGAGGTGACCTGCATCTCCGGGGTGCCCGTGGTGGCGCACCCCCCACCCAGAGAGAGCCCCACCCACAGCACGAGCGCACGCTTCACGGCCCTTGATCCTAGCATTTTCATTCGTATCCCGTCGAGCGTCGCCGCCCGCTCCCCTACCGTTGTCCCCCGACCCGGTGGCGTTCACCAAAGGCCCGGAGGTCCTCCGGGAGGGGGGCCTCCAGGCTCAGGGGCTCCCGGGTGACCGGGTGTGCCAGCGCCACCGCCCGGGCGTGGAGCGCCTGCCGGGGCAGGAGCAGCGCCCGGAGCGCCTCCTCCGGGGCGTCGCCCTGGATGCACGCGAGGAACATCGCGTCCCCGTGAGCGTAGAGCTTGTCCCCGACGATGGGGTGACCCGCATGGGCCAGGTGCACCCGGAGCTGGTGCTGCCGACCGGTCTCCGGGTGGCACACAACCCGGGTGAAGCCCTGGAGCCGCTCCAGCACCTCGAAGCGCGTCACCGCCGGGAGCGCCCCCGCCGAGAGGGGCAGGACGCCCATGCGCACCCCCACGGCCCCCCCCACGTAGCCAACGGGGGCGTCCACGGTGAAGCGGTCCTCGGTGACCACCCCGTGCACCAGGGCCTCGTAGGTCTTGTGTACGGCGCGCTCGGCGAAGGCGCGCTTCAGGGCCCTCTCGGCCTCGCGGGTGCGGGCCGCAAGAAGCAACCCCGAGGTCTCCCGGTCCAGCCGGTGGCCCAGCACCACCCGCTCCGTGGGGTACCGCGCGGCCAGGACGGCCGTAAGGGTGTTGTGGAAATAGCGCGCCGAGGGGTGCACCGGCAGCCCCGCGGGCTTGTCCACGGCCAGGAGGTGGGCATCCTCCCAGAGCACGGGGACCTCCCGGGGCACCGGGGGCTCCTCCCAGCGGGGCCGGAAGAGCACCACCACCTCCCCGGCCGCCACCCGGTGCGAGGGCCTCCGAGGGCGCCCCTGGGGGTCGTACGCCAGGCGCGCGCAGATCTCGTGGGCGCGGGTGCGGCTTAGCCTCGGGAGCTCCTCGGTGAGCCAGCGGTCAAGGCGTAACCCGGCCAGCTCGGGCCTCACGGTGAGCACCGCGGTGACCGCGTCCCGGGGCACCCCCTCGGGCCACACGAAGCTCGGGCGAACCCTCCCCGCAGGGGGTTTCGCGTCGGGATGGTCAGACAATGTCAATTTCCTGGGGGCGATGGCGGAACACGGCGGGGGGTGAATGGTGTAGAACCTTGCGCATTTCGCAAGGAGGAACAGCACCGATGGCCACGAAGAAGACCCCCGCCGCCCCCGCCGCCACGCCTGCCCCCGCCGCGCCCGCCGCCGCGCCCGCTGCCGCGCCTGCCGCCCCGAAGGGGCTGGTGATCCCGGTGGACGAGTCCTGCCCGCTGCATGGCAAGGCCAAGGTCCACCAGGACTACGACGCGATGCTCAACCAGACGAACATCGGCGCGAACAACAACAAGTTCTACGTGCTCCAGGTGCTGGAGTCGGGCGGGAAGTACTACGCCTGGAAGCGCTGGGGGCGGGTGGGGGAGACGGGGCAGAGCGACCTGCACGGGCCCACCTCGGACGCCGGGGCCATCAAGGAGTTCGAGGGGAAGTTCCGGGACAAGACGTCCAACGCGTGGAGCGCGCGCAAGAGCTTCACCGCCAAGGCGGGGAAGTACACGCTGATCGAGATTGACCACTCGGGCAACGCGGCCAAGGAGGCGGAGATCGAGGAGAAGCTCCGGGCGCTGGACAAGGAGGCGGCGAAGATCCAGCCCAAGGTGGCCAAGGGGGTGGCGCCGAGCAAGCTGCACCCGTCGCTGGAGAAGTTCATGCACCTGATCTTTGACCACGACATGTTCAAGGGCGCGATGGCGTCGTTTGACATCGACGTGAACAAGATGCCGCTGGGGCAGCTCTCCAAGACGCAGGTGCAGAAGGGCTACAGCATCCTGGAGGACCTGGAGGAGGCGATCAAGGCGAGCTCCAGCGCGAAGATCAACACGCTGTCCAGCCAGTTCTACACGAACATCCCGCACTCCTTCGGACGCAAGATCCCGCCGCCGATCAACACCATCGACCTCCTGCACAAGAAGGTAGAGATGTTGAACGTGCTCAACGACATCGAGATCGCGCTGGGGCTCCAGAAGAACGCCGAGGCGAGGCCCGAGGAGGAGCTCCTGCCGAACCCTGCGGACGAGCACTACAAGAAGCTCCGGGCGAGGCTCGAGCCCGTGGACGACGGCTCCGACGAGTTCAAGTGGATCCGGAGGTACACCGACGCCACCGCCGGGAGCTGGCGCAAGCCGGCGATCCTGGACGTGTTCCGGGTGCACCGCGACGGCGAGGCCGAGCGCTTCAAGGCCCACGACGACATTGATCACCGCAAGCTCCTGTGGCACGGGACCAACGTGGCGGTGGTGGCGGCGATCCTGGGGAGCGGCCTGCGGATCATGCCGCACTCGGGCGGGCGCGTGGGCAAGGGGATCTACCTCGCGTCGGAGAACGGCAAGAGCATCGGGTACGTGGGCTTCGCGTCCGGGGGGATCGGCTGCATGTTCCTTGCGGAGGCGGCGCTCGGGAAGGTGCACGAGATCACCCGGGACGACTCGTCGCTGACCAAGGCCCCGTCGGGGTATGACTGCATCGTGGCGCGGGGCCACACGGAGCCCGAGCCCACGGAGGAGATCACCCTTGACTTCGACGGGAAGAAGGTGATCGTGCCGCAGGGCAAGCCCGTCCCGCAGAAGAGCTACTCGAAGAGCAGCTTCTCGCAGAGCGAGTACCTGGTCTACCGCGAGAGCCAGGTGAAGCTGCGCTACATCCTCAAGATCAAGGCGTAGCGCCGCCGCCGGCGAGCTCGTCCCGGCGGCGCTGCGCGACGATGCACAGCGCCTCCACGGTGATCAGCGAGAAGAGCGCCCGGGGCGTGACCTTCGCGCGGTCCGGGACGCCCCCCAGGGCCGGGAGCCAGCGCCCCAGCCGCGCCAGCACGTCCTCCGTGAGGTAGCCCTCCCGCAGCACCGCCGGGGACGAGAAGTCCAGCCGTGTCAGGAAATTGAACTCGCTGCCCTGGACCTGGATGTCCAGCTCGCGGTCGAGCTGGAACACGATGTCCACGAAGTCCAACGAGTCCGCGCCCAGGTCGTCGATCAGGCGGCTCTCGGGGCGCACCTCGGCCTCGTCCACCAGCAGGCTCTCGGCCACGCAGCGGCGCACCACCGACCACACCTCCTCGCGGAGCTCCACGCGCTCGGTCATTGATACCACCTCGTGATGTTCTCTACGGTCTTGCGCCCCGGGGGCTCCGGGGCCTCGTCGGGGTAGCCCACCGGCACCAGGGCCACGAACTCCCACCCCGCGGGGACCTTCAAGAGCGCCGCCAGGCGGTCCGAGGCGATCAGCGGGCCGGTCATGGCGCTGGCCCCGAGGCCCCCGTCGTGGGCCGCCAGGAGCAGGTTCTCCAGCGCCAGGGCCGTGCTCACCATCGCCGAGGTGCGCTCCATCACCGCGATCCGGTCCCGGGAGCCCTCGTCCAGCGCGCCGTCCACCAGGTTCGACAAGATCGCCGACGCGCGGCACAGCGGGACGATCACCGCGGGGGCGTCCTCGAAGCGCGTAAAGTACGCCCCATACGCGCGGAACGCCCCCTCGCTGGCGGGCGGTACGTGCCGCGCGAGGTGCTCCACCTGGGCCCTGACGGCCTCCGCCATGGCCCCGAGGAGCCTCCGGTCCGTCACCACCAGGAAGCGCCAGGGCTGCCGGTTCGACGCCGAGGGCGCCGTCACCGCCAGCTCCAGGAGCCGCTCCAGGGCCTCCCGGGGCGGGCACTCGGGCTTGAAGCGCCGCACGCTCCGGCGCGTCCGCAAGACGTCGTCGATCATCCCGTCTGGTAGCCTCCGTCCACGGTGTGCACCGCCCCGGTGATGTACCGCGCCTCGGCCCCGAGGAGGAACACCACCAGCGCCGCCACCTCCTCGGCCCCCCCTAGCCTCCCCAGGGGGACCCTCCCCAGGACCGCCTCGTCCCCAGCCACCGCCAGGGTCGGCGCCAGCATCGCCGTGGCGATGGGCCCCGGGCGCACACAATGAACCCTCACCCCCTTCCGGGCCACCTCCACCGCCAGGGCCCGGGTCAGCGCCTCCAGCGCCCCTTTGGTGGCCGCGTACACCGCCTGGCCCCGAGGGGGCCTCGACGCCGCCGCGCTCCCGATGTTCACCAGCACCCCCCGCGCGCGCAAGAGGTGCGGCAGCGCAGCCCGTGCGCACCACAGGGCCCCGAGGAGGTTGGTGTCCACCTGCTCGCGGATGGTGGCCTCGTCGGCGGTGACCAGGAGCGAGGGGCGCGCCACCCCGGCGTTGTTGACCCACCCGTCCAGGCCCCCCGCGGCGCGGACAAAGCCCCCGACGCCCCGCTCCACGGCGCCCGGGTCCCGCACGTCAAACGACAGGGGGAGGGCCTTCAAGCCACTGTCGGTGAGTTCTCTTACGACATCATTGGGGGCGTCGGTTCGTGTATGGACACCGACCAGGGCGCCCTCGCGGGCGCAGGCCAGGGCCGTGGCCTTGCCGATGCCCCGGCCGGCGCCGGTGACCACCACCCGGGCCCCGGAGAGCCTCATGGGCCGCGCTCCGGGTGCAGGAGCACCACCGCGGCGTTCTGCCCGCCGAAGCCGTAGGAGCTGGACAGCACGGCCCGCTGGGGGTGCGCCCGGGCGCCGTCGGGCACGTAGTCCAGGTCACACTGCGGGTCCGCCTCGCGGAGGTTGATGGTGGGGTGGACCATCCCTTTGTTCATGCATGCGATGGCGGCCACGGCCTCCACGGCGCCCGCGGCGGAGATGAGGTGACCGATCATGCTCTTGGTGGCGCACACGGGCACCCTCGGGGCGCGCGCCCCGAGGAGGGCCTTCAGGGCCAGGGTCTCCGCGGGGTCGTTCTTGGGGGTGCCGGTCCCGTGGGCGTTGACGCAGTCGATGTCGTCGGGGGAGAGCCCCGCGGCGCGCAGGGCCTTGCGCATCGCCAGGAGGGCGCCTCGGCCCTCGGGCTCGGGCTCGGTGATGGCGTGGGCGTCCAGGGAGTTGCCGTAGCCCGCGAGCTCGGCGTACACGGCGGCGCCTCGGGCGAGGGCGTCCTCGCGGCGCTCCAGCACCAGGGCGGCGGCGCCCTCACCCAGGACGAAGCCGTCGCGGGTGCGGTCAAAGGGCCTGGAGGCCCTTGGGGGGTCGTCGTTCCGGGTGCTCATGGCGTTGAGGGTGCAGAAGCCCGCGACCCCCAGGGGGTTTATCATGGAGTCACTCCCTCCCGCGAGCATCCAGCGTCGGCGCCCGGTGGCGATCATGCGCCACGCGGCGCCCAGGGCGTCGGTCCCCGCGGCGCAGGCCGAGACGTGCAGCAGGGGCGGGGCCCGGAGCCCATAGGTCTTGCACAGGACATGCAAAACGAGGTCTGAAGGTACCTGCAAGAACCGCAGCTTGTCCCTTGTGGTATCGGGTGGGACAAAGCCCGGGGCGCGGGAGCGGGCCAGGTCGCCCATGGTGAAGAGCTCCAGGCCGATGCCGAAGCTGGCCCCGGCCAGGGCGCGGTCCCCGAGGGGCTCGGAGCCGCGGGCGGTGGCGTCCTCCCAGGCGCGGGCGGCGGCCCAGCGGGCCAGGGAGGCCTTGCGGTCCGTGTGGAGCCCGAGGGCGTCGGGGTCCTTGACCTCCGCGGCGATGCGGGTGGCGAGGCCCCCCGGGTCGAACACCGTGAGGGGCCCGACCCCCGAGCGCCCCGCCAGGAGCGCGTCGCGGAAGCCCTGGACGGTGCACCCGAGGGGGGTGGCGACGCCCATGCCGGTGACCACCACGCGGTGCGTCACGGCGGCACCTCCACGGTGACCTCACCCCGCGCTGCCGCGCCGCCCCTCTCCATGAATGGAGAGGGGCGTGTGCATGCTGAAACGTTCCCGTGCGCTCCAGCCCCTCTCCATTCATGGAGAGGGGCGGCGCGGCAGCGCGGGGTGAGGTCGCCACCGGCGTGCGTCACGGCGGCACCTCCACGGTGAAGGAGACGGTGAAGCCGTCCACCGTAGGGCCCCTGTGGGTATGGACGGCCCCGGGTTGTTGTAAGAACTCCGCGATGCGCCAGGGCCCCTCGGCGGCGCCGAGGCGGGCCCCGAGGTCCGGGTCGCCCTGGGGAAAGCCCTCGTCGGGGTCGAAGGGGGCGTACGTTACGTCGTGCGCGAGGAGCCGGCCGAGGGCCCTGCCGCCGCGGGCGAGGCAGGCGTCCTCGCGCTCCAGGACCAGCACCGCGGCGGCGTCCCAGGCCCCCGACGGGTCCGCGGCGGGCTGCACCCGGGCGCGCTGCCAGGCCGTGAGGAAGTTTCGCTGGAAGGCCACGCCCCCCACCAGGGCCGCGTCGATCTCACCCGATTCCAGGGCGAGGGAGGCCTCCTCCAGACATTGCAGGAACTGCCCCGTGCCCGGGTAGGTGGTGAGGTACCCGCCCTGGATGTTGAAATTGGCGCTGATGTGATACGCGGGCATGTTGGGCAGGCAACGGAAGGTGAGCAGCGGGTGGGCCTTGCGCATCCCCTGGCGGGTGAAGCGATCGAGGTCGAAGCGCCCCTCGGTGACCGAGGCGTCGAGCACCGGGACGATGTCCTCAAGCTCGAAGCCCAGCCACGCGATGGAGAGGTAGAGCCCCGCGCGGGGGCCGAGCTGTTCAGCGCGGAGGCCCGCGGCCTCCAGGGCACGGCCCGCGGCGGTGACCGCGAGGTCGTCCTGGCGGCCCATGTATTTGCGGCTCTTGCGCACCTTGAGCCAGGGCGTCGGGTCGCACTCTACGTCCGGGGCTCCAGGCCCGAGGCCCACGCGCCCGGCGGCGGAGAGCACCACGCGGTGGGGAAGGGCGCTCAAAGGAGCTCCGGGCGCGGGTCCAGGGTGCGGGTCCAGACCTGATACAGCGCGCGGCGCTGGGCGTGGACGGCCTCGCTGTCGATGGCGCGGAGCATGAACGTAAGAGACGCCTGAGCCGCTCTCTCCGTGCCCACCCAGGCCTCGGCGTCCACGCGGGCTGCGGCGTCCATCACCTGGGCGGCGGCGACCCGCAGGTCCAGGAGGTCCCCGGCCCAGACGGGCGCGTGGAAGCGCGCGCGATCAATGGACACCAGCACCGCCCGGCGGAGGGGGGCGTCCCGGCGGTTGGTGCTCACCTCCAGGAGGAAGCCCGCGAGCTGGGCCAGGGCCTCGATGATGAGCACGCCAGGGAACAGCGGGTGCTCCGGGAAATGGTCATGGAGCACGCCCTCGGTCAGGGTCACGCCCTTCACTCCCCGGGCCCGCTCCCCGGGGACGAACTCCGTCACGCGATCCACCAGGAACCACCGCATCGCGATCGGCGACAGTACCACCAGGGCGCCGGGAGCGGCGAAGGGACAAGGTCCGGTGGCAGTGACTTGCAGAGGAAATCCTGCCAGAATCACACAGCATGGCATGGGCGGGCTTGACAGCGCAAATTAGGGGGGGGTATAACTCCGTCGGCGAGCAATGCTGGAGCTCTGGCCCTTCGGTGACCATGCAGAGCTTAGGGAGGCACGGAAGTTGACAGGCGGGCGAAAAGATTCCATGGGATCGGTCAGCTTGGCCGACGTCCAGAGGACGAGAAAATGCCAGTCTTCGTGCGGAATGGCGGGGTGATGACCGCTCATCGTTCGGCGATCCTCGTGTTTGTGGCCCAGGGCGTGCTCGCGGGGTGTTCCTCGACGCTCGACCGGACGAACGGCGGGGGCATGGACGGCGGTCGGGCGATGGACGTCTCTACCGCAGATGACGGCTCCGTGGACGAGGGGGCCGCCCCCGACCTTCCGCCGCCGCTTCCGAGGTCCACCACGACGCGGCTCGTAGCCCCATACAGCGGCTCCATTGCCGGTTCGCGGCGACCGACCTTCCGTTGGCAGCAGTCCGCGTCGGAGGTGACGCAGCGGCTCCAGGTCTGCCCGGACCGGGACTGCCAGCGGATCACCTACGAGGCGATCGCCACGGGCGGCGTGCACCAGGTGAGCCAGGCGCTGCCAATCGGGGTCAATTTCTGGCGGGTGCTGGAGTCCAGCGACGGCCCCTGGCGTACGTCGGCCACCTGGCCGGTGCGCATTCGGGCGGGCAGTGGGACCGCGGACACCCAGTACGGCGCAGGCCGCTTCCTGGACTTCGACGGCGACGGACGCGCGGACATCACGTCGCGATCGTACAGCTTCCCCTCCTGGACCCCCGGTCCCTGGTGCGTATGGTACTCGCCTGTCAGCCCCGGGACCCCTCCCATGACGCGGTGGTCCCCAGCGCCGCCGCTGACGAGAGACGCCGCGCCCTTCAGGACCTACGGCTTCGACCTCGACGCGGACGGAATCATGGATCTGTCCCAGGTGGTGAGCTGCTTCAACCCGGCCTGCGGAGCCGATCGGCCGGCGTGGTTCGGCGCTTATCCCGGGAGCCGGGAGCGGCAGGCCCGCAGGACCGGCACCAGCGCAGTGGTCGCAGGCAGCCGTGACATGTGGCTCGTGGGAGACCTCGACCGTGACGGGTGGCTCGATCGCGTGATTCAGAGTAACGAACTGCCCGGCTCGCAGGACACCATCGCGATTCACTTCGGAGGACCCGGGCCCACTCGAACGCAGCGGCTGCTCAGCGTTGACCCGCGCTCCGCTACAATGGTGGTCGGCGATGGTGATCTTGATGGCGATGGTCAAGGGGACCTCCTCATCGCAAGCCACCCAGACCGCTTTGCCCCGCATTCGATTTCGCTATTCTTGAGCTCCCATTCGGAGCCCTGGGGCTACGCGCAGAGGTTGGACATGCCTGGAGGTATCTTTGTCGCAGAGTCGCTTCTGATCAACGCAGATCTTGATTGGGATGGAAGTTCGGATGGGGTGGTTGCATACTTAGACAACACGCTAACTCCCCGCATGGTCTCATTCTATTACAGGGTCGCTTGGCATGGCCTAGAAGTTCGTTCAACGGAATTGTCTGGATTGATCAGCAGAGGATCTGTCCTGGAACCTGGTGACTTCGACGGAGATGGTCGAGACGAATTGATCGCAATAGCGAGCGATAGGGCACGGATGAATGTTCTGCTCTTCGACCTGCGAATGGAGCGGAGTCGCCAGGTCTTCACGCGTGAGATCTCTCCAACGCAGTATTATCGGCTTGAACTGCCGCGAGACACAAGCGGAAGTGGCCGCGAAGAGTTCCTGATTGACTGGCTCGAGGGCGAATCGGGAGATGGCATCGCGATCCTTTCTCACGTTCAGATGGATCGCAGTTCGGATGCGAATGAAGTGCGTCAGCTTGGTTGTCAATTCACTGGAAGTTGAGAGAAATGGACGCCGCCGAGATCGCGATCAACATTCAACAACTTGAGGTGGCGCTCCTTCGCGCGCTACGTCAGAGTCCCATTTGCCTGAGCAATCAATTTCCACTTGTTATGGAGCTTCGGACAGTTCCGAATCCATCGCTTGGAATTCAGATCATGGCTGGCGGAACGTGGATGTTCTCTGAATACTTGCCGCGCGGCCTGAGTTTCTGGCGGGGGACCGACACCGTCCCACTTCGCTTCAACGTGCCTCCAAGTCGCCCGTCGGATCCGCAGGGCGGCACCGCGCAGGTGATCCTGCGTGGTCCCGTAATCCGGGGCCGACTCGATATCCAGTTCAAGGTCGTGCAGGTCGTGAACGGTCTCCCGGTTCCGCCTCCCACGGCGGGTCAGGAGGCCCCCGTGACTTTCTCCATGGTGCTCTCCCCAAGGTTGATCCATCTCGGCCAGGATGTCCTGACGCTCGCTGTTGATTCCTTCGGCTACACACCCAACCCAGGCGCGAGCACTCCAGGAGCTTCGTTGTACGCTGAACTTGTCTCCTACGGACCTGGAGGGAGCGAGTCCGGCCAACTTGCAACGCCGGAAAATCGCCCTCTCCTGGACGTGCTGGCCACCATCCGAAGCACCATCATGGGCACTCCGCTGCCGCTCCCTTCGCTGACGAACCTGCTGCAGCAGGCCATCCCAGGCTTCGGAGACGCTGACGAGTTCGTGATGCGGCAGATGAATTCGGCGCTGTCCCTTGATCGGAACCGCTCGTTCCTCCTGTTGAGGCAGGAGTACGCCTCGCAGGGAGAGTGGTCCTTTGATTTCCTCCGGCTGTCGCTGCGGGCGATCTTCGGAGATCGAACGGAGGAGGTGGCGCTCGCCGAGGCCGCGGGCCGAGCGCAACGACAACGCGAGCAGTGGGAGCGATTCCTCGCGGGGACGGAGCTCCTCGTCCAACCCTCCACCTCGGAGCTCGCGCGGGTGTTCACCTCGGGCGGCCTGGTTGAAAGACTCATGCACGACATTTTTCGTGCTGGAGCCAGAGGGAGGCGGGATGTTCGAATCAATGCCTTCCCTTACCGTCCAGGCATCACCGGATGGGTTGATGGGGCGCTCCATTTGGAGATAGACCTCACAGTTCTTAATGTATGTCCTGCACATAGGGGGATAATAAGTCGGGACATTGACGTCGCAATTGAGCTCACACTTCGTCTGAGTATCGAGGGATCGCCTGGTTCTCAACAACTCAGACTTGATGTGAATTTCGATTGGCATTCTAATCGGGCACAGTTGCTTTTGTGTGGCTTTGCAACAGCCCTAGAGTTTCCATTTGAGAGCATTCAGAACTTTGTACTTTCCCTCACTGTTGTTGGCCTCTCGTTTAGTTTGTTTTTCATCAATGGACATATGTCACGATTGGCTGCAGGATTGACTACGGCGGGAATTTTCGTGACCGCCGTAACTGCCGGAACGCTGATTGCGGCGAGCGACGCCGCAAATAGAGCCGCTGATGCGATTGCGATACCTCCTCTGGAGAGAGTTGATCGACATAGTTTTGTGCTGCGGCTTCCCGTTCCAACTCAAGTTGGCTCACCCATACCGCAGGGATTGGCCGCGGACCTGAGCATGGTCCCCGACCCGAGGGGTCTCTCGATGGCCACCTCCCTCCGGAGGCCGATGCTGGAGGCGCCCGCATCCCTGGTACTAGGTCGAACTATTGACGAATTCTCCTTGGAATCTGATGATCGTTGTCGTCCAATTTTTGAAGCGTCCTTTTATGTGTTGAATCGCGGAGGAAGTCCGTTACTGGTTTGTATTCCCGTCGTTGTTGTTGAGTTTTCAGGGCTTCGACTACCATTGACTACACAAATTTTCTTTCGAATCAGAGGTGCGGCGGGACGACTTCCCCTCCCTCCTGAACGCTTGATCCAATCAGTAAGTGATCTCCTAAATCCAACCACGGCGGGTGTACGGTTGAATCCATCAACCAGTCGCCGTATTGCCTCGTGGATGAGCATTCCCGCTCCGGAAATGGGAGTGGAGGTGTATCCCGACGAGATTTTGGAGATCACTGTCACCTTGGATCCCGCGGAGGTACCAGTCCTTCTGCGAAGTGTTGGTCTGATCATCGTTACCGTGATTTCGAGTGCGGGTGTTGTCGTGACGAGGCGCGCGACTCCATTCAGACAAATTGGTTCTCTTACTCCAGAGCAACTCACTGCTCACGCAGAGAGATGCCAGATGATCGCAGCCGCCCGGGAGGCGGCCCTCATCGAGCGCGCCCTGGCGCAGCCACGCGTCGGGCCTCGTGGCCCCTTCGACCTCGCGGCGCTGGATGAGGCTCTGCTGGTGCCGGCCTCGCGGCCCGAGAGGTTCGGCGGGGACCTCCGTGGTGTGGAGGCTCTCCTCGCTCAAGGGAGGCCGGACCAGGCAGCGAAGGGGTTCGGACTGGAGGCCGTCGCTCGGGACGGGCGCTCTCTTGGCGAGTTGCTGGCGCTGGACCTGTACCAGAGACAGGGTGACCTCGCGCAGGCGGGGCGCCGTCGGGGAGCGTAGGGCAACACGCTGGCGCGGCTTTTTTCAAGACCTGATGAGGAGCGCGAGTATGAAGACACGCGACGACGGGTGTAGCTGTTCAACCAAGGGAGGTAGCGTGATGGGCAAGGAGAGTTCGCCGTTTGCACCGAGTTCGGGGTTCATCAGCGCGAGGGATGCGCTCTGGCAGGAGCCTTCTTTTGGCAAGGGCGCTGACGCGCTGGACCTCTCGCAGACGGTGTTCCACCCCGGGAACCTGAGCCGGGCGGCGGAGCTCCTCCAGGCGCTGCCTCTGGTGAAGGGCGCACCGGTGCAGGTTGACGTAGGGGACGGGGCGCTCACTGCGACGGTGCTCAAGCTCACCCGGAAGAACGCCGCCGCCTCGGGCGCCGCGAGCTACATCTACACGGACCTCACAACGCTCTTGAACGAGGGCCCGAAGGCGCAGGCGGACCCCACCCCTCCCTTGACCACGGAGCTGCCCTTCGTGAGGCTGGGCCTCCGCGTGGCGGCGCCTCGAGTGGACTCCACGGTGGCGCCCTCGGCCTCCAAGGACGCGGCGGCGTGGCGCGTCGAGGCGAGCGCGACGGAGCTCCTCGCGGAGCTGGACAAGGGCCTGGGGCAGAACCTGGTAGACGGCCCCAACACGGTGTTCAAGGGACTCCCGACGCTCTCCACCGCAGCCACCGGCGTGCCGGTGAACTTCGCGGACGCCGCGGTGCGGCTCCTGACGCAGACCCTGGCGACGGGGCGCGGCGCGGGCGAGGGCGGCCAGTGCCTCCTGGGCAACGAGGACGCGTTGCGCTCCCTCGCCCTGAGCGCCACGAGCCAGACCAACGGCGCCTGTGGCTGGCGTGAGGACGCCCGCACGGGGCTGTGGGTGTTCCATTTCATGGGAACGCCCTTCTACCGGGTGAACACCGCCAACGCGGGGGCCACCACCACTCTCTATGCGGCGAACCTGGGTCCCACGGGGCTCCAGCTCGTGCACGCCTACGGCTCTGCGCAGACCTTCGGTCTCCAGGTGGACGAGGAGCCCACGCAGACGAGCACCGCCACCCGCGGTCTGGTGGTCCACGGGGCCTGGTGCCTCGCGCTCTGGGAGCCGAGGGCGCTACGACACTTCGCCAACCTCACGTTCACGCCCTGACCTCCGCCAGGGCCTCCCGTCGCCAGACCCCGCGCCTCGCCACCAAGGCACACCCCTTGCGTGGGGCAGCGCCACAATGAACCGCCATTCACTCGTGGCCCTGGCGCTCCTCGCGGGCTGCGGCGACCCTCCCGCCCCTCCACCCCCGCCCTCGCCGCCCCCGGGCCCTCCGCCTCGCCTCCTGGCGCCGTGGTCTGGCGCGCTCCTTGGTGGAGGGCGCCTCACCCTGCGCTGGACGGGGGAGGGCGCCGCCCGGGTGACCCTGTGCCGCGGGGCCAGCGCATGCACCGAGCGCCGCACCCTGGACGCCAACGGAGGCTCCCTCGCCCTGACCCAGACCCTCCCTCGGGGGACCTGGTCCTGGCGCGTCACCCGCAACGGCCGGGACAGCGCCACCTGGCGCTTCACTGTCACGGGGAGCGCCGAGCGCGCCCAGCACCTCGGGGTGCGCGGGGACCTCGACGGCGACGGCCGCACGGAGCTCCTGGTGGGCGCCCCGGGCGCCGACGGAGGCCGCGGCCGGGTGTGGGTACTCGTCGCGGCAGAGCCCCAACGCGCGCTCACCCACGACGCCGAGCGCGCGTCCTTCGGGGGCTCCGTGGCCCACGTCGGGGACCTCGACGGGGACGGCTTCACGGATGCCGCCCTCGGAGCGCCCGGAGCCCAGGTGGTGAGGGTCTACCGCGGAGGTCCCTCTGGCCTCGCGGAGAGCCCCTGGGTGACGCTCGCGAACCCGGAGCCCGGGGCCTCGGGTTTCGGTACCGCCGTGGCGGGCGTGGGCGACCTCGATGGTGATGGCTATGGAGAGCTCGCCGTGGGCTCGCCCTTCGTAAGCGCCTCCACGGGCCGGGTGTACCTCTGGAGGGGGCGCCCGGACGCGCTGCCTGCTACGCCAGACAAGGCCCTGGACGGTCCCGGGGGCACCGCGGGCCTCTACGGCGGTGACCTCACCGGCGCCGGGGACCTCGACGGAGACGGCCTCGGGGAGCTCGTGGTGGGCGCCTACCGCGCCAACTCCGTGGCCGGCGCGGTGTACGTCTACCGCGGGCGCCGGGACCTCGCGACGCTCACCCTGGACCGCACCCTGGGCGGCGCGGAGGGCACCGGGAGCTACTTCGGCGAGCGCGTGGCGGGCGCCGGAGACCTCGACGGAGACGGCTTCCCGGAGCTCGCCGTGGGCGCGCCCAACACCGGTCGGGGCCTCGGTCGGGTGTACCTCTTCCGTGGTGGCTCCGACGGCTTCGACCCCATGGCGTCGCGCGTCCTGGACCCACCCGAAGGCGCCAGCGGGTCCTTTGGCGGCGCCCTCGGGGTCCACGGGGACGTGAACGGCGACGGGCTCACGGACCTGGTGGTGGGCGCCCCGGCCTCGCAGCGCCGCGCCGGGAGGGTGGTGCTCTTCGTGGGCCGCGCTGGGGCTCCCCCCGAGGGGCCCGGGGCCGTACTGGAGTCCATGAGCGCGCTCGGCGCCGAGGCCGGCCACGCCCTCGCAGCAAACGGTGACCACGACGGCGACGGCGTCGATGACCTCGCCGTGGGCGTCCCCCAGGCCCGCGAGGCGAGAGGCCTGGTGCAACTCGTTCGAGGCCGTACCAACGCGCTCCCGAGCGGGCCTGGGGTGAGCTTCGAGCCCGCTGTAGAAGGTGAAGCAGCCGTCGGTTCAGCGCTAGCGCGGTGAGCCGCTGGGGAGATCGTTCGTAGGCGAACGATTCAATGGATGGTGACCGCCGTGGGGGACGGGCCGGTGGGCGCCGTGGGGGGGCGCACCGGTCCGCTCGGGGGCCGCCCCCCGTAGCGGGCCATCTGCGAGCAGCCGTAGGCGTCGCCCCGCTGGCAACCCTCGGCGAGCCAGAAGGCCGCGTCCCGGCCGGGCATGGGCGACGGGGCCCCGCCCGCGACCATCACCCCGAGCTGGCTGCATGCCCTCCCGTGGCCCGCCTGACAGGCCGTCCAGAAGAGCCTCAGGGCGCCCTCCGGGTCCCGAGGGCCCCCCTCGCCGTTGACGTACATCACCGCCAGCTCCGAGCACCCCCGAGGGTGCCCTCCGTCACACGCCCGCGTGTACAAGAGCCGCGCGCGGTGCTCGTCCCGGGCCATGCCCTCGGCGTTGATGCACATGAGCCCCAGGTCCGTGCAGCCCTCGGGCATGCCGTACTCGCACGCGCGGCCAAAGAGGCTCTGAGCCTGGTCCGCGCTGCGGGGTACCCCGTCCGCGTTGATGTGCTGCATCGCCGCGCCGTAGCAGGCACGGGCCTCCCGCTGTTCACAGCCGCGCGTCAGGAGCTGCAGGGCCGTGAGGGGGTCGTCCCCGGGGCCCTGGCGGCGCAGCTCCGCGGCCATGGCCGCGCAGGCCCGGTGCGAGGGCGCTCCGCACGCCAGCGGCGCCGCGGAGGGCCGCGCCGCGACCACGGCGGGCCCCGCGGCGGGGACCGGTCTCACGGTGGCTGGGACGCACCCGAAAAGGAGCGCCAGCAGGGCGGTCTTTCTCATGCCTTCACTCTAGCACCGGCGCCCGCCAGGGACCGCCGGGAAGTCCTCCAGCGCCCGAGGGCCTCGACCGCGCCGAAGGCCGTGGCGAAGGCCACCGTGCAGGCCAGCCAGTAGCCCGTGTACGAGTGAAAATACCGGTCCATCCCGGGGTGGATCCGGTGGGCGATGTTGATGTTGGCCCGCGGGGGCGTCACCCACCGGCAGAGCTGCTGGAGCGCCGCCATGGCGGCCAGCGAGCGCCACGCGCTGCCCGCGGGCCAGGGCAGCCGCGAGGCCCCCCAGAGCCCCAGGCCAAAGGCCACCCCGTGCGTGAGCAGCGTGGTAGGCACGAGCTCCCCGCCCCCGAGGAGGTCCGCCAGCCACAGGGGCGTCCCCGTGGCCAGCCAGGAGAGCCCGATGGACAGGGGCCCCGGGGCGCCCCGGGCCAGCCCCACCCCGACCAGCAGGGCGCTCACATTGCACATCCAGAGGAGGTCCTCGGGGCGCCCGTGGGCGCAGTGCCAGGCGCCGTGAACGACGTAGCAGCCGACCGCTACGGCCGCGGCCCGGGGCGCGCGGAAGGCAGGGCCCCCGGTCACAGCCCCCCGTCCACGCGGATCGTCCGGCCGGTGACGTAGCTGTTCTCCACGGCCAGCCAGGCCACCACCGAGGCGATTTCGGTGAAGCGCCCGAGGCGCTTCAGGGCCCCGTGCTTCAAGAACTCCCGGCGGATGTCCTCGGGGACCAGGGTCGAGAGCCCGCCCTCCAGGAGCCCCGGGGCCACCACGTTGACCTTCAAGCCCCGAGGGCCAAGGTCCTTGGTGAGGGCGTGGGCCAGGCCCGTGAGCGCGCTCTTGGAGGCCGCGTAGCCCACGCTGGTGGGCACCTGCTTGGCCCCGTCCACGGAGCCCAGGAACACCACGTTGGCGCCCCGCGGGAGGGCGCAGCGCGCCAGGGCCTGGGCCGCCAGGAAGGCTCCCCGGACGTTCACCGCGAAGAGCCGGTCCCAGCCCGACGCGTCCAGGTCGTTCCAGCGCTGGTACAACCCGGGGACCGTGGTGGCGATGGCCGCCGCGTACACCAGCGCGTCGAGGCCCCCGAGGGCGCGGTCTACCTCGGTGACCACCCGCGTGACGGCCTCCGGGTCCGTCACGTCCAGGGCGTGGGCGCTGGCCCCGAGGCGCTCGGCCAGGGCCCGGGCGGGCTCCGGGTGCGCGCAGAACGTGAGCGCCAGCCGCGCTCCGCGCGCGTGGAGCGCCTCGCACAAGGTCCCCCCGAGGGCCCCCGAGGCGCCCAGCACCAGCACCGCCGGTCGGCGAGGGGGGGCGTCTGCGCTCACACCCCACCGTCCATCACGATGGTCTCGCCGGTCATGTACGAGTTCATGTCCGACACCAGGAACGCGGCGAACTCGGCCACCTCGCGGAAGGTGCCCACGCGCCCGAGGGCGCAGTGGTGGAGGTAATCGTTCAGCCGGTGCTCCGGGAGGTTCCTCCCGAGGCCGTCCTCCAGGAGCCCCGGGGCGAGGCACAGCACCCTCAGGCCGTAGCGGGCGACCTCCCGGGCCAGGCTCTCGGTCATGCCCCGCAGGGCGGCCTTGCTGGTGCAGTAGTGAATGGGCGCGTCGAGCATGCGCTCGCCTGCCAGGGAGCCGAGGTTCAGCACCACGCCCCTCTTGCGGCGCAGCATCCCGCGTAAAGCCGCCTTGGCGGTGAGGAACGCACCTTTGACATTCACGTCCATCACCCGGTCGTAGTCTTCCTCCTCCAGGAGGGCGAGGGGGAGGTTCTGCGTGGCCCCGGCGTTGTTCACGAGGATGTCCACGGGCCCGAGGGTGCCCTCCAGGTCCTTGAGCATGGCCGCGGTGCCGGGGCTGTCCAGCACGCTCACGCGGTAGTCCCGGGCGAGGGCCCCGGCCGCGCGCAGCGCCTCGCGGGTGGCGAGGGCCCCGGCCTCGTCGCGGGTCCAGGTGAAGGCCACCCGGGCCCCGTGGCGCGCGAAGGCCTCGCAAAGGGCGCGCCCCAGGCCCCGGGAGGCGCCGGTGATCAAGGCCGTGCGGCCCTCCAGCATGGGGGTTGTCATCGCCCGCGGCACGCTAGCACACGGACGGTCTCAACCAGGAGGCCGCACCAGGCGCACGATGGCGTCGATCACCGCCTCCGGCGCGAGGTGGCTGGCGTCCACCCGGTGCGCGTCCGGGGCCTCGCGCAGCGGCGCGATGGCGCGGTTCATGTCCCGCGCGTCCCGGGCCAGCACCTCCTCCAGCGTGGCCGCGAGCTCCACGGCCACGCCCCGGGCCCGGAGCTCGTCGTAGCGCCGCTGGGCCCTCACCTCGGCGGAGGCCGTGAGGTACACCTTCACCTCCGCGTCGGGGAACACCACCGTGCCGATGTCCCGGCCCTCGAGCACCACTGCCCCGTCGCGCCCGAACGCCCGCTGGGCGTCCAGGAGCGCCGCCCGCACTCCGGGGTATGCGCTCACCGTGCTCGCCCCGAGGGACAGCTCCGGCGTGCGCAGCGCCTCGCCGGGGTCTTCGCCGTCCACCAGCACCCGCGTGGCGCCCGAGCCGTCCGCGGCCAGGCGGAGGGACCCGTCGCCCACGGCCTCCACGGCCACGGCCTCCACGGCCTCGCGGTCGCCCAGGTCCACCCCCCGGCGCAGCGCGCACAGCGCCACCGCGCGGTACAGGGACCCGGTGTCCACCAGCACGAAGCCCAGCCGCTCGGCCACGGCCCGCGCCACGGTGCTCTTGCCCGCCCCCGCGGGACCATCAATCGCCACCACCGGTCGAGCCCTGGCCACGCGCTACGCCTCCTCCAGGTCGCCTCCGAGCGCCCTCAGGGCTTGTATAAAACCCGGGAAGCTCGTGTCCACACAGCCCGTGTCCAGCACCCGGGTCTCCCCCGGAGCCCCGAGCGCCAGCACCGCCGCGGCCATCGCGATCCGGTGGTCCCCGCGGCTGTCCACCACCGCCCCCGCCCGGAGCCCTCCCCCCTCCAGCGCCAGCCCGTCGGGGCGGGTCTCACACGACACCCCAAACGCGCGCAGCATCGCCGCCAGGGCCTCGATCCGGTCGGATTCCTTCACCCGAAGCTCCGAGAGGTCCGTGAACTCGCTGCGCCCCGGGATCGTCGCCGCCAGCGCCACCAGCAACGGCACCTCGTCCAGACACCGCACCGCGAGCTCTCCCCCCACCTGCACCCCCCCCCTCTGCACCCCCCCCCGTCGAAAGCTCCCACCACCATGAGAACCTACATGTAGGTCCCCCAGGGGTTCTCCGTGGGTTTCTCCCTTGGGGTCCCAGGCGAGGTCGGCGCCGAGGTCTCGGAGCACCTCGACGAAGCCCGTACGGGTGGGGTTGGAGTTTACGCTTCGGACGGCCATGCGGCTCCGGGGGTGCAGGAGCGCGGCGCCCACCAGGAAGGCCGCGCTGGAGGGGTCTCCAGGGAGCGTGAGGTCCAGGGGAGGGAGCCTGCGGTCCCAGCCGGAGGGGTCCAGGAGCACCGCCGGGCCCATGGTCTGGAGGGGGGCTCCCAGGGCCACGAGCATGCGCTCGGTGTGGTCTCGGGAGACCGTGGGCTCTCGCAGGGCCGTGGGTCCATCGGCGTAGAGGCCCGAGAGGAGGAGGGCGCTCTTGACCTGGGCGCTGGCGATGGGGAGGGTGTAGTCAAGCTCCCAGAGCCTGCGGTGGCCGTCCAGGGCGAGCACCTCCACGGGCGCGGTCTCGTCCTTGAGGCGGGTGTCCAGGGTGCCCTCGCAGCGGGCCCCGCGGCCTCGGAGGGGCCGTAAGACACGCCCCAGGGGCCTCCTGCGCAGGGACTCATCGCCGGTCACCCGCGACGAAAAGGGCTGGGCCGAGAGCACCCCGAGGAGCACCCGGAGCGTGGTGCCGGAGTTGCCGCAATCGATTTCGCCGTCGGGCGTGCGGAGGCCATCCAGGCCCGGGCCGTGCACCAGGAGCGCGCGCCCGTCGGACTCCATGGCCACGCCCATCTTCGCGAAGGCCTCGCGGGTGGCGCGGTTGTCGGCCCCCGAGGAGAGCCCCTGGAGGCGAGAGGTCCCGTCGGCCAGGGCCGCGAGCATCACCGCGCGGTGCCCGATGGATTTGTCCCCGGGGACCTTGAGGCTCCCTCGCAGCGGCTGCCCGAGGGGGCGCACCTTCCAGCTTCGTGTGGCGCCCTGCACCGGTGCCGTGCCGTGCCGTGTCAGAACGCGACGCGGGTGTGGGCGTCGGGCTGGGGCTCCGAGGGGGTGGGGTCCACCGCGCTGGCGTGGCGGGCCCAGGTGTAATACGCGATGGCGCCCTCTCCCAGGGCCTTGAAGGCCACGCCGGTGACGGCCCCCGAGAGCACGGGGCCCACCCAGGGCACGAGCCTCGTGGCGCGGGTGCTCTGCCCCAGGGCGAACTCCCCGGCCCCCAGCACCGCCGCGGCCAGCACCTGCTCGATGGGGGTCACCTCCGCGGCGAACACCTCCCTCACGTCCTTGAGCATCTTGACCCCGAGGGCCGCCACCGCCGGCGCCGCGAAGCGGAAGGGCAGGAGCCCGATGCCCGCGGCGTAGAGGGAGTTGCGGTTCACGATCTTCCTGCTGTCTTCCGTGCGACCCATAACGGCCCCAACGGCCTACCGGTTTGCCCCCCGCGGGTCAACTCCGGGACCCCTACGGGCTCATCCCCGGCGGGGCCTCCGCCGTTCCATCCCTCGTGCGAACCTCGGCGGTGCTGGCGATCCCGACCCTGGCCTGGCTGCTCCTCCCGTCCGTGGCGGTGGCCCAGCAGCCGTCGGTGTCCATGCGGTCCACGCAGCAGCCTCCGCACTTCGTGTGGGCGGTCCACGGGGGGCTGGTGACCCCTGGGCTCGTGGGCGGTCAGGGCTCCGTGGCGCTGCACCTCCCGGGGGTGCCCCTGGCCTTCGGCCTCGACGGGGCCACCACCTGGAGCCCCACGCTGGAGTCCCTCCAGGGGGTCCAGTGGGCGCCCTCCACCACCGCCGGGGCCTGGGTGGGGGTGGACCTGGCGCAGCGCTGGCGCGTGAGGGAGGTGTCCATCACCGTGGAGACCATGCAGGGCGTGGCCACCCTGGCCAACGACCCCAGCGTCCGCGCCCGAGGCCGCTGGCGCTCCCAGGAGGTGCGCTTCAACGCCCCGGTGTTCGAGCGCTGGACCGTGCTGGGAGGGGTAAGACACCAGTGGGTCACCGGCGAAGACAGCGCCCGGGACCAGCTCCGGGTGGGCGTCGAGTGGTACCGCGCCCACCACGCCGCGGCGCGGGTGCCGGGCTTCGGGCTCTTTGACACGGACCGCGCAGACTCCCTCTGGGCCGAGGCCCGCTGGCGCGTGAACGGCGGCGGTGACCTCCCGCGCCAGGGCCTGGTGGCAGGCTGGACCTGGCGCACCTCGGTGCTGGTCCTGGCCTTCTCCGGCGGCTGGGACTCCGGGGCCTGGGTGGGCTCCCTTGCCCTGGGCTTCGGCGGCGCCCACACCCTCGGAGGGCCCGCGCCGCAGACCAGTGATCTTCAATAATTTCCAGTAGTTAGACCACCGAAGCCTGCCACCCGTCGAGGTGCTCTTCGATCCGTCGGAAGACCTCCGCGAGGGTCTCTTCATCGGGGAGGAAGGTGACCCGGAAGTGGTCTCGGTAGGTGACGTTGAAGCTCGACCCGGGCACGACGAGCACGTGCCGGGACTCCAGGAGGCTCATGGCGAAGGCCTGGTCATCGAAGTGCTCGCGCTTCTCACCGGAGTACCGCACGAAGCCGTAGAGGGCCCCTCGGGGGTGGACCACGGTGAGGTGCTTCGAGCGCTGGACGCCGTCGATCACGGCCTGGCGCTGGCGCCCGAGGCGGCCGCCGGGGGCCGTGAGCTCGTGGATGCTCTGGACGCCCCCGAGGGCGGTCTGGACGGCCCACTGGCCCGGGACGTTGCTGCACAGCCTCAGGGACGCGAGGAGCTCCAGGGCCTGGAGGTACTCCCGGGCCTGGTCCTTGCGGCCGGAGAAGTACACCCACCCGGTGCGCAGGCCGCATGCGCGGTACACCTTGGAGAGCCCGCCGAAGGTGGCGCAGAGCGTGTCCTTGCAGAGCGTCGCGACGGGGACGTGGGCGGCGTCATCGTAGAGGATGCGGTCATAGATCTCATCGGAGAAGAGGGCCAGCCTGCGGCTCTCGGCGAGGCGCACGAGGCCCTCGACGGCCTCCCTGGGGTAGACGCTCCCGGTGGGGTTGTTGGGGTTGATCATCACCAGGGCCTTGCAGCGCGGGGTGATGAGCGCGGCGAGCTCCTCGGGGTCCGGGACGAAGCCCCGCTCCGGGCGGCAGGGGTAGTACACGGGCCGCGCGCCGGTGATCACCACCGCGGCGGTCCACAGGGGGTAGTCCGGGGACGGCAGGAGCACCTCGTCGCCGGGCTCCAGGAGGGCCTCCATGCACATGAGAATGAGCTCGGACACGCCGTTGCCCATGAAGACGTCCTCGGCGGTGACGCCGGGGATCCCGCGGCTCTGGGTGTCCATGACCACGGCCTCGCGGGCGGGGAAGATGCCCTTCTGGTGGCAGTAGCCCTCGGCCTGGGCGAGGTTCTCCACCACGGCCCGGCGCATGGACTCCGGCGTGCGGAACCCGAAGGCCGCGGGGTTCCCGATGTTGAGCTTGAGCACCTCGAAGCCCTGGCGCTCCAGCTCCAGCGCGCGGCGGGCGAGGGGGCCGCGGATCTCGTACCGCACGGCCTTGAGGTGCTTTGATGGCTGAAACTGCGGGTCGGCGCTCATGGAGCCCCCAGCGTAGCACCCCCGGCGGCGCCCCCACCATTGACGCCGCGGGGAGCCCGAGGGTACCGATGCGGGCATGAGCCAAGAGGGTGACTTCCGGGACCTGGTGGACCTCGCGGCGGAGCGCCTCGGGGGGGCGGTGCTCTGGGCCAACGACGATTTCTTCGCCCCCAAGGAGAACCTGCTCAAGGCCTCGAAGCCCGTGTGGCTGGAGCACGAGTACACCGACCGCGGCAAATGGATGGACGGCTGGGAGAGCCGCCGCCGGAGGGTGCCGGGGCACGACACCGCGCTCCTGCGGCTCGGGCTCCCGGGGGTGCTCCGGGGCCTGGTGGTGGACACCAGCTTCTTCCGCGGGAACTACCCCGAGAGCTGCGCCGTGGAGGGCACCACCGCGCCGCTCGGGACCGACACGGACACGCTCCTCGGCCCGACGGTGAAATGGTTCGAGCTCCTCCCGAGGAGCGCCTTGATGGGGGACTCGCAGAACCCCTTCGCGGTGACCGATCACCGGGCGGTGACGCACCTGAAGCTGCACATCTTCCCGGACGGGGGCGTGGCGCGGCTGCGCGTCCACGGGGCGGTGCTGCCCGACTGGTCCCGCAGCGGCGGCACCGGGGGAGAGCTGGACCTCGCGGCGGTGGAGCACGGCGGCGAGGTGCTCACCTGCAGCGACATGTTCTTCGGCCCCAAGCACAACCTCATCCTGCCGGGCCGCGGCGTGAACATGGGGGACGGCTGGGAGACCCGCCGCCGCAGGGGTCCCGGCCATGACTGGGTGCTCCTCAAGCTCGGGGCCCCGGGGACGCTCCGCCGCGTCGAGGTGGACACCAACCACTTCAAGGGCAACTACCCGGACACCTGCTCGCTGGACGCGATCCTCCTGCCCGACGGCTCCCCCGAGGCTCTCACCGCGCCGGACGCCCCCTGGAGGGAGCTCCTCCCGAGGACGAAGCTCCAGGCCCACACGCGGCACTTCTTCACCGACGCCCTGCGCGACCTCGGGAGGGTGAGCCATGTGCGCCTGAACGTGTACCCCGACGGGGGCGTGAGCCGCCTGCGCCTCCACGGCACCGTGGCCCTGGAGGACCGCTACGCGCTCGGGCTGCGCCGCCTGGAGGCCCTCCCCGAGGACGAGCTGCGCGCGCGCCTCGCGAGCTGCTGCGGCGCCTCCCGGTGGCTCTCGATGGTCACCGAGGCGATGGTGAAGCGCGAGGTCACGCGGGTGGAGGGCCTCTTCGGGGCCTCCGACGCGGCGCTCGATGCGCTGGACCGGGACGGCTGGCTGGAGGCCTTCCGGGCCCACCCTCGCATCGGCGAGAAGAAGGCTGAGGCCAGCCAGTCCGAGCAGTCCCGCCGCTGGTCCTCGGGGGAGCAGTCGGGCATGGACGCCGCCTCGGAGGACACCGTGGCCCGCCTCGCCGAGGCCAACCGCGCCTACGACCAGCGCTTCGGCCAGGTGTTCATCGTGTGCGCCACGGGCCGCTCCGCCCGGGAGCTGCTCTCGCTCCTCGAAGCCCGCCTCGGAAACGACCCGGCCACGGAGCTGCGCGTCGCCTCCGAGGAGCAGAAGAAGATCACCCGCCTGCGCCTCGAAAAGCTCCTCCTCGGGTGAGCTCCATGGGTGCGGCATTTGTGCCGCAGGTAGAGTATAGGGCAAATCCGATCGGGCTCCCTTGACGAAGGACAAGGGATGGTTCAACGAGAGGCCATGCTCACACGGTGCCTTGGGTTGGTGGGTGGTCTTGGGTGGTTGCTGGTCGGGTGTGGGGGCAACGCGGGCGTCTCGGATGGAGACGCGGCGGCGCCCATGGATACGGCCGTTGGAGACGCCGTGACCACCACGGACACAGGGACCACCGGGGACACACCGCAGCCGCCGCCGCCGCCGCCACCGTCGGGCATCGCGGCGCTGGGGAACGGTACGCACCGGATGGACCGGGTGAGGCTCCGCGCGGTGGCCACGGAGACCAACGGGCTCTCGCAGCCCCGGGACCTGGCCTTCAACCCGGAGGGGCCGGAGCAGCTGTGGGTGACGAACTTCGCCACCAGCACCATGACCATCATCCTGCGGGTGGGGACGGAGATGCAGACGCAGGTGACCCGCGGGGGCCCTGGCAACCTCCACTTCCTGGCGAAGCCCTCGTGCCTGGCCTTCGGGGCGCCGGGGAACCTCGCCACGGCGCACGAGACCAACATGCGCACGCAGCCCACCACGCCCGGGGACTTCATGGGCCCCACGCTGTGGGACTCGACGATGATGCGCTTCAACGGCGGGGACGCGTCGCACCTGGACATGCTGCACAACAGCCCGAACTCCGTGGGCATCGCCTGGGAGACGGCGACCATGTACTGGGTGGTGGACGGGGCCCACCGCGCGCTGGCGCGGTACAACTTCCGCACGCCCCACGAGCGCGGCGGGGTGGACCACTCGGACGGCGAGCTCCAGCGCTACGCCGACGGTATGGTGGGCTACGTGGAGGGCGTGAGCTCCCACGCGGAGTTCGACCAGGAGACCCGGAGGCTCTTCTTCGCGGACACGGGCAACCGCCGGATCGCGTCCTTTGACCCGACGGGGGCGGTGCGCATGGCCACCATCAACCCCAACTATGACGGTGGCCGCCAGTCCCGGATGATGGGCGGCGCGCTGGAAACCTTCATCGACGGCACCGTGATGGGCCCCGGCGGCCTCCAGCGCCCGTCGGGCCTCGCGCTGGCCGCGGGCCACTGGTACGTCACCGACAACGCGAACTCCCGGGTGCTGGCCTTCAACCGCGAGGGGCGCCTGGTGGACTGGCTGGACCTCTCGGCGGACGTGCAGCCCGGCGCCCTCATGGGCGTCGCCGTGGACCCCAGAGGGTGGCTCTACCTCTCGGACGCCGTGGGCAACCGCGTGCTGGAGCTCTCCCCCGCGGAGTGAAAGGCGGGCTCTACCATTCCAGCGGACGAGGACAGAGTATGTCCATGATGGCCTTGCGTCGGGGGTGTGGATGGGGCAGCGTGGGAGTGGGTCATCGGACCTGGGTGGGTCTTTGAGAAGCGAGTGTAAGGCGTTCGTGGCGCGAAGGCTTCGGCCACCATGCCACGGTAAAACACGCATGGTTCATGGCACGTCCGCGTCCCCTCGGGGACCCCTGGACAATCTTCGTCTCCGAAGGCTGTGGGGGACGTGCCTCAGGTATCCTGGGCGCGAGGTTCACCCCTCGCCTCCAGGTAGTTCCGGCGGAACCCCGGCTCCTGGGTTGGCGGCGTGAGCGCCGACTGCCTGGGTGTAGCTCGCGGGGCCGAAGGGCCTCCGAGAAGCCTCTGCCCTTCAGGGCGGGGAGGTTCACGGCGAGAACACCCCGGCCACCTCGAAGCCCGGCACCAGCGGGTTGGTGGTCCCGGGCACGATCCCCCCGGCCAGGAACATCCTCCCGCGGATCATGCCCCCGGAGTGGTCGCTGCGGCCCATCGGGAGCCGCAACCGCAGGAGCGTGGCCACGTGGGCCGCGGCGTCGTACTCCACGATCCGGTCGCCCCAGGGGTTGTAGTCGCTCCCGAAGGTGAGCACCCGGGTGCCGTTGGCCACCATCACGTGCTCCGCCAGCATCACCCCGTCCGGGAGGCTCCCCCGGAGGGTCCACGTATTGGCCGCCACGTCGTACTCCCAGATCTGGCTCGGGCCCCCGTCGGTGACCACCCCGCAGCCCATGGTGATCAGCACGTCCCGACCTCCGACGCGCACGTTCACCATCGGGTCCCAGGGGCAGCGCCCCGTGGGGGGCCTCGGGGCCAGGCCCGTGCGCCAGGTGTTTGTCACCGTGTCCAACGCCGCGAGCTGGCCGTTTCTATGCGACAATGCATACACCGTGGTGCCCACGCTGGCCGCGGCGAGGCCGAAGATCGGGCCGATGATATGCACCATGTCCGCCATGAGGGAGCCCGGCACGTTGGCGCTCGAAGGGAGCGCCTCCCAGCGCCCGAGGGCGGGGTCCAGGCGCTCCACCTGCGGGACGAAGCGCCCGTCGCGCCCGACCCCACCGAGGACGAAGAGCCGGCAGCCCACGGTGACCGCCTGGGGGATCATGCCTCGGGGGAAATTGAGCGGGGGCCCGAGGGACCACTGGCGCCCGGCGGGCGCGTAGGGGTCGAGGATGTCCACGGTGTTGAGCGCCCGGGAGATGCACGCGCACCCGTTGGTGTTGGACGACGGGGTGCCGGCGATGACGTAGAGCCGGTCTCCGAGCACCGCTCCGGCGCCCTCCACGTGGGGGTTGGGGATCGCGTCCAGGGTGCGCGTGGCGTAGTCGCATGGGGGCGGGACCTGGCCCTCGCAGGTGGCGCCCCAGCGGCCCAGGGCGCAGCGCTGGGTGCCCGCCCGGCAGACGCCCCGGCCGATGTCCGTCATGGGGCCGTTGAAGCATGTACGAGATGTCACCCCGTCGCAGGGGCAGCCCTCGTTGGAGACGCCGTTGCAGTTCAGGTCGCGCAGCGGGGTCGTGCCCTGGTCGTTGCAGGCCTCGCCGGGCAGCGGCAGGATCTGGCCGACGCACAAAAGCTCCCAGCGCCCTCCCCGGCAGGTCTGTACGCCGTCCCGGCAGATGCCCACCAGGCGGGTCTCCGGCGGGCCCGTGTAGCAAGGCCGGGTGGAGCCCTCGATGCATACTGGCATGGTGCCCATGCATGCCATCGGGTCCGGGGGGATGGGCTCCGTGCGCAGGACGTCCGACGGCACCACGATGCCCGCGTCCCTCGGGGGCGGTGGTGGCGGCGGCGGCGGTGGGAGCCCGGTGTCCGTGGCCGGGAGGTCGTCGGGGTTGACCGAGAGCCGATCGCTGGAGCCCGCGTCGTCGGGGTTGACCGAGAGCCGGTCCATGGAGCCGGTGTCCGGGCCCTCGGCGTCCAGGGGAGGCGACGGCGGAGAGTCCGCGGCGGGCGCGTCCGCGGCGCCGTCCCTCGGTGGGTTCACGGGCACGTCCGAGGGCGTGTCCGCCACGCAGCGGCCCGCGACGCAGCGGGTGCCGGGGCCGCAGGCGCCGCCGCAGGGCGCCTGGGCGTCGGTGTCCACGCCCTCCTCGGGCGGCGCGCACGCGGCCACGGAGACCCCAAGGCCGAGCACCCACGCGAGCGGTCCCCGTTGATGCATACGGTCATGTTCTGGCGCGCCCGGTGCTCAGGTCAAGGCCCCGGCGCGGTGGACACGGCCCCGGCCCGATGGTGTGATGCCCGGCGGTGGTCCGGAGGCTGCGACACCTGTCGTCCTGGGCGTGGATCCTGGTGGCTTGCGCCAAGGGGGGAGAGCCCGGGGCCCCCTCCACGGACAAGCCCGACCCCTCGGACACCGAACCCGACGCCGCCGTGGACGCCCCGGCCCCCGAGGACGGCGCCGGGAACCCCTCCCTGGATGGCGGAATGGACAGCGCCCGCGCCGACCTCCCCGCGGAGGCGGCCCCGGACGGGCCTCGTTGTGGCCAGCGCACGCAGCCCTGCTGCGAGAACCGCTGCGACGAGGGCGCCATCTGCACGGACCTGCGCTGCGTGCCGTGTGGAGACCCGATGCAGCAGTGCTGCCCCGGAGGGCGCTGCTACGGGGGCCTGCCGTGCCGCGCGGGGC
Organism: Deltaproteobacteria bacterium; assembly: GCA_016218725.1. Lineage (GTDB taxonomy): Bacteria > Myxococcota_A > Polyangia > Polyangiales > JACRDB01. Next base: position 92,279 of record JACRDB010000154.1, read on the forward strand.
TCTGCACCCCGCGGGACGCCTGCGGCTCCGCCGGGAGCCCCTGCTGTGATGGTGGGCTGTGCGCCGCGGGCCTGTCCTGCGTGGTCGGACGCTGCGACACGGCCCCGGCCTGCGGGGGCTTCGGCGCCGTGTGCTGCCCGGGGGCCCTGTGCGACCCGGGGCTCCTCTGTGAGTCCGGGCTCTGTCGCACACCCACCCCTCCGCCCCCACCTCCCCCTCCACCGCCTCCACCGCCACCACCGCCCCCTCCGCCACCACCTCCACCACCGCCGCCACCGCCGCCCTGTGGGGCGGCGGGGCAGGAGTGTTGTACGGGCGTGCCGCTCTTGAACTCCTGCGCGGTGTTCCACCACTGCCTGGGTGGCCGCTGCGCGCCCTGCGGGCTCCGCGGGCAGGTGTGCTGCTACGGGTCTCTTTGCTACATGGCCCGGTGCTCCGGCGGACTTTGCACGAGCTGAGCGTCGGTCTTCGGCGCGGGTGACCGCCGTTGGGAAACCGTGCTCGATGCGGGTGGGCGCCGTTGGGTAACCGTGTTCGATGCGGCCCACCGGCCCGTTGGGCCGGCCTGTGCACGAATGCCAGCCCCCCTGCCGGGGGGCGCTCACGTAAGGTGCAAGGAGGTCGGCGCAGCAAGGGTTTGGAGCGTTGAGGGATTCGGCCCGAGCAC
>JACRDB010000155.1 GCA_016218725.1 Deltaproteobacteria bacterium
CTGCATCCGCTCCTCCTGGTGCTGGTGACGACCCGGCTGGATGGCCCCGAGCTCGACGCCGTCTATCCCCTCGAACCGCTGGTGGAGGCCACGGCGGCGGACGTCGTGCGTCGCTTCAACCGCTTCCCGGAGCTTTTCCATTTAGATCGGTGGGCGATGCTCTCGCGACGCCTGGGCCTCTATGAGTACCTCTATGGCCAGGGCTTCCTGGTACCGCGGATCTATACATCCCGCCTGCAACGGGGCCTGATCACCATCTACGAGCGGGGCGGTCGGATGTTCCTTGGGGAGACCACGGCCGGGTGGGCCTTTGACAGCGTGAAGCTCTGGTCCCTGGCGCGCCTCCTGTGGGACCGCTTCGAGGACCCGTCGGCCCTTCGTACGGAGTGGGCCAACGCCTTCGTCAGCAGCGTCGACGACCGATTCCTGCTGTCTCGAGACCCGGACGCCCGGAGGGTGTCCCTCCTGTTCCAGGAGATCGAGAACCGCTGGCGCAGGGCGGCGCCCTCGGCGGGGCGGCCCGCGATGCTGTTGGACCCTGAGTCCGGGCTTCGCTCGGTGGAGCATGGCACGTACAACTTTCAGTTTGAAGGGCTCAGCTTTGAGCACAAAGAAGCGACGGTGACGCAGCTTGACTACTACCCGCCCGAGGACGTGAACCGCTGGGTGGGCGAATTCCAGGCGCTCTCTTCGGAGGTACGCGCTCTACCAAGAGTACAGATGCTTGGCAGCGTGCTCCGGTTCCTGCAGCTCCTAGCGGGCATCTACGCGCCCGTGCGCCGCGCCTACAACCGGGTGCGCAGGGATCCGGCCTGGGGCAGGGACCCGCTCCGGGGCCCGCAACTGGCCGCGATCCCCATGGTCGCAGACCCCGCTGTCCGGGCCATGGCCGTGGAGGTCTTTCGGGACCTCAATGGCTCTTCCCTGATGACTCGATACAACAACGCCGCGGTCTTCTGGCGTGATGTCCGGCAGCCGATCTTCGAGGCGATCTCCCGGGACCTTCGCCTGTTTCCCGACGCGACAGGGGTGGGCGAGACCTGGACCTTCGGAGCGCCCACGTCGGACACGCTCCGTCGGCGGGCGTTCTGGACTCCTGATCTGCTGGGCTTCGCGCAAGCATGGGGTGGAACACAGAGGGACGACGACACCGTTCTCGGGCGGTACTTCCGTGGCCTCAAGGAGATGATCGGCTTCCTGCGAATCGCTGCTGGTTACTCCATCGCGCGGGACGTATCGGCATTCGTGGAAGACGCGTGATGTGTTCTATGCAGTCTGAAGGTTGGCGTTCCCAGCAGCTTATTGGTGCGGTCGCATGTATTCTTGGTTGTACCGGCTCTCAACCCGCCGAAAATTCCTATCCGGATGACATCTCCCGTTGGTCACCGAGAGCTGAACGTATCCCGTGGAATGGCATGGAAGTGGATGCTTCTTTCGACATCTTTTCGGCAGTGGATTCAGCTCGGGCTTCGGCGGACGTGCCCGAGGACGCTGCTGCGATGGATGTTGTTCAACTGGGTGATCAGCGTCCGACAGATTCCCTGCCGGATTCTGAGGGGAGTGTTCGGCATTGGGATGGCGACCTTCCTGCAGTTCACGAGAGTGTCGAGGTGCACTTATACGGAGATCCCTGCGTGCTTACGGCAACTCGGCAGGTTGTGTGCTGGGGAACGGGTTCTACGGTCGGCCGAATTCCATTCGACTCTTGTTATCCCCCCACACGGATCCCTGTTGATGGAATTGTAATGAGGATGTCCTTAGGTGGTTACGCAAACTGCATTGTCGATGGGCGAAGCCGTGTACAGTGTTGGGGGGTGAACTTTGAGGGGCGCCTTGGCTTCGCGCCTGAGGATCCCATCGGACCTCGCGTCGTGGAGGGCCTGTCCGAGGTGGTTAACGTCACAGCGAACGGTGAGTGGTGGCATGGCGCCGTGCTGCGCGATGGGCGACTGAGCACCTGGGGCTCGGGGCGCCTTCCACCCAGAGTCGAAGTGGGATTGACCGACGTCAAGGAGGTTGCGTTTTTTGCGACCTTCGCGTGCGTCACTCACCGGAGCGGTCGGGTGTCCTGTCAGGGGGACAACACCTATGGCGGGCGTGGTCTCGGCACCATGGACCCGCTGTCTGCGCCGCCTGGCTGGACGCTGGCGCGGATCGACGAGGTGACCTCGATCGCCCTGGGGTACCGTCATGTGTGTGCCCTCAAGCGCGATGGCACGGTCTGGTGCTGGGGCAAGAACGATGTGGGCCAGCTCGGGGATGGCGGTCGGTCGTGGGACGTGTGCCTGGAGCTTGGGGTCTCTCCGAGGCACCGGTTCCTGGTGCGCTGCTCCCCGCTTCCGGTGCAGGTGGAGGGCCTCACGGACATCGTGCAGCTCGGCGCCTCCCTGGACACGTCCTGCGCGCGCCGGAGCGACGGCGCGGTCTTCTGTTGGGGTGACAACTCCGAGGTCCGCACCACCGACGGCCTCCGGCTGGGGATCCTCGGCGATGGTCGCCCGTCGGAGGAGCGGTGTGATGTGCCCTTCATCACTGAACTGGACCGCTCCGTGCATCCACCGAGGCTTTGCCGGAGTCGGCCCGTCCGGGTTGTTGGGATCTCTGACGCGCGCTTCCTCTCGGTGGGGGACTCCGCCAATTGCGTGGTGCGCAGTGATGGCTCCCTCGCCTGTTGGGGCAGAGTGTTCAACTGCGACCTCTTTCGGGACGGTACCACCTTCGGTTTTGGTCACCCGACCCCCGTCCCGGTGCGGTGGTGGTGAGCTCGGTGGTGTCCCGCCGCCTCAACTCCGCTCGTCGGACTTCGCGAAGAAGGCGTTGTACTGCGGGTCGTTGAAGCGCTCGTAGGCGATCTCGAAGGGCTCCAGCTCCGTCACACCGTCGCGGTACTTCAAGAGCAGCGCCATGGGGGTGACCTCGCGGTAGGCGGTGCTCCCGGAGTCCTAGCTGGCCACGCTCCCTGCGGAGGTGCAGGTCTGCGTGCGTGCGCGCCTGGCCCGCGCCAGGGGCTGAACCCCGCGCTCACCGTTCGATGGTGTCCCTCGCGGCCGCGAGGCTCCGGAAGAGCCACCACAGCCCCAGGCTGCTCAGCGCTCCCGCGACGGCCACCACCTCCAGGGCCTCGCCCTCGTAGAGCGTGGCAAGCGCGGCCCCTACGCCCGTCACCAGCGCCACGCCCAGGAAGCGCCGGTCCACCGTGAGCGTCATGCTCCCGAAGACCATCGTCACGCTCACCAGCGCCGGGCTCGCCGAGTGCGCCAGCGGATCCTTGGTCAACGCCCCCACGGCCACGCACACACATACACCTACCAAGGCGAGGTAGGCCATCGCGACGATCTGACGGCTCGCGCGGTTGGCCAGGAACACCTTCCGGAAGCGCCACGTGAGGAACACAGACAGCAGGCTCACGGCCCCGAGGATGGACAGCGCCAGCCGGTGGGTGAGCTCCAGCCCCTGGTGGCGGTGCAGCGCCGTGAGCCCCAGCGGGATCATCGCCGTGGGGAGCGCCAGCGTGAGCGACGCGCGGGCCCTGGCGGCGCTGTGCATGCGCACGTCCGAGTCCAGGGTCATGCGCCGCAGCCTCACCAGGTCCGCGGCGGCGTGGGCCTGCTGGGCCCGCAGCGCCGCCAGGGCTTCGTAGAGTCCGTCCGGGGCGGGGTCCAGGTCCGCGGCCAGCGCCGCCGCGGCGTCGGCGTCGCCCCGCGCCACCTCGAAGCGCGCCCACCAGGTGAGGGTCTGGCGCCGCGCCGCCTGGGCCTCGGTGTTCTCCGGCCAGCCCTTGAGCGCCTGGTCAAAGCCGTAGGCGCTGGCGATCAGCACCTTCCTCGCCGCGGCGGACTCCGTCGGCGCCCCGGCCACCGCCGAGGGCTCCCTCGCCAGGAGCGGCTCCACCCGCCCGAGGGCGTCCTGCGCCAGGGCCGCCGACGCGCGGTGCGCCACCCACGCCTCCAGGGCCTCGCGGAACGCCCTGGCGTCGGGGCGCTCCGAGGGCTCGCGGTGCATCGCCCGGCGGCACAGCTCCCCCAGCTCCGAGGGCACCTCGGGCCCATACTCCAGCACCGCCCCCCGGCGCGCCGCGGCGAGCACCGTCAGCACCGTGTCCCCCCGGTGCGGCGGGTGCCCCGTCAGGAGCTCGTGCAGGAGCGCCCCGAGGAGGAACACGTCCGTGCGCGTGGTGATCTTACCGAGGGCGCGGAGCACCATCTCCGGGGCCATGTACGCGGGCGTCCCGACGATCTCATCGTCGCGCTCGGTCTCCGGCGAGCCCTCCCGCACGGCGATGCCCCAGTCGAGCACGTACACCTCGCCGAAGTCCCCGAGCATGACGTTCTCGCTCTTCAGGTCCCGGTGCACGATCCCGCGGGAGTGCGCGAACTCCACGGTCTGCGCCACCTCCCGCAGCACCCCCACGTGGAAGGCCCGGCGGTCCCCGGGGTGCTTCTCCCAGCGAGGGTGCGCCCCGTCCTGCAGGAGCTCCCGCCAGCGCACGCCGGTCACGCGCTTCATGACCAGCGCGGGCGTGCCCTCGGGGGTGCGCCCGAAGGCATGCACCGGCACCACCCCCGGGTGCTCCAGCACCCCGAGGAGCCGCGCCTCGCGCGCGAGCGCCGCCACCGCGCTGTCCCCGAGGTCGTCCCGCGGGAGCTTCACCGCCACCTCGCGGTCCAGCGACGGCTGCGAGGCCAGCCACACGACCCCCATGCCCCCGCGGGCCAGCTCCTCGCGCAGCACCAGGTCGTGGCCCTCGGCGCGCTCCAGGTCCCTCACCAGGTCCACCGGCGGCAGAGACCCCACCCAGGGCAGGGCGCCGCCCTCCCCTCGGAGCGTCTCCGTGGGGTTGCCGCCGGGGTGCTCTCCGAGGCCCCGCTGGGTGGTGTCCGTCCCGAGGTCGTCGGGAACGCTGGAGCCCTCTGCGCTAGCCACCGCTTGTTCCGTGCTTGTCCGTCCCATCACTCTACCATCCCCGCGGGCCGCGCCGGGAGGCCGTCCTCGCCACCGCCGCCGCGCTCGCCACGGCCGCCACGCCCACGCCCGCCAACGCGCCGAAGGCCCCCCGGAGCCTCCCCGCCGCGGCGAGGTTGGCCCCCGCCACCACCGCCACCACCAGCAGCGCTAGCCCCGCCACGGTGCCCCACACCGTGGCCCGGAGCCCCCCCCGCCGCGCCGCCAGCGCCGCCGCCAGCCCTACCCCGAGAGCCCCCACCTGCGCTCCTCGCAGGGCCGTGAACACCCACGACTCCCTACTGGTAGCTGTCAGACCTACGTTACCTACTCTCACCGACAGGCCCTCACGTTCACGCACATGATCCCACCGTTGTCCCTGCTCCTCCCAGCGGAGGGAGCGCGGACCCAGGCGCCAGCGGGCGCCCTCTGGCGAGGCCCAGGGCACGACCTCCAAGGGCGCCGGGCGCGAAGCCGGCCCGCGGGGGAGCGCCTGGGCGAGCTCCCCGAGGCCCTGGAGGGCAAGGGCCGCGACCAGGGCTCCGAGGACCGTGGGGCGCACCACGGCGCGCGAGGGGCCCACGCCCGCGGCCTGGAGGGCCACCGCCTGGCCATCCCGGAGGAGAAACGCCCGGAGAGCGGCCGGGAGCGCCGCGGTGGCCACCACCAGCGCGGCGGCGCCGAGCCACGCGGCGCGGGAGAGACCCACGGCCCAGGGCTCCCCCGCGGCGCTCGGATCCAGGCGGTCCACGGCGCAGAGGCAGAGGGTGAGGGAGCCCGCCGTGGCCCCGAGGACCCGGAGGGCCTGACGGAAGAGCCTTCGGTCGGCGAGCACCCCGGAATCTTGCCCGAGGCCCACCGCGAGGGATACTCCGTGGTCGTGCGAACCGCGTGCCTCGGGCTGCTGCTGGTGGCGTGTACGAACGTCCCCGGGGACAGCGGCAGCCTCGGGTTCTTCGACGTGGACGGCGAGCTCACGGCCAACTCCTGCGGGCCGCTGGCCCTGCGCCTGCCGGCCACGGTGCGCTTCGTGGCGGAGCTCCGGGTGGGCACAGGCACCCTGCGCTGGCGCCCCCGAGGCGCCACCGAGGCCCTGGGGACCTACGACCCGGTCACCGGGGCCTTCCGGGTGGCCGCCCAGGGCGAGCTCGTGCTGCGCGAGGCCAACGTGCGGCTGCGCCTGCCGGGGTGCTCGCTCCAGCAGGTGGACGTGCTGGAGGGCGTCCTGGACCGCCCCAACGGGTACGACGGCGGCGCGGACTCCGACGCCGGAGGCCCCACCCGCCTGGGCTTCCGCGCCACGGAGACCCTGGGCTACGCCATCACCGCCGGGAGCGACTGCACGACCCTCCTGGGCGTGGGCGAGGGCCAGTTCGCGCAGCTCCCGTGCACCGCGGCGTACCGCTGGCGCGGCGCGGCGCAGTGACCCGCGGCGGGCCTCAGGGAACGACGGCGGGGACGCCCCGGACGCTCTCGCCCGCCAGGAGCCGGGCGGGCAGGGCCGCGGTGCGCGCCACGGCGCAGGCGCCGGCGAGGCGCGCGGCGAGGGCGCCCGCGGGGGGGCCTCCGCGGGCCGCGAAGGCCACCTCGCACACCGCCTGGAGCGCGGCGGAGGCGTCGTCCAGGGCGTCATTGACCACAAGGTAATCAAAGCGCGCGGCGTGCAGGAGCTCCTCGCGGGCGTTGGCGAGCCTGCGGGCCACGGCCTCCTCGCGCTCGGTCCCCCGGCGCCGAAGGCGCGCCTCCAGCTCGGCGAGGGACGGCGGGAGCACGAAGACCCCGAGGGCGCCCGGGATCCGGGCCTTCACCTGCGCGGCGCCCTGGTAGTCAATCACGAACACCATCCCGCGGTGCGTCCGCCGGGCCTCCTCCACGCGGGCGAGGCTCGTCCCATAACGGCTCCCGTGCACCGTCGCATGCTCGGCGAAGAGCCCCCGGGCGAGCATGTCCGAGAAGACCGCCTCGGTGACGAAATGGTAGTCCCGGCCGTCGCGCTCGCCGTCGCGGGGGCCCCGGGTGGTGTACGACACGCTCACCACGAGGCCCGGCTGCGCCGCCAGGAGGCGCCGCACCAGCGTGGTCTTCCCTGCCCCCGAGGGCGAGGTCACGATCAGGGGCAGGAAGGGGTCCACCGCGCGCCTCTCCGCGTCACTCTACGTTCTGGGCCTGCTCGCGCATGCGCTCGAGCTCGGCCTTGAGCTCCACCACGCGCCGGGCGCACTCCGGGTCGCAGGCCTTGGCCCCGAGGGTGTTGGCCTCCCGGGACATCTCCTGGAGGAGGAAATCCAGCCTGCGCCCCACTGGCTCCGGGAGCGCGAGGAGCGCCTCGAACTGCGCGCAGTGGCTCCCGAGGCGGGTGAGCTCCTCGCTCACGTCGGTGTGCTCCGAGGCCAGCACCAGCTCCTGCTCCAGCCGGCACGGGTCCACGGTGAAGCCCGCCCCCCGGGCCGCCCGCAGCACCCGCTCCCGCAGGCGCTCGTGCCGCGCCTGGACCATCCCCTCCGCGCGGGTCGACAGCTCCCCGAGGAGCTCCCTCACGCACCGGCTCCGCGCCGCGAGGTCCCCGTGGAGCGCGTCGCCCTCGCGGCGGCGCATCTCGTCCAGGCCCTCCAGGCAGCGCTCCAGGGCGGCGTCCAGGGCGCTCCGGGCGGCCTCCGGCGCGGCCGGGGCGGCGGCCACGAAGAGCTCCGGCACCCCCGCCAGGAGCGCCCACGGAGGCCCCGCGGACTCCGCCCCGAGGCCCTCCTCCCGGGCGAGCTCCCGAAGGGCCCTCAGGGCGCTCCGGGCGCGCTCCCGGTCCAGCGCCACCGCGGCGCCCGAGAGCCCCTCGGCGTGGACGTTGAGCTCCACCCTGCCGCGGGGCAACCGCTGGCGCACGCGCTGTTCGAGGAAGAGCCCGTGCTCGGCCAGCTCCTTGGGGAGCCGCACCCGCAGGTCCAGGAACCGGTGGTTGACGCTCCGGGCCTCGACGGTGACCCTCCCGGGGCCCAGCGGGGCGTCCCCGGCGCCGAAGCCCGTCATGCTCCGGAGCGCCACGGGGCTACTTCTTGGGACCGAAGAGCGACGCCAGGCGGGCCTTGGCCTTGAGCTCCGCCTCGTTGGTGCCCGGCTCGCCGTTACGGAACGTAAAGAACGTGCAGTGGTTGGCCACCTCGCGGTCCGGGATGTACTCCGTGATGTGCTCCTTGCACTGGTTGTGGGCCCCGGGGTCCCAGTGCTCGCAGTTCCGGCAGCAGATCAGGTCCGCGCCGCAGTGCGTGCAGGTGTCCCGGCGCTGAGGCTTGACCTCGAACACCAGGGGGTTCTTGCACTTGTGGCAGAAGTGCTTCTTCTCCTCGACCTTGGGGATCCACATCGGGCTCGCCTCACCTCAAGACATGTTGTGCTTGCGCTTGACCTGCTCCAGCACCCGCGCGTACTCGACCTCCCAGGTGCGCGTGCCCTCCTCCAGGTGCTTCATCTTGGCCCGGACCTCCTTGTCGATGTCCTCCTCCGCGGCCATGTGGCGCTCCAGGAGCTTCTTCACCTTGCGGCGCAGCACGTCGTCCTCGGAGAACACCTCGTCCACGTGGGTGCTCCGCATCAGGATCGCCAGGATCTGGTTGAGCAGGTACGAGATGCTCTCGGTCCCGAGGCCCACGTTGCGCTGCTCCGCCAGGAGGCGCTTGACCTTCTGCACGTCCTCCCGGCCGCCGCCCACCGCTTCAATACGGTCCTTGGCGCGCTCCGTGAGGTCCCGCTCCATCCGGAGGTACTCCTTGAGCACCGCCTCCAGGTCCGCCTCGACCTCCCGAGGGTTCTCCGTCTCGATGTCCTTCTCCGCCGTGAGCACCCGGACGATGTCCATGGCGATCACTGGGATCTTCGCGCTGTACAGACGCATGGGAGGTGTGCTCCGGGGGGGCCCCCCTATGGCCCGGCGGGAGACTCCAGCTTCCGGGGCATGGTATCCCCGGGCCCGGACCGTGTCAATCACAGACCCTTGAAAATCGGGTCATTCCGTTCAATTGCTGGCCTGGGCGCGGACCCGCAGCCGCCGGAGGAGCTCTTCAAAGCCCCGCTCGCGGACGATCCGGGTGTAGCTGTCGTGGTAGGTCTGCACCAGGGACGAGCCGTTGGTGACCAGGTCCCAGATCACCCCCGCGCCACCGGGCGAGCGCCGTAGCCGATACTCGATGCGCACCGGGGCGGCCCTCGGGTCCGTGCGCGAGCGCGCGACGGAGCGCACGGTCCCCTCGGTCCCGCTGTCGGCCACGGTCTCCGCCTCCCAGGTGACCGCCCACCCGAGGGTGTCCTGGAGGTTCTGCCGGTACGACCGGTCGATGAGCCTGCGCAGGAGCGCCACGTACTCCCCGCGCTCGGCGACCGTACGGGCCTCCCAGTGCGGGTCCAGGCTGCGGCGCGAGAGCTCCTCCACGTCGATCATCCCGTTGAGGAGCCGCGCCACCTGTTCGTCCCGGGCCTGGGCCTGCGGAGAGCCCGCCGGGTGGCTACCCTGGAGCGCCCTCTGGACCGCCGCGTGGCGCAGCTGGATCCACGCCGTGGGCCCGCTCCGAGGCTGCGCGCCGGCGCCCCGGGCGAGCGCCCAGAGCCCGAGGAGCCCCGCCAGGAGCGCGCCGCGACGGTTCATCCACCAGGAGACGTGGTCTGTTGAATGGGTATTCATCGCGCGGGCCTCCCGGCGTCCTGGGCGGGTGCCGCTGGAGCGGTAGGGGTCGTGGGGGCCGCGCTCTCGCGCAGGAGGCGCTCGACCTCCGGGTCCTCCGGGGTGACCTCCGGGGCCGTGGAGCCCCCGCCCGCGGCGCAGGCCGAGGGCTCCCCGGCGGTCTGGTCCCGGCCCGTCACCTGCGCGAGGCGCGCCCGCGCGGCGTTGTAGTCGTACACGGCCTGCAGGTGGTTGTACCGCGCCGTGAGGTACTGCCGCAGCGGGTCCACCACGGCGCCGGTGTCCCCGGTGCCGGCCTGGTACTCTTGAAACACCGTGGTGAACCACGACGAGGCCGCGTCCTCGCCGTCCACCGTGGCGTCGAGCCGGGCGCGGGCCTCCTGCACGCCCTCGAAGGCCTCCTCCACCTCCACGGCGATGCCCCCGAGGGCGAGGCGCTGCTGGTCTTCGGTCATGGCCAGCTCCTCCGAGAGCCTGCGCACGCGCTGGCGCCAGGCCAGGGGCTCAAAGCTCCAGCGCAAGACCAGCCCGGCGCCCCAGTACGCGTAGTTGCTGTTGTTCGCCGCGAAGGGGTTGGCCTGGTCCGCGATGGCGGAGGACCCCGCCCAGGCCACCGTGAGCCCGAGGGCCAGGTCCGGCCACAGGGCCCCTCGCTGGATCGACAGCGCCGCGCGGCGGGCCTCGACGCCCGCGGAGAGCATGTGCACCTCCGGGCGGCCGAGCCTCGCGTCGGACAGGTGCGCCGCCAGGGGGCGGTCGTCGTAGGGCACCGGGCACAGCGGCAGGTCCGGGGCGTCCACCCGCCCGCCGAGGCCCGTGAGCGCGCCCAGGGCGAGCCTCGCGCGGCGCTCGCCGAGCACCGCCTGGGCCCGGCGTGACACCAGCTCCGCGCGGTACGTGCGCAGCCGGAAGGTGTCCACCTGCGTCGCCCCCGCGCCCCCGTCGAGCGCCCGGTCCACCTGCTCCTGGGCCTCCCGGAGGTAGCCCTCGGCCCGGTCCAGGAGGTAGAGCGAGTCCCGCGCGAAGGCCAGGCCGTACCACGCCCTCCGCACGTTGGCGCGCAGGTCCAGCCGCGCCCGGCGGAGCTCCTCCTCGCTCACGCGGAGGCCCTGCCGGGCCGCGTCGCGCACCCTCGCAAGGCGCACCCAGGTCCAGGGAGAGATCGGCACGCCCGTGTCCACCGTGAGCCTCGCCAGGGAGCCGTACCCCTGCTGGAACGGGCTCTGCCCGAAGGCGTCCGGTGAGAACGTCGGGTTCCCTCGCGCCGACGGCGAAATGGACGCAAAGCCCGTCACCGTCACGTTCCCGAAGGGCGCCACCCACGCCTCGTCGAGCTGCGCCTCGGAGGCCGCCACCCGGTGCCTCGCGGCCGACAGCCCGGGGAAGGTGCGCTCGGCCTCCTCCAGCGCCTCTGGGAGCGTCACCACCTGGCGCCCGGGAGGCGGGTCCGCGCCCGCCGTGCCGAGCCCGAAGGCCCCGAGCCCCAGCGCCCCGACCAGGGGGATACACCGTGTATACCCCACGCTGGCGCGCATCAGTCGTCGGCGTCGGGCGCCGAAGCGGAGGAGTTGCTCCCGGTGGAGCGGCCTCGCTCGGGCGCCACGGGGCGGTCGTTGTAGGTGGTGTCCTTGAGGGCCTCCAAGGTGCTCTGGAGGAGCTCCGCGCGGATGCCCACCAGGGTGATCCGGTCCCTCACATGGATGCGCCCCACGTCCTGGCGACCGAGCCTGGCGGTGTCCCGCAGGAGCCGGGCCACCTCCCCCGGGCGCACGCCGTCGCGGCGACCCACGGCCAGGCGCAGCTCCTCCATGCCGGTCTCGTCGTCGTCCGTGGGGGCCCCTCGCTCGGCGTGGTGCACCGGCACCCTCCGGGGCCTCTCCGGGGCCGCCGGTGCATCCACCCTCGGGCGCTCGTCCGCGCCGTCCGTCCTCGGGCGCTCGCCCTCGCCGTCGGCTGCGTCCCTCCGAGGGGCGCGCTCCCGCCGGGGCGCTCGCTCCCTGGGGGCCTCGGTCGGCGCCTCCGAGGCGCCGGTGGGCGCGGCCCGGGGGGCCGCGGGCGCCCTCGGGGCCTCGGCCCTGGCAGGGGCCGCGAGGCCGAGCTCCAGCGCCTGACGGCGCCCGAGGTCAAAGAACTCCCCGACCAGCGACGCCACGATGCGCTCGTGGTCGTCGTGCGTCAGGAGCCTCCGGGCCAGGGCGAGGGCCTCCTCCGTGGGGCCCGAGGGAAACGCCTCCAGGAGGAGCCCGAGGCGGTCCAGCTCCCGGCGCGTGCGCTCCTCTCCTTCTGAGGGCAGGGCCCGCTCGATGGGACGAATCCCGTACGTGAGCCGCAGGAGGTAGAGGTTCCCGATGTTCTGCGGGCCCACCAGGGAGACGGCCACGCCCTTGCGCCCGGCCCGGCCGGTGCGCCCCGTGCGGTGCACGTACGCCTCGGGGCTCTCCGGGAACCCGACGTTCACCACGTGCGTCAGGTGCGGCACGTCGATCCCCCGGGCGGCCACGTCCGTGGCCACCAGGTAGGGCAGCTTCTCTTCGCGCAGGAGCCCGAGGACGCGCTCCCGGTCGCTCTGGGCGAGGTCGCCGTTCAGGTACTCCGCGCGCAGGCCGCTCGCCTGGAGCGCGCGAGCGATCTGCTCGGTCTCGCTCTTGGTGTTGCAGAAGATCAGCGCCGCGGTCACCTGCTCCACCTGCAGGATCTTGGCGAGCTCCCGGGCCTGGTTGCCCGCCGAGGAGTAGTACACGTAGTGCGTGATCTCCGACGGGGCCACATGATCCGAGGAGAGCGCCAGGAACTCCGGGTCCTTCAGGTGCCGCTGGGCGATGCGCTGGATCCCCTCGGGCATCGTCGCCGAGAAGATCATCCCCTGGCGGCTCTTCGGGACAAACTCCAGGATCGCGTTGAGCTCCTCGGCGAAGCCCATGGAGAGCATCTCGTCGCCCTCGTCCAGCACGAAGGCCCGGAGCTTGTCCAGCCGGAGCGTGCGGCGACGGAGGTGGTCCAACACCCGACCAGGCGTACCTACGACCACATGGACGCCGGACTCCAGGGCGGCGATCTGAGCGCCCATGGGGGCGCCGCCGTAGACCGCCGCGACGGAGACGCCCTTCGTGCGCCCGAGGCGCTCGACCTCGCCGTGGACCTGGAGGGCGAGCTCGCGGGTGGGGCACAGCACCAGGGCCTGCACCACGCGCTCGGGGCGCAGCACGCGGTCGATCAGGGGCAGGGCAAAGGCGGCGGTCTTGCCGCTGCCGGTGCGGCTCTGGACGATGACATCGCGGCCCTCGGCCACGGGGCCGAAGCACTGGGCCTGCACCTCCGTGGGCGCGTCGTAGCCCACCTCGGCCAGGGCGCGGAGCACGGGCTCCGAGAGCTGCATGGAAGCAAAAGACGGTTCCGTCATGGGGTATCCCTCGGGGGAGAGTGGTAGCCGCGCGCGCCACGGGCGTCGTCGGCGAGGAGGTCGTGCCACATCCGGGCCTGGGTCTCGGCCCGGTAGCGCCAGCGTTCAAGGTGGGTCCAGGCCCGTGCGCCGGGTTCGCCCTCGGCCTCGCAGGGGGCGCGCAGGCCCCGGAGGCGCGCGTCCAGCGCGGGGTCGAGCGGCGCCCCGGGGTCCTCCCGGCGCGCGGCCCAGACGGCGTCCAGGTCCCGCTGGAGCCGCGCGATGCCCTCCTCGCAGGTGGCGCCCCGGGGCGGCGGCTCGACGGGGCCATGGTAGATCCCACGGTAGATGGTCCAGGCGCCCTGGAAGGTGAAGCCCAGGGTGAGCACCGTGAGCGCCACGGTGACGGTCCTGCGTCCCCAGGGGGAGCGCGCCGGTGCCGTGCGCTCCGCGGGGGCGGCGGGCGGGCTCGGGGGCACTGACGGGGGAGGCTCAGGGGGGTCGGTCACGGAGCGGGCCGCAGGGCGGACCATCGGACGACACGGACCGCTCGCGCGACGCTTCTACCAACCGCCCCGGGCGGGGGTCAAGGCGCCGGGCGCGCCGTTTCGTCCTCCCCGGGGGATAAACTCCGGCCTCCGGGGGCCGTTATCCCGTCCGTGGAGCACCGATGAGCGCACGTCCCCTGCTCGGCACCCTGCTTTTGGAGGCCCGGAAGATCACCCCGGCGCAGTTGGAGCAAGCCCTCGCGCGGCAGAGGTCCCAGGGCCTCGGGGCCCGGCGCCTCGGGACCATCCTCGTTGAGGACGGCGTCCTCGATGAAGATTCCCTGACGCGCTTCCTGGGGCAGCAGCTCTCGATCCCCTGGGTGAGCCTCCGCCACGTGGATTTCTCCCGGCACCTCCTGAGCCTGGTGCCGCGCGAGCTGGCGATCCGCCACGGGGTGGTGCCGGTGTACCTCCGGCCCGCGCAGAAATCGGGCATGACGCTCTTCCTGGCGATGAACGACCCCACCCACGAGGAGGCCCTGAGGGCGGTCTCCGCGGCGTCGGGGTTGCCCGTCAAGGCCATGATCGCGCCGGCGTCGGAGATCGCCAACGCCATCACGGCGTTCTATGACCCGCCGGCGCCGGAGCCCCCCGCGCCGGTCTTGTCCATCGCGCCCCTTGAGAGCAGCCCCCCCGACGCGCCCACGGTGCGCCCTGGGGTCAGGCTCCAGCGCCCGTCGGTGCAGCCGGCGCCGGTGACCGAAGGCGACGAGCGCCGCCCGAAGATGCTCACCCTCACGCTCCTGGACGGCTCGCAGCTCGTGATCCCCGCGCCCGACGGGCGCTCCGAGCCCCCCCCGGCGGAGGCCCAGCCGACCACCCGGGACCTCATCGCCGCCCTGAGGGCCGTCTCCCAGGGCGCCCCCGCCGCCGAGGTGCTCGGCCCCAACGGCGTCGAGAAGCTCCTGGCCGCGCTCTTGACGACGCTCCTGCGCAAGGGCCTGGTCTCCGACTGGGAGTTCGTCGCGGAGCTACGCAAGCTCTGACGGCCTCCGCCGGCGAACGCCGCGCACCGCTCGCGCCCGTTGCGCGAGGGGGGAACCACCGGGGCGCGATCCCGTGGCATGCTCCGGTCGCCCGGCCGTCGGGGTCGCACCGACCGGCATAGGGCTCCCAAGGAACGCGAAGCGCATGGCCAACCCCTCCACCCCATGGCCCCCTGGCGAGGTCGTCGGCGCCTACCGGGTCGTGCGCCACCTCGGCGAGGGCGGGATGGCCGTGGTCTACGAGGGCGTGCACCAGAGCCTCGGGCACCGCGTGGCCATCAAGACGCTCCTGCCGGAGCTCCTGCGGCGGCCGACCACGCTGGCGAGGTTCCAGCGGGAGGGTCGGGCCGTGGCCAGGGTGGTGCACCCGAACGTGATCCGGGTCTTTGACGTCGGCGAGCACCACGGCGTCCCGTACCTGGTGATGGAGTACCTTGACGGGGCGGAGCTCTCCGCGCAGCTCCGGGGCTCCTCGGGGCTGCCCCTGGAGGACGCCCTGGACATCCTCCTGCCGGTGTTCTCCGCGGTCCAGGCCGCCCATGACCGGGGCTTGATCCACCGGGACCTGAAGCCCTCGAACATCGTCCTGGCGCGGGACGACGCCGGTCGCCGCCGCCCCGTGGTGCTGGATTTCGGCATCGCCCGGGGCGGCGAGGACCACCCCCAGGCGATCACCCAGACCTCGGACATGCTGGGCACCCCGGCGTACCTGGCGCCGGAGCAGACCCACGGCTCCCGGGGCCTCACCACGGCGCTGGACCAGTACGCCCTCGGGGTGATCGCCTACGAGTGCCTCTCGGGGCACCTGGCCTTCGGCGAGGACCCCACGGAGACGGTCTTCAGCGTGCTGATCAAGATCCGCGAGGGCGCCGTCACCCCGCTGCGCACGCACCGCCCGGACCTGCCCGAGGAGGTCCTCGCAGCGATCCGTCGGGCCATGGCCCTGGCGCCCGCGGACCGCTTCCCCTCCGTGGGGGCCCTCGCGGCGGCGCTCCTGCCGTTTGCGTCGGTGCGCGCCCAGGCCCTGTGGTCCGACGATTTCGGGTCGGCGCCGCCGCGCGGCGCCCTTCCCGCGGTCCTGGGGCTCCAGTCCACCATCCCCCACGAGCTCCCGGAGAACGCTCCCAAGACCCTGGACGAGGGACTCCCCACGCCGACCTCGACCGAGGGCATATCCCTCCCAGCGCCGCCCATCGTCCCGACGAGACCTCTTCTTTCACCCGCGAGGGTCGCCGTGGCCCTCGGGGCACTCCTGGGCGTCGCCGGCGTGCTCCTGGCCCTCCGCCGCCCGGACACCTTGGCGCCGCAAAGCCGGGACGCCACCCCGGCGAGTTCCTCCGACGCGGCCGTCGTCGCCCACCGATTGAACGCCGACGCCGGGCCCGCAACCCAACCACCTCCGAGACCCTCCCCGGATGCAGCGCCTCCCGCCCCGGACACCACCCGGGCTGACCCTCCAGACGCCAGAGCCCCCGCGCCGAATGCCAACACACCACAAGGGACGCTCCCGCGCACATCAACCCACAGCATCCCACCTCGCTGTCGAGGGCCGAATGGCACGAACCTCTGTCTGTGACCGTCGGGCGGGGGTGCTGGTGGCCTTGGTGGTGCTTGCGGCGCCGAGGTGGGCGCGGGCGCAGCTCCGCTGCGACCGCCGCGCGGCCGAGGCCCTGGAGGCCGAAGGCCAGCGGCGAAACCTCTCGGGCAGGAGCGAGGAGGCCCTGGCGCTCTTCCTCCAGGCCTACGAGGGTTGTCACGGGGCCCGCGCCCTGGTGCGCGCCGCCATCAGCGAGATGGCCCTGGGGCGCTGGCTCTCGGCGGACGAGCACCTTCGGGAGGCCCTCGGGCTCCACGACCCGTGGCTTGCCCGCAACCAGGCGGCCGTGGAGGCCCAGCGGGCGGTGCTCCTGGAGCACGTGAGCGAGCTGCGGCTCGACGGCGGCCCCGCCGGGGCCACGGTCACCGTGGATGGCCAGCCCCGCGGCACGCTCCCCCTGCCGGGCCCGCTGCGGGTGCTCACCGGCACGCGCTCCGTGCGCGTCGAGGCGCGGGGCTTCCTCCCCTGGGACCGCGCGATCCCCATCAGCGCCGGGGTGCCCTCCCGTGAGAGCGTCGAACTGGTGCCCACGCCGCCGCCACCGCCGCCACCACCGCCACCACCACCGCCGCCGCCACCGACGACGACGTCCACCGCCACGCCTTCGGGACTGCCACCGACCACATCGCCGCGTGGGGTGCGACCGCCCTCGACGCTTCGTCCGCCGGAGCCCTCCGGGGGCGGGGCGTGGCGCACGCTTGCGTGGGTGTCCTTCGGGCTCGGGGCGGCGGGCCTCGCGGTGGGCCTGTGGGCCTCCTCGGAGCGGCTCTCGCAGCGGGCGCTCTACGACGAGCAGTGCCCCGAGGGCTATCCCCGCGAGCGCATCGCGAGCTGCTTGGAGCTCCAGCCCAGGTCCTACGCGCCGGAGCTCGTGACGTCGCAGCTCGTGGGCTTCCTGGCGGCCGGGGCGCTGGTATCCACCGGGGTGGTGCTCCTGCTGGCCGCACCTTCGTCCGCGCCCGAGAGGGGGCGCCGGGCGGCCCGCTGGAGCCTCGGGCCCGGACCGTCTACGTGGGGCGCCTCGCTGGCGGTGACCCTGCCGTGAAGACCGCCCTTCACCTGGCGCTGGCCCTCGCGCTCTGCGGGTGCCCCTCCCGCAGCGTCCACCAGCCCGCGCCGCTGGACGCGCCCCAGGAGGCGCCCACGGTGGACGCCTCGCAGGACCTCCTTGCCGACACCACGACACCCATGGAGCTGGCTCCGCCGAGCGACAGCACGCCCGACAGCACCCCTGACACACCCCCCGCGGACGCAGCGTCGTGCGTGACCGGCCGCGGCGACTGCGACGGGATGACCGCCAACGGCTGCGAGACCGACCTCACCACGGACGCGCGCCACTGCGGCGCCTGCGGGCGGGCATGCGAGGGGGGCTACCCCTGCGTGGACGGCGCGTGCAGCGCCGTGCAGCAGGTGTCCGTGGGGGCGCTCCACACGTGCGTGCTGCGGACCAACGGCAGGGTGTACTGCCTCGGGGACAACAGCCAGGGCCAGCTGGGGGTGATCACCCCGGGGGACGCGCTCCGACCAACACTGGTGCCCGGCGTGACGGACATCGCCGAGGTCTCCGCGGGCGGAGACTTCACCTGCGCCAGGACCCGCGCGGGGCGCGTCTGGTGCTGGGGCGCCAACCGCTCGGGGCAGCTCGGCACCGGGGCGACCACCACCGTGGGCGAGCCCCCGAGGCTCGTGGTGGACCTCGAGGACGCGCGCCAGGTCGCGGCGGGGTCGGGCTTTGCGTGCGCCCTCCGGGACACCCGCGAGGTGGTCTGCTGGGGCTCCAACGGCGCCTTCCAGCTCGGCGACGGCACCGGTGGCGTGGGCCGCGCGTCCCCGCGCCCCGTGCGGGCCGCGGGCCTGACGGACGTCACCCACATCGCCACGCTGCAGAGCGGCTGCGCGGTGCGCACCGACGGGTCGGTGTGGTGCTGGGGACAGAACACCCTCGGGGAGTCCTCGGGGGATGGCTCCACCGGCGTCCGGACGCTCCCGACCCGCGTCGGCGGCCTCTCCGGCGCCGTGCGGGTCGCGGTGGGGGTTGGCTACACCTGCGCGGCCAACGTGGAGGGCGAGCTGCGCTGCTGGGGCGGGGACAACGGCAGCCAGCTCGGCGCCCGGGACGGCGGGGCCTCGCCCTACGCCGTAGGGCTGGTGCCGGGGCTCACCGACGTGGACATCGACACCCAGGCCTTTTCGCTCGCGTACCGCTCCCTCTGCATCCGCCGCCGCCCGCGCAGCGGCGGCGGCGTGCTCTGCCTGGGCACCGAGGCCCGCGGAGAGCTCGGCGACGGCATGGGGCCCACGGGCGTCGCCCGGGTGCCCGTGGCCCCCGCGGGCCTCGCGGCCGCCACGGCGGTGTCCAACGCCTGGGACCACCGCTGCGCACTCCTCCCCGACGGCGCCCGGAGGCTCCGCTGCTGGGGCGCCAACAACCACGGACAACTCGGCGATGGCACCACGACCGACCGCGACGCGCCCACCGACGCCTCGCAGGTACCGTAGGCTTCAGGGCGCCTCACCTACATTGGAATACAACGTCCGCGGCGAGGCGCTGGCGGTCGGCCACCACGAGGTGGTTGTCCAGCGCCGAGCAGATCGCGAAGTTCGGCTGGGCTGTGACGAACATCTCCACCTGGCGGCCCCGGCAGCGGGCGGGCCAGGGGATGTTCAGGCGCCCGCCCTCGACCTGGAGCCACTCGGCGCCCTCGGTGTTGAGGTACGTGCGGCACCGTGGCGCCTGGGGCTCGATCCAGACGCTGTGGCGGCCCTCCTCGGGGCAATCGAAGGCCACCTGCACGCAGAGCGCGCCGGTGTACCGCCGTTGCTGGGTGCCCACGTCGTTCTTCCAGAAGCGCACCTCCACGTGGGGCCAGGTGGCGCACTGGGCGCCCTGGCACGGCGGGGGGATGTTCCTGGCGCAGCCGCCGGAGGCCTGGAGGGCCAGGAGCGCCGCCAGGGTCAGGGCCGGAGAGACGCCTACTCGCGCGGACATCGGAGCTCCCTCTCGTAGCGTTGGAGGTCCGCCTCGCTCAACCGGAACTGCGGGCGGGCCAGGGCGTTCATGGGCCGGAGCTGCATGCGCACGTGCTCCGCCATCGCAGGGTCGCGGAAGGCGCAGTTCATCGACGCCACCGACGGGAGGTTCCGCGTCAGGAAGCGCTCGGCCGCCGCCGGCGAGCGCGACGCCACGATGCGGTCCACGCCCGTGGCGAGCTGCCGCTGGGCCCGGAGCTCCACCGGGTTTCGCTCGCCCGCGTCGGCGGCCTGGGCCAGGTGCTGCTCCCCCTCGGCCGCCACCGCGGCGTCCTCCCGGGGCTGCACGGGCCTCGGAGGCCCCCCCGCGTGGGCCGGCCCCGTCGGGTCCGTGGGGCACGGGGTGGGCTCACACACCGTCGCCGGCGGGCACTCCGGGCAGGTCGGACACGGCGTCGTCGGCGGCGTCCTCGGCGCCGCCACCACCGTGCGGTCAATCCGGTCCTCGGCGTTGCTCGCCCTGCGCCAGAGCCAGACGTTCACCAGCACCGACGCCAGGAACATCCCCGTCATGGCCCCCGCCACGAGCTTCGGGGTCTGGGCGCTGAACACCGGGATCCGTCGTGTCGGGTCTGCGTCGTCTTCGTCCATCGCGGCGGCGGGAGCATACGCCCTCTCCGTGTCCGGAAGGAACCTCTACGTGCCCGCCGGCACCAGCCGCTCCATCAACAGCCGCAGGTCCTCCATGGTGAAGGGCTTGGGCAGCACCTCCACGAACCTCCCCGGTGGGAACTTCGCCCGCGTCTCGTCCGGGTCCGCGCCGCTCACGATCGCCACGGACACCCCGGGCCTCACCGCGTCCAGCGCCGCCAGCGTCTCCGGTCCCCCCATCCTGGGCATCGAAATGTCCAGGAACACCGCCCGGTATCGCCCAGGGTCCCGCCGGAAGAGCGCCACCGCCTCCACCCCGTCCGACGCCTGCTCCGCTTCATACCCGAGCCGCGCCAACATCCGTAGGAGCATCCGACGGATCTGCTCCTCGTCGTCGGTCACCAGCACCACACCCCTCATCGCCTGGGTCGAACCTGCTTCAGCGCTCATTGTTCGCCCTTCCACCCTACACTAGCGCACAAACGGACACACAGGCTGTATTTCCAGGGTTGAAGAATAAATTTTCGGTCACAATGCATGAATTGTGCCAACGATCCCTAGGTGTTGTGCAGTGATTGCCGTAGCTCCAATGTTGAGCGCGAGGTCCACACCCGCAAGCCTCAGGCGGAGGAGCGCGTCCAGGGTCGAGGGGTCCAGGACGAAGCGTTGAGGGCGCCAGCGGCGCTCCCTGGCGATGGGCCCAAGGTCCGAGAGGCAGGGCTCCCGTCGGGGGCCACGGGCGGTGGAAGGCGCGACGCAGTCGAGCCTCGGGACCTCCGGGGTCGCCAGGAGCGTGACCTGCCCTTGCGCCGTCGTGGCGTCCAGGGAGAGAACGCCGTGGGCCCGCACCTCGCGGCGGTGGAGCGTGCCCAGGGCCGCCTCGGCGACGCGCACCCGGAGCCCCGAGGACGACGGGACGGTCACCGGCGGGAGCCTCGGGTCCACGGAGGTGACGTCCAGGGCGAGCTGGGACAGCTCCCGAGGGAGCCTCCCCCGAAGCGCCGCGCCGAGCGCCCGGAGGGAGCCCCCCTGCCAGGCGACCCAGAGCGCCTGGTCCAGCGCGGGGACCGAGGCCACGACGGCGTACACCGCGCCCGGGTCCGTGTCCTCCGGCAGCGGCGGCGGGGCCTCGGGGCGGAGCACGGGACCCGGGACCCTGGCGTCCACAGGCCGCTCCACGCGAACGATCGGGCACACCCGAAAGGACACCCCGCGGGCGGTGACCCTGGGCGGGGCATCAATCCTCGGGGAGAAGGACACGCCCCCGGGGCCCGGAAGCGGCACCTCGCGCGCCAGGGAGAGCGCGCCCAGGGCCTCGTCGATGCGGTCGGACAGCACGGCGTCCAGGGCCCAGTCGGCGACGCTCCGGCAGGCGCCCCCGAGGAAGGGCACCACCGCGAGGCCACGACACCAGGAGAGCGCCTGGTCGTAGGAGGGCCCGGACCACGAGAGCGACGCTCTCCCGCTTCGGGAGACAAGCAACACGCCGTCGGGGTCCCTCCCGAGGACCACGGGGAAGGTCACCCGCATCCGTGTGCCGTCGTCCAGGCGCAGGGACACCTCGGCGTCGAGGTAGCCCTCCCTCGGGCGGAGGGTAGCGCGCGCGTCCGTGAGCGCCCCGAAGCGCGTGACCGTGACCTCTCCGAGGAAGGGCACCGGCAGCCCATGGCGCCGCCCGAACTGCGGGCGAAGGGTCTCGGCCACGCGCCGGGAGAGGCCCCCTCCCCCCGCGGGGGAGCCGTCGAAGAGCCCCGCCCCGAGGCGCACGGACCACGCGCAGGGCCACCGCTCCCCCACGCGAGAGAAGGGTCCCGTCAGCGTCGGGACGTACACCGCCCGCTCCCAGCGGTGGCCGTAGACCACCCTCCAGGTCCTCCACGAGAGCCCCGTCCCGGGGTCCTCCAGGGTGCCATCGTCCACGAGCCTCTCGCGGAGACCCGCGGGTGTCACCCGCAGCGGCGCCAGCGGCGCCGCGGGGCCCTCGCGCACGCTCCACGGGACCTCGCCGGGGACCGTCACCGTAAGGGTCTCCCGCGGGGGGAGCGCCCACCACCCGAGGGGCAGGGCGCAGGCCCACAGGCCCGCGGCCGCCGCGCCGGCGAGGCGCTCGACCCGGGCGGTCATCGCCCGCGGGGCCCGACGGTGGCGAAGAGCAGCGCCACCGTGGCCAGCTCCAGCGCGACCACCCACAGCGTGGCCCGCACCACCGCGCGGGTCATCGCCGCGGTGACGTCCTCGGCGCGGTCCTTGGGGGCGGCCCCCTGCGACACCGCGATGGACGCGAGCGACAGCGCGTAGGCCCCCACCAGCCACGCCGCGCGCGCGGTGAAGGGCAGCCTCGACGGCGCCGGGTCCAGGAGGTCCGAGGTGACCACCGCCAGCGCGTGGGGCACGCCGTACGCGCTGAACAGCACGTAGCCGCCGCACAGCATCGCCGCGCCGAAGACGCCCGCCCCGAGGAGGTACGCCACCACCAGGGCCACCCAGGCCGGGGCGTGGAGGTACCGCGAGGGCGACACCCCGAGGCCCTCCAGGGCCTGCACCTGGCGCTGGAGCTGCAGGCCCCCGAGCCAGGCGCACACGGCGCTGCCGCTCGTGGCCACGAAGAGAATCGCCGACAGGGGCGGCGCGAGGGTCACCACGTAGGTGCCGCCGATGAGCCTCAGCGCCGCCGCGGGGCGCAGGTCCGCGGTGAGGTTGGCCACCACGTAGGGCACCGTCACCCCGAGGAGGAGCCCCACCACGGCGTAGAAGGGTAGCGGCCTCCAGAGCGCCTGGGAGAGCGCGCGGCGCAGGACCACCAGCGAGGACCGGAAGAGCGTCGGGGAGAGCGCGCGCAGGAGCGCTCGGCCCAGCACGGCCACGGCCCCGGGCCCCGCCGCGGGAGGGTACCCGACGGGCGCCCGGAGCCCGCTGGCGCGGGCGCGGGTCAGGGCCGCATCGACGCCGCGCTCGAGGTGCCGCCGGGCCGGCGCGTCAGGGCTCGGCGAGGGGCCCTCCCAGGGGACCTCGTCCAGGGGCCCCAGGCGCCGTCGGGCGGCGTCCAGGAAGAGAATCCTCGTGGCGCACCCGGCCACCAGGGACAGGTCATGGGTGATGAGCAGCACGCCCACCCCGCGGGCGCGGGTCTGGGCCACCAGGAGCCTCGCCAGGGCGCTCACCCCCGCGGGGTCGAAGCCCACGGAGGGCTCATCGAGCACCAGGAGCCTGCGCCCGGCGGCCAGCGTGCGCGCCACCGCCACCCGCTGGGCCTGACCCCCGGAGAGCGCCGACACCCTCCGGGCTCCGAGCGTGGGGTCGAGCTCCACGGCCTCCAACCATGCGTCCACGGAGCCCTCCTGGCCGCCGGCCTCCAGGGCGAGGGCGATGTTCCCGGCCACGTCCAGGTGCTCGAAGAGGGCGCCCCGCTGCGGCACCAGGGCCCACGGGACCGCGAGCGTCCGGGCGCTCCAGGTGACCACCACGCCGCGCGAGCGGGCGTCCTCGGGCGCCAGGGCCGCCGTCGCGAGGGTGGTCTTCCCGCTGCCCGAAGGCCCGAGGAGCGCCACCACCTCGCCAGGGCCCACGGTGAGCTCCGCCCCCTCCACGAGGGCCTCGGCGCCTGCGAGGGAGACGGTCAGCCCTCGTACGGCGAGGAGGGGCCCCTCGGTCCGGGCCTCGGTCAGGGCCTCGGTCGGGGTCAGCGGCGGCGCAGCGACGGGAGCGTCCACAGCGGGGTCCAGACGGGCATCACGCCCATGGCCTCGCGGCGGCGGTGCTCCCAGGCGAGGATCCTCGGCACGACGAAGCCCGCGAAGGCCGCGAAGGCCAGCCCCGCGAAGATGTCCACCAGGTAGTGCCACCGGAGGAACATCGTCGCGATGATGATCTGCGAGGTGAAGAGGGTGGTAGGGAGCCAGACGAAGTTGTACGGCGCCACCGCGCGGTTGCGCCAGGCGAAGATGCACAGGAACGTGGGCACGGCGGTGTGGAGGCTCGGGAAGATGTCCTTCTGGGCGCCCGCGGAGCGCACCGTGTCCTGCACCATGCCCCAGAAGGTCCCGCCCGTGAGCTCGTGCTGGAAGGTGCCCGCGAGGTGGTGGTAGGGCCCGAAGCCCGGCACGAGCATGTACGTGACGTGCCCGAAGCAGAAGATGAAGAACGCTCCAAGCGCCACTTCTGCAAGGAGTCTGGAGTTCTTTGCAAAGAACATATTTCCCTCAAGGTACAACGTAATGATAATGAAATACCCGAAGTAGAAGAACGAGAACCACTCCACGGTGGCGGGCGTGACGTAGCGGTCCCAGGCCAGCGCGGGCTCGTACCCGAAGACCCGGAGGTCAAAGGCGAGGATCTGCGCGTCCCGGGTGCTGGGGTTCGCCGTGGGGAGCACGTACCGCAGGAGGAAGTAGGAGTTCATCACCGGCCCCACGACGGAGAGCCGGTAGAACAGCGCCGTGGCCCTGGTGCCCCAGGGGAGGACCTCGCCGCGGACCACGGCGAGGCCGAGGAGCACCACCGCGAGGCTCAGGGCCACGTTGCGCACGGATTGGTCCCGGGCGGGGCCGGTGCCCGCCAGGACGGCCCCGAGGAGGACCAGGAAATAGCCCACGATGAGCCAGTCCTGGACCGCGAAGGCCCGCAGCGCGCGCAGCGCCCAGGGGAGGTCCGGCGCCGCGGGCTCCGGCGCCAGGAGCGTGTGCACCACCCCCCGGCGGTCCCAGGGCGCCCCGGGTCGAGGGCTCAACGAAGGCTCCATCATCGGTTGTTCCTCCAGCACGGCACGCGGTCACGCTCCTCCTCGCAAGGACCGATCCACGGCGCGCGCCCACCGACGGGCGACGCCCCCATCCCTGTACGACGCCCCCTCCCCGGACGCAAGACTCCCGCTCCAGCAAGGGTTTGCGCGCCGCCACCGGGAGTACGCACCCGGCCCCGAGAGGTGCGTAGAACGCTTCTCACTGCGTCCCCCGGGTGGCGCCTCCGGTGGCCCCTCCCGAGGCCCGCGGTCGACGCTGTGGACCGCGAGCCGCTTGCTTCGGGGGGAGCCCTCGCGAGAGAGTGTGGAGGTGCCAGGTCTCTGGGTGCTGCTGGTGGTGCTCCTGTGGGGGGCCTCGGGGTGGGCCCAGGCGGAGTGCCCCTCGGGAGAGCTCCTCCAGGGGCGGCCGCCCTCGCGCCTCCGGAGCGTGTACCGGCCGGACCGGGTGACCGACGGGCTCGTCGCCCGCGAGGGCGAGGCCTGGGACTCGGAGCGCGCGGCGGGCCTCGGGGTGAACCGCCCGGGGTTGCTCTACGACCTCGGGCGGGTGGTCGGGATTTCCGGGGTGTACCTCCAGGGTACCGGCGACGAGAGCTGGAAGCTCGAAGGCACCCCCGACGGGCGCACCTGGACGCTCCTCTGGCGGGCGCCGGCGGTGGGGGACCGGGGCCTTCGCGGTCGCCAGGTGGCCGGTCTGGACGCCACCGCCCGCTTCCTCCGGCTGCGACCCGAGGGCGGGGACGGGCGCTTCGGGCTCTCGGAGCTGCGGGTCGGGTGCCGCGACGACCCGCGGGCCGGGGCCCGGGTGCGTCCCGGGCGGACGCCCCCCAACGCGTACGCCACCGCCGTGGCCCAGGCCTGGAGGAAGGCCCTCCTGGCCCTCGCCGCGCTGGCCTTCTTCGCCCTGCGCCGCGGCGCCCCGGAGGGCGCCGCCGGACGGCGCCGCACCGAGGGCGTGGCCACGGTCGCGCTCACGGCCTCGGCGTGGTGGACCTTTGGCCCCGTGGCCTCCGCGGGGGTGGCCTGCGTCGCCCTGGGGCTCCTACGGCTCGCCCCCCTCGCCCGGGCCCGCGGCGCCCTGGCGCTCGCCTCGTGGCTCCTGGTGGCCGCCATGGCCTGGACCAATTTCGGGCGCTTCAACGGACAATGGACGGTCCATTACCATGACGCCATGCACTATCACCTTGGTGCCAGATACGCGCGAGAGCTCGGCTACACAAGGCTCTACCACTGCGTCGCCGTGGCCGACCTGGAGCTCGACCGCTGGCCCATTCCCCTGAACCGCGGCGCCCGGGACCTGCGCAACAACCTCGGCCTGGACATCGGGGACTACCTCCGCGACGCCGACGGGTGCAAGCGACGCTTCACCCCGGCGCGCTGGAGGGCCTTCCGGGAGGACGTCGGGTTCTTCCAGGCGCAGCTCACGCCCGGGGCCTGGGACCGGTGGTTCATGGACCACGGGTACAACGCCACGCCGGTCTGGACGCTCCTGATGGGGGACGGCATCCTGCGGGACCGCCCGGCCTCGCGCCCCACCCTGGAGGCCCTGGCCCACGCCGACGAGGTCTTCTACGCCGCGCTGCTGGTGCTCTGCCCCTGGGCCTTCGGTCTGGAGGCCGGGGCCCTGGCCGCGCTGGTCATGGCCCTGGGCTTCCCCTGGGTCTACCTCTGGGTCGGGGGGGGCATCGGACGGGCGCCCTGGATCGTGCTGCTGGTGGCCTCCGCGGGGCTCTCCCGGCGCGGGAGGGACGTCTCCGCGGGGCTGTGCCTCGGCGCGGCCGCGGGCCTCCTGGCCTTCCCCGCGGCCCTCTGCCTGGGCAGCGCCGTGGCGCTGGGGGAGGCCCTCCTGCGGCGAAGACCCCTCCCCCGCGGAGACCTTCGGTTCCTGGCGGGCGCCGGCCTCGCGGCGGGGCTCCTGGTCGGCGCGGCCACCGCGCGCCTCGGCCCGGGGCTCCTGCGGGAGTTCCTCGCCAACAGCGCCAAGCACACCGCCACGGTGGCCACCAACCGCGTGGGGCTCCCTGCGGCCCTGGCGCTCCTGGCGCTGCCCCGGTGGGCCGTCCTGGGCGTGAAATGTGTCGCCGTGGGGCTCCTGGGCCTCGCCGCCCGGAGGGCCCGGGACCCGGGGCGGCGGCTCATCGTATCGAGCCTCGCGCCCTTCCTGTGGTTTGAGCTGTCTTCGTACTACGGCGCCCTGTGCCTCCTCTGGGCGCCGCTGGCGCGCGACGAGCGCCTCGGGACCACGCTCCTCCTCGGGCTCCTGTGCCTCACCCAGATCCCGGTGCTCGCCCTCGGGGGCGACCTGCACATCGGGTACTACCTCGCCGTCTCGGCGCCGCTGGTGGCCCTCGGGGCCTGGCTCGTGTGCCGCGAGGCCCACCGGAGGCCTCAAGGGCCGTAGCGCCGCGCGCGGTTCCTGCGCCCCGGGGCGTAGGCCGGGAAGCGCCGGACCAGCTCGTCGAAGCGCGCCCGGGCCTCGGGCTCGACGCCTCGGCGGGCCAGGAGCTCCGCCAGGTTGTTGAGCGCCTTCGGGTCCCAGGGGCAGAGCGCCACCGCCCCGCGCAGGAGCCCGATGGCCTCCAGGTCCCTGCCGTCGGCGGCCAGGATACGCGAGAGGTTGCCCGCGCCGTTGCAGCGAGCGGCCGGGTCCTCGGGCTGCCGCCAGAGGGCCGTCCAGGCGGCCTCGGCGCCCCGGAGGTCCCCCGCGGAGCGCCGGGCGTGGCCCAGTTGCAGGAGCGCAAGCGCTGACCCAGGCGTTGTTTCCAGCGCGTCTTCCCACAAGCGTACGCTGTCGGAGAAGACCCGGGCCCGCTGGGCGCTCAGGGCCCCGAAGGCGAGGCACAGCGCCGCCCCGAGGAGCCTCCCGGCGAGGGCGCGGCGGGCCTCGAGGTGGCCGCACAGGAGCCCGAGGAGCGCGCAGGGGGCGGCCACGGCGACGCACAGGTAGCGGTCTGCCATGACGTTCTGGAGCGGCACCAGCACCTGGGAGACGGGCACCAGCGGCGCCGCGAAGAGCCCGAGGAGGAGCGCCGGGGCCCGGTGCCCTCGGCGCAGGGCCAGGAGCGCCCCGCCGCCGAGGGCCAGGAGCGCCAGGAGGGAGCCCAGGGCCACGGGGTCCGTCGCGGACCTCACGGGGACGCGGTACACCACGCTGAGCCCCGACGGGACCAGGGCGTGGGCGAGGTAGCGCCAGAACACCGGCGCCACGGAGAAGAGCGCTGCGGCGCGGGAGCCCCCGAGGGGCGGCTGCACCATGCCCACCTGGCGCCCGACCGCGGTGGAGGTGCCCAGGGCCAGGAGCACCACCGCGAGCGTGGCCAAGAGGGTGCCGCGGTCCGGGGGTCGGCGGCGCCGAAGGTCCTCCAGGAGGAGGAGCGCCGGGAGCGCCACGGCGGTGCCCTTGCTCCAGACGGCGAGGGCCACGCAGAGCACGGTGAGGCCCCGCCGACGGTCTCCGTAGGCGAGCACCGACAGGAGCGAGAACACCAGCGAGAGGAGGTCCTTCTGCCCGGCGAGCCAGGCCGCGGACTCGACGTGGAGCGGGTGCAGGGCGAAGAGCCAGGCGGCCACCTCCGCGGCGAGGCCCGGGCCCAGGGCCCGGCGGAGGAGCCGCCGCGTGAGCACCGCGGCCAGCGCATAGAGCGCGGCGCCCACGACCCGGAGGGGCACCGCCCGGACCCCGAAGAGCCTCGCCTCCAGGCCGACGAAGGTGTCCCTCACCGGGAGGTACTCCGCCCCGAGGGTGAGCCTGGTGGCGGGCGAGAAGTCCGTCCAGGCCGCGCGCAGGAGGGCCGGGAGCGGTCGCTGGAGCCAGGGGTTGTCCCGCAGCAGCCAGTCGTCGTCGTAGTTGAGGAAGTCCCCTCCAAGCGAGGGACCGAGGACCACCACGACGGCCATTGCCAGGAGGAGGTCGGGCAGGAGCTCTCGGATCGGGCGCGGCATTGGTGCGTTCCGGGGTGATGGCGCCATGGTAGCGTCCTCGGGGCCTTGGACTCGAAGAAGGAACGGCTCCTGCCCTGGCTGCCGGCCCTCGCGGCGGCGGTGGCCTACCTCTCGGCGCTGCGCAGCGGCTGGGTCTGGGACGACCACCGGCTCATCGTCCAGGGGCGGCTCATCGATGACCTCCGGAACCTCCCGGCCATCTTCACCCACGACGCCAGCTACAACACGGACCTCGGCGAGGCAGCGCGGCGCTCGCACCTGGTGACCTACCGCCCGCTGCCCTTCGCCCTCTTCACCGTGGAGAGGGTGCTCTTCGGCCTGCGCCCGGCGGCCTTCCACGCCGTGAGCGTGCTCCTGCACGCGCTCAACGCCTCCCTGCTGGCGCGCGTAGGGCGTCGCCTGGGTCTCCCGACCGAGGCATGGCTCGGGGCCTCGGTCGCCTTCGCCGTGCACACCTCCACCGCCGAGGCCGTCCACTGGGTCAACGGCGTCTCGGACCCGCTGTGCATGGTGTTCGTCCTCTCCGCCCTCGGGGCCTGGTGCCGCCCGAACCCGGGCGACGCCCGGGGCGCGCCAGAGCTCCTGGTGGCCGCCCTGGCCTTCTCCGCGGCGCTGGCCAAGGAGCTTGTGTTCGTCCTGGCGCCGCCGCTCCTTCTTCTGGTCTGGGCCCGCTCGCCAGGAGCCCCCTCGGAGCGCGCGCGCCGCACGCTCCGGGCCTCGGTCCCCTGGGCGACGGGCCTGGGCGTCGCGCTCCTGGTGCGCTACCTCGTGCTGCGTCGCGCGGCCGCGGGCGCCGGGGGGACCCACTACCTCTACGCCCTGGCGCGGCTTCCCCTCCTGGCCTCCGACGCGGTGAGGGCCCTCCTGGTCCCCTCCCCGAGGGTGCTGCCGAGCATCCATCTTGCGTACCGCTCGCCGACCCTGGCGGGCTACGCCGTCGCGGCGGGGGTGCTGGGCCTCGCCCTCGCCCTGGCGGTCTGGCAGTGGCGCCGCGCGCGACCCCTGGGTCTCGTGGCGCTCGCCCAGGTGGTGGCCGCCATGGCGCCAATCACCCTCCTCACCTGGCGCGAGGGCTGGTCCGGTTGGGGGCGCTACCTCTATGGCGCCAGCGCCCTGGCGCTCCTGGCGCTGGCCGAGGCGGCGGTGCGCGCGCTGGAGGCGCTTCGGCCACCCCTTCGGCGCCTCGCCGCCGCCGCCCTGGTGACGCTCGGCGTCGTGACCGCCACCCAGACCTTCCTGGCGGGCGATCGCTGGCGGTCCGAAGGCGCCTGGGCCCGCGCCATGATCGAAGACCAGCCCGAGGCTGCCTTCGGCCACGAGCGCCTCGCCGCGGTACTCTCTGGTCAGGGTCGCGACGCCGAGGCCCTCGTCGAGGCCCGCCTCGCCGTGAGGCTCAACGCCAACGCGGCGGACGCCTGGGCCGGTTACGCGTGGTCCCTCCTTGCCGTGGGGCGCCGCGAGGAGGCCTTCCGCGCCGCCCACCGCGCCGCGTCCCTGGACCCTCTGCTCAACAGCGCGCGATACCTCCTGGCCCTGGAGAACCTCGAGCGCGGCCAGCTCGTCCCTGGTGGCCTGCTCCTGCTCCGGGTGCTCGCTACCGAGCCCGACCAGCCAGGGCCCTGGTTCACCCTCCAACAGCTCGCCTTCGCCGTCCGCGATGACCCTTCCGCCCGGGAAGCCCTCCTCCGCGCCCTCGAAGACCCACCCCTTGCCCGTATCGCCGTGCGCGCTCGCGCCATCCTGCAAGGCAGGGTCCGGGTCCCGCCCCCACGGCGCCAGAGCGGCACCCTGTCCTGAAACCCCCTGCGGTAGAAATGCCGCAGCCCTGCGGCATCCACAGCTATTGACGAATTCTGTCATCCAGGGTGTCGAGACCTGGAGGATTCGCTTCCTGATTTTTCAGATTTTCTCTCCTTGGGGTGCCTCTCGTGCCTCTACCCCGCGGCTGGGGCGAGACAATAAATCCCTGCCTTTCATGGCAATTCCTCCTCGGCGCCGGTCGCTCGCAAGACTTCCAGGCCTCAGCACGGGGCGTGGCTCAACCCTTGCTTTTCGCTCTGCCACCTCAAATGGCTCGCCCTACCGTTGGCGAGGCCTGAGGCCATCCACAACCCCGGAGTTCGAAGGAGTCCAGTCCCATGAAGCTCGCGATCAATCGTCTGAAGGCAGGGTTCACGCTGGTGGAGCTGATGATCGTGGTGGTGATCCTCGGGATCCTGGCCGCGGTGGCCATCCCGGCCTTCACCCGCTACGTGAAGCGCAGCAAGACCTCGGAGGCCAACCAGAACCTCCAGGCCATCTTCCA
>JACRDB010000149.1 GCA_016218725.1 Deltaproteobacteria bacterium
CCCTTCACCACCACCCAGGACGCCGCTCCCGAGCCACCCTTCTCATCGCTCCGAGCGGCCCTCTCCTTGCCCGCCTCGGGCGGGCGTCGGAATCCTGGCGGCGGGGTTTCAACCCGCCGACCCGCATCGAGAACGGTCACTTCACGGGCGGATGCGCATCAAGAACGGTCCTCCATGCCACAGAAGCGACACCAGGGTGCCGCGGCCCCAGCCTCCCTCGATCGCCTTGATTTCATGGCCCTACGTGAGATGTGCCCCGAGGTGAACCCGCCAGGGGGAGGGGTGGCGCGGGCTCATCGTCGCCACCGCGGGATCACGCAGCGGAACTCGAAGAACGGCGACCTTACTTCCCCTGGAATCGTACACTCATGTTTAGTGAAACACACGCGATGTGCGAGTTATTGGGCGAGGATGCCGTCGAAGTCGAGCGGGTCTCGCCCAAACATTCGATTGATGGCGAAGGCGATGGTGTGGGCAAGGAGCTTTCGTTCTACCCGTGCGGTGAGCTGCATGACCCTCCGGGCGCGAACCACCCCCAGTTCGAACCGCTCGGTGAGCTGGCCGATGACCGTCTCGATGAGTCGCCGCACGCGCATCCTTACGGATCGCTCCTCCGGCGCGCAGGTGTCTTCCATGTTCTTTCGCGCAGGCGTGTCGAGTTGAATGGAGTCCTCCTTGAGAAGGCTCTTGAAGAAGGCCGAGATGTACCCCTTGTCGCCGAACCACCACCCGAACACCCCGTCGGTCAGGTCGAGGGCAGCGCGCCGTTCGTCGACGTTGGCCGCGGTCAGCGTGAAGTCGGTGATCAGGCCATCGGCGGTGACCAGAAGATGTCCCTTGAAGCCATGATACCTGGTCTTCTTGGCCGCGCAGACGCTGGTCGCCGTCAGGCCCCGAAAGCTCTGCAACCTCTTGGCTCGCCCGAGCACGCAGACCTCCATGGGAATGCCATCGACGAGATGGTGCCGATCGTTGAAGGACCCGAGGATTCCAGCCAGGCGAGCGCGGAGCAGTTGCTTGATGCGCCACAGCGCGGCGGCCTGCTTGACGAACGAACTGCGGTCTCCGAGGCCCGGGAACCACGCGCGCCAGTGGCGACAGAAGTAGACCCAGATCTTCTCGTCCTGATGGTGTCCGAGGAACTCGCCCACGAGTTCCATGGTGAGTACCTCGACGTCGTGCAACCGAGGGGTTGGACCGCGCGCCCGAAGGCGCACCTCGCCGACCGTCGCCCGGTACAGATCGTCCACCAGGCAGTAGACAAGGACGACGAATTTCTCCAGACTCATCATGGGTGCGGTCTCCTGGTTGCGGTCTCTTCAACCCACAACTATGAGGCCGCGCCTGCATTTGGCCACCCACCTTCACCTACACCGCGAAATCATTGGGAAATTCGGGAATCGAAACTCGCACATCGCGTTGAAACACGTTGGAATATGGCATGGATCTACGAAGCGTCCGTGGTAGACCAGGGCGAGACTCGCGGCCTTCGACCAGTTCGGCAAGCAGGTTGCGGAGGGGCCGTGTACGCTGGAGCTGATGCACGAGTCCCCCTCGATGGAGGAGCTGCTCGGCTGCCTCCGCAAGGTGCTGACGTGGAACCACCAGCGCGCCATCCAGCCCGACCCCCAGCAGGGGGAGGCGCCTCGGTCGAGCGCGGTGTGCTGGGTGCTCTGCGGCGGGTACCCGAAGACCGCGGCGCTGGAGCTGGCGCTCGTCCCGATGCCGACGTGGCCCGCGGGCTTCCTGTGGGCGAGCCGCGGGCTACCGCTGCGACTGGTGGTGGCAGCGATGCTCCCGCGTACGCCCAGCACGCTTCCCCTGCGGCTCCTGGGGGCCGGGAGGACGCTGGAGGATGCGCTCGTGGACCTCCGTGCGATGCCCTCGGGTCCCGTCGCCGATCGCCTCCGGAGGCTGCGGGAGTTCTTCTTGCGCGACCGCGTGGAAAAGGCCAGACTTCGTGGCGGCACCGCCGACCAGGAGACGATCATGGTGGACCTGACCGAGATCACAGAGTTGGAGAACCAGACACACCGGAGGGGGCTCCAGCGCGGCCTGGAGCTTCTCGTGCGGCAGTTCGAACGCAAGCTCGGACGTCCGCTCACGGAGGTCGAGCATGGGGTGTTGCTCGATCGCCTCGTGGTGAGTCCAGCGCGCCTCGGTGACCTGGTGCTCGATCTCGACGGTCCAGCGCTTGACGCATGGCTGCGCGACCCGAACGCCGTCTGAGTGCACACGCTGGCCTTGGGAAGAGCACCTTCGGCCGTTACCGAAGGACCGCAAGAAAAGGCGCATGACGGCATCTGACCCAGGTTCCGAGACCCTGCTGAGGGGATGACTGAAAATCGCGCGCGGTCTTTGGAGAATTCCGAACAGCCGATTCACCGAAAAACCATGCAATCACCGGCCCACCACACACCGGAAGCCGATGGCCTCGGACCAGTTCGAGGGACCGTGGTCCAGGTACAGGGCGAAGACCCCGGCTCGGGTACCGTTGTCCCAGGCGCCGCCGCGAACGGCAGCGGCGGGCATTCCGAAGACCTCTGATCCGCCGCGATCCACGATGGAGGCGACATTCCAGGTGCCATCGGAGCCGTAGCCCGCGGGCCAT
Organism: Deltaproteobacteria bacterium; assembly: GCA_016218725.1. Classification (GTDB taxonomy): domain Bacteria; phylum Myxococcota_A; class Polyangia; order Polyangiales; genus JACRDB01. Next base: position 2,612 of record JACRDB010000149.1, read on the forward strand.
ACATCGCGTGCGCCGTTGATACGGCGACCCTCCACCATGTTGCGGTCGACTGTCGCAGCCGAGGTGATCTGCCCGACGCCGGCGTACCACTCCGCGGTCCACTCCCAGACGTTGCCGATCATGTCCTGCGCACCCCACGCGCTCTGGCAGCCTGCCCCCGACGCGCTGCTCATCCGCGGCCCGGTGCTCAACGTGTTGCAAGTGCTCGTGGCCGGGGGATCGGGGGTGCCGCGCGCCGCCGTCAGCCACTCGCCGCTTGTCGGCAGGCGTTTGCCGCTCAAGCGGCATGCCTCGTTGGCCTGAAACCAGGTGAGATACCTGCTAGGAACGGTGGCCGCCGGGCTCACAGCATAGAGCGGCATTCGATACTGTCCGTTGTCTGGAAACATCTCTCCATAATTGTCCCCATCCTGGCCACGAGCACCGCCCGTACCATCCGGATCCCCAGTCACCAATGCCTCGTAGCGGTCGATCCAGAACGCGCTCGTGCCCGAGCCAACACGCACGACCTCATCGTAGATCACTCGCGCAACACCCTCCGTGCGGCTCCTCTGGCACAGGCGCATCTCTCTGGTGAAGCCCATTGCCACGGTTCCCGTGGCCAGTTGATACCCCACCGGGCAATCCGGTGTCCCGTACTGCTCCGCCACCCGCGCCACCGCCGCCACGCTCGCGTAGTGCGCATACGGCACCGGGGTGACCACCTGGTCTGTCACCACTGTCGCACCGCCGACCTGCACGTCGACGTACACATCGCTGCCATCGAACACCCGCTCGGGTCCGCCCGCGCAGTCCTCCAACTCGATCGCCTCGCTGAAGCCGCCGCCAGTGTCCCTCCGGACCAGCACGTCGCGACGGCACAAGACCATGTCCATCGTGCCTCCATCCCCCACCCTCCGCTTGAACACGAAGGTCGCGCTCACCGGCATTGGCGGCGCGGGGAGCCCCGCGCCCGTCAGCGTCCCGGCCACCCTGACGCTGGTCCGCGCGGCGCCGCCAGGAACACCCGGCCTCGCGTTCGCAAACCGCGCCCCCACCAGGACCCCCAGCATCCCGATCAGCACCATCGCCATCGCACCCCACACCGAGACGGTCCGCCGCCCGCCCGACGTCTCCTGGCCCATCGCTGCCTCCTGTCTGTCCATGCGCCATCCTCCCGCAAGCACCTCTCGTGCCGCGGGCTCCGCCCCGGCACACTGCCCGCGCCATGGAGGCCCTGCCCGCGACCCCTCGGAGCGCTCCGAGTCGCCTCGGAGGACGCCGATGGTACCCGAAGACGCTCTCCCCGCTCCACCACGAAGCGAGGTACCCTGACGCCCCTCCGATGGTTCACGTCCATGTGCTCGTCAACGGGCAGGCGCCCGTGATCTTCAGCCTCGCGGCCGGTGAGACCGCGCTCCTGGGTCGCCTGCCTTCCCCCGACCGGCTGCTCCTCGGCGCCCCCCTCGGCGCCCTGCGCGTGGTCCCCCTGGCCGGCGAACAGGTGTCCGCCAATCACGCCCTCGTTGGCTGCGACGAGGCCGGTCTCTGGGTTCGGGACCTCCGCACCCGCAATGGCACCCTGGTCCTGGTCCCGCCTGAGACCAAACTCCGCCTCCCGGGACCCGACGCCCACCTCCACGTCGCGCCAGAGCACCACCCGAACGACGCCGATGCCCCCCTCCTCGCGGAGCCCTGGAGCAGCGTCGAAGACTTCGACAGGGCCATTGTTTCCAGCGCTCGGCGCTTCCTCGAAGGGCAGGGCCTGGACCTCGAGGTCCGGGTCACCTCGTCCACCGCTCCAGGCGGAGAGCCTGGTCTCCGGCTCGCGACCGGTGCGCTCCTCGTGTGCGCCGCTCCCGCGGGCGCCACCCTGGACCTGCGCGCCCCGGCCGCCTTGGAACAGCTCGCCGCCTTCGTCCAGGCGCAGAATCAGCTCCTCGACGACGAGCGCCTGGACGACGGGCTGATCGCCCGGGCCCCTCGCTTCCGGGAGGCCGTACGCCGCACCCGAGAGGCCGCGCGACGCGGCGCGCGCACGCTCCTCCTCGGTCCGTCCGGGTCTGGAAAGGAACGCCTGGCCGCGGTCTATCACCGCCACTCTCCGCGCGTCGACGGCCCCTTCAGGGCTCTGAACTGCGCGGTTCTGAGCGAGGAGCTCCTCTGGGTCCAGCTCTTCGGCGCCGCCCGCGGGTCCTTCACGGGCGCCGTGAGAGACCTCCCGGGGGCCCTCGACGCCGCCGAGGGTGGGACCCTCTTCCTGGACGAGCTGGGTGAGATCTCCCCGCGCGTGCAGGCCGCACTCCTCCGCTTCCTCGACCGCGGCGAGTACGAGCGCCTCGGAGAGACCAGGGTCCGGAGGGCGTCCGTGCAGCTCGTGGGCGCCACCAACGCCGACCTGCGCGACGCCACCGCGCGCGGCGCCTTCCGCGCGGACCTCTGGTATCGCTTCGCGGCGGCCGTGATCGATGTGCCGCCCCTCCGAGAGCGCCCGGAGGACATCCTCGCCTTCCTGGAGCAGCGCCCCGGGGGTGGCCTCTCGCTCCGGGAGGCGCTGCATGGCGATGCGCTCTCGCTCCTCCTCGCCCACGACTGGCCCGGTAACTTTCGTGAGCTGGAGAACCTCTCCGAGCGCCTGCCGCGCACGTCCCGACGCGCTGGCCTCGGGGCCGAGACGGTCGCCGGGGCGCTGGCGGAAGGGACCGTTCGGCCTTCGAGCGTCGCCCCCACGGCGCCCTCTGCCGCTCGCCCCTCGGAGAGCTGGGAGGCCGTCTTCGCCGACGCAACCGCCGCCTGGCGCGCGGAGCAGCAAGGGCCGCCGGAGACCCTCGGCCAGGTGCGCGCCTTCGTCGAGGACTACCTCAAGCCTGCCTTCGTCGCCGCCTCCGCGGGCGTGGCCCAGGGCGCTCGCGTGGAGCAGCTCAACCTGTCCGCGGTCGGTCGGAGGCTCGACATCCTGGATGGCACCACCGTCCGGCGCCTCCTGGAGCGCTACCTGGCGCACCAGGTCCGCTAGACCACCCCGCGGCGCTCCGGTCCCTCCGAGTCGACTCGGAGATCCCCGCGGCGCCTCGCGGTATCCACACCGGGAGTGCTTGAAATCATTGAGGAATTCGTAAGGCACGGGGAGTGCTTCGGACCCACTCGTGTTGTCCGAAGTCTCCGACCGACCGATGCCGTTCCGGCCGCCGAGTGAGGGCAGTTGCATTGACATTGTCTCTGTGGAGGATGTTGAATCGCCCGAGGCGCCGGAGAGAGCGAGCGCCGAGCCGGAGGGGACGGACAGCGCGATGATCGGGAGCTTCGACCGGGAGTGGCCTCCGGGGGAGGTGCTTGGCCCGTACGTGATCGTGAGGACCCTTGGGGACGGGGGGATGGCCAGGGTCTATGAGGCCCGGCACCAGGAGCTGGGCAAGCGCGTGGCGATCAAGACGCTCCTGCCCGAGCACCTCGGCAAGGCGGAGCACCGGATCCGCTTCCTGCGGGAGGGCAGGGCCGCGGCGAAGGTGCGTCATCCGAACGTGGTCGAGGTCTTCGACGTAGGGACCCACGAGGGGGTGCCGTACCTGGTGATGGAGTTCCTCGACGGCCACGACCTGCAGCAGCACATCGAAGCGTACGGGAGGCTGTCGGTGGAGGAGACCGTGGAGCTGATGCTGCCGGTGCTCGCGGCGGTGGAGGCGGCCCACGAGGAGGGGATGATCCACCGGGACCTGAAGCCCTCGAACATCATGCTGACGCAGGCCCGCGACGGCCGCTGGAGGTCCGTGGTGGTGGACTTTGGCATCGCGAGGGTGACCGAGGCCGCCTCCGACGGGCTGCGTACGGCGTCCAATGTCCTCCTGGGGTCTCCGGCGTACCTCTCGCCGGAGCAGACCCGAGGGGCGAGGGAGCTTACGGTCTGGAGCGACCAGTACGCGCTCGGGGTGATCCTCTACGAGTGCGTGACGGGGCGGCCGGCCTTCGACGCGCCCAACGTGTACGGCCTGGTGACGCAGATCGCGATGGGGAGCTTCGAGCCCCCGAGGGTGAGCCTCCCGGAGCTCTCGGTGGACTTCGAGCGTGTGGTGCTGCGGGCGATGGCGTTGGAGCCCGCGGACCGCTTCCCGAGATTGTTGGACCTGGGCAAGGCGCTCCTGCCCTACGCGTCGGTGAGGAGCGTGGCGATCTGGCGGGACGTCTTCGACCCCGACGGAGCGCCGACGGGCGTGCTCCCGCCGCGCACCTCTGCGGTGCCGCAGGAGCCTGGCTCGACGGACGTGGACGCGCCAGGGGCGCCGGCGGCGTTGTCGTTTGAGAGCATGGAGCTCCCGACGCGCGTGCGCGATGCGCCCCCAGCGGTTCGCGCGCCGACGCCGCGCGGAGAGCCGCCCGCGCCGGGGACGGGAGCGCGGCAGTTCGCCCGCTCGACGATGAGCGACGCGGCGATCGAGAGGCCCGAACCGCCGGTGTCGGAGCCACGGGTGCCGAAGCGGGGTCGCTGGATCGCGGCGGGGGGAGTGGTCGCTGTGCTCGGCATCAGCGCCGTGGCGATGAGCCTCGCATCGAACCGGGAGTTCGTCGTCGAGTTCCAGACGGAGCCCCGTGACGCCAGGATCGAACTCGACGGCGACCCTGTGGGGAGAGGCCACTACTCCACGCGCCTCAAGCGAGATGGCAGACAACATCACTGGAGGGTGCACGCGGAGGGCTTCGGGGAGTGGAGCAGGAACCTCGCAGGGATGGGGCCGGAGGGGCTGATTCGCCTGCTGCGGGTGACAGCGGCGGGGGCGCCCCCACCGCCCCCGCCGCCACCGCCGCCACCACCGCCCCCGCCGCCCCCGCCGCCCCCGGATACGGTCGAGCCCCGTCCACCCCCACCACGACCTGGAACACGGGTCTGCGTCCTCCGCGGCCCGAATGATGCGTGTTTGCAATGGGTTACAAGACCAAGGAGGGTACGATGAACAGCCTTGCCATGCGCGGAGCGTGGACCTTCGCGACGATCCTCGCGTGGGCGCCGGCACCTGCGATCGGACAGGTCACTCAATGTGCTGACCCATCACAGGCGCGAGGTGAGTTCCAACGAGGTCAAGGGGCGCTGGGCGGCGGCCGCTTCGCCGAGGCTCGCAGGGCATTCGAACAGGCGTACCATCTCTGTCACCAGGGTGAATACCTTGAACGGCTGGCGGTTGCCGAGCAGGCGCTGGGGCTCTGGGTAGAGTCCAACACTCACTTCACCCAGGCGATCGAGGACACGACGATGCGTCAGCGTCGAACCGAACTCGAAGGAGAGCGAGCGCGTGTGCGACAGCATCTGGCGCGAATCCTCCTCACCGGTGAGGGGCCCACGTCGCGGGTGACGATCAATGAACACCAGGAGGGAACCTGGCCCATGACGACGCCGGTGTGGGTGCCCGCGGGGTCGGTCGTGGTGGTACTACGCACCGAGGGCTACCTGGACTGGCGCCGAGAGCTCAACCTGCGTGGTGGAGAACTGTCGCAAGAGCCGGTGGTGCTGGTGCAGCGCCCGCAGGCCGTGGCACCAACGCCTGACATTCCCAGCACGGCCGAGCCTCCACCGGAGCCTGGCACCAGGATTCCAGCCAATCCAGCGGCGGACGCGAGCGGAGTTCCGAGGACCACTCTTCCCCCTCAGCCACCGGCGATGCCTCCGACCAGCAACCGAACGCTTCGACTCCTCGGCTTGACGAGCGCCGGTCTGGCCGTCGTGAGCCTGGGTGCGGGCGTCGTCGGCGCCCTCGTCCTCGGTTCGCGAGAGGCAGATTACTTCAACAACGACAGTTGCCGCCCTCACACCGCGGGCCTGTGCGACGTGTTGTACAACAGCTACGCCAACAGCGGGATGGCGGAGTTGGCGAACATTGGCTTCGTCGCGTCCGGTGCGTTTGGAGTGGCGGCGACGGTGCTGCTGCTGGCCAGTCGCGGGTCCGTGCGATCCACAACGCAGGTCGGTCTTGCGTGTGGCGCTGGACCTGGCGAGCTCGGTCTTGCGTGTGGCGGGCGGTTCTGACATGGACAGGCGAAGGGAGACGACCATGGCGTCGAGGTGGCTCGGGGTGACGATGGCGCTGGCTGTCGCGAGCGCGGGATGCTCATATCGGGGCCCCTATCCCAGGGCGGACGTGGTCGCGGAGGACGGCAGCGGCGACACCGGCGGCACCGAACCCGGTCCCGAAGCTGGGCCCGATGGAGACGTTCCTGACGACGGGATCGGGGCCGATACCGGGGTCGAGGTTGCCTCTGAGGGCGGCGCTACGGACACGGCAGTGGACAGCGCTCCGATGGACTCTGTCGACGTGCCCGGCAGCGACACAGGACCCGACATGGACAGTGGAACAGCTCTGGACAGCGATGTGGCCGAGGTGGACACGGCGCCTCCACCAAGGGATAGCGGCATGCCAGACACGGATGTCCCGCCCATGATGGACACCGGTCCGAGCGTGGACGCTGGTCCCACGATGCCGAGGATGACCTTCACCTTCGTGAGTGCTGCGCTGGTGAGCCCAGCGGACGCGAGCGTGAGGATGAACGCGGTGATCTCGTGGCACGGGAACCTGCGTGGCACCAGTCCAGACGGGCGCATCACCTTCGAGGGGGTGATCCGGTGAACGCGCTGGCGATGGAGTGGCGGCGGTTCCTGCCGCGGGTGTTGGTGCTGGGGGTGGTGATCTTCGGGGCGATGCGCCTCGCGGGGGCGCGCCCTGGAGTCGCGGGCGGCCCGTCGCGGTCGTTCCTGACGGTGGCCGGGACGCTGACGGGGACGTTCCCGACGCCGCCGCTAGCAGCCTTTCGCTTCGAGCGAGCGTCCGACGGTCGGACGCTCTGCGGGCCGCAAGTGCCGATCACCAACCGTGACCCGACGACGGGGGCCTTCAGCGTCGAGGTGCCCCTCGACCAGGAGGGGGCGGGGCGTACGTGTGGCGACGCCCTCTTCGACGGCAGCGACGTGGTGGTGGACGTCCTCATCAACGGGGAGGAGATCGTCAGGGACCGGCCGATCAACCCGGTGCCGAGCGCCATCTACGCACAGCAATACGGCACGCCCGATTGTCCGGTGGGGTACCAGCGTGACACCAGCGATCCCTCGGTCTTCCCGCTTCAGCGGCTATGTGTGCGGACGTTACGGCTGGGCTCGGCGATGCTTCGCGATGAGGTTGTGCGAGTAGGCACTGGGGCGAGTGCATTCTGGGTTGATCGATACGAGGCGGCTGTTCATCGCAGCGACAACGGGCTGGTGCTCGGAACCGCAAACGGCACGGGCGGCCGCGATAGCAGTGTGCCGGGAGTGGAGACCAACCTTCGAGAGTCCGGCCACTGGCGCCCCCCGTCGGATCCAGAGGCGCCCGTCCAGGCGTTGAGCCATGTCGGGATGCCCACAGTGTTCGCGTCTTGGTTCCAGGCAAACGAGGCCTGTCGCGCGGCGGGCAAACGCCTGCCGACGGGCAGCCAGTGGCTTGCGGCCGCCACGGGCACTATTGACGATGTGCCTCCGTCGGCGTGCAATGTCTCCACCTCCGGCGCGCGCCCGGCGGCTCGTACGAATTCCTGTGTGTCAGCCTGGGGAGCACACGACATGATTGGCAATGTACGCGAGTGGACCGATGAGTGGTACGCAGGAGCGGGCAACGGTACTGCCGGACTCGGTAACCTCGTCAACAATTCAGTGAGTCCGTGGCCCTCCCCTCGCCATGGCTATGAGGATGACGTCACCGCGAATGTCGCTGCCTTTGTACACTCGGGTGGGGTTGGGGATGCCGGCGCGCTTGGAATGCCTGCTGCCGCGGTCCGTGGTGGTGTCTGGAACATTGGCCCTAGTGCTGGGGTCTTCACGTTGGAGCTCGTTAATGGACCATCGTACCGGGGTACGGACATCGGCTTCCGCTGCGTGATCCCGCGGTGAGTGCGATGGCGCCATCACCCGAACAGCTCGCCAGCGTCCCTCGCCGCCCATCCGTTGGCGATCCAGCGATCGAGCGTCGCGGCGTCGACGCACGCGTCGATGCGGACCTCGTCCCGCGCCGACAGCGCGATGCCTGCCACCCTCGCCAGCGTCCGCAGCGCCTCCCGGCGACCCGCCTGCGAACCCTCGGTGCGCCCCTCAGCGCGTGCCCTTGCGGCTTCAGCGAGGACGGTGCGTCGGAACTGGTCGACCTCCTCGTGGGCGCGCTCGATGGCGTCGCGCTCGGCGGGGGTGAAGGTCTCTTCCTGGGCGAGCGCCAGGCAGTGGCGCTGGGCATTGGTCAAGGGCACCGCGGCCATCTCCCCGGGGTCCAGGATGGGCGCCGCGCGGAAGAGCGCCACCCAGCGCTCCACCTCGTCGGCGGGCACCCGATCCCCGAGCTTGGGCAGCTCCACGAAGACGTACTGCACCTGCGGGATGCCGAGGCCCCCCGCCGTACGCTCCGTCATCTCCCAGCGGCTACGCAGCGGCACCCGCGGCTGCCCCGCGCGGTCCCGCTCGGCGTCGGGCCACAGCTCGAAGTCGCAGAGGGACACAGCCACCACGTCCGTCAGCGCGTGGTAGCCCGCCCCACGGACCAGCGTGCCCACGTAGGCCTTGCACGCGTTGTACACCACACGGTTCAGAAACCCCGTCACTGGCAGCACCTGCATCTCCACCACGAAGGTGGTGCCCGAGGCGTCACGGCACTTGACGTCCACGATGGAGTACTTGAAGCCCGGCACCACCGGCGCCTGGTCCGGCGGCAGAAACTCCAGCGCGGTGATGGCCTGCGCGCCCGCGCGGCCGAGGAGGTCGTTCAGGAGCCCCATCGTCACGTCCGCGTGGTGACCGAAGATCTTGCGGAACACCACGTCGTTCTTCAGGTCCGCGTACGCCATGCCCCAAGCATGCCCCGCGGCATCGGTTCGCACAAGCTGGGAGGAGCACGTCCATGAGCAGTCGGAGGGAGTTCCTGCTTCGCACGCTGCTGGCTACTCTGCTGGCCACGGCGTTCTTCTGCGCGGCGGCGTTCGTGACGATCCGCATGGCGCTGGCGCGCGACGGCGAGCCGGGTGGCGCGGCGCGCTCCAGCGTCACCATAACAGGCACCTTCACGCTTCCACCGGGCGCCGCGGCCCCGACGACGCTCCAGTTCGTGTTCCGGCGACGGGTGCCCGAGGGCGGCGTGGCCTTCGTGGACGCGTGCACGGTGCCCGTGGGCTACACCAGCATCAACCATCGGCGGGACACGACCAACACCTTCTCCGCGGAGGTCGGCCTGGATGGCTGCCCGGGGCTCTTCGATGGAGGCGATGTGCGCGTGCTCGTCCGCCTAGACGGCGCCGAGCCGCCCCTGGTGCCAGAAACCAACATCAACCCCGTCCCCTATGCCCACTACGCAAGTCAGTATGGCACGCCAGACTGCCCGGTGGGATACGTGCAGGCTACGGGCCGGGGATTCCGGGAGGATATACGGTTGTGCGTGCAGATGGCACCAGACGATACGTTCTACGACGAGATCGTGCGCGTCGGCACTGGGCCCACGGCGTTCTGGATCGATCGCTACGAGGCCAGCGTCTGGCAGAACGCAGACGGCACCGGTGTCCGGTATGGGACGGACCGTAATGACTACCCTGGCTCCTTCCCTGGAAACGGGCAGTGGACGGCCCCGCTCTATGCCCGGAGCCAGGCCCGAATCCGCGACCCACGCCCACCGAGCGCCTACCTCACGTGGTTCCAGGCCAACGATGCGTGCCGCCTGAGTGGCAAGCGGCTACCCACAGGCGACGAGTGGCTGTCCGCTGCGCGAGGAACGCCGGATCCCGAGACCGCGGCTCTTGGCGACGGCCGAGAGGGGCGCTGTTTGACGAACGTCACCGGTCCGAGCCGGACCGGCGGTCGCGGGCGTGAGCCCGGGCGCATCGGCTGCGAGAGTCACTGGGGTGCCCAGGACATGATTGGCAACCTCCAGGAATGGACGACAGAGTGGTATGCGGGTGCCCATACAGACAATACCCGCGGTGGACTCCATTCGGCGTCCACGACCCCGGGTTGGCCTGCCGGATACAACGGCGATGGTACCTGGCAGGTCGGCGGCGTCATCCATGCGTTCCCCTCCAGCCCCCTCAACGCAGCCATCCCTTCAGCGGTTTTGCGTGGTGGGGGCTTCGGTTCCAGTGAACGGGCCGGGATTTTCGCAGTGTCGATCGAGGCCGCTCCGTCCAACTTATCCCCAGCAATTGGCTTCCGCTGCGTGATCCCGCGGTGACGGCGATGGACCATTACCCGATCCCGCCTCGGTGCCCGGGAGCGAGACGATCGGTGCCCCACTCTCAGGTGGCCGCCGGATCGCGCAGCCATGCGTCGAGCGCTGGGCCGTCGAGATCCAGCACCACGTCCCCGAGGCGCTCGGGGCCCACCGCGAGGAGGCGCTGGTGCAGCACCCCGTGCTCCGCCTTCGTGAGGTCCCGACAGAGCTTGCGCTCGAACAGGTGCACCAGCGACTTCAACTGGCCCTCTTGGAGGCCCCTTGCGTGTGTCGTGTTCTCCCACTCGGGGATTTCCGTCAGGTCCACCATGGTCGTCTCCTGGTTGGCGGCGCCGCCTCGGAGCCTGGCCTTTTCCACGCGGTCGCGCAAGAAGAACTCCCGCAGCCTCCGGAGCCGATCGGCGAAGGTGCCCGAGGGTTTCGCCCGAAGGTCCTCCGTGGCTTCCCGCAAGGTCGTAACCTCACCAATGCGGTTCATCAAACAATGAGTGTGCCATGAATGATCGGAGCCGAGGCGGTGATACTGGGCAGCGCGTCGTGTCCCTGCGCACGGCCCTGGGGATGTGCGTCGCGGCCATGGCGATCTTCTTCGCGGGAGTCTACGCCGCTCACGCGAGGCCCGGCGTCGCGGGTGGCGCGGCGCGAAGCAGCGTGACCGTGGCGGGGACGCTGACGGGTGCGGGGCTCCCAGCGCCGCCGATGCCGGTGAGCGCGACCTTCGTGTTCAAGCGGAGGACGGGGGATGGAGGTACGACGGACATGGTCTTGTGCCGTCGGGACGTGCTGGTCCGGAGGGACACCGGCGGCGGCTTCAGCGAGGCGATCGAGCTGGAGGACTGCGCGGGCGGACCCGAGCGCGTGTTCGATGGCAGTGATGTGTACGTCGACGTTCAAGTCGGCGGTGCGACAGTGGTGACAGACCAGGCGGTCACCCCGGTGCCGTATGCGCACTACGCCAGCATCGCCGGGATGGCGCGGGTGGCGGAGCAGTACGGGACACCCGACTGTCCGATGGGGTATGAGCGCAATACGACCGAGGCCGGTTTCCCGGATGCCGACGGTATTCGACGTCTCTGCCAGCGACGTCGGGCAGACGGAACACTCTACGACGAGGTTGTGCGCGTAGGAGCATGGGCGTCTGCATTCTGGATTGACCGGTACGAGGCTATTGTGACCGCTGGGGCAGACGGATCAGGGCTAGAACTGGGTGGCGCGGCAGGGATCGACAATTATGGCGATACCTTTCCGGACAACGGCCAGTGGACGTCACCGCGCTATGCACTCAGTGGAGCACTTCCCTCTGGTCGAACCCCGAGCCGACTTATCACATGGTTCCAGGCTGCTGAGGCATGCGCAGCCAGCGGCAAGCGATTGCCGAGTGGGGAAGAGTGGCTGCGCGCGGCCAACGGTACGGCTGACGTCTCGCCAGGATTAATATCTCCACTACTGCTCCACGAAATCCGGGTGGGGGGAGGGGATGCCGAAGTAGGTGGGGAGCTGAGGACATGATCGGCAACCTCTGGGAGTGGACGAACGAGTGGTATGCCGGAACCACCGGGGACCGCACTCGGGACGGCTGCGGCGGTGTGGGCGTCATGTGTACCGCATGGCCGCCCGACTACGGTGGGGACGGAACGTGGAACGTCGCCGGAGGTGTTTACAATGTTCCCGGGGCCGGGGCGATACGAAATGCAGCATTGCCTGCTGCAGCCCTCCGCGGTGGGAGTTGGTCTGCTGGTTCTCTCCCCGGGCGCTTCGCCCTGAGCCTGGAGAGCAGTCCGGCATGGTGGTACCTAGACACCGGCTTCCGCTGCGTGAGTCCGCGGTGACAGCGATGGATCTCCGCGACTTCTGGCACTTGTGCCCCGGCCCGAGACGATTCGTGTCCCGCCCTCAAGTCGCGGCCGGGTCGCGCAGCCACGCATCGAGCGTCGGGCCATCCAGGTCGAGCACCACATCGCTGAGGCGCGTGGGTCCCATCGCAACGAGGCGCCCGAGGAGCGTTTCGCGCTCCGCCTCGGTGAGGACGCGGCAGAGCTTGCGCTCGAACTGGTGGAGGAGGGGAGCCAACTGGCCTTCCCTGCGAAGTTGGTCATCCATTGCCTGGAACTCGGACAGATCGATCACGGTGGCCTCCAACTCCGCAGGTTCTCCAGGAGCGAGTGTGGCGCGGTTCGCGCGCTGGCGCAAGAAGTACCGGACCAGCCACCGGAGCTTGTCTCGGAGAGGCCCCGAGGGCATCGCCCGGAGATCCTCCATGGCCTCCCGCAAGGTCACGCCAGCACCCAGGAGCCGCAGGGGAAGCGTCGCAGGCGTGCGGGGGAGTTGGCTGCACACCACCACGCGCAGCGGCAGTCCGGGGCTCGCCCACAGGAAGCCCGCGGGCCACCCCGGCATCGGGACGAGCGCCAGCTCCAGCGCCGCGGTCTTCGGGTGGCCGCCGCAGAGGAGCCAGCACACCGCGCTCGACCGAGGCGCCTCCCCCGGCTGGGGGTCGGGCAAGAGGGCGCGCAGGTGGTTCCAGGTCAGCACTTTGCGGAGGCAGCCGAGCATCTCGTCTACGCTGGGCGCTTCGTGCATCAGCTCCAGCGTGCATGGCCCCTCCGCCATGCGCCCGAGGTCCCCCAGCTCCGCGCGCTCCGCCGCCTTCTTCGGGTCAGGCTCGTACCGCACGTCGGGCCGCTGCGCGTCCGTCGCCGCGAGTTCCCCGTCCACCACCACGGTGCCCGTGGGCGCGAGGAGCACCTCCGCCACCTGCTTGCCGAACTGGTCGAACGCCGCGTGCATCGCGCAGGTCTACCACGCTCGCACCATGTGTCAATGCAGTAATGCGGAGTGTCTTATCAGACAACGAAGACGCCATGCTAGAGGAAGGAAGTCCGTTCATCGGCTTCCGCTGCGTGGTCGCGCGGTGAACGCGATGCCCCTCTCACCCGAACAGCTCACCCGCGTCCCTCGCCGCGCGGCCGTTGGCGATCCAGCGGTCCAGCGTGGCGGCGTCAGCGCACCCGTCGATGCGAGCCTCGTCCTGCGCCGACGGCGTGATGCCGGCCACCCGTGCCAGCGTTCGCAGCGCCTCGCGACGACCCGCCAACGAGCCCTCCGCGCGTCCCTCGGTGCGTCCCTCAGTGCGTGCCCTCGCGGACTCTGCGAGGACTGTGCGCCGGAACTGGTCTACCTCCTCGTGGGCGCGCGCGATGGCGTCGCGCTCGGCGGGGGTGAAGGTCTCCTCCTGGGCGAGCGCCAGGCAGTGGCGCTGGGCGTTGGTCAGGGGCACCGCGGCCATCTCCCCGGGGTCCAGGATGGGCGCCGCGCGGAAGAGCGCCACCCAGCGCTCCACCTCGTCGGCGGGCACCCGATCCCCGAGCTTGGGCAGCTCCACGAAGAGGTACTGCACCTGCGGGATGCCGAGGCCCCCCGCCGTCCGCTCGGTCATCTCCCAGCGGCTACGCAGCGGCACCCGCGGCTGCCCCGCGCGGTCCCGTTCGGCGTCGGGCCACAGCTCGAAGTCGCAGAGGGACACGGCCACCACGTCCGTCAGCGCGTGGTAGCCCGCCCCGCGGACCAGCGTGCCCACGTAGGCCTTGCACGCGTTGTACACCACCCGGTTCAGGAATCCCGTCACGGGCAGCACCTGCATCTCCACCACGAAGGTGGTGCCCGAGGCGTCGCGGCACTTGACGTCCACGATGGAGTACTTGAACCCGGGCACCACCGGCGCCTGGTCCGGCGGCAGAAACTCCAGCGCGGTGATGGCCTGCTCGCCCGCGCGGCCGAGCAGGTCGTTCAGGAGCCCCATCGTCACGTCCGCGTGGTGACCGAAGATCTTGCGGAACACCACATCGTTCTTCAGGTCCGCGTACGCCATGTCCGAAGCATGCCCCGCGCCCTCCCCTTGTACAAGCCCCAGGGAGCACGTCCATGATCACTCGGAGAGAGTTCCTGCTTCGCACGCTGCTGGCCACGTTGCTGGCCACGGCGACCTTCTGCGTCGCCGCGTTCGTGACGATCCGCACGGCGCTGGCGCGCGAGGGCGAACCGGGACGGCCGCGGACGTACCTGTCCATCGCCGGGACCCTGTCTGAGGTTCCCGTTGGATCGAGCGCGACGATGCCGGTCGTCGAGATCCAGTTCCGCAGGGTGGGCACGGAGGTGTGCCGACGGGAGGTGACCCTGCGGCGGGATGCGACGACAGGTTCCTTCACAGGCGAGATCGATCTGGAGCGAGCGACGCCAGGTGTGGCCTGCCCCCCGGACCTGTTTGATGGACGCAACGTCGAAGCGCGTGCGCTGATCGCTGGCATGGAGATCGCACCCTATACTGCGATCAACCCGGTGCCTTATGCGTTCTTCGCGATGTCGGCGGGGTCGGCTAACTTGGCGGTGCGAGCCGCCGTAACAAATCAATACGACACGCCGGACTGCCCGGTGGGGTATGAGCGCACGAGCGATGCTGCAACACCCAGTGGTCGGTGGTTGTGTCGCCGGGGAATGGACGAGGTGGTTCGTGTCGGTGATGGCGCCAGCGCATTCTGGATCGATCGCTACGAGGCGACGGTGTGGCGCGACCGAGAGGGGCGTTTGGGTCTTCCAGAAGCGCCCCTGACTCCCTATGGTGCTCGCGAGGATAACTACGATCGTGGCTTTCCGGATAATGGCCAGTGGTCGCGGCCGAGAATCCCTGGGGTCCCGGGACGGCTGCTATTTGCCGTTAGTCGGCGGGATGTACAACCTAGTCGGTTCATCACCTGGTTTCAGGCGAACGAGGCATGTGCCGCGAGCGGCAAGCGACTGCCGACGGGCGCCGAGTGGCTGCGTGCTGCCCAGGGAACGCCAGACCCAGGCACCACTGATGGGTCGAATGGACGCTGCCGCACCGGAATGGGTGGTGGCTTCGGTGCCGCTCCTCGCACGACGAGTTCAGCGACCGGGGTGTATTCTCTCACAGAGGAGAACTTGTCATGTAAGAGCGAATGGGGAGCAGAGGACATGATCGGCAATGTCCAAGAGTGGACCGCCGACTGGCATGCGGGTCTTGGACGGGCGGATTTTGGTACCGAACCTGGCATTATTGGAGGTTGTGTGGCTTGTGGGGCCCCCCTCGCCATACCGGAGGCACACCGGGGGATGCCGCAATGGCCTCGCGATTCGAACAACCCTGCAAGGAACTCTGGATGGCCCACTTTTGTGGCGCTCTATCCGTACGATCGGGATTCGACAAACAACATCAATTCTGCGGCTCACTCTGGTGACGGAACGACACGATTCGGAATCCCCTCTGCCGAGGTTCGTGGTGGTGCCGTGAGCGGAGGAAATGGAGCTGGCATCTGGTCTCTCGACTTGAGCAATGCTCCTTCGTTCCAGGCTGATGATGTGGGCTTCCGCTGCGTGATCCCGCGGTGACCATACGGAGCCCACGCCGCCTCACCGCCTCGCGGCCACCCGGAGCCGTTCCTCCAGCCGCTCGCGCAGGGCGCCGTGGCGCTCGCTCACCCGCTCGGTGCTCGCCGCCAGACGCACGGCCCTCTCGCTGCCAACAAGCACCACCAGGCGCCTCGCGCGGGTGATCGCCGTGTACAAGAGCGAGCGGTTGAGCAGCATGTAGTGGGATGTGTGGAGACCTACCACCACGGCGTCATACTCGGAGCCCTGGGCTTTGTGCGTGGTGCTGGCGAAGGCCAGGTAGAGGGCGTCGGCCTGGGGGCCGGTGAACACCACGTCGCGGCCGTCGATGCGGACCTTGACGGTCTTGTCGTCCACGCTGACCACGATGCCTACGTCGCCGTTCCAGACGTCGAGGTCGTAGTTGTTCTTGTGCTGCATGACCTTGTCGCCGGGGGAGAAGCCCCTTCGGCCGCGGGCCACGCCGGGGTTCAGGGCGCTCTGCAGGGCGAGGTTCAGGGCCTGGGCCCCCAGGGGCCCCCGGTGCGTGGGCACCAGCACCTGCACGTCCCTCAAGGGGTCGAGGCCAAAGGCCCTGGGGAGGCGCCCGGCCACGGTCTGCACCAGGAGCTCCTGGGCGCGCTCGGCGTCGTCGCATTTGAGCCAGAAGAGCTCTCCGTCCGGGGGGACGGGCGGGTCCCCGGGCTGGAGGGGCTGCCTCGGGGCGCTGGAGCGCGGCACGGTCCCGCGCAGGACATCATACGCAGCGCGCACGATGGCGCTCTGGGCGGCTTGACGGAACACCTCCCGGAGGCGCACCGCGTGGACCTCGGGGCATGCCAGGAGGTCCGAGAGAACGGTCCCCGGGCCCACCGGCGGGAGCTGGTCGGCGTCGCCCACGAACACCGCCCGGGCGCCCGGAGGGAGGGCCTCCAGGAGCGCCTGGGCGAGCTGGATGTCCACCATGGAGGCCTCGTCCACGAGGACCAGGTCCGCGTCCAGGGTGGCGTCCGCGTCGCGCAGGAAGCGCTGTAGGCGCGGGTCCCAGGCCAGGAGCCGGTGCAGCGTGCTGGCCTCGTGGCCGGTGGCCTCGGAGAGGCGCTTGGCGGCCCGGCCCGTGGGGGCGGCCAGGGCGATCTTGTGGCCTGCGGATTTGTGGAGGGCCACCACGGCGCGCACGGTGGTGGTCTTGCCGGTGCCCGGTCCGCCGGTGAGCACCACCAGGCCGTGGTCCATGGTGGCCCTCACGGCCTCGCGCTGGGTGCCCGAGAGCGCGTCGAGGGCGCGGGAGACCTCCGGGGACCAGAGGTACCTCGGGTCCATGGGTCTCACCGGGCGCAGCACCAGGGAGGCCACCCGCTCGCCCACGGCGACCTCGGCGCGGTAGAGGGGCGGAGGGTAGATCAACGCGCGGTCCCGGATGACGTTCCCGTTGTCGGTCAAGCGCTCCAGGGCTTCCAGGAGGAGCGGTCTCTCCACGCCGAACTCGTGGGCGTTGACGGCGAGCTCCTCCGGGGGCGCGCCGGTGTGGCCGTCGTCCACGGCCTGGAGGAGGAGGTAGAGCGCGCATGCGGCGATGCGCCTGGGGTCTTCATCGCGGATGCCCACGGCGCGGCCGACGCGATCCGCGGTGAGGAACCCGATGCCGGCGATCTCCTCGGCGAGGCGGTAGGGGTTCTCGCGCAGGACCTGGGTGGTGTCCCCGCCGAAGCGCTCCCAGACCTTGCGGGCCAGGGCGGGGCCCACGCCCAGGGCCTGCATGAAGGCCTTGGACTCGACCTCGGCCCGCCGGGCGCGGAAGGCCTCTTGAATGCGCTCGGCGCGGGCCTTTCCAATGCCAGGAACCTCTTTCAGGCGCTGCGGGTGGTCGGCGATCACGTCCAGGGTGGACGTCCCAAAGCGGTCCACGATGCGCCCGGACAGCGTGGCCCCGATGTCCGGGACAAAGCCCGACCCGAGGAGCCTGCGGATCCCGTCGGGCGTGGTGGGCAGCTCCGGCACCACGGCCTGGGCCCGGAGCTGCTTGCCGTGGGTGCCGTGCTCCTCCCAGGTGCCCGTCACCCTCACGGGCTCCCCCGCGTTCACCGGCCCCAGCGGGCCCACCACCGTGAGCTCCTGGCCGTCCACGGTGAGGAAGCGCACCACGGAGAAGCTCTGGTCGTCGTTGCGGAAGGTCACCGTACGCACCAGGCCCCGCACCGTCACCATCCCGGTGGGCGTCGGCTCCGGCGTGAGCTGTCCTTGGGTGGGTTCTCCCACGGGCCCAGTGTGAACCCGAAGGCACGCCCGAGGCCAGCCACCGACGGATTCCCGTTGGACATATTCTGTCAATCGTGGGGGAGGGCGCTTGCGGCGGGGGAGGGCGGGGGGCAGACTCCGGGTTCTTTCATGCGCGTTTTGGTGCTTCTCGGGGTGATCGCCGCGGTGGGGTGCGAGGGGAGTACGGGGACGCTCCCTCCGGGGCCTGACGCCGCGGTGGACGCGGCGCAGGACGTGGGGTCGTCGGAGGCGGCGGCGGACACGGGGGGGAGCGCGGACACGGGGACGCTGGTGAGGGACGCGGAGCTGGCGGACTCGGGGTGTCCCGCGCCGCGGAGGCTGACGCTGGCGGACGTGCCTCGGGGCTACCTCCCGGCGATCCCGACGATGCTCCTGCGGAATGTTGACGGAGACACGGCGCAGTTCGGCGTGCCCGTGCGCGGGAACATCACCTTGCGGTTCCTCTTTGTGAACACGGAGGAGTCGCACGGGGCGGAGACCACGGCGTTTGGCGTGGCGACGGCGGAGGTGGTGGCGCGGTACCTGGCGGCGGCGCGGGAGCTGGTGATCGTGCCGAGGCAGAACACGCCGGGGTCTAGCGAGCCGGACCTGGACCCGTACATGCGCTGGCTGGGGCTGGTGTTCGCGGACGGGGAGCTCCTCCAGGTGAGGCTGGTGCGGGAGGGGCTGAGCGCATACTACACGGAGTTCGGGTGCGCGCCGGAGCCCGTGCACACGGCGATGGTGCATGCGGAGGCGGAGGCGCGGGCCAACCGCCGGGGCATCTGGGCGCCGGGGCACCCGACCAACTACCAGGAGGTCCTCCGTCGGTGGCTCGGGCGATCGACGTGCAGGCCCAACCCGTACACGGGGCCGTACTGTCGGTGAGGTGAGGCGTCCCGCTGTCACGGTCACGGGAGCGGCACCTTCTCTTTCGATGTTGGGCTCTCGCCAGGTCCTGGCGAGGACGTCCCTGTCGGCTCCTGCGGTGGCTACACCGCGTACCCACGAAGCAGGCCGCCTACCAGCTCCTGGAGAGCCCCACCCCCAGGGAGAGCGAGGGCCCCTCCAGGCCACTCACCTGCTGCCCCGAGGAGGAGATTCTCACCCCCCGGACCGTCTGCCCCACGGTGAGCTCCAGCACCGCGCTCCAACGCGATGACAGCGCAGACCGGAGCGTCGCCGCCCCGCCCACCAGGAGCACCGGAGAGTTCCCCGAGAGGGCGCGCACCGTGGGGGCCCCGCCCTCGGTGACCTCCGCGAGGCGCCCCTGGACCCAGGCCCAGCCGAGCTCCACCCTCGGCCCCAGCGAGAGCCCGAGGGCCTCGCTGCCCGTCACGAGCTGCAGCGACGCCCCGAGCGACACCAGCACCACGTCGATCTCGCCGCTGCGGTCAAAGGCCAGCCCATAGGCGCCGCCCAGGTCCGCCCGGAGGACCAGCGGGAGGCGGTCCCAGAGCCTCCGGGTCGCGGAGGCCCGGGCGCCCAGGACAGCACCGCTCTGCCCGGGGAACACCAGCGCCTCCAGGGCCCCGGAAGCCCGCCAGCGCTGGGGCTCCTCGGCGCGCGGAGGGCTCGGGCCCGACACCTCCCGCACCGCGGGGGCCAGCCTGAGGAGCATCGCCCGACGTACCGCCGGAGGCACCGCCGACGGCGCCACGGGGCTGTCCGGGAGCCCCAGCTCGGCCCAGCTCGCCCGGAGGAGCTCCGCCGCCGCCAGGGCCACCGCCCGGGGCCTCGCGGAGGTCGGCAGGTCCTCCAGGGAGAGCGTCCTGCGCACGCTCTTGTGCGTGAGGAGGTCGTCCACCGTGAGCTGCACCTCGGTGAGGTCCGGCCGACACGACGGGGCGTCCACCCGGACCACGGCCATGGTCCCGGGCGCCTCCGGGGCCGGGGCGATGTCCACCGCGTCCACTCCGTCCGTGTGCAGCTCCGAGGCCAGGAGCGTGAGCCAGCCGCGGCCGTCAAAGGGCCCCTCGGTGCACGCCGGAGGCTCGATGCGCACCCGCGTGGGCACGCCCTGGCCTCGGGCCTCGCCCGCGCAGAGCACCGCCCCAAGGAGCGCCAGGGCCCCCAGCGCGAGGTGGTTATCTATTCGCTCCATCGCCGCAGGTCACCCACCCGGCGACCATGCGGGAAGCGCGCCAGGCACTCCCGGGCGGCCCTTCGCGCGCCGGCTTCATCTCCGGTTTGAGCTAGGGCCTGCACCCTCCGGACCCGGAGGTCCTCTTCGAGGTCCCTCGGGACCCCAAGAGAGAGCGCCGTGGCGAAGCTCCGGGCGGCCCCCCGAGGGTCCCCGAGGCGCTCGGCCTGGAGGCGCCCCAGGGTGAAGGCCACCACCGGGGTCTGGGCGTCCGTCGGCCGCCGCGCCAGGAAGCGCTGGTAGAGGGCCGCCGCGGCCGGGTAGCGCCGGGCCTCGCGGGCCGCCTCGGCCTGCGCCAACAGGTCCTCCGGAGCCCCCTCCCGCGCCAGCGCACCGCGCCGCGGCGCCCTCGGCGTTGTCTCCAACGGCACCGCAACCACTGGCTCCGGCAATGGAACCACCCGCTCTGTCACGACCGCGGCCATCGCCACGGCCGCGGGGGCGGGCGCCCGGACCACCAGAACCTCTCCGGCGCCGAGAGCGAGGCGCCCCGAGGGCACCGTCGGGCCCTCGACGGTGACGCGCCCATGCCACACCCGCACCGAGAGGCCACCCTCGGAGCGCTCCAGCGTGAACGATGTGCCGGTCACGCGCACCGTGGCCACCCCACACGCGACGCTCCAGCGCCGCGGGCCGCCGGGCGTCACGTCATAGCGCGCGGTCCCCGAGAGGAGCATGGACGCAAACTGGCTCCCGCTGTTGCCCGACGGCACCCAGCGCGCCCCGGCCGAGAGAGTCACCCGGGACCGATCGTCCAGGGTGAGCACCCGCCCGTCGGGTCCCGCCGTCACCGCCACCACAGACCCACCTCCCTGGAGATGTAGGGGTCCAGGGGTTGATGTAGGTAAACGTAGGATAAATAGCGCCAGGGCGACGCCCAGGGCACCCCCTGCGAGCCAGGCGCGGCTTTGCCAACGGAGGGACTGCCGCCGGCGCTCGATCTGGGGCCACAGGGGTGCCAGGGAGGCGTCGGTGAAGGGCTCCTGGAGGGCGCGGCGCAGGGGGTTTGGAAGGGCGGTCATCGCGGGGCCTCCAGGCGTGGGGAGCGCTCCAGGGTGCGGTCGAGGCGGGCCTCCACGGCGGCCACGCGGCGCTTGACGGTGGCCAGGGAGCAGCCACAGACCTCGGCGACGGCCTCCAGGGTCTCGCCCTCGACGCGGTGGAGCGTCCAGGCCACGCGCTCCCCGGCGGGGCGCCTGGAGAGCACCGCTTCGATCTGCCCGAGGGCCTCGCGGCACTCCGGGGAGCTGTCCGTGGCGGCGAGGGTGTCCAGGCCGCGGTCCGGGTGGGGCCCTTCGAGGCCGAGCCAGCGCAGGAGGCGCCGGCGCCGTAGGCGGCGCTGGGCCTGGCGCACGGCGATGCGGGCGAGCCAGGGCTTGAGGGCGCTCGGGTCGCGCAGCTCGTGCAGGTGCTCCAGGGCCTGGGCGAAGGTGTCCTGGGTGATGTCCTCGGCGTCGGCGCGGGCGCCGCAGAGCCTTGCGGCGAGGTTCCCGATGAAGCGAGCGTGGCGGCGGTAGATCATGGCCTCGGCCTGGTGGTCGCCGCGGAGGGCGCGGGCGACCAGGGGAGCGTCGTCACGGTCATCGGTGTCCGGGCACGGGGTGTCCGTGGCCAGGGGCACCGCAAGGACGGAAGTCACATGGTCAAGATCCCACAGGCCCACAAACCGGCTCAGGAAAAATATCTGAGCCGGTCTCGAGGTTCTGGGGCTCTGGACGGGCATGAAGGATCTACACGGACTTGCGCGAGGGTGGCCTCTGGGCCTGGCCCTGGGCGCCCTGGTGGCCCTCGGGGGCTGCGGGAGCACGAACATCAACGCCTTCGAGGACACCGGCACCGGGTCCGAGACGGGCGACGACGCCCCGGCCACGGACGGGGGCTCGGACAGCACCCCGGGGACCGATGTGCCCCCTGGCACCGATGTCCCGCCCGGCACCGATGTGCCCCCTGGCACGGACGTGCCTCCGGGGACCGACGTACCACCCGGGACCGACGTGGTGACGCCGGACACGGCCCCCCCGATGACCGACGGCGGCCGCCCCGACGGGGACCCGCCGGTGGGCTTCTGCGCCACGGCGCGCTGCGCGGCGGGCACCACGTGCTGCGAGGCTCTCCGGCGCTGCATCGGCCCCGGGGAGCGCTGCGGGGACGTCCCGCCGCCGGACGCGGGCGGCGCCTGCCGCTCGAGCGCGGACTGTACGGGCGGGGCGCTGTGCTGCACGGACCCCAGCGCGCCGATGGTGGGGCGCTGCTACGACCCGCGGTGCCTGGCCTGCTGCATGGGCGGGCCGTCCCTCTGCCGGAGCAACGCGGACTGCCCGGGCAGCGCGTACTGCGAGGGCGAGGGCTGCGGCACCCCGGGCGTGTGCGTGCCGCGCCCTGAGGGCTGCGCGACGATCTTCATGCCCGTCTGCGGCTGCAACGGGCGGACGTACTCCAACCGCTGCGACGCCAGCCAGAACGGCGAGCGGGTGCGCGCGAGCGGCGCGTGCCCGACCACCGACGCCGGCGTGGACGCGGGCACCGACGGCGGCGGGAGCTTCTGCGCGAGGGTCCTGTGCGGCCCCGGGACGGTGTGCTGCGAGGCCCTGATGCGCTGCCTCGGGAGCGGCGAGCGCTGCCCCACGGACCCGCCCCCGGACGCCGGGACCACCTTCTGCGCGACCGCGCGGTGCCCCGCGGGCACCACCTGCTGCGAGGCCTCGCGCTCGTGCGTCCCCGCGGGCTCACCCTGCGGCGGGACCACCCTGTGCCGCGCGGACACCGACTGCACCTCGGGCCTGCGCTGCTGCCCCACCACGGGCCGCTGCAACCCGCCGGGGGTCGCCTGCATCGCGCCGGACGCTGGCGTGGACGCGGGCACCGACGGCGGCACCGTGACCCACTGCTCCACCACCCGCGAGTGTGGCGCCGGCCGAGAGTGCGTCTTCCCAGACGCCGTCTGCTCCAGCACCGGCACCGGCACCTGCATGACCGCCATCCTGTGCCTCCGGGCGGAGACCTTCTGTTCGTGTACGGGCGAGACCTACATGAGCTGCCGCCCGGATCGGCCCACGCGCGCCCGCGGGGCGTGCCCCACGGTGATCGACGGCGGCACCACCACCCGCTGCGCCACCGCCGCCGACTGCGCCCGCGGCCACGAGTGCATCTACCCCGAGAACGTCTGCACCCGCGAGGGGGCCTGCACCGCGGGCATTGCGTGCATCCGCCCGGAGACCTTCTGCTCATGTACGGGCGTGACCTACCTGGCCTGTCGGCCGGACCGTCCCACGCGCGCCCGAGGGGCGTGCTCCACGGGGACCGACGCGGGCACCCCCGACACGGGCACGGGCACCTGCACCACGGACCGGGATTGCGGCTCCGGGATGGCGTGTTGCAGCGCGACCCGACGCTGCTACGACACGCGGTGCCTGTCTTGCTGCATGATCATCGTGTCCCGGTGCGCGAGCAACAGCGACTGCCACGCGGACCAGTACTGCGCCGGCGAGGGCTGCGGCACGCCGGGCACCTGCCAGGCCCGCCCCACGGCATGCATCCGGATCTTCGACCCGGTGTGCGGGTGTGACGCGCGCACCTACTCGAACAGCTGCGTCGCCAACGCCGCGGGTGTGCGTGTAGGCTTCCGAGGAACCTGCGGCGACGTCTGATCGTAGCCCTCCAAAAGGGGTCATGCCGGAGGCGGGGGTTGAACCCGCACGAGTGTGACCTCGCCGGATTTTGAATCCGGTGCGTCTGCCAGTTCCGCCACTCCGGCGCTTTGAGTCCCTCGGGACCTTAGCCGGTCCACCCCACCCCGGCAAGGCTCAGCCCGAGGGCCGCAGCCGGTAGATCATGGTGACCATCACCAGGCTCCAGGCGATCACCGTCACCACGAAGGTCGAGTCCTTGAGCATCGCGTCCGTCGGGCTCTCCCCGCCGCCGGACTGCAGGAGCCACACGAAGCGGCCGATGCCCAGGAGCACCAGCGGGGTGGTCGTCCAGAGGTACTCCCGGGCGAAGAGGAGCTGCACCGGCGGGTCCAGGGTCCAGGCCAGGTACACCGCCACGGTGGCCAGGGCCGTGCCCCAGAGGGTCGCCCGGAGATGTCCGTGCGTGTAGGCGTGGAGCGAGGTCCGGGCCTTGGCGGCGTTCACCCGGAGCTCGTGGTAGCGCTTCCCAAAGCCGAGGAACAATGCCAGAAAGGCCGTGCACCCCAGGAGATAGAGCGACGGGCGGACCGGGTGCTCCACCGTGGACACCGCGTAGCACCCGGCCACCACCCGGAGCACGAAGCCCGAGGCGATGCACACCACGTCGAGGTAGGCGAATTGTTTGAGCTTGAACGAGTACCCGAGGTTCAGCGCGAGGTAGGACCCCGCCACCAGGAAGACCTCCACGCCCAGCCGGAGCGCGCCCCCGAGGGCGCCCAGCACCAGGGACAGCGCCACCGCGCGGGCCACCCCCTCGGGGACCAGCCCCGCGGCGATGGGCCGGGCGCGCTTCGTCGGGTGGTTTCGGTCGTCCTCGACGTCCGCCAGATCGTTGATTGTATACACCGCCCCGGCCAGCATGGAGAAGGCCACGAAGGCCGCCAGGGCTCTCCAGAGGACCTTCTCATGGAACAGACTGTGGGCGAACACCAGCGGCGCCAGCACGAACAGGTTCTTCACCCACTGCCGTGGCCGGAGCGTCTTCAAGATCCCAAGGAGCATCAGGGCCGGTGGGTGTACGACTCCGCCCGCCGCCTGTCCATGGCAGCCCTGGCCCTCGCGGCGCTCCTCGCGGGCCCTCGCGCGCACGCCCAGCACCTCGGCGAGGAGTGGCTCCAGGTCCATTCCCGCGAGGCCTCCCTCGGGCGCCGCACGCCGGACGGCGCCGTGGCCCTCCTGCGGCTGCGCGCCCTGCGGGACTACCTCGACCCGGCCGCCCTCGCGGACCGGCTCCGGGCCTTCGCCGAGGAGCCCGCGGTCCTGCCCCCGCGCCGCGCCCTGGCCCGCATGCTGGAAGCCGAGACCCGCCGCGAGCTCGGCCAGCTCCACCAGGCTAGCGCCCTCGCCGCGGAGCTCGGGTACCTCACCTCCTGGCGGGTCATCGGGCCCTTTGACAACGAAGGCCGCGCGGGCTTCGCCCGGGAGTACGGGCCGGAGACCGACCGCGGCGCCGGCCTGGAGCCCGACCGCGCCTACGACGGCCTGGAGCGCCCCGTGCGCTGGCGCCCGGTGCCGGGCATCACCCGCGCGGGGCTCGTCCCGCTCGACGCGCTGGTGCGCCCGAGCGTCAACGCATGCGCCTTCGCCCACAGCACCGTCACCGCTGTAAACGACGGCCCCGCCGTGCTCTGGCTCGGCGCCACGGGCGCCGTGGCGGCCTACGTCAACGGCGCCCTGGTCCTCCGCGACGCCGCCGTGCGCCGCGCCTTCCCCGATCGGGCCGGCGCGCCCGTGCGCCTGCGAAGGGGCCCCAACCGCGTCCTCCTCAAGGTGTGCACCGACGACCGCGGGCTCGCGTTCTACGCGCGCCTCACGCGCCCGGACGGCACCCCCCTGGCCGCTACCATCGCCTCGGACGCCCCCGAGGCCGCGCCCACCATCGCCCCGCTGCCAGCGCCGACGGCGACGCTCCCGGAGCCCGTCGGAGTGCTGGCCGAGCTGCGCCGCCGAGCCCACGCCCCCGGGGCCACCCCCGAGCACCTGGAGGCCCTGGCCCGCTGGATCCACCTCACGGGCTCCGAGGACCCGGCCTCGCCCGAGGCCGCGGACCTGGCCGAGAGCGCCGCCCGGCGCGCCCCCACCGCCGCCCGCTGGCTCCTGGCCGCGGAGCTCGCGTCGGAGCGCAACCAGCGGCTTCAGTCCCTCGCCAGGGCCTACGCCCTCGGCCCC
This sequence comes from Deltaproteobacteria bacterium, assembly GCA_016218725.1. Lineage (GTDB taxonomy): Bacteria > Myxococcota_A > Polyangia > Polyangiales > JACRDB01. Next base: position 28,447 of record JACRDB010000149.1, read on the forward strand.
ACGGACGCCCACGTCCTGGCCGCCCTGGGCCACGAGCGCCGCGTCGGGGTCTACCCCGAGGAGTGCGTCCCGTACCTCGAAGAGGCCCTCCGGAGGGACCCGGACTACCTCGTCCCCAGGATCGAGTACGCGCTCTTCCTGGACGGCGCGGGGCTCCCCCTGCGCGCCAGGGCGCTCCTGGAAGAGGCCTCGGGCACGGCCCCGAGGGCCCCGGCGCTCCTGCGCGTGAGGGCCCTCCTGGCCGAGCGGGGGCAGCAACACGCCGAGGCCCTCGCGCTCCGCAGGGCCCTCCTGCGCGTGAGCTACACGGACCTGGAGTCCCACGAGGCCCTGGCCTTCGACGCCCGCACCCGCGGGGACCGCGACGGGGTGCGCCGCGAGGTCGATCGCATGCTGGCCCTGCGCCCCGATCGACTGTCCGTGTACACCACCGCGGCGGGCTTCCTGGAGGCCATCTCCGACGGGGACGGGGCCCTCGGGGTGCTGGCCCGCGCCACGGAGCTGAGCCCCGACGAGGCCGGGCTCTGGAGCGCCCGCGGCGCCCTGGAGGCGAGGCTCCAGCGCAACGACCTGGCCCGGGGCTCCATGCGCCGCGCCCTGGCCCTGCGCCCGCAGGACGCGCAGCTGCGGCAGCACCTGGAGGCCCTGGAGCCCGCCATCGCCCGCGCCGACGAGGCCGAGGCCGAGGCCCCGGAGGCCCTCCTGGCGCGGCGCCAGCGCGAGGCCGGGGACTACAACGTTCGCTCCCTGGCGGAGCTCACCGTGCGCACGGTGTACCCCAACGGCCTGGCGGGCACCTTCCGCCAGGTGGCCTACCAGGTCGCAAACGACGCCGGGGCCCGCTCCGGGAGGGTCTACTCCATGCAGTACGACCCCGACGCCCAGCGCTTCGAGCTGCGCGGGGCCCGGGTGTTCCACCCCGACGGCAGCGTGGACGAGAGCGCCCAGGTCGGCGAGTACAGCGTCTCCCAGGATGGCTCCGCGCGGATGTTCTTCAACAACCGCGTGGTGCAGGTGGCCTTCCCGAGGCTCGCCCCGGGCGACGTGGTCGAGGTCCGCTGGCGCGTGGACGACGTCTCCCCGCGCAACAACTTCGCGGACTACTTCGGCGACCTGGAGATCATTCAAGACAATATGCCCCGGGCCCGCTGGCGCTACCTCCTCCGAGCCCCCGCCTCGCGCACCTTTCACACCTACGTCTCCCCCCGCGTGCAGGTCTCCCACGACGCCCGCACCGAGCGCGAGGAGACCCTCCACCGCTGGTGGGCCGACGACGTCCCCGCCGTGCGCCCCGAAGACCACGCCCCGGGAGCCACCGAGAGAGCGGCATACCTACATGTAAGCACCTATCGCACCTGGGACGAGGTAGGCCGGTGGTACTGGGGGCTGGTGCGGGACCAGCTTGTCCTGGACGACCGCCTGCGGGGGGTGGTGAGGGACCTCACCCGGGGGCTTACGGAGCCGAGGGACAAGGTGCGGGCGATCTACGGGTGGGTGCTGGCCCACACGCGGTACATCGCGCTGGAGTTCGGGATCCACGGGTTCCAGCCGTACAGCGTGCCGCAGGTGTGCAACCGGGGCTTCGGGGACTGCAAGGACAAGGCGAGCGTGATCGTGACGATGCTCCGGGAGGCGGGCATCGAGGCGTCGCTGGTGCTCCTGCGCACGCGGCCCAACGGGGCCATCGAGACGTCGCCCGCGTCGCTGGCGATCTTTGATCACGCGATCGCGTACGTGCCCTCGCTGGACCTGTTCCTGGACGGCACGGCGCAGCACAGCGGGATGGAGGAGCTGCCCGCCGGGGACCAGGGCACCACGGCGCTCATCGTGGACCGCGAGGGGGGCGCCAGGCTCGTCCAGACGCCGGTGTACACGCCGGACCGGAACACCTCCAGCACCACCGCGCAGCTCCGCCTGGCGGAGGACGGCAGCGCCGCGCTGCGCGAGGACCACGAGCTCCGGGGGCCCGACGCGGGCTGGGCCCGCACCACCCTGGAGGCCCAGGCCACGCGCGCCGAGCGCATCGAAGATTACCTCCGGGAGCACTTCCCCGGTGTGAGGGTGACCGCCGTGCGCACCGGGGACCTCACGGACATCGAGCAGCCCGCGCGCTACAGCTTCGACGCGACGGTGCCGCGCTTCGGCACCCGCGAGGGCCGCACCTGGCTCTTCCCGCCGACGGCGCCGCTGGACCTCACGCGGCGCTTCGCCACGCGCTCGGCGCGCACCCACGACCTGGTGCCGGGCATCCCCTCGCGCTCCGAGCAGACCCGCACGATCCAGCTCCCGGCGGGCGCCCAGGCCACGGACCTGCCCCCCGCCACGCACCTGGAGAGCCCCTTCGGGCGGTTGGATTTCACCGTCGAGGCCCAGGGCCAGACCCTCACCGTGAGGCGGGTCTTCGTGCGCACCCGGGACCGCATCCCCGCGCAGGAGTACCCGGCCTTCCGGGCCTTCTGCCAGGCCGTGGACGAGGCCCTCCAGCGCCGGGTCACCGTGCGCCTCGCGACGGAGGTGGGGCGATGATCCGACGGGCGCTCTTCTTGAGCCTGTGCCTGCTCGCATGCGGCGCCACCCACGGCGCCCGGGAGCGCACGCTCCAGGCGCTGCGAGTACGGGTCGCTCGCGTCCCCGAGGACCACGACGCCGCGAGGGACCGCGCGCTGGCGGAGCTGGTGGCCCCGGGCGGGGACCCCGCGGCGGGGGAGAGGGCCCTGGCGACGCTCCCGCCGCGCTGGCAGGGGGACCCGAGGGTGCGCTTCGCCCGGGGGCTCCTGGCGGTGCAGCGCGGGGACTTTGACACCGGCCTCGTGGAGCTCCTCGCCGCGGTGGACGGCGCCCGACGGACGCCCGACCCGCTCGGGCCCGCGGTGGCCGAGGCCGCGGTCCCGAGGATCCTCGCCCTGCGCGGGGACGTCGGGGACTTCGACGGGCCCTTCCGCGCGCTGGTGGAGCGCGCGCTCCAGGAGCCGGGCTTCCTGGGCGCCGCGGCCTACGGCTCCCTGGTGGAGAGCGCCGTGCGCTGGGCCCGGGAGCGGGGCTTGAGGGAGGATGCGCGGCGCTGGACCGACGCCTCCGGGTGCGTCACCGCGTGGACCGTCGCGGGGCCCTTTGGGCCCTTCCCCATGCTGCGCTTTGAAGAGACCCTCCCCCCGGAGGGGCCGTCGCCCCTGCAGGCTGTGTATGACCTGGGTCCCGGGCGCGGGACGCGGCCCACCTATACCCTCCAGGCTCGGGGTTGCGCGGCCAACCTCGGGCGGGGCTCCTCGCTCACCGGGGTGCTCTTCGCGGCCACCGACGTGGTGCTCCCGAGGGCCGTGGACGCCGTGCTCCGCGTGGAGTCTCCCAACACCTTCAGCGTGCTGGTGGACGGCGTCACCGTGGCCCGGGTGGACGCCCGCCGGGAGGTGACGGGCTCCCAGGTGCTTGTGCCCCTGCGCCTCGCCGAGGGGCGCCATACGCTCCGGGTGAAGGTCGCCAGCCGTTTTCACTCGCCGTTGCTGATCGCGCAGCTCACGGACCCTCGCGGGGTGCCGGTGGGGCGCTTCGTACCCGCCCTGGAGGGAGCCCACCCGCTGCCCCCGGCGTGGGAGCCGGCGACCAACCCGTGGGCGTCGGCGCCGCCGGACCCGTTTTCGCGCTATGTGTGGGCGGAGCTTGCGTTCTCGCGTCGGGACCCGGCCTGGGCCCGGGAGCTCCTGCGCCCGCTGGCCCGGGACGAACACGCCACGGCCACCACGCTCCTGGCCTTCGGGGCCGTGGCCCAGGCGGACCCCTCGCTCCCCGCGGACCGCGCCAGGGACCGCGCCCGCAGGGCCTTCGAGCAGGCCGGGCGCAGCGACCCGGGGGCCTGGCTGCCGCCCTTGCAGCTCGCCCGCCTGGCCCGGGAAGATGAGCGCGCCGACGAGGCCCTGAGGCTCCTCCGCGAGGCCTCCGCGCGCTTCCCGGACAACCCGGAGCTCGCCGTGGACCTGGCCGAGAGGCTCCTGGACCGCACCTGGGAGGGCGAGGCCCGGGCGCTCCTTACGCGCTTCCACGCGCGCCTGCCGCGCGCATGCTGGCCCACCCGCATGCTCCTGTCCCTGGCCCAGCGCCGCGGGACCGGCGCCGACGAGGTCACCCTCGCGCGCGAACTGCGCGGCTGCGACGCGCTCTCCGACGCGCTGGTGGGAGTGCTTGTGCGCACCCGCCAGTGGGGCGCCGCCCAGGACGAGTACCAGCGCCTCCTCGGGGACGACCCTGAGGCCCGGAGCCTGCGGCGCTCGCTGGTGGAGCTGGCGAGGCTCTCCGCGCCCAGGGAGGAGGCCCTTCGCCGCGCCGAGGCGCTCCTCGGGGAGCTCCCCGAGGACGACGGGCTGCGCGCGGACCTGACGGACCTGCTCCTGGAGGGTGGCCGGGGCCCCGAGGCCCTGGCGCTCCGGGACCGGGAGCTCGCCCGCGGGCCCGCGGAGCTGTGGTCGCTGTACCGCCTCCGGGCGGTGCTCTCCCGGCGCGAGGACCTGCAGCCCTGGAGGCTCGACGGCCCAGAGGTGCTCCGGGCCTTCGAGGCCAGCGGGCGTCACTATGATGGCTCCGCGGTGCTGGTGCTGGACTACACCGTGCGGAGAAACTACCGGGACGGCTCGGCGCTGGAGCTCACGCACAACGTGGTGAGGGCGCAGACCCAGGAGGGCGTCGAGGCCCACGGGGAGTTCACGCCGCCGGAAGGGGCCGTGGTGCTGCGCATGCGCACGCTCAAGGCCGACGGGCGGAGGCTGGAGCCCGAGGTGGTGGCCGGCAAGGACTCGGTGTCCTTCCCAGAGCTCCGCCCCGGGGACTCCATCGAGTTCGAGTATGTGCGGGCGATCCCGCCGACGGACCTGGCGCCCGGGGGCTTCGTCGGGGACCGGTTCTATTTCCAGGGCTTCGAGGTGCCCTACGACCGCAGCGAGCTGGTGGTGGTGGCCCCCCGCGGGATGGACGTCCTGGTGGACCCTCGGGGACCGGCGCCCTCGCACCAGGTGACGGACCGCGGGGCGCTGGTGGAGCACCGCTGGGTGGCGCGCCAGAGCGACCGACGGACGCCGGAGCCCTCGTCGGTGGCGGCGCGGGAGTTCATGCCGAGCGTAAGCCTCGGCGCAGGCGCCACCTGGGAGCGCCTGGTGGACGCCCTGAGGGACCGCCTCATTGATCAGGACCCTCGGGACCCCGAGGCGGTGACCGAGGTGAACGGCATCGTGCGGGGCGCCCGGACGCCCACGGAGAGGCTCTCGCGGCTGCACCGCTGGGTGCTGGACAACATCCAGCAGGAGGGCTCCGGCACGCCCTTTGACCTGGCCCCGAGGATGCTGGCGGCTCGTTCCGGGCACCGCACGAGGGTCCTGTGCTACACGCTGAACCTCGCGGGGGTGCCGTGCCAGCTCGCGCTCCTGCGCCCCGGCAACGCCGACGCCACGGAGAGCGCCCTGGCCGACGATGACACCTTCCAGTCCATTCTCCTCCGGGTGGAGACGGAGACCGGGGTGCGCTGGGTGACCGCGGCGGACCACAACGCCCCGCTGGGGTACCTGCCTCCCGCGGTCGCGGGCTCCACCGGGCTGCTCCTGGCGGCGGGCGCCCCGAGGGTGACGGTGCCGGCGCTGGACCTCGCGGCCCACGGGCGCACGCTCACCGTACGGCTCCAGCTCCAGGCCGACGGCAGCGGCCGGGGCGAGGTCGAGGAGCACCTCCGGGGCTACGCGGCCACGGGCGCGAGGGAGGTCCTGCGACGCACCGACGAGGCCAACCGCACACGGCAGTTCGAGGCCTACGTAGGCAGCATGATCGCCGGGGCCAGCGTGGACGAGCTCACGGTGACGGGCATCACCGACCGCGAGGAGGACATCGTCTTCCGGTACCGCTTCACGGCGCCGGGGATGGCCGACCTGTCGGGGCGCCGCATGACCTTCGATGGCGTCTTCCACGCGGACGCGGCGAGCACCTACGCCGAGGCCCCCACCCGGACGGTGCCCCTCTGGAACGGCGACCCGGTGAGGGCCACCCTGGACCTGCACCTCACCTTCCCCGAGGGCTCCACCGTGGAGGAGCTCCCCGCCTCCAGCGAGGGCCACGGCCCCGGGGTCACCTGGAGCGTCCGGTGGGAGCGCGAAGGCGCTGGCCTGCACATGGTGCGCAGGGTGGAGGTGCCCACCGGGAGGGTACAGGTAGGAGACTACCCTACCTTTGCGGAGGTTGTGCGCGCGCTGGACACGGCGGACACCCGCAGGGTGGAGCTACGGCTGCCGGGGCGGTGAAGTTTCTCCAACGGGTGTGTGTTCGGTGCACCATCTGAGGTGTCGTGCAGGCAGTGCAGGAACTCACCACGGCGCTCTCGGAGCCCCCCGCGGCGCTCACGGAGGCCGAGCGGATCGCGCGCTTCCACCGGGTGTATGACCGCTACGGGGACTACGTGTACGCGAACCTCGGGCGCCTCGGGGTGCCGGTTTCTTCCGTGCCGGACGCCTTCCAGGAGGTGTTCATCGTGGTGCACCGGAGGCTCGAGGACGCGTCGGACGAGAGGGCCCTTCGCACCTGGCTCTTCCGGGTGGTGCTCCGGGTGGCGGCGGACCACCGCCGGGCGCAGCGCAGGCGCCCCTCGGAGGAGCTCCCCGAGGCCCTGGCCGCCCACGGCGAGGACCCCCAGCGCGGCGCCGAGCAGCGCGAGGCCCAGGCCTTCGTAAACGCCTTCCTGGAGACCCTGGACGAGTCCCAGCGGGCGCTGTTCATCCTGACGGAGCTCGAGCAGCAGAGCGTGCCCGAGGCCGCGGAGACCCTCGGGCTCAACGTGAACACCGCCTGGAGCCGGCTGCGTGTGCTCCGCCAGGCCTTCGAGCGCGCGGTGCAGCGGCTCCACCGGAGGACCCCGTGAGCGCGCTCTCCCCCGAGGCCCGGAGCCTCCTGTCCCACGCCCGCGCCGCGGGGCGCATGCCCGACCACGAGCGTGAGCGCCTCCGCGAGGCGCTGTCCTCGCGACTCTTCGGCGCGGCCGCCGCGGGGGGCGCCGCGCTCGCCACGAGCGCCACGGCCCAGGCCGCGGGCACCGCGGGCACCGCGGCAGGCACCACCGCCGCGGGCGCCTCCGGAGGCGGGCTCTCGGTGGCCCTGAAGGTCGCCGCCAAGCCCCTGGTGTCCGCCGCGACGGCGAAGCTCCTCGGGGCCCTGGTGGTCGCCGGAGCCGTGACCGCCGGGGGCGTCAGGGCCCGGGAGGTGTGGGTGTCGCACACACACCCCGGAGTCACGGCACAGCACGCACCGGCGCGTGGGGGTCACGCTCGGAGGCCCTCGCCGTGGGAGGGCAGGGCGCCGCGCGAGGCCTCCGCCGGGCTGCCGGTGGGGGAGCCGTCGCCGACGGTGGCGCAGGGCCCCGGGACGCCCGTGGAGGCGCCCGTGGTGGTTCCCGCGGTCGTGCCCACGATCATTCCGACAGGGACGCCTCCGCCGGGGCCTGCGACCCCTGCGGTGTTGCGAGTCCGGAGGCACCCGGAGGTGGTGGCCGAGGCGGCGATCGCCCACGCGATGGCCACCGTGCGGCGGGTCCCCCGGGCGCCGCCGAGGCCCGCGACCGCGCCGCCAGTGGGCACGCCCACGGCGCCCCGGCCCGCCGCAGCGGCTCCCCCCTCCGGGCGCGGCGCCATCGCGCCGCCGAGGGCGCCCTGGGACACGGCGCCGAACCCCGCGGCGGAGGAGGCCGCCCGCCGCGCCGTGGAGGACGCCATGAGGGTCCTGCGTAACCGACCCGCGAGGTAGGGCCCTTAGCCGGGGGTCGCCACGACGCCCTTGACGCGCAGCGCCGCGGGATCTAAATAAGTGTTTAGAACACATGTTTAGACCGCGGGACACCCCTCGCCGCAAGACCCGCTCTGCTGCCCCTCGACCTGCGGTCACGCCTGCGCACACGCCTGCGCTCGCGGCTGTGGCCACCGGGGGGCTCGACGCCTGCGGGGTCAAGGCCCGGATCCTCGCCGCGGGGCGCGCCGAGTTCGCCCGTCACGGCGTCACCGCCGGCTCGGTCCGCGCGATCGGCGCGGAGGCCGGCGTGACGGCGGCGATGATCAACTACTACTTCGGCGGCAAGCGCGCGCTCTACGACGCGGTCGTCGCCGAGGCGCAGGGGCGGCTGCGGGACCGCATCGCCCCCGCCCTGGCCGAGCCTGGGCGGCCCGGGCTCGCGGCGCGCCTGGCCGGCGCCTACTTCGATTTCCTCGCCGAGGACCGCGAGCTGCAGCGGCTGCTCCTGCACGAGGTCCTCGACGGCGGTGACGGGGTGCGCGCCCTCGCGTCGCGCTACGTCGCGCCCCTGCGCGCCCTGCTCCGGCAGCACTTCGGCGACGACGACGAGGCCCTGCACCTCGCGGTGAGCCTCTTCGGCGCGGTGGCGGGCTACTTCCTGTACGAGCCCGTGCTCGCCGCGTTCTTCGGCGAGGCGCCGCGGTCCGCCGCGGCGCTGGCGCGCCGCCGCAGCCACGTCGTCCGCCTCGCGCGCGCCCTGGAGGAGATGCCCCGATGATCGATCTGTCCCTCGCGTACCAGCTCACCCGGTCCATTGCGCGCGCCCGGCTCGGCCGCGGCACCCCGCTCTACCTGGTCCACGCGCTCACCGCCCGGTGCAACGCGCGCTGCGGGTTCTGCGCGTGGAACCCGGACTTCTACGACCCGAAGCGGCAGCTCTCGACGGAGGCGATCAAGCGCCTGTACTCGGACGCGCGCGCCGCCGGCTTCGTCGGGCTCTCGGTGTGGGGCGGCGAGCCGCTCCTCTACAGGGACTTCGACGAGGTCCTGTGCCACGCGCACGGCCTCGGCCTCACCACCCACATCGTGACCAACGGCTTCCTGCTCGAGCGCAAGCTCGACCCGGTGGTCCGCTGGGTGGACCGGGTGTGCGTGTCCCTGGACCACCCGTCCGAGCTCCACGACGAGCTGCGGGGCATCCGGGGGCTCTTCGCCCGCATCCTGTCGGCGACGGAGGCGCTCAAGGCCCGCGCGCCGGCCATGCAGATCGTCTTCGTGTGCACGCTGCAGCGGGCCAACGTCGCCCCCGCGACGCTGCGCCGGATGTGCGAGCTCCTCGACGACCTGGGCGTGCTCGGCATCTTCAACGCGCTGCGCGAGGAGGCCGCGACCCCGGGCGGCGACGCGGGCCTCTCGGCGTATGCGCCGAGCCAGGCCGAGCTGTCCCTGGCCTTCGCCACGCTGCGCGACCTCAAGGGGCGCGGCTTCCCCATCCTGAACTCGTTCACCCACATCGACATGATGCGCGCCGGGCCGCCGGAGTACCGCTGCCACTGGCCCAAGTACATGCTGCCGATCGAGGCCAACGGCGACGTGGTTGACTGCATGCACTGGGGCGTCCGGCCGCTCGGCAACGTCCAGGACACGCCGTTCACCGAGCTGCTCGCGAGCCCGCGGCTGCGCGCCCTCGCCAACGAGGCCGGCGAGGCATGCCACAAGTGCGTCTCGATCCACCGCGTCGAGCTGTCCGAGGTGTCCGACGGCAACCTCGAGCCGCTCCGCTCGTGGGCCCTCCTGCGCAGGCGCCCACCGCCCACGCGGTCCCTCGCGGCGTGGCGGCCCGCCCGGGCGGAGGAAGTGTAGGGCCGCGTGCTGCTCGCGGTCGCCGGAGCTGTGAGCGCCGGGGCGTCAAGGCCCGGGAGGTGTGGGTGTCACACCCACCTCCCGCGGTGACGCCCATGCCCGCGCCGTCGGTGGCGGCGGAAGTGTGGTACGCCATTGGAGGTCGATGGCAAGCACCCTCCGGTGGTCGCTGGTGTTGGCGCACGCCCTCGGGTGCGCATCGATGCACGAGCCCGACGACGCGGACCCCTGGGACGACGCGGGCCCCTGGGGCGACACTGCGGCGCTTGACACGCGGCCCTCGCGGGACACGGAGCCGCCGAGGGACACCGCGGAGCTTGCGCCGATAGACATCATCGAGCCGCCGAGGGACTCGCCTGGTGGGGGGGACACGCCCCTGGAGGTGGCCCCGGAGGCGCCCCTGGCGTGCCCTGCGCCGCAGGTGCCGTGCGGCGCGGCGTGCGTGGACGCGCAGACGGACGCGGCCCACTGCGGCGGCTGCGGCAACGCCTGCGCGGCGGGGGAGGCGTGCGCGGCGGGGCGCTGCGCGGCGCCGTGCCCCGCGCCGAGGATGCTGTGCGCCGGGACCTGCGCGGACCTGTCCATGGACGCGCGCAACTGCGGGCGGTGCGGCAACGCCTGCGTGGCGGGCGAGGTGTGCGTGGCGGCGACCTGCGCGGGGAGCGTGGCGCCGCCGGGGAGCCGCACGCCGGGGGCGGCGTGCACGTCCGCGGCCTCCTGCGGGGGCGGGAGCAACTGCTTCCCGCCGGGGAGCGGGTGGCCCGGGGGATACTGCATCTACCCCTGCGTGCGGAGCTCGGACTGCGGGGCGCGGGGGACGTGCATCACCGACGGGCGGAACAACTTCTGCGTGGCGCGCTGCGCGTCGCGGGCGGAGTGCCGGGCGGGGTACACCTGCGCGCCGCTCGGGGCGGTGAGCGCGTGCCTGCCGTCGTGCGTGGCGAACCCGCCGCTGGTGTGCGGCCCCTACCGCTGCGACGCGGCGACGGAGCGCTGCCGGGCGCCGTGCACCGGCGCGGCGGACTGCACCGCGGGCTCCTCCTGCGCGGGCACCGGCCGGTGCCACTGCGGGCCGACGACGGCGTGCCCCCCGGGGTTCACGTGCAGCCCCACGAGCGGCGTGTGCGTGTGCATGAGCGACGGGGCCTGCGGCGCGGGGGGCCGCTGCGACCTCACGAGCGGCCGCTGCGTGGGCACCTGAGCGGGACCGCGGCCGAGAATGAATGGCGGTTCATCGACGGCGCGCGGCGCAGTGCCCGCGCCCGCTTACGTGAACACCGACTGCACGTCGGGCGTCGGGAGCCGCGAGGCGGCGTCGAAGGGCAGGCCCAGCTCCTCGGCGGCCACCACCTGGTCCAGCACCGCCGCGCTCATCCCGTAGAGCGACAGCGTGCGCGCGTCTCGCAGGAGCTTCTCCGGGAGGTAGTCCCGCATGAAGCCCGCGCCCCCGTGGAGCTGCACCGCGTCGTCGCTGGCGCGCAGGGCGCAGCGCAGCGCCGTGGCGGCGGCGACGGCGCACGCGCCCGGGTCCACGGCCCCGCGGTCCCACAGCGCCGCCGCGCGGCGCACCAGGAGCCCCGCGGCGTCCACCTCCAGGTGCCGGTCCGCCAAGGTGAACGCCACCGCCTGGAAGTGCGCCACGGGCTTGCCGAACGCATGCCGCTCCTGGGTGTACGCCAGCGCCACCTCCGCCGCCGCCCGGGCCAGGCCCACCGCCCTCGCGCCCGCGCGCAGCGCCACCCGCAGGAACGCCCTCGCGAGCCCCCGGGCGGTGCCCTCGTCGTCGCCCAGGCGCGCCCCGGCGGGCACCCTCACGCCCTCCAGCCGCAGGCCCCCAAAGCACGCCCCGTCCAGCCCCACGGTGCCCGCGCGCCCAAGGCGCGTCAGCCCTGGAGCACCCACGGGCACCAGGAACACACCTACACCATCCCACCCGCGGGTGCCGTCCACCTGCGCGGCCACGGCGAGGTGCGTCGCGCGGCCGGCGTGGAGGCAGTGGGACTTCACGCCGTCGAGCACCCACCCGTCCAGGTCGCGCCGGGCGGTGGTGGCCAGGGCCTCCGGGTGCGCGCCGGGCTCGGTCCACGCGAAGGCCCCCAGGGCCTCGCCCTGGGCGAAGGGGGCGAGGAGCTCGGCGTGGCGCTCCGGGGGCGCCAGCTCGCGCACCACGGCGCCGTAGGCGTGGGCGCCCGGCAGCGCGAAGGGCGCGGCGGCGTCGCCCCAGGCGAGGGCCTCATCCACCAGCGCCGCGTCGAGGAGGCCGAGGCCGGCGCCGCCGGCGTCCGCGGGGAGGTCCATGCCCGGGAGGCCCAGGGCCACGGCCTCGGCGACCAGCTCCGGGGCCAGGGCGCGGGCCCTCTCTGTCGCGCGCACCGCGGGGCGCAGGCGCTGGCGCGCGAAGGCCGCCACGTTCTCGACGATGAGCTGCTGCTCTTCCGTGGGCTCGAAGGAGATCATCGCCGCGGAGCATGGACGCGCCGCGGTGGCGGCGTCAACGGGCCCTTCGCCTCCGCGGCAGCGAGGTACTATACTCCGTCGTCGTGCCCGCGCTGGATCACCTGCACGCCGCTGCGCGTCGAGCCCTTGAAAAGGACGGCTGGACCGTCACCCACGACCCCCTCACCCTGCGGATGGGTGGCCGGTCCCTCTACGTTGACCTGGGCGCCGAGAAGCTGCTCGCGGCCACCCGGGGCAATCGCCGGATCGCCGTGGAGGTCAAGACCTTCGTGGGGCCATCACTCATCGCGGATCTGCAACAGGCCGTAGGCCAGTTTGCGATGTACGAAGAGGTCCTTGGGCAGCTCGAGCCTGGGAGGGAGCTGTACCTCGCCATCCCTCAGAGTATACTCCAGAGCGTCCTCCAGGACGACATTGGTCAGTTGATGGTTCAGCGCCGCATCCCGCGGATTCTTGGCTTCTCCCCCGACACCGAGGAGGTTATCCGATGGATCCCCTAGCGCAGGATCGCGCCGTGATCGCGAAGCTCTTTGCGGCCTGGGAGCGCTGGCCCCGGGCCGAGTCCCACTTCAAGGTCGTGCCCTTCATGGACGAGGTCCACGACCGCTACCTCCTGCTCACCGAGGGCTGGGACGGCATGCGGCGCATCCACAACGTGCTGATCCATGTGGACATCATCGACGGGAAGTTCTGGATCCAGCGGGACAACACCGAGGAGGGCTTCGCCACCCAGCTCGTCGCCGAGGGCATCCCCCGGGAGCGCATCGTCCTGGCGTTCTACCCGGAGGAGGTTAGGCACTACGGCGATTTCGCGGTGCGGTAGCTTCGTGGATGGTTGTTCGAATACTCGCCGAGGCTCTAGCGGTCTCGGTCGCTCCGTTCGTATTTGCTTAGGGGGTCCTGGGCAGGGGTCAGCGTTCGCGAGGGTCGGCCCCTCACCGCGCTGCCTCGCGCCCTACTGGGAACCCTCCGCAGGGAGGCGCAGCGGGCGGTTGACTCCGGGGGCCCCTTGGCGTTCCCATCCCTCCCATCATGCGACGCGCTCGGATCCTCGCCACCGTAGGCCCCGCCAGCCGTGAAGGCCCCCTCCTCGACGCGCTCCTGGCGGCCGGAGTAGACGGCTTTCGGGTGAACTTCTCCCACGGCACCGCCCAGGAGCACCGCGAGACCGTCGCGCGCATCCGTCTGGCAGAGCAGCGGGCCGGGCGCTTCGTCGCCGTCCTCGGGGACCTCTCGGGTCCGAAGATCCGGTGCGGCACCTTCCCCGCCGGACCCGTGGAGCTCATCGAGGGCCAGCGCTTCACCCTCACCACCCGCGCCGTCCCGGGTGACATCACCCAGGTGTCCTGCACCTACCCCCTGTGGCGGGATCTGCGCCCCGGGGACGCCGTCCTCCTCGATGATGGCCTCCTGCGCCTGCGCGCCGTCGCCATCGCCGGCGAGGACGTCACCTGCGTCGTCGAGGTTGCCGGGCCCCTGTCCGATCGCAAGGGCATCAATGTCCCCGGGGCCACCCTCTCCACCCCCGCCCTCACCCCCAAGGACCGCCAGGACGCGCTCCTCGCCCAGGAGCTCGGCGTGGATTTCCTGGCGCTGTCCTTCGTGCGTCGCCCGCAGGACCTCGCGGACCTGCGCCAGGCCGTCCCGAACATCCCCCTCATCGCCAAGATCGAGAAGCCCGAGGCGGTCTCCAACCTCGACGCCATCACCGACGTGGCCGACGGCATCATGGTCGCCCGCGGGGACCTCGGCGTCGAGCTCGGCAGCGAGAAGGTCCCGCTGGTCCAGAAGCGCGCCATCCGCGTCACCAACGACCGCAACAAGCTGGTCATCACCGCCACGCAGATGCTCGACTCCATGATCCGCTCCCCGAGGCCCACCCGCGCCGAGGCCGCCGACGTCGCAAACGCCGTCCTGGACGGCTCCGACGTGCTCATGCTCTCCGGCGAGACCGCCGCCGGGCGCTACCCCCTGGAGGCCGTCCGCACCATGGACGCCATCATCCGCGAGATCGAAGCGTCGGACCTCTACTGGGAGCTCGCCAACGGCCCGAGCGCCCAGGGCGCCACCTGGGACTTCGCCTCCGCCTGCGCCGCCGCCGCGGCCTTCACCGCGCGCAACGCCCCCCTCGCGGGCATCATCGTGTTCTCCCACAGCGGCCACACCGTCAACCTCGTGGCCGAGCACCGCCCCAGGGCCCCCATCGTCGCCGTCACCCCCGAGGTCAAGGTCGCTCGGCGCCTCGCCCTCCAGTGGGGCACCCTCCCCGTGGTCGAGGCCATCTCCGCCGATCCCACCGAGGTCCTCGCCGCCGCCGAGCGCCTCGCCCGCTCCCGCCTCGGCGCCCGCGACGGAGACACCGTCGGCGTCGTCGTCGGCAGCCAGCGAAGCTCCGGCACCAAGGCCTTCATCCTCGACACCCTCGGCCGCCCCCCCGGTGGCTGAAAAGACCGAAGAGCCCACCCCAAAGCGCCGCGAAGAGGCCCGCCGCCGCGGCGAGGTCGCTCTCTCCCGCGACGCCGCCGGCGTCGCCGCCCTCCTCGCCGCCTACGCCCTCCTCGCGGGCGCTCTCGACAAGCTGAGACATACCTTTACCTACATGCTCCGACATGGCCTCTCCAGGGCTTCCCACGGGGACCCTCTGGGGGTGGCCGCGGGCGCGGGCTGGCTGGCCCAGGAGGCGTTGGCCGTGGGGCTGCCGGTGCTCGGGGGCGCCCTGGCCGCGGCGACGCTGGCGGTGGCGCTCCAGACGCGCTTTCTGTGGTCCCCGGAGGCGGCGCTGCCGAAGCTCTCGCGGGTGGCTCCCTGGGACAACCTCGCGCGGCTGGGCAAGCTCCGGACGTACCTGGAGCCGCTCCTGCACCTCCTGCGGGGCCTCCTGGTGCTGGCGGCGGGGGCCTCCGGGGTGTGGGTGTGGTGGCGCCAGGGCGCGCGGGTGGGCTCCCCGGAGGGGCTCTGGAGCCGCGCGGGGGCGCTCCTCGGGGTGGTGGGGTCCCGGGTGTGCGCCGCGCTCCTGGTGCTGGCCGCGGTGGACCTGTGGTACCGCTGGCGCCAGCACGAGGAGGGCCTCAAGATGAGCCACCAGGAGCTGAAGCAGGAGCACAAGGAGTCCGAGGGCGACGGGCAGTTGAAGCACGCGCGGGAGAGGCTCCACCGCGAGCTCCTGGAGGAGCAGAGCGTGGCCGAGGTGCAGCGGGCGAGCTTCGTGGTGACCAACCCCACGCACTACGCGGTGGCGTTGCGCTACGAGGAGGGCGAGACCGAGGCCCCGGAGCTGGTGGCCAAGGGCGAGGGCGACCTGGCCCGGAGGATTCTCGAAGAGGCCCACCGCCACGGGATCCCGGTGCTGCGGGACCAGGCCCTGGCGCGCTCGCTGCACGAGCTGGCCCTTGGCGAGGAGGTGCCCGAGGCGCTCTACGAGGCCGTGGCGGCCATCGTGAACCACCTCTCCGAGGGCCGCGACCCGGACGATTACTGAGCGGGGGCGCCCTCCGGGGGCTCGTCGATGCGCGCGTTGCCCTCTTTGATCTTGGCGGCCACGTAGAGGGCCGGGAAGGAGAGGAACAGCCCCGCCAGGCCGAAGACGTGCTCGAAGAGCAGGAGCGACGTGATGATCACGAAGCCCGGCAGCTTGATGTGCCGCGCGGTGAGCTTGGGCGTGAGGTAGTACGACTCGATCTTGTGGAGCACGAAGGTGCTCACCAGGAACACCACCACCCCGACGGGGCCCTTGTGTACGTACGCCAGGGCCGCGAGCACCCCCCCGGAGACGAAGCCCCCCACTACCGGGATGAGCCCCAGGACCACCATGAACACCAGCAGCGCGGGGATGCTCGGGAGCCCCAGCGCCAGGAGCACCGGCAGGGTGATCAGCGTGTTCACCACGGCCACCACCACCTGGAGCTTGGCGGTGATGGTGATGGCCTCGCACACATGGCCGAAGTACCCGAGGAGGATGCTCGGCGGCGAGTCCGCGGGGAGCGCGTCGTACCAGGCCTCCAGGTCCCTTTGCTCCAGGGTGTAGACCACCGCGAGGATCAGCCCGAGGAGGGCGTACACCAGGTTCCTCCCGGTGGCGGCGACGAAGGTGAGCACGCTCCCGGCGTAGTGCTGGCCGCGCTCCACGGCCTGCTCGGCGTCCACGTGGCCCCCGAGCAGGTGGTGCTCCCGCACCCAGGAGAGCAGGTGCTGGAACTGCGCCTGGAGGTCGTGCTGGATCGACGGCACCCTCGGGAGCACCTGGGCCACGCCGAAGGCCGCCAGACCCGTCACGGCCGCCAGGGCCAGGAGCACCTGGGCGAGCACCCCGACGGCCAGGGGCACCCTCCAGCGGTCCCGCAGGAAGCGCGCCCCGGTCCCCAGGCTCCGCTCGAACAGGACGAAGAACACCAGCAGCACGGCCAGGTGCCGGAAGACCCAGAGGAGCACCAGGAAGAGCGCCAGGAGGAACATCCTCCGGCGGTTGCGGTCATTGAAGTACGCGCGCATGGTCCCCCGTAGATGGTTGCGGTGTGCGTGGGAGGTTCACCGCACGCAGACCCTCAGGGGGATGCCCCCCTCGGCGCGGAGCGTGGTGTCGTCGCAGCGCATACCCGTGGGGCAGACGCCGTCGTTGCACACCCGGGTGCAGTAGCCCATGGTGTCGCCCTCGCGGGCGATGCGGCACATGGCCGACTGGCACGTGGCCGCGCCAGGCATGCACGACGCACCCAGGGGCGCGGCCCCGGCCTGGCGGCACACGAAATAGAACGCCCCCCGCTCGTCCGGGAGCGTCGGGCGGCAGGCCCAGCCCGCGGGGCACCCGCCCGAGGGGGTGCAGCCCTGGACGCACACCGCGGGCGCGGCGTCCGTGTCGCAGGCCCCCGAGCGGCAGAGGTTCACCATCCCGCTCATGCGGCAGGTGGCCCCCATGGCGTCGGGCCCGAGGACGTCGTCCGGGGGGATGCACACCTGCTGCGAGCCCGCGAGCTGGCAGCGGTACGGCGGCAGCCCCGGAAGGCGCTGCGGGCAGTCGAGCGCCGTGCGGCAGGTGCCCGTGCAGCCCGTGGTCGGGTGGTACAGGGTAGATGGGCACCCGAGGGCGTCCGGCAACTCCACCCACACGCACACGCTCCGCCCCCCGGTGACGCCCGAGCAGGAGAAGCCCGCGGGGCACTCCAGCGCGCTGCCGCAGTCGTGCGTGCAGTGCGCGTTCATCGCCGTGCCGAAGCAGTACTGCGAGCATGCCGGCGAGGCCGTGTTGCAGCGCAGGCCCGTGTCGTCCGGGATGCAGCGCCCCGCCACGCAGCGGTGCCCGTCGGCGCAGTCCCTCCGCGCCGCGCAGGACCGCGTGCAGGTGCGCACGCCCCCCACCACCGGCCCGCAGGTGAGCCCCGGCGCGCACCCGTCGTCGCTGGTGCAAGGGTCGAGGTAGCGCCCCGTCCCCACCGGCGCCGTGTCTACCATCGCCACGTCCGGCGGCGGCGGTGGCGGCGGTGTCACGTCCGGCGGCGGTGGAGGTGGCGGCGGTGGCGGTGGTGGGGGTGGCGGTGGGGTCGTGTCCACCACGGTGCTGTCGGGCGGTGGCGGTGGAGGTGGTGGCGGCGGGGGTGGAGGAGGTGGAGGTGGTGGCGGGGGCGCGTCCATCCCACCCTCTGCGCTCACCGGCGAGGAGTCCGGCGGGGCCGCGTCCCCGGGAGCGGTATCCGAGGCATCCACGGGCGCGTCGACGGGGCCCGCGTCGGGCCGCGGGCCCTCCTGGCAGCGGCCGTTGATGTCGCAGTAGCCGCTCTTGCAGTCGCGGTCCTCGACGCAGTCCGAGCGGCAGAACTGCGTGGGGTCGCAGTACCGCCGCGGGCCGCAGTCGGTGTTGATCGCGCACTGGGTCCTGGCGCAGTCCTGCATCCCCGCCGCGAGCCCGAGGAGCACCACCGCACCCGCCAACCCGATCCACCGGGCGCGCCAGGGCCTGCCATCCATCCGCCCGAGCGTACCACGGCAGGGCGCCCGCCGCGCGCGCTGTAGGCGTGTGTGTGTGGCGCGGCTGCGTCATTGGGGTGTTGACCGGAGGGCCCCAGGTCGGTTCCACTGGAGGCTCAGAGATGTCCAACCCCGATGATCGCTCGGGCTCTGGCGGAGGGCCGACGGACCTCCAGAGCCGCCTGCGGCCGCCGTTGAGGGCTCCGTCGCCGGGCTTCGGCACGCCGCTGCGGGCGCCGACGCCAGGCGGGGGCGTGGCCGTCCCGCCGCGGGCACCGCAGCCCTCGGGGCCGGTCCTGACGCCGGCCTCGCCGCCGCCCGCGCCGCCGTCGCCGTCCCTGGGGGCTCACGCCTCGCCGCCGCCCAACACCGGGCCCTTCACCACGCAGAAGCCCACCCCCGCGGTGCTGGGCCCCGTGCAGGGCGACAGCGTGGTGGATTTCCTCCAGGCCACGCCGCTGATGCGAGGGTGCGACGCGGCCCTGGTGGCGCGCGTGGCCGCGCAGACCGAGCGCCTGGAGTACGCGCCCCGGGAGCTCATCGTGCGCGCCGGGGGCGCCTCCCAGGGGCTCTTCCTCCTCAAGGGCGGCAAGGCCGCGGTGCAGCTCGTCAACGCCGCCACGGGCGCCACCATGCAGCTCGAGAACGTCAACCCCGGGGATCACTTCGGCGACGTGGGGGCGCTCCTGCGCGCGGCCAACCCGCACAACGTGGTGGCCGAGGAGCCCTGCGTGGTGCTGCGCTTCCGGCAGGAGCTGGTGGACGCCCTCGTGGCGCGCGAGCCCACGGTGGTGCAGGCCATCGCGCGGCGCCTCGCCATGCGCGCAGTGCAGCTCGGCATGCTGGCCCTACGCGGCGGCGGGGAGGTGCTCAAGGGCGCAGCCCCGCAGCCCGCTCCCGCGGCCGCGGCCCCGCGCACGGAGCCCCCCGGCGGGAGCATCCCCTACGGCGAAGTGGCGGACTTCGACCCCTCGCTGCGCACCGTGGGGCTCCTGCCCCCGAAGATGATCGCCCAGCTCCGGGCCTTCCCCTTGAGGCTCCAGGGGAGCACCCTCACCGTCGGGATGGTGCAGCCCCGAGACCTGACGGCCCTGGGCGAGCTGCGCCGGGTGCTGGAGCCCACGCAGGTGGAGGTGGTGGCGCTCTCCGCGGACGATTTCGCCACGGCCCTGGTGCGCTACCGCATCGGCACCCGGGGCGAGACCACCGGCGCGGAGCTGCGCCCCGAGAGCCTGGTCTTCGACGCCGCGGACGCCGAGCGCGAGAGCGACAAGGCCGCCAGGGTCGTGGGCGACGAGGTGGTGCGGCTGGTGAACCGCATCGTGGCCACGGCGCTGTCCCGGGAGGCCTCGGACGTCCACGTGGAGCCCGAGGCCACCGGCGTGCGCGTGCGCTTCCGGGTGCACGGGGCCCTGCAGGACTGGAACGAGACCGTGGCCCCGTCCTTCGCGCGGGGCGTGGTGGCGCGCTTGAAGGTGCTCTCCGGGCTGGACATCACCGAGCGCAGGCTCCCGCAGGACGGGCGCATCGGGCTCACCGCCGGCGGGCGAGAGATAGACCTCCGGGTGAGCACGCTCCCGAGCTCCCGCGGGGAGAAGGTGGTGCTCCGGGTCTTCGAGGGCGCGGGGCTCTTCCGCCCGCTGGACCAGCTCTTCCTGGAGCCCCAGACCCTGGCGGGCGTGCGCCGCGCGCTCCAGCGGCCCTACGGGTCCATCCTCATCGCGGGCGGCACCGGCAGCGGGAAGAGCTCCACGCTGTACGCCATGCTCCTGGAGCGCAAGCGCTCGCGCCCGGACACCAACATGCTCATGATCGAGGACCCCATCGAGTACCGCCTCCAGGGGATCACCCAGGTGCAGGTGAGCGCCGCCTCGGGCCTCGGGTTCTCGCAGGTGCTGCGCGCCGCCCTGCGCCAGGACCCGGACGTCCTCGCCGTGGGCGAGACCCGCGACGCCGAGACGGCCCACCTGGCCCTGGAGGCCGGCATGACCGGGCACCTGCTCCTCACCTCGCTCCACGCCAATCACATCGCGGGCGTGCTCCAGCGCCTGGAGAGCCTCGGGTGCTCGCGCACGCTGGTGGGCGAGAGCGTGTCGTTCATCCTGGCCCAGCGGCTCGTGCGCAAGCTCTGCCCGCTCTGCGTGAAGATGGAGCCCGCCGCCCCGGCCATGGTCGAGAGCCTGGTGGCCCGGAGGCTCCTGGAGAAGGGCGCCACGGTGCCCCTCCCCCGCGCGGCGGGCTGCGAGGCATGCCACCACGCGGGCTTCAACGGCCGCGTCGCCATCACCGAGGCCCTGGCCGTCACCGACGAGGTGCGCGACGCCCTGGTGGGCGGTCAGCCCGTCGCCGAGGTCGAGCGCATCGCCTCCGCTCAGCGCGCCTTCGTGTCCTTCGGGCAGTGCGCCTCGCAGCTCCTGGCCCGGCGGGTCATCGGCCCCGGGGAGGCCCTCCTGGCCGCGGCGGACTGACCAGGACGCTCGGCCCCGCGGGGACACCCCCCAGCACCAGGGGCCTCCCGGCGGCCACCGGGCGCGGCCCCGAGGGCCCCGGCCGACCGAAGCCATGGCGGTGCTCGCCCCTGGCCCCGAAGCCCGGAGCCCGCGTCTCAACGTACATCACAAGGTCCGTCGAAGGCACTTCGAGAGTTGTCAATACACACTCCATGGTGTGTACCGTGCCCGCGCCGCCCGGGAACCATGTCGCTTGAAGGCCGCACTGGGGCGTGTCCATCGGCGCCTGGAGCCGCACGGTCAGCGGCGCCGGGAGCGTGCCTTCCTCCGTGAGCGTGGCCACGACGGCGCGCCGTGGTCCCTCCACGGTCTCCGTCCAGCGCACCGTCCAGGGCACCGGGAGGTCCCGCGCGGGGGCTGCTTCCTTCCCTGAAACATGCGCTGGGATCGTACTCTCCCGCGGTGTCTCACGACAACCGAGGAGGCACGCGAAGCTAGCGGCAGCGAGCGGTCGCGGGGTCATACCCATACTCCGGCAGGAGGGCGGCGGTCACCCGCGCAGCGGCGGCGCCGCTGCACACGACGGCGTCGAGGAGGTCGGGGAGCACCGGGGCGGGGAGCCCCAAGGGGTTGCGGTACCCGCGGAGGTACGGCGGCGCGGTCATCCGCGGGGACACGAAGGCCTCGTGGACCAGGGCGCCCCCCGGCGGGTCGAGGGCCCACAGGACCGCGCTGACCTCGTTCTCGGCGACGGGCTGCAGGAGCCCCGCGTCGGGGGTGGGGCGCGTCCAGGCGCCCCTCCAGGGGCGGCGCACGGCGAAGTCGTACCAGAACATCACGCCGCCCTGGCGGTCGAGGTACAGCGGGTCCCGGCGGGCGACGGCGCTGAACCAGCTCGCGTAGCCCTCGCTCCAGGCGAGCCCCTGGGACAGGGGCGTATTGAAGAGGTGGAAGCCCGCCTCGCGGGCGGAGACGCCGTAGGCGTCCATCACGAAGTGCCCGTACTCGTGGGCGACGACCGAGTCCGCCCACCATTGCTGGTCGGCCCCGAGGCCCGGCAGCGCGAGCTGGGTGCCGAAGGTCTGCCCGAGGAAGGTCACCGGTAGGAGCCCGAAGCACGCTCCGCACATCCACCCGACGTCATAGCCGAGCCACGCGAGGAGCGCGGGGGGCTCCCTGGAGGGGTAGGCCCGGCGCACCTCGGCCCGGGCCCGCAGGAGCACCGCGAAGGCGTGGACCGCGCCGGAGCCGTCCCTCTCGGTGACGTGGAGCGCGCCGGAGGGCACCGTAGAGAGCGCCCAGGACCAGCTCCAGAGCCTCGCCACGGGGGACAAGGGTCGGAACGGTCGGTGGACGCCCATGGAGAGCCCCGGGTCTCCGAGGGCCAGGCTCGCCCCTCCACGCGCGTCGTCCCGGAGGGCCAGGAGCACCACGCGGTCGTCCTCGGCGGTGGCCTCCGGCACCCGGAGGGTGAAGGCCCCGGCGGCGTCGCCCTCGGCGGTGACGGCCTGGTCCAGCACCGTGTCACCGCGCAGGGAGAGGAGCAGGAAGCCCCCGGCGGGCGCGCTCTCCACGGCGCCCCAGGCGCGGCGCTCGGCGTCGGCCCGGCGGCGGTCATAGGTCACCCTCCCGGTGAGGACCCGCAGCGGCAGGGCGGGGCAGTCTTCGTCCACGCGCCCGTCGCAGTCGTCGTCGGCGCCGTTGGCGCAGCGCTCGGCGGGGGCGGGGAGCACCTCTCCGGCGCAGGCGCGGGTCCAGAGCTCCGTGCATGCCTCGGTGCCGCCCCGGCACCGGCCGACGCCAGTGGTCTCCGGAGGGCCTGTGTAGCAGGGTCTGCGGGCCCCCACCGGACAACGGTCCGCGCGCCCTTCAAGGATGTTGAGCGTGAAGCGCCCCTCCTCGCGCTCCCAGCCGTCCACGGTGATACGCAGCTCCTGGCCGCGGCGCGCGGTGAGCGTCAGCACCGAGGCGGTGAACCCGAAGGCGATGTCGTCGTTGCAGGCGAGCTCCCTGGCGGAGCAGCCGTCGCCCGCGTGGAGCAGGGTGTCGTAGTCGCTCCCGCGGGTGTCCACGGTGAACTCTCCGTCCGACGGGGCCACCCAGCGGAAGCTCCGCTCGCCCGCCAGGTCTCCGCCGCAGGAGCCCCTCGCCCGGTTGCCCGCCCCGAGGGTGGTCCCGGTGGCCACGCCGTACCCCACGCGGCTCCCGAGGTCGCGCTCCACGCACGCAGGCAACGGGGCGCAGCCCTCGTCCACGGGGCCGTCGCAGTCGTCGTCCACGCCGTCGTGGCAGGTCTCCGGGAGCGGGAGTCGCTCGCCGGGGCAGGCCTCCTGCCAGACGCCCTCCACGGTGCAGAACTGCGTCCCCGCGCGGCAGGCCCCGACGCCCTCGGTCAGGGGAGGGCCCGCGTAGCACCGCCTGCGGTCCCCCGGGGTGCAGAGCACACAACGGTCGCCCAGGCACCGCCTCCCGGCCTCGCAGGGCGGGCACGCGCCGCCGCAGCCGTCGCCCCCGCAGCGGCCCGGGGCGCACCGGGGGAGGCACGGCTCCGGCGCGGTGTCCGCGTGGTCCGGGCCCGCGTCGGGGGTCTCCCCGGGCGCTGCGTCCGCCTCCTCGGGAGAGTCCCATGAGACCATGGAATCTTCAGTGATATCGATGGGTTCCGTACGATCGTCGAGGGCCTCTTCGGGGGTGTCCTCGGGGGTATCCGTTGGCGCGGCGAGGTCCACGGGCGCGGTGAGGTCCTCCGGTGTGGTGTCCGGGGAGGGCACCCCGAGGTCCGTCATGGCCTCCTGGGAGGCGTCCCGAGAGGGCTCCGAGGGGGCGTCCTGGGGGCTGAGGGCGGGGGGCCGCTCGGGGTCCTGGCAGGCCAGGACGGCCATCGCCAACGCCATCCAGGGTCGCGCGCGCACGGAGCTACAGCCTTGGCCCGGAGGGGGCCCCGCCGTCAAGGGACCCGCGGTCAGCCCTCCAGGAGCAGCGAGTCCGGGTCCTCCAGGAGGTGGATGATCTCGTACGCGAAGGCCGCCCCCACGTGCCCGTCCACCACGCGGTGGTCGAACGAGAGCGACAGGAGCATCACGTCGCCGATCACGATCTGCCCGTCGCGCACCACCGGCTTCTGCTTCATCTGGTGAACGCCCAGGATCGCCACCTCCGGGAAATTGATGATCGGCGTCGCGAAGAGCCCCCCCTGCGCCCCCAGCGACGTGATCGTGAAGGTGCTCCCCTGCAGGTCCTCCACCTTCACCCGGTTGGCCTTCACGTCCGCCGCCAGGCGGTCGATCTCCCGCGCCAGCTCCAGGATGCTTCGCCGGTCCGCATGCTTCAGCACCGGCACCAGCAGCCCCGCCTCGGACGAGGCCGCGATCCCCAGGTTGTAGTACTTGCGGTACACCAGCTCGTTGGTGCTCTCGTCCAGCGCGCTGTTCAGGATCGGGTGACGCTTCAGCGCCACCACCACCGCCCGCGCGATGAAGCTCAGGTACGTGAGCTTCACCCCCCGCGCCTCCGCCCTGGGCTTCCAGCGCTCCCGAAGGGCCTTGAGCGCCGTCACGTCGCACTCCTCCACGAAGGTGAAATGCGCTGCCGTCCGCTTGGACTGCGCCATCCGGTCCGCGATCCGCCGCCGCACCCCCGCGAAGGGCACCCGCTCCTCCACGAGCGCCTCCCCGCGAGGCGCCGCCGGCGCGATCGCCACCTTCGGCCTCGCCTCGGCCACCACCGCCGCCGCCGCGGGCGCGGCCACCACCGCCACCGAGGACTGCGCCGCCACCGGCGCCTCGGGCGCCGACACCGAGGCCGCGGGCTCGGCCCCGCGCGCCGCGTACGCCCGGAGGTCGTCCTTGGTCACGCGCCCCCCGGGGCCCGTCGGGCGCACCCTCGCCAGCTCCACCCCGAGGTCCCTCGCCAGCTTGCGCGTCGCCGGCGTCGCCAGGGCCTTGCCTCCAGGCGCGCGGTAGTCGTCCACCACGGACGCTGTAGGGGAGGGTGCGACCCCCGCCGTAGCCGTCGGCGCAGCCGCGCTCTGCGGTGCGGTGACCACGGCCACCATGGCGCCCATGCCCGGGAGCACGTCTTTGATGTCCCCCACGGCGGTCGCCGCGGGACCCTCGGCCTTCGGGGCGTTGGCCGCGGGCGCGTCGCCCCCGCCGAGGTCAAAGACCGCCAGCACCGCGTGGACCTTGACCACCTCGCCCTTGGACCCCGTGCGCGCCGTGAGGCGCCCGGCCTTCGGCGACGTGATGGTCACCGTGGCCTTGTCGGTCATCACCTCCACCAACGGCTGGTCCTCGCGGAGCTCCTCCCCCACCTCGGCCTTCCACTCGACGATCTCCCCCTCGGTGACGCCCTCGCCGATGTCCGGGAGCTTGAACTCGTACCGGCTCATGTCAGTACCTCGCCGTCTCGACGAGCGCCGGCAGGATCCTGGCCGCCAGCGGGAGGTAGTCCATCTCCAGGGTGTACGGGAAGGGAGTGTCATACCCTGTCACTCGCACCGGCGGGGCCTCCAGGTGGAGGAATGCCTTCTCGTTGAGGAGCGCGATGAGCTCGGCGCCGAAGCCGCAGCTCCGGGGGGCCTCGTGCACCACCACCACCCGGCCGGTCTTCTTCACGCTGGCCACGACGGCGTCGATGTCCACGGGCCAGAGCGTGCGCAGGTCCAGGACCTCGCAGTCGATGCCTTGCCGGGCGGCCTCGTTGGCGGCCTCCAGGGCCTCGTAGAGCATGGCGCCCCAGGCGATCACGGTGACGCCTCGGCCCTCGCGCACCACCCGGGCCTGGGACAGGGGCACCGTGTAGTCCCCCTCGGGGACCTCCGCGCGGGCCGCGCGGTAGACCCTCTTGGGCTCGAAGAACAGCACCGGGTCCGGGTCGCGCAGGGACGCGAGCAGGAGCCCCTTGGCGTCGTAGGGGTTCGACGGGCACACGACCTTCAGGCCCGGGGTGTGAATGAAATACGCCTCCGGGGACTGCGAGTGGTAGTGCCCGCCGCGGATCCCGCCGCCGACCGGCGTGCGGATCACCATCCCCGCGGGGTACTCGCCCCCGGAGCGGTACCGGAACTTCGCCAGCTCCGACACGATCTGGTCAAACGCCGGGAAGATGAAATCCGAGAACTGGATCTCCGGCACCGGGCGCATCCCGTAGAGCGCCATCCCGATGGCCGCGCCGATGATCCCGCCCTCGGACAGGGGCGTGTCGATCACCCGGTCCGCGCCGAACTCCTCCTGGAGCCCCTGGGTCACCCGGAACACCCCGCCCACCTTGCCCACGTCCTCGCCCAGGAGCACCACCCTCGGGTCCCGCCGCAGCTCCAGCCGCAGCGCGTCGTTGATGGCCTGCACCATGTTCATCTGCGGCATGCGCGTCTCCCGTACCCTCTACCCTGGTTGTCCCTTGAAGTGTGCCATGAAAAGTCTGTTGAAGGCTCAGTGCGCCCCGTGGCCCCTGGCCCTCGGCGCCGCGAGGCACGCCGCCCGCTGCTCCTCCAGGTGCCAGGGCCTCGCCGCGAAGACGTCGTCGAAGAGCGTCTCCACGGAGGGCGCGGCGGCGGCCTCGGCGGACTGCACCGCGGCCTTGAGCCCCGCCTCCAGGGCGTCGGTGTGGGCGCGCTGGGCGGCCTCGGACCAGAGCCCGCGCAGCTCCAGGTGGCGCCGGAGCCTGGGCAGCGGGTCCCGGGCGCGCTCGGCCTGCATCTCCGCCTCGGCGCGGTACGCCTTGGGGTCGTCCGAGGTGCTGTGCCCCGAGAGCCGGTGCGTCAGGAGCTCGATGAGCGTGGGGCCGCCGCCCGCCCTCGCGCGGTCCACGGCGTCGCGGGTGACCTTGTACACCGCCAGGAGGTCGTTGCCGTCGCAGCGCACGCCCGGCACGCCGTAGGCGAAGCCCTTCTGCGCGAAGGTAGGCGACGCGGTCTGCTGCGCCACGGGCACGGAGATGGCCCAGCCGTTGTTCCTGCACAGGAACACCGTGGGGGTCTTGAACACCCCGGCGAAGTTCAGCCCGTTGTGGAACTCCGACGAGCTCGTGGCCCCGTCGCCGAAATACACGCTGGCGGCGATCTTTTCACCGCGGAGCTTCGCCGCCCAGGAGAAGCCCACGGCCTGCGTGATCTGCGTCCCGATGGGGGAGCTCACGCTGCCGAAGCGGTACGGCCTGCCCGTGTAGTGGTCGGGCATCTGCCGGCCCTTCACCGGGTCCCGGCCGTTGCCGTACATGTTGTCCAGGTACGTCTGGAGCGGCATCCCCCGCAGGAGGAGCGCCCCGAACTCCCGGTAGCACGGGAAGAGCCAGTCGTCGTCGTAGAGGGCCGCGGCGCTCCCGAGGATCGCCGCCTCCTCGCCGAGGCTCCCGATGTGGAACCCGATGCGCCCCTGGCGCTGGAGCGTCACCAGGCGCTCGTCCACCGCGCGGGTGAGCACCAGGTGCTTGTAGAGCCGCACCAGGGTGTCCTCGGGCAGCCCGGGGTCCGTCGCCGGGTCCGCCGAGCCATCCTCCCGGAGCACCGTGACCACCTCGTCCAGGACGAACTCTTCGCGCATGCCGTGTACCCTCTCTGACCCTCTCAAGGGACCACCGGCAGCCGCCGGCGGGCCCCTTCTACAACCCCGCCCTGCGCCTTCAGGGCGCGCGACAGGAACGCCTCCGACGCCCGGTAGCTCGACCGCACCAGCGGCCCCGAGGCGACGTGCTTGAAGCCCATGCCGTAGCCCTCCCGGGCCCAGGCCGCGAACTCCTCGGGGCTCGCGTAGCGCGCCACCGGGTGGTGCCTCGCCGTCGGCCGGAGGTACTGCCCGAGGGTCAAGACGTCCACGCCGCTCTCCCGCAGGGCCCTCATGGCCGCCAGGAGCTCCGCCTCGGTCTCCCCCAGGCCCACCATCAGCGAGCTCTTGGTGTACCGCGCCGGGGCCAGGGCCTTGGCGTGGGCGAGCACCGCCAGCGTGCGCGCCTGCGAGCACCGCGCGTCCCGCACCGTGCGCTGGAGCCTCTCCACGGTCTCCAGGTTGTGCGAGAACACGTCGGGGGCGCCCCGCAGGACCACCGTGGCCACGTCCTCCAGGCGCCCTTGAAAATCCCCCACCAGCGTCTCCACCAGGGTCTCCGGGCGACGCCTCCGCAGGGCCCTCACGGTGGCCGCCACGTGGGCGGCGCCGCCGTCCAGGAGGTCGTCCCGGTCGACCATGGTGAGCACCACGTAGTCGAGCTCCAGCGCGGCCAGGGCGCGGGCGGTGTGCTCCGGCTCCCTGGGGTCCAGCGCCCCCTGGGGGTTGCCCGTGGCGACCGCGCAGAAGCTGCACCCTCGCGTACAGACGTCCCCGAGGATCATCACCGTGGCGGTGCCCTCGGCCCAGCACTCGCCCACGTTGGGGCACCGGGCCTCCTCGCAGACCGTGTGCAGGTCATAGGTGCGCAGGAGGCCCTTGATCTTCGCGTAGCGCTCGCCGCCGGGGGCGCGCACCTTGAGCCACGGGGGCTTGCGCTCGGCGGTCGCTGGGGCTTGCGAGGGGTCCTTGGGCACGGCGCGGGGGAGTGGTAGTCCCTCGGGGCCCTCTCCGTCAACGGCATGGTCGGCGACCCCACCCCGCGCTGCCCGCTGGAGCTGCGAGGCGTCGCACCCTGGCCGGCCGATGCACTGTGGGCTGATGGCCTACATCTCCCACAAAATGGTAAGCCACTACTCTTGCGCACCGCGGGAGCTCCTGGATTTCTAGCGGGTCAGGGGAACCTGTGGTCCAACCTGGTTTGCAAAGATCGGGGCGCGGACTACCCTGAGGGATGAAGTGTCCTCCTCCGACCAGGCAACGTCACCTCCCGAGCCCCGCGGCGAGTTACCGACCTCGGTCCTCGAACGCGTGATCGCGCAGTGGCGGCCCGAAGAGATCTGGCTCTACGGCAGCCGGGCTCACGGGACCCACCGCCCCGACAGCGACTGGGACCTGCTGGTGATCGTTCCCGACAACACTCCTGCGTCGCAGCTCGATCTGGGCGAAGCGTGGGCGGCGCTGAGTGACCTGCGTCCTCCCGTGGAGGCGTACCCGGTGCTTCGTAGCGAGTTCGAAGAGGGCCAACGACACCTCGGCTCCCTCGCGCGTATCGCCGTGACGGAGGGGCGGCGGATCTATGCCCGGTGACAATCCCGTGGTGGCGTCCTACCTCTCCGTCGCCGCGGAGGACCTGGACGCTGCGCGTCGGCTGTCCGCCGAGCCCATCAACCGCATGGCGGCGTTCCACCTCCAACAGGCCGCGGAGAAGCTGGTGAAGGCTCTCCTCCTGCACCGCGGCGTCACGACGACGGCCGAGCATCGGATCGCGGTCTTGTTGGACGGACTGGAACCCTCGGATCCCTGGCGAAGGCGGCTTGCCCCGCTCGATCGCCTGACTCCGTTCGCCACCACCTATCGCTACCCGACGCCCGGCGGACGCTTGAAGCCCGGGCCCGACGCCGCGATCCTCACGGCGGAGGTCGCAGAGCTCGAGGTCCTCCACCGTGACCTGGCCGCCGAGCTGCTCCGATAGCCCTCCCGCGCAAGCGCAGCGATCCAACGCATCGCACAGGACCTCGACCAGCGCCAGGCGCTCGCTCACCGCCCGGGAGGGTCCGCGGCGCAGCGGAACCCGCTCACCGGGTAGCGCCCTCGGGGCTCGTGGTGCACCCGGTTGGTCGCCCGGAGCCCGTCGGGCCAGTAGTTCCACGCCCCTCCCCGGAGCACCCGCTGGCACTCCGACGGGATCCCCATAGCGCCGGTGAAGGCCCAGAGGTTCCTGCGCCGCAGGTCCGTAAACGCCGCCAGCGCCGTCGCGCACGTGGGCTCGGTCCCCGGCCGTGTGTACGCGTAGGGGTCGTACACCGTCTCGGTCCACTCCCAGACGTTGCCCGCCAGGTCCAGCGCCCCATACGGCGACGCCCCGGACGGGCGCTCGCCCACCCTCGCCGGGGACCCCACGCTCATCCGTTGGCCGTACACCGCCCTCGAGGGCGTCGGTGGGTCGTTGCCCCAGGGCCAGGTCCTCCCGTCGGTGCCCCTCGCGGCCTTCTCCCCCTCGGGCTCCGTGGGGAGCCGCCCGCCCGCCCAGGCACAGTACGCCCGCGCCATGAACCAGCTCACGTTCACCACCGGCTGCGACGGGTCCCGGAAGGTGGGCCTCGCCGCCGCGGCCTCGCACACCCCCGCCCGGACGCAGCGCTGGTAGCTCCCTCGCGTGACCTCCGTGCGATCCAGAAAGAACTCCGCCACCTCGCGGTGGTGGGCCGGGCGCTCGTCGGGCTCCCCGGCGGTGCTTGTCCCCATGGTGAAGCCCCCCGCGGAGACCCTCACCCGATCGGGCGCGGGAGGCGTAACCGCCACCCGGGGCGCGGGTTGCGCCAGCAGGGGCCCTCCCAGAAGCGCCACCACCGCTGCCCCCGGGGCCCACCCGGGCGCCTTCACCGACGGCCCTGGAGCCGCACGCTGTTGATGCTCGCGCCCGAGAGCCGGTAGGCCCTCGCGCCCCCCTCGGCCATGACGGTGCGGTCCCTCAGGGCCACGATGCGCACCCGGGCGTCCCTGGTGCGGAACATCACCTGCTCGATCATGTCCGCGCGGATCCGCACCTGGCCGTTGATCCGGGGCGTGCACCAGATCCTCGGGCCGTCGGCGCTCATGGACTCCAGCATCACCACGGCGCTCGTGGCGTCCAGCCCGCGCCACTCCACGTCGAGGTCCCCCGCGGCGGGCCAGGTGGCCGTGGGGAGCTCCGAGGGCTTCACGATGGTCACCACCCCGGGCATGTCCACCTCGGCGTCGAGGTCCATGAGCACGTCCCCCATGATGCCCTCGTTGCCGCTCGTGAGCCGCACCCTGCGGTTCGCGAGCAGCGCCTGGCACGACCGGAAATCGTTCTCGAAGGCCGGGGTGCTCGCCCCCTGGGGGCACAGCCCGAACTGCTCCGTGGTGCCCCCGTTGCTCACCCCGAGGGCCCCCACGCACTGGAACCGCTGCCGCGGGTACTGGGCCTCCACGGGCTGCACGTACAAGCGACAGTTGTTGTCGTTGTCAATGGTGGTGGGCAGCACCGTGCTCCCGTTGGTGACCTCGAAGACCAGCGCCGTGAGCCCGCAGGTGTTGCCCCGCTGGTCGGCCCCCGTGCGGAACTCCTCCCGTACAAGAATCGTCCGCACCTGGTCCCCCACCATGAAGCGCTCGGGGTACGGGGAGCCCCCGGTGAGGGCGTAGCTGTTGTTCACCTGCGGGGCCGCGGGGTCCCCGCCGCAGGTGGCCAGGAGCGCGCTACAGCAAGCCAGCGCGAGCGATCTAGGGTTCCGCATCGTCGTCGTCCGGGTCTGGTTCCAGGGCGCCGGGGCGCTTGATGCCCAGGGCGCGCATCTTCTTGTAGAAATGGCTGCGCTCCAGGCCGAGGTCCTTGGAGGCGTGGGTGGCGTTGCCCTTGTGGTGCTCCAGGGCGCGCAGCACCAGGTCCCTCTCGGCGGCCTCCAGGAGGTCCCTCAGGGGCACCCCGGGGGTGTAGTACCCGTCGCGC
This sequence comes from Deltaproteobacteria bacterium, assembly GCA_016218725.1. Classification (GTDB taxonomy): domain Bacteria; phylum Myxococcota_A; class Polyangia; order Polyangiales; genus JACRDB01. The sequence continues at coordinate 59,439 of JACRDB010000149.1, forward strand.
CCGCCGTTGCCGGCGCCCGGGCCCGAGGCCAGGGCCGGGAGCACGGCGCGCACGTCGCCCTCGTCCACCACGTCGCCCGGGGTAAGAATCACCAGGCGCTCGATGAGGTTCTTGAGCTCCCGGACGTTGCCCGGGAACGGGTGCCTGGTCAGGAGCGAGAGCGCCGCGGGCGTGAGGCTCTTGGGCGTGCGGTCGTTGGCCTTGCAGGCGCTCGGGAGGAAGGCCGCCACCAGGGCCGGGACGTCCTCCCGGCGGGCGCGCAGGGGCGGGAGCTGCAGGGGCACCACGTGGAGGCGGTCATAGAGGTCCGCCCGGAAGCGCCCGGCGGAGACGTCCGCGGCCAGGTCCCGGTTGGTGGCCGCGACGATGCGCACGTCCACCCGGAGCGTCTGGGCGCCGCCCACGCGCTCGACCTCGCCCTCCTGCAGGACCCTCAGGAGCTTGGCCTGCATCTGCGCGGGCATGTCCCCGACCTCGTCGAGGAACAGCGTAGACCCGTGGGCCCGCTCGAACTTCCCCCGCCGGGCCTTGACGGCGCCGGTGAAGGCCCCGGCCTCGTGGCCGAAGAGCTCGCTCTCGATGAGCTCGTGGGGCACCGCGGCGCAGTTGAGCTTCTCCATGGGGCTCCTGGCGCGCTTGGAGCCGTCGTGGATGGCGCGGGCCACGAGCTCCTTGCCGGTGCCCCGCTCGCCGGTGACCAGCACCGGGGCCGAGGCGCTCGCGGCCAGGCGGACGCGCTCCTTGAGCTCGCGCATGGCGGCGCTGTCCCCGAGGAGCGCGCTGGAGGTGCCGAGCTTCTGCTCCAGGTCCTGCACCTGCTGCTTGAGCTGCGTGAGCTCCAGCGTGTTGGCGATGGTCAGGAGGAGCTTCTCCGTGGTGGAGAAGGGCTTCTCAAGGAAGTCCCGGGCCCCGAGGCGCAGCGCGGCCACGGCGGTCTCCACGGTGCCGTGGCCGGACATCATCACCACGGGGGTCTCGGAGCCCTGGGCCCTCATGCGCTTGAGCACCTCCAGCCCGTGGACGTCCGGGAGCTGCACGTCCAGGAGCACCAGGTCGTAGGCCCTGGCCCCGAGGCGCTCCAGGGCCAGGGCGCCGTTGCCGGCCACGTCGGCGTCGTAGCCCTCCAGGCGCAGGGCGTTCTTCACCTCCCGGAGGATGTTGGGCTCGTCATCGACGACCAGGATGGACGCGCGCGGCATGGTCAGGGCCCGGGAGTGTACACCCCCTGGCCCGAGCACCATAGAGCCCCGCGCGCCAACGTTGGCATGCGCGTCCGCCAACGTTGGCGCGGCTCAGATCCCGCCGTTGGCGGTGACCACACGGCCGGTCATGAAGGTGTTCTCCAGGGCCAACCAGGCGAGCACCCGCGCGACCTCCTCCGCGGTCCCGAGGCGCCGCAGCGCGCTGAACGCGCGGTAGTCCTCCACCAGCGACGCGGGCAGGGCGCGGGAGAGCCCCTCGCCCAGAGGGCCCAGGGCCACCATGTTCACCCTCACGCCCACGGGCCCCAGGGCCTTGCCCAGCGCCATGGTCATCGCCGAGAGCATCCCCTGGGTGGCCGCGAAGTGCACCGGCAGCGGGAGCGTCTGCCCTCGGTCCAGCGCCCCCACCAGCACGATGTCCCCGCCGCCGCGGGCGCCCATGGCGGGCCCCAGCGCGCGGCACAGGGCGAAGGCGCTGCGGCCGTTGACCTCCACCGCCCGGTCCCAGTCGTCGTCGGTGAGGTCCTGGAGGCCCCGGGCCTGGCTCACCGCCGCGCAGTGGAGCACCACGTCCGGCGCGCCCTCGTCCACCACCGCGCGCAGGAACCCTTGCAGCGCCGCGCGATCGGTGAGGTCCAGCCTCCGCCCGACGGCCCCCGTGGCCTCGGAGAGCGCCCGGGCCCTCGCCTCGCCCTCGCACCAGGTGAAGTCCACCGGGAGCCCTCGGGCGACCAGGGCCCTCACCGCGGCCGCCCCGACGTGGCCGCTGCCTCCCAGAACCAGGGCCCTGCGGGTCAAAGCCCACCGTCCGGGGTGACCCTGGCGCCGGTCATGAAGGTGTTCTCGTCGCTCACCAGGAAGACCGCCATGCGGGCCACCTCCTCCGCGGTGCCCGTGCGCCCGAGGGCCGCCTGGGCGCGGTACTCCTCCACCCGGTGGGGCATGAGCATCCTCCCGAGGCCCACGTCCAGGAGCCCCGGCGAGAGCATGTTCACCCGCACCCCGTGGCGCCCGACCTCCCTGGCCAGCGCGTCCGTCAGCCCCCGCAGGCCCGCCTTGGCCGCGGCGTAGTGCGCCGGGGCCTCCACGATGCGCTCGCTGGAGAACACCCCAACGTTGAGAATGGTCCCCTTGCGCGCCCGGATCATCCCCCGGAGCGCCGCGCGGGAGAAGAGGTACGGGCCCTTGAGGCAGGTGTTCAACATCAAATCCCAGTCGGGCTCCTCCAACAACGCCAGCGGCACCACGTGCTGCACCCCGGCGTTGTTGACCAGTACGTCCAGGCCCCCCCAGGCCCTGGTGAGCGCCCCCACCACGGCCTGCGCGTGGGCCCCGTCGGCCACGTCGCCCTGGAAGCACTGGGGCTCACAGCCCAGCGCTCGGAGGCGTAGGGTGGTGTCCTCGGCGTCGGCCTCGCGGCGGCGGAAGGTGAAGGCCACCCGGGCCCCCTCGCGGGCGAAGGCGAGGCACAGCTCCCTCCCGAGCCCCCGGGAGCCTCCGGTCACCAGGCAGCGCGTGCCCTCCAGGCGACCGGTCACGCCAGCACCGCGAGGCGGCGGAGCTTCACGTCCCCGGAGCGCTCGCCCCAGGACCTGGGCGCGGCCATGAACTCCGCCTCCTTCTCTTTGTAGAGCACGTTGTACGCGCACACGGGGATGGTCGTCCCGTCCTCGGCGCAGTTGGAGTCGCAGCACTGCGCCAGGCGCTCGACGTCGAACGTGTCTTCATCCATGTGCGAGTGGACGTACACCGCCTTGGAGGCGCGCTCGGCCGCCCTCAGGGCCTCCTCGCGGGTGATCACCCGGTCCCTCGGGAAGAGCGCCCCGAGGAGCTGTCGCAGGATCTTCAAGGTGCGCTCGGCCTCGGGCTCATCGCTCACCCACAGGCGGTCCATGGCGTCTTGGAGGGCGTCCTCCAGCGCGCGGGAGGGCTCCAGGTACAACCGCTCGGCGAGGCACGCGTAGAGCGCCTCCCGGGGCATGAAGCGCGTAAAGGGCACCGGGGGGCCCCCGTCGGGATCCAAAAGGAGGTACGCGATCTGGTAGCACAGCGGGTGGGCGCACGGAGAGGACACAAAGTCCTCCCGGGTCAGCCACCCGTGGGTGGTCTCCGCGATGCGATCCAGCACCTCCACCATGGAGATCCTCCCGGAGCGCGAGGGGTCAAAGTGCGTGCCCCCTTGACCCGTGTAGGTGATGGTGTGCAGCTCCACATGGCGCACGTTGGGGCGCTCCATGGCCATACGGAGGATGGCGCCGACCTCGTGGTCGTTCATGCCCTTTGTCATCACGGGGATGAGGGTGACGTCTACGTTGTATTTCTCCGTGAGGTCCAGGGCGCGGAGCTTGGCCTCGACGAGCCTGGAGCCCTGGAGGACCACGTCCGTCTGCGGGTCGAAGGTGTCAAAGGACAGGGCCACGCGGGCGCCGAGCTCGCCCAGGCGCTTGACCAGGGGCTCGTTCTTGGCGAGGAAGAGCCCGTTGGAGCAGATGGTGACGCGGTGCACGCCCGCGTCCCGGGCCACCTCCAGGAAGGTCATGAACTCCGGGTGGAGGAAGGGCTCTCCGCCGGTGAAGTTCACGATGTCCACCTCGCCCAGGTCGTCCTTGAGGTGCTGGAGGATGCGACGGAAGGCCGCAACGTCCATGTGCCAGGTCCCGTCGTTCTTGTTGTAGACGTAGCAGATGGGGCAGTCCAGGTTGCATGCCGAGGTGATGGTGACCACCGGCAGGCGCACCTTCTGGCCGTGCTGGGCGCACGCCCCGCAGTCGAAGGGGCAGCCGAAATGCACCGGCCGGGGCGTCCTCCGGGGCGCCGAGGCGACGGGCTTCACGGCGCGGGTGGCGGCGTACCAGGCCGCGTCGGTGGAGAGCCTCACGGACTGCGCGCCGTGCTCCGGGCAGCTCTTGGAGAGCCACACGGAGCGGTCCTCGCGGGCCTCGACCAGGGCGGGCAGGGCCCTCTTGCATGTACGGCAGAGGCTGGTGGTGGGGTGCAGGAGCGCGCCCATCACACCAGCTCCGCCAGGGCGTCGAGCTCTTCCCCGAGGTGTGTGATCAAACGGTCGAGGTGCTCGGGCTCGAGGGTGAGCCTGGGCTGCATCCGCAGGATGGACCAGTCGTGGCCGCACACGAAGGCGAACCACCCACGGCGGTAGAGCCGGTACGCGGTGAGGGGCCCGATGGTGGCGCGGTCCTCCAGGTCCGGCCAGCCGAACTGGTCGAAGCCCACCCACGGGTGCTCGGGCTGCCGGAGCTCCACGCCGAACATGTACCCCGCGGCGCGGGTGTCGCGGTAGAGGGCGTGGCCCTGGAGGCGCTGGTGGCACCGCGCGCGGAAGGCCTCGCCGCGGTCACGGACGGCGCCCAGGAGGTCCTCGGTGAGCAGGTCCAGGGAGGCCAGGGCGGCCACGCAGCTCAGGGCGTTGTAGCTCATGGTCATGTTGTGGCTCTCGCCGTCTTCGAAGTCCGCGCCGTACGCGCGGGCGAAGAGCTCGCGGGTGGTGAGCATGGCGGAGATGGGCGCGAGGCCCCCGCCGAGCTGCTTGGCCAGGAGGGCCACGTCGGGCCTGCGGGGCCAGGTGGCGCTGCGCAGGAAGTACCCCGAGCGCCCCATGCCCGACTGCACCTCGTCGGCCACCAGGAGCGCCCCGTGGCGCGCGGTGAGCTCACACAGCGCGGCGAGGTAACCGTCCGGGAGCGTGCGCACGCCGCCCTCGCCCTGCACGGGCTCGACCACCACGGCGGCGACGTCGCCCTCGGAGAGCGCGCGGGAGAGGGCGTCTGCGTCTCCGAAGGGGAGGCACAGGGCGCCCGGGAGGAGCGGCCGGAAGGGCTCCGTGAAGGGCCCCCGGTGCATGAGGGACACGGCCCCGAAGGTGCATCCGTGGTAGGCGCGCTCCAGGCACAGGAGCCTCGGGCGGCGGGTGGCGGCGCGGCAGAGCTTGAGCGACGCCTCCACGGCGTCCGCGCCGGAGCAGCCGAAATACACGCTGGAGTAATGCCCGGAGCGCTCGCAGAGCCTCCGGGCGAGGCGCCCGGCGAAGGGGTTGACGCGCGAGGGGAACCAGTTGGGGGCGTCGCTCTCCAGGAAGTCCCGCACGGCGCGGGTGACGTACGGGTGGCGGTGCCCGAAGGCCTGGGTGCCGTGGAGGTCCTCGACGGGGTGGCCGTCCTCGTCCACGAGGTGGCCGTCGCGGGCCTGGAGGAGCCTCACGGGCTCCCGGGCGAGCTCCGCGCGGTTGTAGATCAGGGGGTTGACGAAGTCCCGAAAGTCTTCAAAGCCCCCGCGGAGGATCGCCTGGAGGGAGTCCATGGCCAGAGGTACCGGTACCACGACCGCCCCCGGGCGCGGTAGGGTCCCGGGCGTGCAATCGCGCGCTGCGCTCCTGGCGCTCCTGGGGCTCCTCGGGTGTCCCCGGCGGAGGGCCCCGAGGCCCGTGCCGCCCGCTGCCTTCACGCTGACGGTGGTGGCCACCAACGACCTCCACGGGCGCCTGGGGATGCTGCCGTGGCTCGGGGGGCACCTCGCGAACCTCCGGGCGAGCCGCTCCTCGGTGCTCCTGGTGGACGCCGGGGACCTCTTCCAGGGCACGCTGGAGAGCAACCAGGACGAGGGCGCGACGGTGGTGAGGGCCTACAACCACCTGGGCTACGACGCGGTGGCGGTGGGCAACCACGAGTATGACTTTGGCCCCGAGGGCCCGGCGGTGTTCGCCCGCGGCCCCGGCGAGGACCCTCAGGGGGCGCTCCAGGCGCGGGCGAGGGAGGCGCGGTTCTCCTTCCTGTCGGCCAACGTGGTGCGGGCAGGGACCTCCCAGAGGCCGCCCTGGGCGCGCGTTACGGCGTCGGTGGTGGTGGCGCGGGGGGTGCCCGTGGGCCTGGTCGGGGTGAGCACCGAGGACACGCTCACGACCACGCTGGCGATGAACGTGAGGGGCCTGGCGGTGCTCCCGCTGGCGGAGACGGTGACCTCGGAGGCGCGGGCCCTGAGGGCCAGCGGGGCGCGGGTGGTGGTGGTGCTGGCCCACGCCGGGGGGCGCTGCCGGCGCTTCACGGACCCGGAGGACCTCTCGTCGTGCGATGGCGCCCAGGAGGTGTTCGCGCTGGCCCGGGCGCTCCCGGCGGGCCTGGTGGACGTGATCGCCGCGGGGCACACGCACCAGGGGATCGCCCACCGGGTGAACGGCGTGGCGGTCCTGGAGTCGTTCTCGCAGGGGAGGGCCTTCGGTCGGGTGGACCTCACGGTGGACCCATCGAGGGGCGTGACGGGGGCGAGGGTGTTCCCTCCGAGGGACCTGTGCGCGGAGCGCGGGGGCGACGAGCCCGACCCGGAGCGCTGCCACCCGGAGCCCTACGAGGGTCGGCCGGTGTTGCGCGATGAGGCGTTGCAAGCGCTGGTGGCGCCGTCGCTTGAGCGCGCGCGGGGCGCGCGCGATCGGCCCCTCGGGGTGACCGTGGAGGCGCCGGTGGTGACCCGGTACAACCAGGAGAGCGCGCTGACGAACCTGGTGGCCACGATGACCCTGCGGGCCTCCCCCGGTGCGGACGTGGGGGTCATGAACGCGGGGGGCGTGAGGGTGGACCTCCCGGCGGGGGCGCTTACGTATGGGAGGCTCTACGCGACCCTGCCCTTCGAGAACCGCCTGGTGACGGTGCGCATGCGGGGCCGGGCGCTGCGGGCGGCGCTGGAGGAGAACGCCCGGAGCGACGCGGGGGTGCTGGGCGTGGCGGGGGTGCGGGTGACGGTGCGCTGCGACGGGGGTGTGCTGGCGCAGGTGACCCGCGACGACGGCCGGGCGGTGACCGACGACGAAGTGCTCACCGTGGCCACCAACGATTTCCTGGCGACGGGCGCGCTCCGGCGGCACCTGGAGGCGCCGCTCGACGAGGCCCAGGCGCTCGACGCGCCGGTGCTGCGGGACGCGGTGGGGGAGGCGCTCGCGCGCGAGGCGCCGGTGCTTCGCGGCGGGGACCCGCGGTGGTACGATCCCGCGCGCCCGCGGTGGGCGCTGCCCTCGGCGCGGCCGGTGCGCTGCGGGCGGTGACCCGGCGTGCAACCGCGACGTACGGAAGCGGGAGACGGCCACCGGGGGCCACCGGGGCCCGCAAGGAACAGGCCAGCGCAGACGCCCCTTGATGGGTAGGGCGGACGCCGACTGGAGCACCGCCCGGAGGTGGCTCGATCGCTACTTCAAGACCTACACCTCCAGGAAGGATTGCTCCGTCGTTCGCGGGGACCACTGCGAGAAGAACGAGCGGCCAAGGCCCTTCCCTCCTCATCGGAGTTGGGTTGAACTGGCCCGATGGTACCCGCCCTCGACGATGGAACCCCTCCCGACTCCGACCCACGTTCGATTGAGCCCACGCTGCGGGTCTGTCAAGAGGTCGTCGCGCCGATGGACCTCTCGTCGCCGGTCGACCTGGAGTCTGGGGTAGCCCGTTACGAGCTCGGCCCGCTGCTCGGCGACGGCGGGATGGGCGAGGTGCGGCGCTGCCGGGACCTGCGCATCGGCCGCGAGGTCGCCGTCAAACTGCTGGGCCCGCAACAGCGCGAGGACCCGGAGGTCCGGGCCCGCTTCGTTCGCGAGGCACGGATCCAGGGGCAACTGGAGCATCCCGCCGTGGTGCCCCTGTACGACTTCGGGGCGTGGTCCGACGGCGTACCGTACTTCACGATGACGCGCGTCCGGGGCGTCACCCTGCGCGAGGTGCTCGACGTGCTCGCCGCCGGCGACGCAGAGTTTCGGGCGCGGTACTCCCGTCGCCCTGTCAACCGGGCGGGCCTCGGTGACCACGGTGCCGAGAACCCCGAGGCGATCGCGCGGTACTCCCAGCGCCGGTTGCTCACGGCGTTCAGCGCAGTGTGCCTCGCGGTGGACTACGCCCATGCCCGGGGCGTGGTGCACCGCGACCTCAAGCCCGCGAACCTCATGTTCGGCGAGTTCGGCGAGGTGCACGTGCTCGACTGGGGGGTGGCCAAGGTGCTCTCGTCCGCCGGCGGGGCCGCAGGAACGCGGCCGGTGGACGCGCCCAACCCCATCCCCTCGGTGCAGGGGACGCTCCTCGGGACGCCGGGGTACATGGCCCCCGAGGCAGCCTGCGGCGAGGTTGACACGCTCGACGCCCGCGCCGACGTCTACGCCCTCGGGGCGATCCTGTTCGAGCTCCTGACGCTCCACCCCCTGCACGAGGGGACCACCCTTCGCGGCCTGCTCAGCGCGACGCTGCTCGGCGCCGACGCCAGGGCCAGCCAGCGCTTCCCCGCTGCGAACGCGCCCCCCGAGCTCGAAGCGATCTGCGTCCGCGCCACGGCCACGGACCCGGCGCAGCGGCACACCACGGCCCGGGAGCTCAGCGACGCCATCGAGCGCTACCTCGACGGGGACCGGGACCTGGCCGTCCGCTGCGAGGTCGCGTCCACGCACGAACGGGCCGCACGCGCGGCGGCCGCGAGGGCCCTCGCCGGGGGCGAGGGGGCCGAGGTGGCGCGCGTCGAGGCCCTGCGCGAGGCCACCCGCGCCGTGGCGCTGGACCCCAGCAACGAGGGGGCCGTACAGACCATCACGCGGCTGTTGCTCAACCCCCCGGCGAGGCTCCCCGACGAGGTCCAACGTGAGCTCGACGACCGGACCATCCGGGGGCGACGGGGCGCGGCCCGACTCGGGATCTACGCGCTGCTCTCCTGGTTCCTGTTCTACCCCCTGGCCCTGGCGATGGGCGTGCGGTCCTGGGCGTCCCTCGCGGCGCCGTTCGCGCTGCACCTGGGCTCGCTCGCGCTCGCGGCGTGGCTGTGGCGCAGCGGGCGGACGCGGGTGCGTCACGCCCTGTCGCTGATGGCCATGAGCACGCTGGCCATCGCGTCGCTCAGCGGCATCGCCGGCCCCTTCGTGCTGGTGCCCGCCGTCGCCGTCATGAGCGCGGTCTTCTTCACCCTGCACGGCAACGCGAGGACCCAGGGCCTCGTCGTCCTGCTCAGCGTCCTGACCGTACTCCTGCCGTTCGTCTTCGAGCTGTTGGACCTCGTCGATCCGGCCTACACGTTCCAGGAGGGATCGATCACGATGCACCCGCGGTTGTTCTTCCTGTCGCCGACGGCGACGCGGGTATTCCTGCTGGCCACAAGCGTCGCAGTGGTGCTCACGCCGATGTTCCTCGTGGCCCGGCTGCGCGACGCGCTGGCCGACGCGGAGCGGGGCCTGTGCCTGCACCTGTGGCACGTGCGACAAATGGTGCCCGAAGAGGCACGGCAGGTCATCTCCTCGCCACCTGCCGCCGGCCGGTCTGCCGTGCGATAACCCCCGTCGGCCTCGCGTAGGATCCGGCGCAGGGCGGCGGCCATCGGCGGGTCCGTCGCTGTGTTGGTGTTGGTGGCCACCGCGCGTGGCCACTCGCGTGGCCGGCTTCGCGGGTGGCGCGCCGTGGGCCAGCCGAAAGGGTACGCGGCTCCGGCCCTCGACCTTCCCTGCCCGTTGGCCTCGATCTTGAAAGAGGGCCGTGCCCGCGCCACCGACGCGGTCTGTCCGCCGGTGGTGACGAGGTCCAGGGCCATGCTGCGGCGTGCCGTCGGGGGGCGCGTCGTGGGTGCCGACCTCTATCCACGACGGACCGAGGAGCGAGGACCATGGAGATCACGAACGAGCGCGCGATGGGCACCCTGAGGCGGTCAGCGACGCAGCGCAGCGCGCTGGGCTGCATGCTGTGGATGGCCGGCTGCGCGGGGGAGCCGGGCCTGCGGGGGCCGCCCGGAACGATGGGAACGATGGGGCTGCCGGGCGACACCGGACCGGCGGGACCGCCGGGCGATGCCGGCCCGGTGGGGTCGGCGGGCGATGCCGGCCCGGTGGGGCCGGCGGGCGACGCCGGCGAGCTGGGTCGGTCGGGCGAGCGGGGCGAGCGGGGTGAGCGGGGCGAGATGGGCCTGCCCAGCAGGTCCCAGCAGTTGCGCCTGCTCGACGCGCGGATCCCGGGGTGGCTGCCGCGCAACCGCGAGCGGCTCAACGAGTTGGTGCGGTCCCGGGGCGTCGCGAGCCCGACCTACGACCCGATGCACCGGCCCGTCGCCCTGTTCGACTGGGACAACACCATGATCAAGAACGACATCGGCGACGCGACGCTGTTCTGGATGATCAACAACGACCGCATCCGCCAGCCGCCGGGTCGGGACTGGGCCCGCACCAGCGCGGCCCTGACGGCCGACGCCCGCGCCGCGCTCAACCGCGCCTGCGACGCGCTCGCCGCGCCCGGCGAGCCGCTGCCCACCAGCCGCAACGCCGCCTGCGCCGACGAGCTCTACAACATCTACGCGAACAGCCGCACGAGCGCCCGGGCCGCGGCCTGGACCGGCGAGGTCACCCTCACGACCAACCAGCCCTACGCCTGGGTGGCCGAGCTGCTGGCGGGCTACACCCCGGGCCAGATCCGCGAGTTCGCCCGCGAGGCCTACGAGGAGAACGCCAGCGCCCCGCTCGGCGCGACGCAGACCGTGGGCAGCACCACCGGGGTCACCAACTACCTGCGGATCTACGAGCCGATGCGGGACCTGGTGCAGGTGTTCCAGGCCAACGGCTTCGACGTGTGGGTGGTGTCGGCCTCGCCGCAGCAGGTGGTCGAGGCGGTGGCCGAGCTGGTGGGGGTCCCCAACGACCGCGTGATCGGGATCCGGTCGGTGTTCGAGCGGGGCCGGGCGACGTACGCGCTCCAGGGCTGCGGCGCCGTGGCCGACGGGGCCAACACCATGATCACCTTCGACCGCGGCAAGCGCTGCTGGATCAACCGGGAGATCTTCCTCGTGCCGGTCGCGCAGCAGATGGAGCGGCAGCCCGAGGCCCGCCGCCCGGTGTTCGCCGCCGGCGACTCGGACACCGACATCGCGTTCGTGCAGGACGCCACGGGGCTCACGCTGGCGATCAACCGCGGCAAGACCCAGCTCATGTGCAACGCCTACGCGAACTACCGGGGCCGCTGGCTGGTCCAGCCGATGTTCATCCAGCCGCGGCCGATGCGCGCGACGCCCTACCCGTGCACGACGGCCGCCGACGCGGCCGGGGCGCGCCTCCGCGACGAGGCCGACCAGCTCTTCACCATGGACTACCCAGACACGGTCTTCGCGCTGCCGACGCCCTGAGTGAGTGACGGCAGTTATCGCGGGTCTTCCGCACTCTCGATGATGGCCGGTTGCGCGAGTCGCCGCCCGGCGCAGACTGAGGGCTCGCTTCCACCGGAAGGAGTCCCCGATGCACTTGCATCATGACTCCGGGCGGCAACTACCCTGACACCGAGGGGCGGCGGGACTCGCGGTAGTACGGCCCCGCGCGCCCGCGGTGCCCTCAATGGCTACCTACATGTAGGCAGGTCCCCCGAAAGATTGTGGTACCTTGTGCTGCGCCCGAGGAGTCACCGCGATGGCACCCGTGAAGGATCGCTTCTGTTCGTTTTGTGGGACCGCGTTTTCGGAGCCCTTGAAGTACCCCCGGACGTGTTCGAACGGGGGCTGCGGCATCACCATCTGGGCCAACCCCATCCCCGTGGCGGTGCTCCTGGTCCCGCTGGAAGAGAACGGCGCCCGGGGGCTCCTGTGCCTGCGCCGGGGCATCGAGCCCCAACGGGGGCGCCTCGCCCTGGTGGGGGGCTTCCTGGAGGAGCACGAGACCTGGCAGGAGGGCGGCGCCCGGGAGGTGCGCGAAGAGGTGGACGTGGCGGTGGACCCGTCCGGGGTGGAGCCCTTCTGGTTTACCAGCACCGCCCCGAGGCCCAACCGGGTGCTGCTCTTCGGCACGGCCCCGGCGGTGCCCATGGGGAGCCTCGGGCCCTTTGCCCCGCGCACGGAGACCCTGGAGCGAGGGGTCCTCTGGGGGCCCGACGGGCTGGAGGATGTCTTCGCGTTCTCGCTGCACCTGGAGGCGGCCCGGCGGTGGTTCGCCCGGGAGGGGATCACCGGGCCCCATCGGTATCGCACCGTGTGACGGTCCGTTGACGGCGCGCGCGGTTCGCGCTCCCATGGCCCGTCGGCCACGGACCCCGACGGAGGAGCCCTTCATGCGAACGATCGTACGCGCTGCATTCTTGACCCTGGCCCTGGGTGCCGCCTGCAAGGCGGGGATGGGCGCCGGAGACCCGCCGCCGGCGACGGACTCTGGCACTCCGGGCACGGACACCGGCACCCCGGGCCGGGACACCGGCACCCCGAGCGGCGACGGTGGGAGCAACTGCGCCAGCGCCACCGCGTGCGGTGCTTGTACGGCCATGGGGCCCTGCGGGTGGTGCTACCGCTCCGGTCGCTGCCTGGCCGGCAATGGCACGGGCTCCACCGACGGGACCTGCATGGGCACCGACTGGGACTTCATCGGCGGCCGCTGCGCCACCGATGGCGCGGCCCCGCCCATGGTGGACGCCTCGGCCCAGTGCGCCATGGGGACCGCCTGCGGCAACTGTACGGCGATGGGCCCCTGCGGCTGGTGCCTGCGCACCATGCGGTGCATGCAGGGCAACTCCATGGGCTCCGCCGACCGGACCTGCATGGGCGCGGACTTCACCTTCACCTCCACCGGGTGCCCGCGGGCCGACGGGGGCGTGGCCTGTCGCGGAGCGCCTCCGCGGACGTGCGGGCTCACGCTGGCAGGCGGGGTGCGCACCTGCACCCCGGGGTCCTCGGTCTCCGCGGGCTGCCACGCGGGGTGCTCCCCGCCCCTCGGGAGCTGCACCGGGGACGCGATCATGCAGATCTGCCGCGGCTCGGACATGGCCGCCCCGTGCGCCATGGCGATTGCCTCCAATGACGACGCCCGCACCACCGCGAGCGACGGCGGCATCGCCTGCGCGTCGGGCGGTGGAGACGGCGGATCGAGCAACGGGCTCTGCCCGGCCCTCACCTTCACTTGCCCCGCGGACGGGATGTACACCGTCTGGACCGGCGCCTACGACACCGACGAGCCCGCTACCTGCACCGTCGCCGTGCGCTGAGATTCACCCTCCTCGCAGCGCCCTCCAGGCTCCCTCGCGCCGCGCCTCCCTCGCCCTCCCGGCGACGGAGAGCAGCGCGAGGTCCCGCCGCCAGCGGGCGGCTTCGTCCTCGCCCAGCGCGTCCATGCACGGCGCCATTCGCGCCAGGAGCGCCTCCAGCGCCCGAAGGAGCCCCGCCAGGGCGAGGTGCGTCCCGGGTCCCGGGCGGGCCTCCGTGGCCAGCGCGCGGGCGGCGGCCGCTGCGGTGAGCGCCTCCTCGGTGAGCGCCTCCGGCGCGTGGGTCCGGCGCGCGAGCCCGAGCAGGAGCCCCAGCGCCGCCGCGATCACGTGCAGGTCCTCCACCGTACGGAAGGGCTTGAGATAGCCAACATAACCATCCTCCGGGGCCACCGCACGGGAATCGACCCGGACGCCGTCCAGCGCGAGCGTCGCGTGAGGGAGCTCCGGCACCACGGGGAGGGGCTCCATGGCCGTCACCGTGACCCCGGGCGCGCTCGCCGGGACCGTCACCAGCTTGAGCCGTGGGCGCCCGTCGGGGCCGTCGCCCAGCGTGGCCACCACCAGGAGCGTGTCCGCCAGCGTCCCGAGGGTCACGAAGCGCTTGCTGCCCGAGAGCGTCCAGCGGTCGCCGTCGGGCGAGAGCCGTGTCTTGATGGCCCTGGGGTGTCCGCCGCCGTCCTCCGTGGCGCAGAGGGCCGCCCGGTGGTCCGCGGGGAGGGAGGGCACCAGCGCCCGCAGCGCGCACTGGTAGCCCGACGCGAAGGCGAAGGCCGGCCCGTCGGCCCCGGAGCCCGCCACCAGCGCCGCGTCCAGGGGGCCAGGCCAGGCCTCGCACACCGACCGGTGCCACGCCCACCAGGCGTCCAGCGAGCGCCCATGCACCGAAGCGGGAGGCCCGAGGAGGGCCCCGAGGAGCGCGTCGAGAGGTCGTGAGGTCATCGCCCCGGGAGCGTAACCCCCAGAGCCCGGCGAGCGACACCCGCTCAGTCCACGAAGGGGCCCCGGTGCGCGATGGGCTCGTCGTGCGGGAGCCCCGCCAGGAGCACCGCCCGGGCGCGGGAGAGCGCGCGCAGGCCGAGCTCTCCGCCCTGGACCAGCGCCGTCTGCCCCTCCGACAGCGTCACGTCCCCGACCTTGACCGCGCCCTCCAGGGCGAGCACCAGGCCCTGCCAGCGCGCGGGGAGCGCGTCCCCGTAGGCGCTCCCGGGGTCCAGGGCGAGGTCCAGGTAACGCACCGGGGTCTCCAGGTGCACCGGCGACCCGGGGCCCACCACCGCGCGCGTGCGCACCCCGCGGTGGTGGGTCTCCGGCAGCTCTCGGCCGTGGATGGCCGTGTACCGTGGCTCCATGGTCTTGAGCCTGCGAGGGAGGTTCACCCAGAGCTGGAGCCCGCGGTTCGGGCCCGGGGTGCCGGGCATCTCCGAGTGCCACGCCCCGCGGCCGGAGGTGAAGAGTTGCACGCCGCCGGTGGACACCGCGCTCTCGTTGCCGAGGTTGTCCCGGTGCTCGAAGGCCCCGTCGAGCATGTACGTAAAGGCCTCGAAGCCCCGGTGGGGGTGCATGGGGAAGCCCGCGGGAGGGGCCACGGAGAAATGGTCCAGCAGCACGAAGGGGTCCCGGTGGTGCCCGCCCCCCCGCAAGATGCGCTGCACGTGGGCGCCGCGGCCGTCCACCGCGGGGGTGGCCAGGAGCACCGTGGGGCGCGCGTTGGGCGAGGGCGGGGCCGCGCGCGGGGAGCGCACCGGAGGCTCCTGGAGGCACCCGAACCCCGCGAGGGGCGCGGCCCCGAGGAGCGCCAGGGCCTCGCGGCGGGAGAGGGCATCGGCGGGCGCGCGGCGCACGGCGTCAGAGGACCTTCGCCAGGGCCTCGCGGAGTGCGGCGCTCTCCGGGGTCACGTCGCTGCGGAAGCGCCCGGCGATGCGCCCCTCGCGGTCGATCAGGAACTTCTCGAAGTTCCACTGGACGTCCCCCGGGGCGGAGGCGTCGCCCGTGAGCCAGGCGTAGAGCGGGTGCTGCCCGGGGCCCTTGACCACCAGCTTGGACGCCATGGGGAAGGTCACCTGGTAGCGGGCCTCGCAGAAGCTCTGGATCTGCTGGTCGGTGCCGGGCTCCTGGGCGCCGAACTCGTTGGCGGGCACGCCGCACACCACCAGGCCCCGGTCCCGGAGCTCAGTCCAGAGGGCCTGGAGGCCCTTGTACTGGGGCGTATACCCGCAGCGCGAGGCGACGTTCACGAGCAGCACGGCCTTGCCCCGGAAGTCCCGCAAGGGGAGCTCGCTCCCGTCGAGGGCCTTGAGGGTGAAATCATGGAGGGTGGTCATGGGGTCTCCCGCGGACAGCATGCCACGAACGCGGCCCCGCGGCGTAGACTGCGCGGCGACCCGATGCCCCCCTCGTGGCAGCCGCCCATTGACTTCGACCAGCTCTCCCGGAGCGTCTACGCCCAGGGCGCCGAGGAGGCGATGCTGGTGGAGGTCTTCGCGCGCGTGCCCCCGCGGCGGCGCTTCTGCGTGGAGTTCGGCGCCAGCGACGGGCTGCGCAACAGCAACACCGCGAGGCTCCTGCGCGACGAGGGCTGGCGGGGCGTGCTCCTGGAGGCCTCGGACTACCGCTTCGGCAAGCTCCAGGCCCACTGGGCCGGGAGGGACCAGGCCGCGCTGGTCCAGGCCCGGGTGCTGCCCGACAACGTGGAGCGCCTCTTCGCCGAGGCCTTCGTCCCCGAGGACCTGGACCTCCTGTCCATTGACATCGACGGCAACGACTACTGGGTCTGGCGCGCCCTGGAGCGCTACCGCCCGCAGGTGGTGGTGATCGAGTACAACCCCTACTACGAGCCCCCGGAGCGCTGGGTGATGAAATACAACCCCGACCACGCCTGGGACGGGAGCACCTACTACGGCGCCAGCCTGGAGTCCCTGGCGAGGCTCGGCCAGGCCAAGGGCTACGAGCTCCTGTGCTGCGACCGCCAGGGGAACAACGCGTTCTTCGTCGAGCGCTCGCTCTTCGCGCGCTTCGGCGTGGAGGACAACAGCCCCCAGGCGCTCTACCGCCCGGCGATGTACAAAGTGCGGTACGTGGGTCGCAACACCTTTGTCACGGGGCACCCCTACCGCTGGGGCCCCGGCGAGGCCCTGTGACCGAGGCCCTCCGCGCGAGCGTGGGCCGAGCCTACGCGCTGGGAGACGCCCCGTGGGTGCCCTGCGGGGGACGGGTCGCGAGGGTGGGCGCCCGGGCCGTGAAGCTGTATTCAACGGCCGAGCGCGGGAGGGCTCGGTGGGAGGCCAGGCTCCTGCGGCACCTGGAGGGAGGCGCGGGCTACCGGGTGCAAGCGCTCGTGGCCACCGTCGACGGAGAGGACGTGCTGGAGCACCCCGACGGGAGCGTGCTGGTCACGCGCTGGGAGGACGGGGCCTCGCGGGACTACACGGAGATCACCAGGCCCGGGTGGGAGGCCCTGGGGCGCACCCTGGCCGCGCTCCACCGACGCCTGGACAAAGGGATCGAGGCGCCCGAGGACCTGCGCCTGGGGCCCAGGCTCCGCGCCCTGGACCCCGAGGCCGAGAGGCGCGTCCTGGAGCGCCACCTCGGGGAGGCTCGCGGGAGGAACTCCCCGGTGGCCGTGGCGCTCCTGGAGGCTCGCAGCGCGCTCCTGGAGGCCCACGGAGCGCGCGCGAGAGACCGCTTCCCGACGGGCTCCGACGCGAGGCCGGGCCACAACGACTACAACCAGCACAACTACCTGTTCCCGGCGCGAGGGGGCGTGCTGATCCTCGATTGGGAGCGGGCCCTCGGGGTGCCTCGGGAGTACGAGGTCGTGCGGAGCCTGCACCACCTCCCGTGGGCCGCTCCAGCGAGGGCCCGGCGCTTCTGGGACGCCTACCGCGCGGTGCGCTCGCTGGACCCCCAGAGGCTCCCCTGGGCCCTGGACGCGGCGCTCACGGAGCACGCCACCAAGCACTGGCCCGTGGAGAAATGGCTCCGAGGGGACCCCGGGAGCGCGGAGAGGCTCGCCGCGCTGGCGCCCGTGGTCACGGCGCTCAAGGCCCACACGGACACCCTGCGACGCTTCTACGAGTGGTGAGGGCCCGGGAGGGCGAAGGTCACCCCGCGGCGAGGCGTCCGAGCGCCCCGAGGGCGGCGCAGCCGACGAGGACGGCGGGCATGGGGAGCTTCAGGCGCAGGAGCCCAAAGACCGCCAGGAGCGCGAGCGCCCAGGCGACCGGGTCCGCGGAGGAGAGGGTCGGGACGAGGAGGTGCAGGGGCCCGAGGTGAAGCACGGAGGTCCCACGAAAGAGCACGTGGAGGCCGAACCAGAGGGAGAGGTTCAAGATGACGCCGACCACCGCGGCGGTGATGGCCGAGAGGGACGCCTGGAGCGCGCGGTTGCCGCGGAGCGCTTCGAGGTAGGGCGCCCCGAGGAGGATCCAGAGGAAGCACGGGACGAAGGTGGTCCAGACGGTGACCGCGGCGCCGAGCGTGCCCGCCGCCATGGGGGGGAGGCCTCCGGGGTGCCGGTAGGCGCCGAGGAAGCCCACGAACTCCAGCACCAGGATCAGCGGCCCGGGGGTGGTCTCCGCGAGGCCGAGGCCGTCGACCATCTCGCCGGGCAGGAGCCAGTGGTAGCCGTCCACGGCGCGCTGGGCGACGTAGGCCAGGACCGCGTAGGCGCCGCCGAAGGTGACCACCGCGGCGCGGGAGAAGAAGAGCCCCTCGTCGAGGACCACCGAGCGGGGACCGAAGAGCGCCCGCAGCCCGAGGAGCGGCCCCGCCCAGAGGAGCCCGCAGACGCCCAGGACCCGCGCGGCGCGGGCGAGGGAAGGGCGCGTGTGCGCGAGCTCCCCGGCGGCGGCCATGCGCTCCACCACGGTGTCACCGACCGCTCCAGCGTGCGCGCTCGCGGGCGCCGGGAGCGCGAGGGGCGCGAGGCGCTGGAGCGCGAGCCCGAGGGCTCCTGCGCCGAAGACCACCACGGGAAACGGCACCGCGAAGGCGAAGAGCGCCAGGAAGGCCAGCGCGGCGATGGCCCGCAGCGCGGGGCGCGTGAGGGCGCGGCGGGCCACGCGCAGGAGCGCCTCCAGGACGACGGCGAGCACCGCGGGCTTGAGCCCGAAGAACAGCGCCGCCACCGCGGGGAGCGCGCCGTAGCCCGCGTAGAGCGCGCTCAGGGCGAGCACCGCCAGGGCGCCGGGCAGCACGAAGAGCGTGCCGGCGACCACCGCCCCGGGCGTCCTGTGCAAGAGCCAGCCGAGGTACGTCGCGAGCTGCTGCGCCTCGGGCCCCGGGAGCAGCATGCAGTAGTTGAGCGCGTGGAGGAAGCGGGCCTCGTCCACCCAGCGGCGCGTCTCGACGAGCTCCCGGTGCAGGAGCGCCACCTGCCCGGCGGGGCCGCCGAAGCCGAGGAGCCCGATGCGGGTCCACACCGCCAGGGCCTCGCGGAAGGGCACGCGGTGCGAGGGCTCCGTGGGCGTGGTCACCGCGCAAGGGTACGCCGCAGCGCGCACGGGAGCGAGCGCGGCGCGCACCAGGCGCACGGCATCCCGAGACGCCCGCGCCGCGAGGGAGGTCGCTTGTCACACCTCCCCCCGGCCCGGCGATCTCCCCACAGGAGTCGCAGGTAGACCTACCCCGGCCTAGGCCGGGGTCTTCGCCACGGGAAGGAAACCGAGTGTTGATCCTTATCTATTGTTGTGTGGGGTTCGGTCTGGTTATTGCCTCGCCCACCGTGACGAGTCGCATGCGTACCTGGTCATGTGTAGGGAACGTCTTCGTTTTTCAGTCGCGTACCGCCTTGTCAAAGACCGTTGTCTTTGAAGGGGCATTCCTGCGACCCACGTCCAACGGCATCCGCGCCTGGACTTCCACCGAAAGGAAAAATCCGATGACCCACCGGCATGCCACCGTGTTCTCGTATAGCCCCCGAGGGGGGCCCCTGGTCGCGCACCCGGCCGCCGCACGCGAGTCCCACTGGGCCGTCACCCCCGATGGCCTCGCCCCGGCGCCGTCGCCCTCGGGGGCTCACGCCATGCTGCTCCTGGGGCCGTCCTCCGCGTGGCTCCTCCCTCGCGCCGAGGCGCGCGTCGAGGCCGAGGGGCGCGTGTTCCTGGTGTCCCTCCAGCTCCATGACCACACGACCTTCTGCCTCGTCCACGCGGGCGTCGCGGCCTGGGGGTGCTTCTCCCTGGAGGCGGCTCCCTGGCAGGGGACGCAGCCCCCGGAGGCGCCGTGTCAGCTCTGCGGCCGTCCCCTGGGAGCGGCCCCCGCCCTCCACTGCGGCCGTTGTGGCAAGGCCTTTCACGACAACCCCTCGCGCCGGTGCCTCGCCACCCTCGGGACGTGCCCGGGGTGCCTGACCCCCTACGACCCCTCCGGGACCCTCCGCGCCGCCCCGCGCTGGGGCTGAGCAGTCCGCGCTCAGGCGCTTCGTTGTCACACCGGGAGCGCCGTCGGCGATCTCCCTCACGGAAGGCGGGAAGGGCGTCCCCAGAAGGCGCCTCCGCCTTCCTTTTCAACACCCTCGCCCTTAGCCCAGGAGACCGCAGTGAACGAGCCACTCCATGTCACCCTCGTCGGCGCTGGCGCCGCAGGGAGCGCCCTCGCGCAGCTCCTGGCCCGGTGGCTCTCGCGGGGCAGCAGGCTCCTCATCGTAGACCGTGACTGCTATGACCCCGAGGGCCTCGCGCTGGTCACGGGCGTCGGCCCGTCCGCCGCCGGGAGCCCAAAGGCCCTCGCGCTCGCCGAGGCCCTCGCGCCCGAGGCCCTCGCGCGCGGGGTGAGCGTCAAGGGGATGGTGGCCGACGCCGACCTGGACCTGGGGCCGGGCTTCTACCTCGGTCGCTCCGGCGCCGTGGTCCTCGCCGTGGACACGCTCCACGCGGTGCTGTCGGTCTCTCGCGATGTGGCCCTCGCGGGCGGCCCCGCGCGGCTCCTGCGCGTCAACCTCGCGGGCGCCGCGGGCGCCCAGGTCCAGCGCGCCGACCCCAACCCCGAGGGCGCCTGCCTCGCATGCACCCTCCACGGGCACCACGCCGAGGTCCTCGCCGCCGAGCGGTCGTGCTCGTCCCCGCGCCATGCCTCCACGGTGTCCACGCGCACCAGCACCACCCTCGCCGCGGCCTGGCTCGGCGCCGCCGTCGCCCTGGACGCGCTGCGAGACCCAGTCACCGCCGCGCGCTTCCGCAAGGTGGACCTCCGCGCCGCCGTGAGCGTGATCGACGCCAGCGTCGACCGCTCGCCGCACTGCCTCGCGGGGCACCAGCGCCTCGGCGCCATCACACGGCTGGGGGAGGGCCCCCGAGGGGTCACCGCCCGCGCGCTGGGCCTCGGCGAAGACGGCGCGCGGGTCGCGCTCCCGGGCGCCCAGGTGCTCTGGGAGGGCCTCCGCTGCGACGCCTGCGGGCGCCAGGAGGGCGGCGTGCACTTCGGCCCCGAGCGCGAGGCGCCCTGCGGAGCTTGCGGCCGCCCGGCCCACAGCGTGGCCTCGCCGCGCGCCACCCTGGGCCCCGAGGAGCTCGACCCGGACGCCGACCTCGGCGCCCTCGGGCTCCCACCCCACGCGGTCCTGACCGTCCTGCGCGGCGCGTCCGCTACGCATTTCACCTTCAACCCGGAGCGCTGAACCCATGAGACCCGACCGTTCACCCCCCACCGAGGGCTACTTCCCGATCCTCGTGGACGCCATCGCCAGGGACTTCCTCGCGCTGCTCCAGGAGGCCAACCGGCACCCGAGGCTCCAGCTCGACCTGGGCCCCCAGGCGCTCCCGCCCGGGGCGCCGCCGCGCGCCGAGCTCTGCCGCCCCAAGGCCCAGGCCGTCGGCACCGTCACCGCCCCGCGGTGCTACGCCCCGGGCGCGCCGGAGCTCCTCCAGGTGCGCTACCACGGCGTGAAGACCCTCGTCCGCGACGGGCAGGACATCCGCCCCGCGGTGCGGGACCTCACCTTCTCGCTGCACTTCGGGCCGCGATACCCGCTGGAGCTCGGCTTCTCCTGCAGCGAGGCCCTGGCGCACCCGAACACCCTGGCGGGGCTCACCTGCCCGGACTACCGCCCCGGCATCCCCCTCCTCGCGCTCCTCCGGAGGCTCTACCGCATGGCCATCTTCGAGGTGCTCACCCCGGAGAAGTCCTACCCCCTCCAGGAGCGCGTGCTCGCCTGGCTCCGGGCTCACCCCGACGCCACGCCCACGCAGGAGAACCACTTCGACGCCGCCCCCGCGCGGGACCCCTCCGCCCGGCGCATTCTCTTCCACCGCAGGGAGGCGCCGTGAGCCCCCCGCGCGCGATCGTCCCGCTGCCCCCGCCCGCGCCCGGCGTGCTGCGCTACGGCGTCCGCGCGGAGAGCGCGCCTGGCGCGCGCTTCGCGAGGCCCGTGGTCCAGGACGGGCGCTCGTACCTCGCCGTCGATGTGCCCGAGGACGGCGCCGCCGAGGCCCTGGACGCCGTCGCCGTGGAGCTCCGCGGCGGCGTGGCCCCCGCCGGAGAAGAGCGCGCCTTCCCGCTCACGGTGCTGCCCGGGGAGCCCTCGCGCTACCGCGCCGCGGCGCTGGCCCTCAACACGGCGCTCCCGTTCCTGCGCGCCTGCGCCGAGCCCGAAGGGTCCCACACGGCCCTGAGGCTCCGCGTCGCCGTCCCGCCCTCCTGCGCCCAGGGGCCCGCGAGGGAGGCCTTCGACGCCCTCCTCCAGGACGCCGTCGCCTTCGCGCGGCGCTTCCTGGTCCCACCCCCCACCGGAGACTGTCCATGATCATTCACGTATCGCTCCAGGACGCCGTCACCCGTGACGTCGTCACCGCCGAGGCCCTCCCCGAGGACACCCTCGGCGCCGTGCTCCTCGAGGGCGCCGAGGCCCTCGGGCGCCGCCCCGCCGCCGGGGGCCTCCTGGCCTTCCTGCCCGACGCGGACAACCCGTCGGCCTCCAAGGCCCTGGACCCGGGGCTCACCCTCGGGGAGATCGTCGCCCGCGAGCTGCGCGACACCGTCAACCGCGCGGAGGTCCACCTGCCCCTCCTCCTGGCCGACGACGACACCGCCGCGAGGTCCCCGTGAGCGAGCGCCTCACCCGCAGCTTCCAGGGCCAGGGCCTGGAGCTCCTCCTGGGCGGCTCGGACGCCGAGGGCCCCGCCCTCTGGCCCCTGCCCGCCGGGCCCCTCCACGCCGTGGCCCACCAGCACATCCTCCGCGCGGTGACCTCCGGCGCGCTGGACCTCGGCGCCGTCGCCCGCGGCGAGGCGCCCGTCTCGCTCCGCGTCCTCGGGCGCCCCCTGGATGACAAGGGCACCCTCACGGTGGAGGCCCTCCAGGTCTCCGTGGGGGCGCTCCCGCCGCGGGAGCTCTCGGCCCTGGCGCTCTACGCCAGCGAGGCGCGCATGGCCCTCCTGGCCCGGGCCGCGGCGCGGGACCCCGCGAGGCCCGCCTCCGAGGACAAGGTCCGCGGGTGGGTGCTCCACCGCCCCTCGGCCCCCGTCGCCCAGCCTCGCTTCAAGCCCGACGCCGACGTCGTAACGCGCGTCTGGCGCGAGCTCTACGCGTCCCTTACGGCCCCCGATGGCGCCGCGCGGCAGCCCGAGGAGCCCTTTGACGTAGTGCTCGACCGCGGGGCCCTCGGGGCCCTGGCCAGGCACCTCGCGCAGGCCCCCGAGGGCCGCGAGACCCTCTGGTACGGCCTCGGGGCCATCACCGCCACCGCGGGGAGCGCCCCGCGCTTCACCGTCACCGTCGACCGCTTCGAGCTCGCCAGCGCGGCCGAGGCCGACGGGTGCTCCGTCCGCGTGGACGCCCGCGAGGTCGCCCGCGTCGCCGCCGAGGCCGAGCGCTGCGGCCGCCGGGTGCTCCTGAAGGGACACACGCACGTCGTGGACCTTGTGGGTGAGGACACCCCCGACGGCGCGCCCCCCGAGGACAACCGCGACCAGTCCCTGGTGGACGTCGCGGTCTTCCGCCGGACGTACACGCACCCGCTCCAGGTGCAGTGCATCGTGGACGGCAGAGGCGCCCTGGACCCGGACGCCCCGGAGCGCGCCCTGGCCCTCTACGCCTACGACCGCGACGGCCTCCCGCGCCGCCGCCGCTACGCCACCGAGGAGGTGCGACCGTGAACCCCGAGACCCTTCGCAGCGAGCTCTTCAGCGACACCACCACGCAGGTGAAGGCCCTCTTCACCACGGCCATGGAGGGCAAGGCGGACGCCCGCGAGCGCGCCGGGCAGGCGCTCCTGGCCCTGGCCCGAGGGGGCGCCCGGGAGCTCTCCACGGCCGCCCAGGCCGTGCTCTCCGCGCTCTACGCCATCGCCCTGACCCTCGCGGACCGGGTCAAGGCCCTGCTCGACCAGTCCCTGGAGAGCGGGGCCTTCGCGGGCACCGTGGCCCTCGACCCCGACGGCCCCCCGAGGCTGCTGGTGGACCTCGGCGGGCGCACGGTCTACGCGCTCGCCGCGGAGGACCTGGACGTGGCCTCACTGCGCCGCGGGGACGTCGTGGGCGTCCTGCACAACGGCGCCGTGTACCGCCGCGCCGCCGAGCGCCCCAGGGCCCTCAAGGTCGCCCGCGTGGAGCTCCTCCTCGGTGATGGTGACGTCGTCGCCTCGGACGTGGAGGCGGGCGGCCACCGCTTCGTGCTTCAGCGCGCCGACCGCGCCCAGGCCCCCACCCGCGAGGGCGACCAGGTCTTCCATGCCTTCGGGTTCTACTACGCGAGCCGCCAGGGCAAGGACACCTGCACCACGCCCAGGTTCCGCGTGGAGCTCACCCCGAGGGCCTCGCTCCGGGAGGTGGTCGCCGGCCACGACGCGCTCGTGGACAGCGTGGAGCGCGTGGTACGCCAGGTGCTCGAAGGGCGCCGCCCGGGGGCCGGCGTGCTCCTGGCGGGGCGCTTCGGGATGGGCAAGAGCCTCCTGGGCGAGCGCCTGGGGGACTACGCCCTGGGGCTCGTCACCCGGCACCCCGGGCGCTACCGCTACCAGGGCGTGACCGCCCTGCGCGTCTCCGGCGCCACGCTCCTCTCCAAGTGGGTGGGCCAGAGCGCGGCCAACGTCACCGAGCTCCTGCACCTCGCGCGCAGGATCGTCGCGGGCCACGGCGACGGCGCCGAGCGCGGCGGGCGCCACCTCTGCGTGCTGGTCATCGACGAGGCCGAGGGCGCCGCGGCCTCCAGGGCCTCGTACCTGGAGACGCACACCGAGCGCGTGGGCCTGGTCGATAGCCTCCTGGTCGAGCTCCAGTTCGAGAAGCCCGAGAACGAGGGCATCATCGCCGTGGTGGTGAGCAACCACGCGTCGCGCATCGACGGCGCGCTGCTCTCACGGCTGTCCCTCAAGGCCGAGTTCGGGGCCTTCACCGTCGAGGGCTTCTGCGACGTGGCGGCGCTCCTCCTGCGGATGAAGGGCGTCGCCCCCGCGGTGGCCGCCGAGGCGTCGAGGCTCCTGGCCTCGCGGGTGTACCGCGAGGACGACGCGGGCGTGCTGGGCGAGGTGCACTTCGCCGACCCCACCCGCGCGCCGCTGCCCGTGGGCGCGGCGTCCCTGGTCCACGGGCGCATGCTCAAGCAGCTCGTCGACGACCTGGACCCCGCGCCGGACTCCGCCCCCGCGGTGCTCGCAGACCGCGTGTGGAGCGCCCTCCTCGGGCGCCTGGGCGCCGACCGGGCGCAGCTCCGAGCGCACAACGCGAGCGAGTACCTGACGCTCCCCGACGACCCCGAGGCCCGCGTGGCCCGCGTCGCGTGGAGGCCCCTGCCGAGCGCCGGGCTCGCGCGGGGGCTCTACCCCCGGCAGCCGCTGTTCAACGCACACCGCGAGGAGCTCCGCCATGGCACATGAACCCGAAGACGACCAGATCACCGTCCCCTTCGTCGCGGCCATCAGCGACGCGACCATCCAGACCCGGGTGCCGCGCAGCGCCCTGGAGCACATGACCCCCCGGGAGGTGCTCCGCGAGGCCATCGCCCACGGGGTGGCCTCGAACCCCGTGGTGCGCGGCGCCTTCGAGCGCCTCGCCCAGGGCCACCTGGACTTCGACCGCGAGCTCGAAGGCACCAACGAGACCGAGCGCGTGCTCGACCGCCCCGGGGCCCTGGCCTCCCTGGTGCAGGGCACCACGGTGAGCCCCATCATCGTGCTGCCCGAGGCCCGCGGCGCAGCCTCGAAGTACCTGCGCTTCACCTCCGGGGCCCACGCAAAGGTCCGCGCCATCCAGGCCGAGGCCAACCCCGACGAGGTCATGATGTTCGGCCTGGCCGCGTCCCCCGACGCGCCCATCAGTGACATCTACGTCTTCGACGGCCAGTGGGTTACGCCCGTCTCCTGCCGCGCCACCCCGGAGGTGCTCAAGAAGGCCCGCGCGGAGCTCAAGAACCACCCGAACGGCCTCGTGCCGGTGGCGTGCCTGCACACACACAACTACATGCCCGCGCGCTTCTCCGGGCCGGACCACGTCCTGGGCGAGGTGATGGGGGCGCTCTTGCACCCCGGGACGGCGCATGCCGAGGAGGGGCCCGACGGTGGGCGCTGGGTGGCCCACTCCTGGAACGCGGTGACCAACGACCGCGACGAGTGGCAGTGCGCCTACGACGCCCGCGGGTGGTGCTCGCGCTGCGGGGCCGAGGAGCGCGGGGACGGCCCGGTGGACGTCCCCGTGGAGGTGCTCCCGCCCGCCGAGGGAGAGAGCCCCCCGGACCTGGAGGCCGTGCGCCGCACGGTGAGGCAGAGGCTCCGGAGGGAGTACGGGCCTCGCGCGGAGGCGCGCGCCCCGAGGGCGGAGCTCGCTCCGGCGAGGGAGGAGGCCCTGGCGGACGACTCGGCCTTCGAGGCGGACCGGGCGTCGCTGCTGCGCAACATCGACGCGCTGCGGGGGCGCCTGGTGTGCGTGGGGGAGCTCTGGGGCGCCGCCCCGGGGGGCGCGACCGCGGAGCTCGCGAGGCCCCTGGACGCCGCCGTGCGCGCGCTCCACGCGCTCGGCGAGGCCCTGCGAGAGGGGGTGCGATCATGGGACTGACGGACACGGAGCTGCGGGACGTCCTGGGCCTGGCCCGGGGCTTCGCCCAGGAGGTGCTGCTCGCCCGGAGCATGGACACCTGGCGGAGGGACCCCGCGGTGGCGCGGTTGCCCCTGGCCCCGTGGCTGGACGCGCCGGAGTTCCAGCTCGGGCCCCGGGGGCTCAGCCTCTCGCTCCCGGGGGCCGAGGCCATGGAGGTGTCCTGGGTGACGCTCTGGCGGGCCTGGACGGACCTGCGCAGCGCGCGCGAGGGCCCGGCGCTGGACCTCTCGCTCCGGGAGGAGCGCCTGGCGGTGGAGCTCACCGGCGCGCTGGCGCACCTCACGCTGCGGCTCGCGCCCGCGGTGACGCGCTACGCCCGAGGCCGCGCGGAGCTCGTGCAGGAGCCCCTCCAGGGCCCGGAGGCGCGCGCGCTGGAGCGCTCCGCGGCGTCGATGGCGGTGCAGTCCTGGGAGGTGCTCGCCCCGCGAGGGCCCGAGGCCTTCCGGTCGCTCCTCGGGGACCCTCCCCGGGAGGTGCTGGCCCTCGGGGGCTTGAAGGGCACGGCCCTGGCGGTGCAGCCCTCGCCGGGCGGTGGGGCCGTGGTGCTGTCCGTGGAGGCCCTGGGGTTCTGGTTCCGGTGTCTGGTGGCGGCGCTGACGCGGGTGCCGGACCTCGCTTCCAGGCTCGCGGGCGCCCGGGCGCTGCGCCTGCGCCTCGCGGCCCGCCACGGGCACCCGGTGGACGACGACGGCTGGCCCACGCCCGGCGCGGTGTTCGCGACGGCGGGGCGCATGAAGGCGCTCTGGCTTGGGCGCTCGCAGGGCGCGGGGCTCGTGCTCCAGGTGCCGCGGTACACGGTGAGGGAGTACCACTCGGGGCGGGACGTGAGCTTCCCCCCCTCCAAGCTCCTCCTGGCGATGACCCGCTGGCCGTCGCAGAACCTGGCCGACGCGGTGGTCACGGCGACCACGGGGCACGACCACTTCTTCGTTTCGGACGACCGGGTCGGGGCGCTGGAGGGCGAGGAGGTCGCGGGGGTGTGTCTGGGCTCCTCCGGGAGCCTCCTGGCGTCGCTCCTGACCCAGGGCCTCGGCGACGCCAGCGCCGAGGTGCGCCAGGTGGCGCTCCTGGCCCACGCCGAGCGCACGCTCCGCCGGGGATACTTCAAGGAGAACACCTCGGCCATCTACGCGGGCGGGCGGCGCATCGTGGCGCGGAGCAAGCTCGGGGTGAGGGCGCCGTGAACCCCCCTACGGACCCCCGCTACGCGAGCCATGGACCGGTGACTGTCGACGGCGTAGCGCTCGACCAGGGCGCCGTTTGCAACGCGAGCGCCCTGGTGCCGCAGGCGGGCCTCGCGGGGCTCTTCGCGGCCCTCGGGCTCCAGCTCGCGGGCCTCCGGCGGGTGTACCTCCTGGGCCCCACGCTGGGCCCGGGGCCGCTGTGGATGCTGGGGCGCGCCGAGAGGCTCCGCCCTGGCGCGCTCTCGCACTACCCAGACCTGCGCACGGCGGCGCAGCTCGCGGCGGTGAGCGGCGTGGCGCCGGACCAGACCCTCGCGCCCGAGGCGCCCGGGCACGGCGCCGCCAGCGCCCTGGTGGCGGCGGGGATGGCCGTGGACCGCGCGCTCTTCCTCGCGGGGCTCCCGGGGGTGGCGCTGCCGACGACGCCGATGGAGGCGCCCTCGCGGGGCCTCGCGGGGCCCCTGCGGCTCTTCCTGGTGGGCGCGGGGAGCGCGGGGACGGCCTTCCTGGTGGGGCTCCTGGCGGCCCGGTGGCAGCTTGAAATCGGCGAGCTCACGGTGCACCTGGTGGACCACGACGCCGTGGAGCCCAGGAACCTGAACCGCTGCATGGTCTGGGACCAGGGGCACCTGGGGAGCCTCAAGGTGCATGCGGTGGCGAGCACGCTGGCGACCATCGCCGTCGGCAGCGGGCTGCGGCTGACCGTGGGGGCGGAGCGCTTCGACCCCGAGGCGGCCAGCGCCTTCGCGCCCGACGTGGTGGTGTCCGCGGTGGACAACTACCGAGCGAGGGCCGAGATCAACGCCTGGGCCACGCGCAACGGCAAGCCCCTGATCGAGTTCGGGTGCAGCCCCTTCACGGCGAGGGCCGAGGTGTGCGTGCCCTGGCGCTCGGCGTGTCTCCGGGAGCGCCTCCGGGTGGACGAGCTGGCGCAGGACGAGGCGAGGGAGGCGTCCGGGGGCTGCGGGCGCCGCGCCGACGGGGCCGTGGTCGGGTCGAACATGGTGGCCGCGGGCCTGGGGCTCTGGGGGCTCTTCGCGCTCCTCCGGGGGGACCCGCCCCGGGGGGCGCTGCTCTACGACCTCCTCCAGGGCACCCGCGGCGTGGCGAGGCCCAAGGCGGTCTGCCTGTGCTGGGAGAAGGGGTGAGGGGGAGCGGCATTCCCTGTAGACAATCGTCCACAGCGCCGGGGACCGCACGCTTCACACTCACCGCGGCGGCCGCGGCGTTTACAGGGCCGTAGGCCCCGGCATGGACGATGCTTCCTCCTCCGCCATGCACCACCGTCGCGCCTCCCCCTGGCTCCCCTCCGTGGCCTTCCTCGCGATCCTCGCGGCCCCGTCCCTCGCGCGGGCCGAGCTGCGCCTCGCGGGCTTCGGCGGCGTCGAGGCCGGGCGTAACCGCACCACCGCGTTCACCCTCCGGGCCGAGGGCACCTTCGGCCTCCTGCCGTGGCTGCGTGCGGGCGCCTACGCCGCCTCGCTCCACGGCAGCGGCGACCACGGAATGTCCCTGGGCGGGATGCTCGCCCTGCGCCCGAGGCTCCCCCTCACGCCCGTGGACCCCGTGGCCTGGGTGAGCGTGGGCTACCAGCGCTCCCCCATCGGGAACGGCACGGACGCCGGTCTGGTGGTCCAGGCGGGCCTCGGGCTCGCCATCGCCCTCGGGCCCGTGGCCGACCTGGAGCTTCGCGCGGGTTACAGCCAACTCGCCGGCAGCCGCCACGATGGCCCTGGCTTCCTCGGGCTGCTTGGGGTGTCATTCCATACGTGAAGTGGCTCCCGGCGCTGGCGCTCCTCCTCGGGTGCTCGACCCCACCGGGGAAGAGCCCCCCTGCGCCGGACGCCGGGTGTGACCGAAACCTCGGCCCTGTCGCACATTTCACGCTCCCCCGCGGGGTCAACCCCGCACCCCTCCTTTCCGTCCCCTTCCCGAGTGACCTCTACCGCGACAGCGACGGCACCCTGGCCGACGACCTGTCGGCCTGGGACGAGCTTGGCCTCCAGCGCAACACCCGCGCCCTCGCGACCGCGCTCCGGGACCTCGACGGCTTTGGACGCAACAGCGGCGCCCTCTTCCTCGTGGACGACGCCCCCTGCGCGCGCAACGACGCCGCCGTGGACCCCCGGAGCCTCCCGTCCACGGCGACCCACCTGGCGGCGGAGGCCTCGGCCGTGTTCGTGGACCTGGACGCCGAGCCCGCGAGGGCCCGGGTGCCCGCCGTGGCGGGCTGGAGCCCCGCGTACCGCACGGTGACCGTGCAGCCCGACGGCGTGGTCCTGCGCCCCGGGAGGCGCTACGCGGCCATCGTCACCGCTGGGGTCCGCACGCGCGACGGGGTCTCGCTCCGGGCCTCTCCGGACTTCATTGCAGTGAGGGACAACGCGCCCGGGGCGCGCTCCAGCCCCGCGGGACGCCTCCACGGCGAGGCCCTGGACGCCGCCCTGGAGCGCCTCGGGGGCGCGGTCTCTCGACAGCGTGTCGTCGCGCTCACGGTGTTCACCACCCACACCCGACACCGGCAGCTCCACGCCGCGGCCGAGGCCCTGAGGGCCGGGCGCTACGGGCCCGCGCCCGCGCTCTCGACGGACCCGGAGCTGGCCAGGCCCCTCACCGTGGCGCGCTTCGGAGAGCACGCCCACGACGGCTGGACCGCGACCCTCGAGGCGTGGCTGGGCGCTCCCCGCAGGGTGGACGGCCGGGACCTCCCGGGCTGGTCTGACGACACGGCCGAGGGCCCTGGCCTCGGGGTCGCCCACGACGCCCTCGGGGCGGTGTTCACCGGGACCCTCCCCGCGCCGGATTTCCGGGACCGCGACGGGCGCTTCACCTTCGGCCCGGACGGAGCGCCCGTGGTCGCCCGCGAGGTGCGCATCCCGGTGACCGTGGCGCTCCCCCGCGGGCCGATGCCCCCCGAGGGCTTCCCGGTGGCCCTCTGGGGTCACGGGCTCTCGTCGCAGCGTCGGAGCATGCTGGCCATCGCCAACGGCCTGGCCCGCGAGGGCATCGCCACGGTTGCGCTGGACGTGGTCACCTTTGGCCAGCGCGCGGACCCCACGGACGTCCGGTCGCTCCAGGCCGGGAGCTACCAGGGCCCCGATGGCCTTGGCGACGCCAGGGATTACTCCCCCGCGGTTTTCTTCGGGAACCTCCAGAGCCTGACGGGCCTTCGGGACAACCTCCGTCAGGGCGCCCTGGACCTGGTGCAGCTCCGGCGCATGCTCCCTGCCTCGGGGCTCCCGCTCCCGGCCGTCCGAGACGAGTACGGCATGGTCCCGGCGCTCGATGGGACCCGCGTGGCCTACGTGGCCGACTCCCTCGGGGGCATCCTCGGGACGCTCTTCGCGGCGGTGGAGCCCTCCGTGGACCCGGTGGTGCTCAACGTCCCGGGCGGCGCGCTCTTCACCGCCGTGGCCACGGACGCGCCGACCCTGGGCGTGCTGGTGGGGGCGCTCCCGTCGGGGCTCTTCGGCGCGCCGTCGGAGACCATCGACCGCTTCCACCCGGTGCTTAACCTCCTCCAGGCGGGCATCGACCTGGCGGACCCGGCATGCTTCGCCGCGGAGGTCACCCACCGCGCCCCGCGCGGTCACGACGTGTGGCTGGTGGAGGCCCTCTGGGACGAGATCATCGCCAACCGCTCGACGGAGCTCCTCGCGCGGGAGATGGCGCTGCCGCAGCTCCTGCCTGCCACGGAGGTGCCCGGCCTCACGGCGGTCACGGGGGTCCTCCGAGGGAACCTCCCGGGGGGCGCCACCGGGGCCTTCTCGCAGTGCGTGCCCTGCACCCACGGCGGCAACATCGCCGCGCGCTACGGCGCCCGCACCTACGAGGCCCCCTTTCCACGCGAGGCCCCGGAGCGCTACCCGAGGCTCCGGAGCCCGGTGCGGGTCCGGCAGCCTATCGTGGCGTACCAGCGCGCCATCGGGCGCTTCCTGGCCTCGCGCTTCGCGGGCGACACCCGCCTCGACGCCGAGGGCCTGGAGCCCGTCCTGGACCTCGACGACGACGGCTGGACCGACACCGAAGAGCGCGCCGCGGGCACCCACCCCCAGGACCCCGAGAGCCACCCTGCGGGGCCCGCGCCGCACCCTCGGGACGTGGGTTTTTGAAAGAGCTGTAAGGCCCTCCAGGGGGCGGCGTTTCCCCCACCGAACGACGGACGACCCACCACGGGCGGGGGTGCCCCGGAGGGGCCGTCGTACGCAAAGGAGTCGTCCATGCCACGTACCAGTCTCAGCCGCGCGAGCGTCGCGCTGATCGCCCTGTACGCGCTCCAGGGCTGCGCCTCGGCGGGGGGCTACGCCCGCCAGGCGATGAGTCCCGCCTCCGCCACCGCGGGCTACGGGGGCGAGCAGGGCCCCATGGCCGCGGGCGACGAGGCCCCGCCCGCGCCCCCGGCGCAGCCCTCGGCGCCCGGAGCGACCCCCGTGCAGACCGCCCAGACCGCCGTGGGGAGCGCCACCGGGAGCGCACCGACGGGCCCCGGGAGCCACGTCCCGGGCACCCCCCAGGGTCCCGATGGGGCCACCCCTCCGGCGGCCAACACCCCCGCGCCCATGCTCATCTACACCGCCGAGGTGGAGATGCAGGTCCCCGCCGCGGAGATGCCCGCCACGCTGGACCACGTCATCGAGACCGCCGTGGCCCTCGGCGGGTACCTCGCCCGGCGCACGGACACCAGCGTCCAGGTGCGCGTGCCCTCTGCGCGGTTCCGCGAGGGCCTCGGCCGCGTCGAGCGTTTGGGTGAGGTCCTCCACCGCAATGTCAGCGCCGACGACGTCTCCGAGGAGTACCGCGACCTGGAGGTGAGGCTCCAGAACCTCCGGGCGGTGCGTCGGCGCCTGGAGGAGTTCCTGACCCGCGCGGGCACCATGCAGGAGGCCCTCACCGTGGAGCGCGAGCTTGAGCGCGTCACCCGCGAGATCGACCAGCTCGAAGGGCGGCTGCGCTTCCTGGGCGCGCGGGTGGCCTTCTCGCTGGTGACCGTGAACCTGCACCCGAGGCCCCTGGTGGCGCTCCCGCCGCCGCTGCCCCCGCCGCTGGTGCCCCCGCGGCGCCTCCCGTCGCTCCCCGTGGACTGGCTCCAAGAGCTCGGCCTGGACCGCCTGCTCAACATCCGTGGCTGAGAGGAATACATACCATGAAGACACTCCTCCGCACCCTCCCGCTCCTCCTGGCCCTGGGCGGCGCCCCCGCGTGCGCCAGCTTCCACGCCCGCACCCCCGACGGCTTCGCGGCCCTCGAGGACGACGAGCGCTACGACTGGCGCGCCACCAACGCCGACGGCGTGGTGGTCAGCGTCCGCGCGCTCAGGAATCGCCCCTACGCCTCGCTGGACTTCTGGGCCCGCGCCGTGGACGACCGCATCCAGAACGGCGGCTACCGCCGCACCGACGCCCACCCCGTGGAGACCGAGAGCGGCCTCCGGGGCCAGCAGTTCCGCTACGAGGCCAGCGCCAACGGCCGCACCCACCACTACTGGGTCACCCTCTTCGTGGTGGACCGAGGCCCCCTGCGGCGAAACCGCGTGTTCCTCCTGGAGGCCGGCGGCGACCACGAGGTCTTCGAACAGGCCACCCCCGCCGTCGAGCGCACCATCCACGCGTTCCGTCTGTAGCCCCCCTGGCACGGGCCTCGCTTGTTGCGAAGATGTTGCGACGGCGATCGCCGTGCGCGCGGCCCCGGCGCTGTCGCGCGTTGTCTACACCGTGGTGGACTGTCCACCACAGAGACCCCTCACGGACCCATGCTCTTCCGTGCGTTCTCCGCTGGCATGAAGCGCGCTAGAGTGCCGTCCGCGCACCGGCGGGCAGCCGGCGCGGAAAGGCAACGGAGACACCCATGAGAAGCTCGCAGTACACCCGGTTGGCATCCTCCCTGGCGCTCGCGCTCGGCCTCGCAGGCTGCGGCGGAGCCGACGACGACGAAGCCTCGGCCAGCGCCGATAGCGTGGACACCGCCAGCAGCACGGCCTCGCTGCTCACCGTCAGCGCCGACCCGGCCATGACCAGCGTGGTGCCCTCGGCCGCGGCCACCATGGCCGCTGCCCGCGCGGGCACCTACCTCCAGCCCCCGAGCTGCGTGCAGGCCACGGCCACCGGCGCCACGGTGAACTACACCCTCACCAACTGCTCCGGGCCCTACGGGCTCGCCCAGGCCTCGGGCACCGTCACCGCCGTGTTCTCCATGCAGGGCGCCGCCGTGGGCGTGGCCCTCACCGGCAACCTCACCTTCGCCCGCGGGGCGCGGCTCAACGTCAACGCCAGCGCCGTGGTCACCGCCTCGGGCACGGGCCGCACCGCCACGGTCACCACCATGAGCTCCGGCACCGGCGCCCGCGGGCAGTCCGTCACCCACAACGGGAGCTACACCGCCGCCTGGGACACCGCCGCCATGTGCCTGTCCCTCTCCGGCAGCTTCATGACCACCTCCCTCGGCCGGAGCTTCTCCACCACCGTGGCCAACTTCAGGAAGTGCGCCGGGGCCTGCCCCCAGAGCGGCACCGTGGCCGTCTCCGCCGCCGGGCGCACCGTCACCCTCACCTACTCCGGCGCCAACACCGCGAGCTGGTCCTCCGGCAGCCGCTCCGGCACCGTCGCCCTCTTCTGCGGCAGCTGAACCACCGACCGGGAATTTCCGCCAGCGCTCGGCCATAGGCGTTTCCTATGGCAGCCTGTGTTGGTCTGGCCTCGCAAGCGTTGTCATGCTCTCCCCGGCAGAGGTCTCGGGGCGCGCCTGTCAAGGGCGCACTTGACCGTTGACAACAATCCTTGAAAGGCATGGCATCCCGGCATGAGAGACCTACGTTTCCACCCTCTGGCGCTGGCCTGCCTGTTGGCGGTCGGCTGTGGCGGCGGGGGCAGCACCCCCGCGGACACCGGCGCCGCTGATACAGGCGCCGCGGACACCGGCACGGCGGACACCGCCGTGATGGACACCGGCACGGCAGACACTTCCACCATGGACACCGGCACCCCGCCGCCGGACCAGCCTCCGCCGCCGGACGGCGACAAGGAGGACGTCCCCCCGCCGGAGGACGTCCCCGAGGAGATGGAGCCCGAGCGCGTGCCCGGCGTGCCCACCATGGGCGCGGGCATCGCGCTGGCGCCCAACGACCAGGTGGCCCTGGTGGCCAACCGGGACGCCAACTCCGTGTCGGTGTTCCGCACGGACTTCACCACCACGCCGCCCACGCTCACCCGCACGGCGGAGCTCTCCATGGCGCCCTTTGGCGCCAACGCCGAGCCCTGGTCGGTGATCGTGAACAACGGCGGGACCACGGGCTTCGTGATCCTGCGCCGGGCCCAGCGCCTGGTGCGCATCTCCGGCCTCCGGGGCACGCCCAGGATCACCGGCATCGCCGCCACGGGCTCGGAGCCCTCGGGGCTCGCCATCAGCCCCACCGGGGCGCGGCTCTTCGTCACCAACTTCGTCGACGGGACCGTCGGGGTCTACACCCAGAGCCTGCTCCGGGTGGGCCTCATCGACCTGAACCCCGCCCTGGCCTCCTCGGGGCTCCTGGGCACCGTGAGCCCGCGCCTCGGCCTGGCGCACCCCAGGGCCATCGTCATCACCAACAACGGCAACCGCAGCGACGCCGACGAGACCGTGTACGTCACCGAGTTCTTCGCCCAGCGCGACCCCACGGTGATGATCGGCAACGACGGCGCCAACTCGGACATCACCCACCAGGGCGTGGTGTACCGCTTCGGCCTCGGGGCCGGGAACCCCGTGGGGCCGATCATTCGCATCCCGCCGATCGCCAACACGGGCTTCCAGGACTCCCGCGGGCAGAACACCGGGTGCTTCCCGAACCAGCTCTTCGCCATGAAGATCAACAACAACCGGGTGTTCATCTCCGCGAGCTGCGAGTCCCCGAGGGGCCCCACGGGCCCGGCGGGCATGGCCCCGATGATCGACACGCGCAACTTCAAGACGCAGATGTTCTCGATCATCGCGCAGATCGACACCCGCACCAACATGGCCGTCCCCGCCAACACGGTGCTCCTCCAGCGCCGCTTCGAGGACCTCTTCACCGCCAACATGGTGCCCGGCGGCGAGCAGCGCCAGCCGCTCATCCCGATTGACCTCTCCTTCGCGCCGATGACCAACATCGCCTACGTGGTGGGCTACGGCTCCAGCGCCGTGTTCCGCGCCCGCTTCATGGACGACGGCTCGCTCATGGAGGTCGGCTCCAGCACCGCGCCGGTGATCCGGCTGAACGCCAACCCGATGACCCAGGGCCTGGACCCCTACGGCATCGCCATCGTGAACGACCCGGCCCGCTCCGCGGCCCTGGTGGTCAACGAGTTCACCCGCAACGTGAACATCCTCTCGCTGGAGACCCAGACCGTGGTGGGCGCCGTGGAGAGCACCGCCAACGCCATGAGCGACGTGCGCCGCGGGAGGCACTTCTTCGTCACCGGCCTCGGGCGCTGGAGCCTCGGCGGCCAGGGCTGGAACTCCTGCGAGGCGTGCCACCCCAACGGCCTCACGGACAACGTCACCTGGTACTTCCCGCGCGGGCCCCGGCAGACCATCTCGCTGGAGTCCATGCACTCGCGCCGGAACCCCGCGGACCAGCGGCTCCTCAACTGGACCGCCATCTTCGACGAGGGCTCGGACTTCGAGCTCAACACCCGCGGCAACTCCGGCGGCGTGGGCGCGCTCGTGCACGCCATCTCCATGCCCCCCGTGGCCGCGGACCGCATCGCCTTCGACGCCGCCATGGGCATGGCCCCCACCGGCGTGCGGGTGCCGCAGCAGGGCTTGAACGGCTCCGTGCGCTCGCTCCTGTCCGCGGGCGGCTTCGAGGGCACCCGCGCGGTGATCCCCGACTGGGCCGACGTGGAGGCCTACATGCGCGTGATCCGCGCGCCCCGCGGCGCCCGCGGCCTCGCCAGCGCCGACGTGACCGCCGGCCGCACGCTCTTCCAGACGGGCAACTGCGCGGGCTGCCACGGCGGCGACAAGTGGACCATCTCCAGGGTGTTCTATACGCCCGGCGAGGCCAACAACAACCCCGCCATGGGCGCGCTCCGGATGCGCTCCTGGACGCTCCCGGCGGGCTTCCCCGCGGCCCGGGCCCCGGCCCCCGGCACGCTCCGCCCCCCGGCGGACCGCGCCGCCGCCCACGACCAGATCACCTGCGCGCTGCGCAACGTCGGCACCATGCCCCCGGCGGGCATGGTCGAGACCGTCGGCGTCCTGCGCCAGGACCAGGTGGAGCTGCGCCAGGACATGATGACCCGCGGCCAGGGCGACGCAAACCCCCAGGAGACCGGCTTCAACCCGCCGGGCCTCCTCGGCGTCAACGTGGGCGGGCCGTACTTCCACGCGGGCAACGCCCGCACCCTGGAGGAGCTCTTCTCCGCCACGTTCCAGACGCACTACCAGGCCTTCTCGTCGAACTTCCTGGCCACCACCGGCGCCACCCGGGACACGCAGGTGCGGCAGATCATCGCCTTCCTCATGTCCATCGATGAGGCCACCCCGGTGTTCCCCATCGCCGAGGCCCAGACGCGCCTCGGCTTCAACCCGGACATCTGCGGCTCGCAGATGCCCGCCTTCCCCTGACACTCCCCTCCGCCTGGATCCGGGTGGCGTAACATCACCGTGTGAAACGCCACCACGCCGCGCTCCTCGGGGCGCTGGTCGCCCTGGGCCTCGCCCTCTGGACGTGGTCCCGCCGGGCCCACGCGCCGGGCCCCGAGAGCGCCCGGGATTCCCAGGAAAACACAATAGATTCAGGTAGTTACCAGGATCCAGGGGAGGCCCCCGGGGCGCCGCGGGGCACCCCGAGGGGGGCGCCTCCGCCGGCCCGCACGGTGCGGGACCAGGCCGTGAGGGACGCGCTCCGGCGGCAGCTCTTCACCGCGTGGAGCCAGAGCCCGGCGGAGCCCGTCCCCGCGAGGGACCCGCTCCACGCGCCGATGCCCACACTGGACGGCGGCGGCGTGGACCCGGCCTACCTCCGGGCGCGCATCCGAGAGGACTTCCTCCCGATGGCGCAGCAGTGCTACGAGCAGTTCCTGGTGCGCTCGCCGGGGTGGCGGGGCCGGGTGCCCGTGGAGTTCGTGCTCCTGGGCGACGAGCACGTGGGCGGCGTGGTGGACGAGGCCCGCATCGTCGGCCCGGACGGCGGCGTGGACGGCGGCGCGGACGGCGGGGCGCCTCCCCGGAGCTTAGGGGACCGGGAGTTCCAGACGTGCCTGCGCGAGTCCATGATGGCCATGGCCTTCGCGCCGCCGCCGGGGAGAGGGAGCCTCCGGGTGCGCTACCCCTTCCGCTTCGAGCCCGACGACGCGGGGCCGCCGGACGCGCGCTGAACGACCATTCAGCGGGCGACCGCGCCGAGGAACTCCGCCCGCTCGTCCGGGTGCGCGGCCCAGCGCCCCGCGAAGGCGTGGGTCACCACCGTCGCCCCGGTCTGGCGCTCGCCGCGCTGCGAGAGGCACCCGTGGCGGGCCTCCAGCACCGCCCCCGCGGCGCGGGCCCCGAGGTGCTCCACCAGGCTCCCGGCGAGCTGCTCCCCGAGGGTCTCCTGGAGCACCAGCCGGTGCGCCAGGGCCTCCAGGAGCGTCACCAGCGCCCCCAGTCCCACGATGCGCCCGTCGGGCACGTACGCCAGGTGGGCCACGCCCTCCACGGTGAGCAGGTGGTGAGGGCACACGCTGGTGTACGTAAGACCCCGCAGGAGCACCATCCCCGTGGCGCGGCTCGGGAGCGGCTCCCCGAGG
This sequence comes from Deltaproteobacteria bacterium, assembly GCA_016218725.1. Classification (GTDB taxonomy): domain Bacteria; phylum Myxococcota_A; class Polyangia; order Polyangiales; genus JACRDB01. Next base: position 97,553 of record JACRDB010000149.1, read on the forward strand.
CACCGGGCCGGGTCTTTACGGTAACCATCCAAAAGCTCCTCCTTCCAGACTCGGGCGACCCTCGCGGGCGTCTCCCGCAGCTCCGGGTCCGCGTCCAGCGGCACCCCGAGGCCCCTCAAGAAGACCTCCACGGCGGCCTCGGCGGTGTCCTTGGGGATCATGGTTCAATTCAAGGTCGGCGGGATGGACTCGCGCGGCAGCGGGCGCCGCGCCTCGAAGCCCTGGTCCATGGGGTGCCAGTGCGCCACCTGGGTCTCGCCGTAGCGCCAGCAGAGCCACACGGCATTGCCCTCCAGGCGCCCGTGGAAGTCCACCAGGCCCTGACGCACATCTTTCACCACCACGCCGGTCGCTTCGATCTCTCGCCACAGGTCGCGCAGCTCGTTCACGGGGACCTTGAGCTGGCGCTTGAGCTCCAGCACCTCGGGGCTGTCGCCGTCCTGGGGCTCCAGGCTCCGGGAGTCCACGCCGTGGGCCGTGAGGGCCGTGGTCACCGCGTCCAGGTCGCGCACCAGCGTGAGCTGCCGGGCCACCAGCACGTTGAGCCGGGGCAGGAGGGCGTTGGCTTCAGAGACCGAAAAGACCTTCACGCGTTCACTCCTAAGGGGCTCCCGCAGGGATTGCACCCCGGAGGATAGCACCGAGCGGGAGCGTCCAGAGGGTGCGCGCGGGGGGCAACGGTTCTAGACTTGGCCATCATGCGGGCCTTGGTGCTTTGGGTGGCGCTCTTGGCGGGCTTCGGGTGCGGGGCCCGCTCGTCGCTCCGGGGGGAGGGGCTCCCCCCGCCGGACGTGGTGGCGCCCGATACCGCGCCCCCGGACACCCTCCCGGACACCGCCCGCCCGGACACGCCCTTGCCCGACGCGCGCCCGCCGGACGTGCCCTCGCGGGTGGACGTGACCTGCCCGGCCCCGGTGCGAGGCCGCCAGACCGAGACCGTGACCCTCGCGGCCCAGGCGCGCTCGTCCCTCGGGCTCCCGCTGGGGTACCGCTGGGCCGTGGAGCGCCGCCCCTCGGGCTCCACCGCGGAGCCCTCTCCGCCGGAGCTGGCCACCACGCGCTTCACGTTCGATCGCGGCGGCGAGTGGCTCCTGCGCTTCACCGCCACGGACCGCGCGGGCGCCACGGCGAGCTGCACCACGCGCCTCACGGCGGAGCCGGCCATCGAGCTCCTGTGCCCGAACGACGTGAGCAACTACGAGGGCGCCACGGTGCGCCTGGAGGCCCTGGTGCGCTCCAACCTCGGCCGCGCCGTGAGCGCCCGCTGGAGCCTCCTCTCGCGGCCCCCCGGGAGCCTCACGGACCTCACCCCCGCCGCGGGTACCTCCTCCTCGCTGCTCCTGGATCACCTCGGGGACTGGCGGCTCCAGGTGACGGCCACGGACAGCGCGGGGCTCATGGCGAGCTGCACGGCCAACGTCCACGCCGACCCGGACGTGCTGGTCACCTGCCCGGCGGACCGGCGCTCCAGCCCCTTCCTGACCATCCCCCTCCAGGGCGAGGCCCAGAGCCGCACCGGGCAGCCGCTCGCCTTCCGCTGGGAGGTGGTGGAGGCGCCGGTGACCAGCACCGCGGCGGTGACCAACGCCACCAACCGCGTGGCGTCCTTTACGTTCGACGTAGCGGGCGACTGGACCTGGCGCTTCACGGCCACCAACACCCGAGGCAACCGCGCCTCGTGCACCACCCGGGCGCGGGCCGCCAGCGACGAGGCCGTGCGCGTGGAGATCGTCTGGAACACCGACCGCGCATGCGTCGGCTGCGGCGCGAGGGGCGAGGGCCAGGACATCGACCTGCACCTCTCGGACGTCTCCCGGTCCCTGGGGCGCTGGGCCAGCCGCGCGGGCGACGCGGACTGCTACTTCGCCAACTGCGTCTGCGGCTCGCCGGGGATGTTCTGCGCCATGGAGCGCCTGGACTGGCCGCCCACGGGGGCGCTCAACAACCCACAGCTCGACATCGACCACATCTCGGACCTGCCCGGGCCGGAGAACATCAACGTGCGCCAGGCCTCCGCCGGCGCGCAGTTCGACGTGGGCGTGCACTTCTTCTCCGCCCACGCGGCCTCGCCCTTCACCACCGTGGTGGCGCGCGTCTACTGCGGCGGCCGCGTGGTCTTCGAGAGCGAGGGCGTGCGCCTGGAGGAGGGCCCGTCCACGGACCACAACCTCTGGCGCGTGGGGCGCATCACCGTCACCGCCGGCGGCTGCGCCTTCGCCCGCTGCGGGGCGCCGGGGAGCCTGGCCGAGTGCATCCGCCCGCAGGGGTCCTGGTAGCTCTCACACCGCCAGGGCGCGGAAGTACAGCACCACGCTCACCCTGGCGTCGAAGCGCCGCGGCAGCGCCGCCGCCGCCGGCACCCGGATGCCCACCTTGACGCCCCCGCCGGAGGTGAGCGCCGCCTGGATCGGCGCCAGCGTGTCCCGCGTGGCCGTGATGGTCACCTCCACGGGCCCGGGGCCCATGGGCTGGGTCACCGTCCCCACGTTCACCGTCGCGCTGGAGCTCGCCAGGTACAGGGTCATGGGCGAGCCCATGAACTGCTCGAAGGCCGTCACCCCCGTGGTGTCGCTCCCCAGCGTGAGCGTCACCCTGTCCACCAGCACCGCCGCGGGCGCGCGCCCCAGGGCCCCCCGCGCCGCGTTCAGGAACGCCCCGTAGGGGTTGCCCGTCTCCGTGGACAGGTTCTTGTCCACGTCGAAGGCCCCGTTGCGCACCTCGTCGTCCTTGAACTTGTCCAGCCGGATGGACACCGGCCCCGAGTACCCCACGGTGTTCAGGTCGTTGGACCCGCTCCCGCCGCAGCCCGCCACCAGGAGCAACGCCCCAAACACCAGCGCGCGTCGTGTCATGCTCATCATACGAGCATACCCCGTGTGGCTATTCACTCAAGAGACAATCCCCCGCCCCCAGGGAGGCCCTCCGCCCGCCAGCGCAGCAGGTCCTCGCGGCGGGCCGTGGCCTCGCGGGTCTCCTCGCCCACCCACCAGCGCCGCCGACAGTACCCTACAGCGCCCTCACGCCGGAGGAACTGTGCAAACCATTGCACATCCCCCGGGAGCTGCGCCACGCCCCGGGCGCGCTCCTCGGCGCAGGGGGCCCAGAGGGGCAGCGGCCCCGTCCAGCGGCCCGCCAGGGCCTGGAGCGCGCCCTCGTGGCGCGTCACCAGCTCCGCCAGGAGCCCTTGCAGACAAGGTATCCTCGGGGCCCGAAGGCACAGGCTCGCCACGCCCGAGGCATCATCGAGACTCGCCTGGAGTGTGCCTTGAAACGGCGCGGACAACGTAGCGGTAACGGTCTGCACGGAGCCGTCGCGCACGCCTCGGAGGAGCGCCTCGCGGGCGCCGGCGCCGCCCTGGAGGACCCTGCGGCCCGGCTCCGGGCCGCTCACCCTGGCGCGCAGCGGGAGGGATGCCTCCAGGAGCCGCGCGAGCGCGAGCGCCAGGGCGCCCTGCGAGGCCCCCAGGGCGAGGAAGAGCCCGTCGCGGGCCACGGGCTCCCGGAGCGCCACGGGGACCGCCCAGGAGGCGCGCTCGCCGGGGGTCTCCAGGGTGAAGGAGAGGAGCCCGGAGCCCGCCCGGGCGGTCACCCCGACGAGCTCAAAGGCCCAGGGACCGGAGCCCGGAGGGCAGCGCAGGGTGGCCGTGAGGTGGCCCCGGCTCTCGCGCAGCGGGGTGGTGCTCTCGCGTGCGCGCGCGGACGCGCCCTCGCGCGCGCGGACGCGCGCGGCCGTGGGCGCGAGGACTCCCCGGCGGAGGGCGTCCCCGGAGAGGGTGAGCCGGGCGCCGTCGAGCCCGAGGCCCCAGGCCCCGAGGGCCCTCAGGGGCTCCCCCGGGCGGAGGGTGACCGCCGCGCAGAGGGCGCCCACGGAGGGGGACACCCTGGTGCGGGGCCCCGGGAGGAGCTCAGGCGGCCGGGGCGACGATGCGCCCGGCCAGGGCGCTGGCGGCGACCACATAGGGCGAGGCAAGATACACCTGGCCGGGCCCCGAGCGCCCCGGGAAGTTCCGGTTGATGGCGCTCACGGTGACCTCGTCCGGGCGGCCGGAGACCCCGGGGCCGGCCTTGATGCACGCTCCACAAGAGGGGTTGATGAGCTGCGCGCCCACGGCCTCGAAGACCGCGACGTAGCCCTTCTCCTCGGCGTACCGCCGGATGTCCTGGGAGCCGAACTGGAGGTAGAGCTGCACGCCGGGGGCGACGCGCTGGCCTCGGGCGTGGGCCTGGGACAAGACCCGGGCGTACATGTCCATGTCGGCCTTCTTGCCGCCGGTGCAGCTCCCGCCGTAGGCGATGTCAATCTTTACGTCCCGGCCCAGGTCCCCGAGGGGGAGGCCGTTCCTGGGGTCCCCGGGCGTGGCCACCATGGGCACCAGGGCCGCGAGGTCCAGGTCGAACGCGTAGGCGTAGGTGGCGTCCGGGTCGGCGCGTACAACGCGCGCGCGCACGGCCTCGGGGTCCAGGCCCCGGCGGCGGACCAGGTAGTCCACCACGACCTCGTCGGCCTCGAGAATGCCGGTGAAGCCACCCGCTTCGACGGACATGTTGGTGAGCGTGGCCCGCTCGTCCAGGGGGAGCCCGAAGGCCCCGGGGCCCGTGAACTCCAGCACCTTGCCGATGCCCCGGCCGTCTCTGAAGAAGGGCTGCGACAGGAGGTGCAGCATCACGTCCTTGGCGCTCACCCAGGGCCCGAGGGCGCCGCGGAGGTGGACCTTGACGGTCTCCGGGACCTTGACCCGGACGTCCCGGGTGTACCACGCCGCGGCCATGTCCGTGCTGCCCACGCCGAAGGCGAAGCACCCGAGGGCCCCGGCCATGCAGGTGTGCGAGTCCGTGCCGGCCACCACCTGGCCCGGTAGGGCGATGTCCTCCAGCACGGCGTTGTGGCAGATGGCGTGGCTGCCGCGGCCCACCTGGTTCTCCACCTCGCCGTAGTGCTTGACGCCCTGGACCTTTGCGAAGTCCTCCTGGACCACCGCGAGGCGCCGGGCGACGTCCCGCAGGCCCATCTTCACGTGGGCCTCGGGCATGATGTCATCGAGGAAGGTCAGGTGATCCCGGAAGGTGTACACGCTCCCGGGCTCGGTGACCCTCGCGTCCTCGCCGAAGGCCCCGCGGAAGAGGGCGTCCGCCATGGGGGTGACGTACTCGTGGGAGAAGCGCACGTCCGCCCGGACGAAGAGCGCGTCCCCGGGCGCCAGCGCGGGCACCCCGACGGTGTCCCTGGAGAGATCCGTGAGGCAATGCCGCGCGAGGATCTTCTCCGAGAGGGTCATCGGCCGGGGGAGGGTGGTGACCACCGGCGGCCGGGCCTCGCCGCGCATGCGGGCCTTGGAGTACTCGAAGAGCCCTCCGGCCCGGACGATGTCCGCGGAGATGGGGTCCAGGCCCCGGGTGAACTCCTCCAGGGGGATGGCCTCGCCGCGCTGGATCCGCGGCAGGAGGCCAAAATCCGTGCTGGTCAGGAGCCCGATGTTCTGCGCGTTCTGGCCGTAGATCTTCTCGATGGAGCGCGCCAGCACGAGGCCCACGCCGGCCTTGAGCTCGCTGTACGGAGCGGTCTCCCGGGAGGAGCCGCAGCCCTTGGAGCGGCCGGAGACCACCACGGAGAAGCCCCCGTTCTTCACGTCCCCCTTCTGGATCACCCCGCCGCGGAGGCCCACGAGGCAGTACTCCGCCAGGGTCTCGTCGTAGTAGTAACAGACCCAGCCCGGGGTGATCTCGTCGGTGGAGATGTTGTCCCGCAGGCCAGCGCCCTCTCCGTCGGGCGCCGGGTCCGGCGCATGCGCATGCCCCTGGAGCTGGCGGGTGATGCCCGCGGGGTCCTCGGTGAGGAAGAGAAGCCGCCCGGGGAACCGCACCGTGTCCGCACGCGCCATGAGGTTGCCGAAGATCTAGTACACCCCCGCGCGGATACGCAATGGGCGCCCCGCGAAACCTGTGGTACGTACGCCCGGCGATGGACGGGCTGCGCTCCGAGGGATGGCTGCGCCGGGCGCTCTGTGACGCGGGCCGCCACCTCTACGAGCGGGGCCTCCTGGGCCCTACGGACGGGAATTTCTCCGCCCGGGTGGGGGGGCGCTACCTCTTGTGTACCCCCTCCGGTGCGCACAAGGGCCGGCTGGAGCCCGGGGACCTCCTCAAGCTCACGCTGGACGGCCGGGTGGTGTCCAGCGCCCGGGGCCAGCGCCCCTCGAGCGAGCTCAAGATGCACCTGGCCATCTACCGCCTGCGGCCGGAGGTCGCCTGCGTGGTGCACGCGCACCCGCCGTGCGCCGTGGGGCTCACCGTGGCCGGGGTGTCCCTGGAGCGCCCGGTGGTCCCGGAGGTGCTCTTCGCCCTGGGGGCCGTGCCCAACGTGGCCTACACCTCTCCCACCACGGACGAGGTGCCCGAGGCCATCGCCCCGGTGCTGGCCCGCTGCGACGCGTTCATGCTCGCGCGCCACGGGAGCGTGGTGCTCTGCCAGACCCCCGACGAGGGCGTCCAGAAGACCGAGGTGCTGGAGCACACGGCCAAGATCACCCTCGCGGCGCGCATCGCCGGCGGGGCCACCCCCCTGCCCGAGGCCGAGGTCACCAGGCTCCTTCGCCTCGCGGAGTCCCACCGCCCCGCCCCCGCGCCCACGCCCGTCGGTGCCCAGGGCGGGGACGCCGCCCTGGTGGACGCCATCACCCGCGCGGTCCTCCAGCGATTGAAGGGCTGAGCGTACTTTTTCCCACACACCCCTACACTGTAGGCCACTGTGGTCCGTCGGGGTTTGCGGGCACCGGGAGCTTTGGGGTACTCCGTCGCGGTGCCCTCGACGAGACTGATCTTCTTCGCGCTGCTCCCGTGGGTGGTGCTGGCGGTGCTGGTGGCCTGGGAGCGCCGCACGCGGCGGGACCGGAATGAGCAATGGCGCAAGGCCTGGGAGGCGCTCGGGGCGCAGCACGGGCTGACGCTCCAGGTGGCGCCGGACGGCACCCCGGAGCTGCACGGCACGGACGGGGCCGTGGCCTGGGTGCTCCGGGTGCTGGGAGCGGACTTCGGCGGCGAGGCCATGGTGGGCTTCGAGGTGCAGGCGCTCACGGCCGTGGGGGACGGGAGGCTCTTCGCGTGGTCGCCGGGGATGCGCCCGTCGGGGCTGCCGGAGCTGGCCCAGAGGCTCACCACGGAGGACGGCGAGTTCGACGGCGTCTTCGAGGTGTGGGCGGACACCGCGGGGCTGGTGAGGCGCCTGGGGCCTCCGGCGCGCCGCGCGCTCCTGTCCCTGGGGCAGACGGCGCTGGTGCTTGAGGGCTCCCGGGCGAGGCTGTCCCTGGGCGTAGACCCGCTGGGCGTCGACGACCACGCGCTGTCCTCCGGCCGCGAGGCCCTCAAGGCCCTGGCCTCCGAGGGCTGAGGTCGCGGCCACCTCTGCGCGGGCTTTTGTCAGTGGCTGACGTCACGACAGGGGCCCACCGGCGGCCTTTACGCTTCTTCACACACTCCGCGGAACGGGCTTCACAGCCCGTCCCCATCCTCCTGGGAGACAGGGAGGGCGCAAGAAGACACCAGCGCCCTCCGGAGGATGACGCAATGCTCGGTTTCCTGATTGGTACGGCTTGTCTGGTGGGCCTCTGCAAGGTCCTGCGCCACGGGCGCTCTTGCCACGGCCCGTGGGGCCACCACGGCGGGTGTGGGCTCCACGGCGGGTGCGGTCCCCGCGGGGGCTTCGGCGGCTGGCGCGGTGAGCACCAGGGCCCCTTCGGCGGGGGCGGCGCGGGCGGCGGCCCCGAGCGCTGGATGCTCCGAGGGCTCTTCCAGCGCCTGGAGACCACCCCCGGGCAGGAGAAGGTGATCCTCGCGGCGGCCGAGGAGCTCCGGGCCCGCGCGGGCACGATGCGGGACTCCCTCTGGGGCGCCCGCGGTGACGTGGCCCGGAGCTTCCGGGCCCCGAGCTTCGACGAGACCGCGGTGGGCACGGCGTTCGCGCGCGCCGACGAGTCCCACGAGGCGCTGCGCCGCGCCGCCCTGGACGCCATCGCCAAGGTGTACGAGGCCCTCGACGAGCGCCAGCGGCGGGAGCTCGCGGACCTGATCGACCGCGGCTTCGACGGCTGGAGGGCGCAGGGCTACGGCCACGGCCCCGGGCCGTACCGCTTCTAGGCACGCGCGCAAACGACGACACCACAAGGAGATATGCACATGCGACGACGAATCTTGATCGTGCTCCTGTCCCTGGGCGTGGTGGGGGGCTTCGGCTCCGGCATCGCCCACCTGGCCCATTGCCGCGGGCACCACCGCGCGCGCCGCGAGGCCTTCGAGCGCCACGTGGCCCAGGTGTGCACCCAGGCCGCGCTGGACGCCACCCGGCGCGGAGCGCCCCCCCCGCGCGACGAGCCCCCCGCGCGGACCCCGTAACGCCCCGACGCCCCGACGGTGCGCTATGCTGCCCGTGGAAGCCGTGACCCTGCGCCTCCTGCACATCGACGACGACGCGCGCTTCGCGGCCCTGGTGGCGGACTACCTCACCCCCAACGGCTTCCAGGTCACCCACTGCCCCGACGGGGGCCGGGGCCTCGCCGCCCTGGAGCAGCACCCCTACGACGCCGTGCTCCTCGACGTGATGATGCCCGGCCTCGACGGCCTGGAGGTCTGCCGCAGGATCCGCGCGCGGTACAGCGTCCCCGTGCTCATGCTCACCGCCCGCGGCGACGAGACCGACCGGGTGGTGGGCCTGGAGCTCGGCGCCGATGACTACCTCCCGAAGCCCTGCTCGCCCCGGGAGCTCCTCGCGCGCCTGCGGGCCGTGCTGCGCCGCGCCCAGCCCGACGCCGTGGCCGGCGCCCTCGCCGTCGGGGACCTCACGCTGGACATCACCGGCCGGGAGGTGCGCCGCGCGGGCGCCCGGGTGGAGCTCACCGGGATCGAGTTCGATCTCCTGGTGGCCCTCGCCCGCCGCGCCGGGCGGGTGATCTCCCGGGATAGCCTCCTGGCCCTCGCCGGTCGGGACGACGTCACCGTGGGCGAGCGCACCGTGGACGTGCATGTCTCGCACCTGCGCGCCAAGCTCGGCGATGACCCGAAGAGCCCCCGGCGCATCAAGACCGTCCGGGGCGTGGGCTATGTGCTCGTCCGTGACGACGATTGAGGCCCCACCGTGAGACCCGCCCACGACCTGGCGTGCTTCCTCCGAGCCCACATGCACCGCAGGCTCTTCGCGGCCTTCGCCGTGGGCATCGTGGTCACCGTGGGGGTGGGCGCGGGGGTGATGCATGCCCTCGGGGACCCCACCGGCGCGTGGAAGCGGGACGTGCTGCGCGTCCAGCGCTTCACCGCGGGGCGCTTCGCCCGCTTCTGGGATGACCCCGCGGAGCGCGACGCCCTCGCCGGCGCCGTCGCCCGGGACCTGGACCTGGACGTGCGCCTCGCGACCCCGCAGGGCGCCACGCTCTTCGCCCAGGGCCGCAGCCTGGAGGCATGCGCCAGGCCCTTCACGGTCCCCGTCGCCCGCGCGGGCGTCCCCGTCGGGCGCGTGGAGCTCTGCATGGACCGGCACCGCGGGCGCCCCAGCGGGCGGCGCGTGCTCACGGCCCTCCTGGCCGCGTGCGGCGTGCTCTGGCTCCTCGCGGGCCGCGCCGCCAGGCGCTTCGCCAGGCCCCTGGCGGAGCTCGCCCGGGTGGTGCAGGACATCGGCCGGGGGAAGCTCTCGGCGCGCATCAAGCTCCCCCGCCGCGCCGACGGCGAGATCGCCGTCCTGGCCGGGGCCGTGAACGACATGGCCACCCGGATCGAGAAGCAACTGGAGGACCAGCGCCAGCTCCTGGCCGCGGTGAGCCACGAGCTGCGCTCGCCCCTGGCCCGCGCGCGCTTCCTCCTGGAGCTCGGCCGCGAGCACCCGGAGAGCCCCCGCTGGGACGAGCTCGAAGGCGAGCTCTCGGGCATCGACGCCCTGGTGGGGGACCTCCTGGCCAACGCCCGGATGGACTTCTCGGCCCTCTCGCTGGTCACCCTGGAGGCCGACGCCATCGCCCGCCGGGCCCTGGAGCGCGCGGCCCTCCCGGTGACCGCCCTGGACCTGGAGGTGCCCGGCCAGACCCTGGAGGGCGACGCCACGCTCCTCACCACGGCCCTGGTGAACCTCTTGCAGAACGCCGAAAAGTACGGCCAGGGCGTCGTTTCCCTCCGGGTGACCACCCGCGAGGCAATGGTGGCCTTCGAGGTGGACGACCGCGGCGAGGGCTTCGCCCCGGGGGAGGAGACCCGGGTCTTCGAGCCCTTCTACCGCGGCCCCGGCGCCCGGGGGCAGAGCGGCACGGGCCTGGGCCTCGCCCTGGTGCGTCGCATCGCCGAGGCCCACGGGGGCGCCGCCTGGGCCGAGAACCTCCCGGGCGGAGGGGCCCGGGTCGGGCTCCGGTTGAGCGCGCTGTCCCACGCTTGACCCCCGGCCCCCAGGGTCTTAGGCAACGCCAGGGTCATGACGCACCGGATCCTGCCGAGCTGTACGGGCTGCCTTGCGTGCGTGCGCTCCTGCCCCACCGGGGCCATCCAGGGGGACCGCGCCGAGCCCGCCGTGATCGACCCGGCCCGCTGCATCGATTGCGGCGCCTGCGGCATAGTCTGCATGGACGAGGCCGTCACGGACCACTCCGGGTGCCTCTGCGTGGCGGGCCGCGCGCCCGAGCAGCCCAGGGCCTGGGTGGACCTCGGGAAATGCGTCGGCTGTGGCGGCTGCGCCAGCGCGTGCCTCTTCGACGCCCTGGTGCCCACGGTGGTGCCCCTCCCCACGGGGCCCCGGAGGGTGCCGGTGGTCGCCCGGGGCTGCGTCGCCTGCGGGCTGTGCGAGCTGGCCTGCAGCCTGGCGGCGGTGAAGGTCCTGCGCCCCGGGGACCCCGCCCTGGTGAGCCTCCGGGCGCGCAACCACGCGCTCCTGCGCCCGACCGGTACAGTATAACCACCCGGTGATGGCCAGCACGGAGCCCCTCGACCCTTCCCCGCCAGGTCAAGACAACCCCGCGGATTCCAAAGAGAACCCAGCGGCTTCCGAGGCGCCCCCCGCGGTCCCTCCGGAGGTGCTGGCCATGGAGGACGCGCTGGCCCGCGGGGACCACCAGGCGGCGCGCAGGATGGCCCTGGTGCTCTCCCGCTCCGAGGACCCTCGCCTTCGGGACCCGGGTCTCGCGCTCGCGCGGAGGCTGGAGCGGGACCCCGTGGTGCTCGGAGTGCTCCTGTCCACGGGCTTCATCCTGGCGGCGGTGGCGCTGCACTACCTGGGGCACCGGTGAACACCCTGGCGGCGTGGCGCATCGGGGGGTGCATGGCGGTCTCTGCGCGCGTGGCGCTCTGTACGGTGCTCCTGGCGGGCTGCTCCGGGGCCCAGAGGCCCCCCACCCGGCGCAGCCTCACGGTGGCCGACTGGTTCCCGCTGCGGGCCGGGGCGGCCTGGAGCTACGACACCCAGACGGGCATCGGCGGGGACACGGTGCTGGCCTCGCTCCGGGTGGAGCGGGCGGAGCCGCCGCGGTACACCATCCGTAGCGGGGCCCGCACGGAGACCTACGAGGTGCGCGCGGACGGCGTGCTCCGGGAGGGCGAGTACATCCTCCGGGCGCCATTACGCCCCGGGGCCACCTGGGAGGGCCGGGCGGGGGGGCGCTTCGAGGTCCGGGGGACCGGGCAGCGCAGGACCGTCGGGGGGCAGGCGTACAGCAACGTGGTGGAGGTGGTGCGCACGGGCTCCCGCGTGGGGATCACCACCACCACGTGGTACGCCCCCGACGTGGGGGCCATCGAGGTGCTGGCCTCCACGGAGAGCTCGCGCGGGGCGGAGATCTCCGTACGGAGCACCCTGCGGGGCTACACCCTGGGGGCGCCGGAGCCCACGGAGTAGCTTTACAGGGCGTCTCTTACGAGCTTCGGGAGGTTCATCCCGAAGAGGGCGTCGCAGCGGGTCTCGAAGGGCCGGGACTGCAGGTACGCCGCGAAGGTGGGGCCCTCGTCGGGCCAGAGGCCCGGGTCCAGGGCGAGGGACAGGAAGTCCCGGAGGGACGCCGGGGCCTTTGGGAGGAGGGCACCGAGGCGCTCGCGGGCGGCCAGGAGCTCCGCCCGCTTGGTGTCCATGGGGGTGTGCCGATCGAACATGCTGGACACCTCCGCGTGGCTCCAGGGCCTGGCGCCGGCGAAGGCCTGGGACAACATGAGCCCGAAGGCCACCAGGTCCCGATGGCGGTAGACCATCCTGCGGTCCCGGGGGTCCGCGGAGTCCACCAGCGGCGTGGACACGAGGAAGTTCAAGTGCGCCCAGTCCGGGGTCATGCAGTCTATCCCGACGGGCACCGGGTCCAGGAGCGTGACCTTCTCGCCCTCGACCAGGATGTTGCCGGGCTTGAGGTCCCCGTGGGGCCAGCCGTGCTCGTGGAGGCGCTGGAGCACCGAGGCCAGGCGGTGCAGCGAGGGCCCCGGGGTGAGCTCCAGGGCGGCGCCCGGGACGCGCTCCATGGCGAAGCCCGCCCTGGACGCCGCGGTGGGCATCGGGAGCGGGGCGCGGAAGCGCACCACGGCCTCGTCGCGGGTCTCCCCGAGGCGCTGGGCCTCGCCCGTGACGAGCCGGTTGCACTGCGCGAGGGTGGTGGGCGAGGTGAAGCGCAGGGACCGCTCGTCGTGCTCCAGGAGTGGGACGCGGAGCCGCTGGCGAGCGGGGCCCGTGCGGTCCCCGGACTCTGGCGCCTCGCGGGCCTGGCTCTCCTCGGTCCAGGGCCAGGCTAATTTCACCGCCGCGGGTTCGCCCTGCACCGTGGCCTCGAAGACCACGCCGACGCCGCCGCGGCCGAGGACCCCGTGGAGCGTCCACCCGCATGCGGCGCAGGTCTCCACGGCGCCGGGGTATGCTTCCGAGAGGGGGGTCTCCTGGTCCACGCCGAGCGCAGTCTAAACCGCGGCTTCATCCAATGGTGTAGTTTTCGCTCGCCCTGGAACTGCGCGCGGGCGCTCACCGGGGGCGTCGCCGCCGGGCGCCGGGGCGCTCCGAGGGGTCCGAGACGTCGCTCAGGGCGCGCGCTTCGGCGTTGGCCGGGGTGACCGCCTGGCGGTCCTCGGAGACCCACCAGAGCGCGCGGTGGCGGCCGTGGGCGTCGTCCCAGGCGAAGGCCACGGGGCACCCTCCAGGCTCGGCGGCGTCGCCCGCGCGGTCCTCGGGGCTCCCGGCGGTCCAGCCGAGCGGGGTGATGGGCGAGCGCGCGTCCAGGGCCACGAGGCGCTGGAGCACGGTCCTGCGCAAGGGGTCACGGTGCTCCCGGACGAGCCCGAGGTCCCCCACGCGGCACCCCGGGCCCACGTTGGCCAGGGCCGAGGGCGGCGCCACCAGGAGGGGCGTGGCCCCGCCGGTGAGGTCCGTGCTGTTGAGCTGCGAGGTGTTGGGCAGTGAAGACAGCGACCGGAAGGGGTTGTCCGGCACCCACTGGAGGATCACCATGGCGCCCCCCACCAGCGCGGCCAGACCGAGGATGGCGTACCACGCCTGGGCGCGCTGCTTCTGCTCCTCGCGCTCCCGGTCGCTCATCGGGGGTCCCTGAACCGCGTCTCAGCCCCGGACGATGAAGCCCACGATGAGCGCCCGGTCCGGGCGGCTGGAGCGCACGGTGAAGAAGGGCTCGCCGGGCGAGGCCACGAACTGGATGGTGCTGATCTGGGACCCCTGGGTGAAGCGCACGTCCACGGTGTGGCGCCCCTCCGGCGTGCGGCCCGTGGACACCACCACGGCGCTGCCCCCGTTGGGCAACGCAGCGGTGGCGGCGGTGGTCCCGAGCGCGAGCACCGCGCGGGACACGAGCCCGATCTGGGAGTACGCCGCGAAGGGCGGCTGCCGCAGCTGCGGCAGGTGCGCGAGCTCCCGGGCGATGCCCCCGCCGCCCATGGTGGCTTCGAGCACCAGCACCTCGATGCGCGGACTGGCCGCGGGCTGCTGGGCCCTGCGCGCCGGCGCGGGTGCCTGGGCGGCCGGAGCTCGTGAGGGCACCGGCTGGGGCTTGTGGGCCAGGGCCGGGGCGGTGGACACGAGGAGCCCGAGGCAGAGGGCGCTACGAGGGAGGAGGTGCAGACGCTTCACTGGACGGTCACCGTGGCTTGGGGGTCGGGGCTGGTCGGGTCCTCCGGCTCGTCCTGGATCCAGACCACCGCGGAGGTGGAGCTCTCCCGCATGCCCGGGATCACCAGCACCGCATAGCTCTTGGCGCCCTGGACATCCACCCGGGTCACCTCGGCGCCGCCGGGGCCCTCCAGGGGCTCCACGGGGGTTGTGGGGTTCTGTGGGGGCGTGTGGGCGGGGGTGACCACGGGCGGGCGGGTGTTCGGGTGGTTATCTTGTGGGGGCGTACGGAGCGCGAAGAGGGCCGCGGCCGCGGCTGCCAGGGCGGGGTAGAGAAAGCGCCGCAGGGGGGTGCTGCGCCGCGCCGTGGGCACGGGCTCCGGCGGGGGGACGACGGCGGTGGCGTTCGGGCCCGTGGTGGCCGCGAGGATAGCGCCGAGGAGGTCCAGGTCGGTGGCGGGGGCCTCGTCGGCCCAGCGGCGGGTGGCGCGGCCGAGGGCGCGGACGGCGTCCCCGCGGCGGGCGCAGCGCGCGCAGGTGGCGGCGTGGGCGGCCACGTCCCGGGCCTCGGCGGGCTCCAGGGCCTGATCGACCCACTGTTGGAGGGTGCTGTCGTCAGGGTGGGTCATGGCTCGGGGGGGCCTGTGTCGGGGGGATCTGTGTCGGGCTCGTCCTGGGGGGCGGGGACCTCGTCGCCGAGGCGCTCTCGGAGGAGCTTCTGCATCTTGCGCCGGGCGTGGAAGAGCCGGGACATGACCGTGCCCTTGGAGATGCCCATGGTGGTGGCGATCTCCTCGTAGGACATGCCCTCGACCTCGCGCAGGAGGATGACCGTGCGGTGGTACGTGGGCAGCGCGTCCAGGGCGGCCTGCATGTGCTCGACGAGGCGGGCGCGGTCCAGGGTGGCGAAGGGGTCGCCCTCGCCGCGGAAGGGCAGGAGCTCCTGGGGCGCGCCGTCCAGGGCGGTGTGGTCATCGAGCTCCAGGTGCTGGCCGGGGCTCCTGCGCCGGAGGGCATCGATGGCGAGGTTGACCACGATGCGGTAGAGCCAGGTGGAGAAGCTGGCCTGGCCGGCGAAGTCCCCGAGGTGCTTGTAGACGCGCACGAAGGCGTCTTGCACCACCTCGCGGGCGTCCTCGGGGTTCCTGACGATCCCGAAGGCCACGGCGCTGGCCTTGCGCTGGTGGCGGGCGACCAGGTCCCGGAAGGCGCCGGCGTCGCCCCCCGCGGCGCGGGCGACGAGGTCCAGGTCCAGGGCGCGGTCGGGCAACGGCTCACGGGTCTTGGACGGCTCCTCGCGGGAGGTATTCACCTCCTGGCGGTCCAGGGTCAGCGCGCGCGAAGCCATTCGGTGTGCCCGCCACAGGCTACGCCAGGAAGCCCCGTGGCTCCACCGCCCGAGCGGCGATTTCCCGGCCGGGGCTCAGCGTCCGGCGTCCAGGCGCCGCCGGAGGAAGCGGCCCATGGCGTCCGTGGCGCGCCGGGCCTCCGGGTGCATGGCGGCGAAGAAGATGGGCGCGTGGGGCATGTCCCGGGCCTCGTCCCAGGTGACGTCCACGCCGGCGGCGCGGGCCCTCTCGGCCCAGGCGCGGCACTCGTCGAAGAGGAGCTCCGCGGAGCCGGCCACGACGAACACCGGCGCGATCCCCGCGGGGTCGGCGAAGCCCACGCTGACCCTCGGGTCCCCGAGCGGGACCTCTCCGGCGAAGAGCTTCGCTTGTGTCACGAGCACCTCGCGGGTGCCAAAGTCGTAGTCGGCGTTGCGGACGTACGATGGCGTCGACGCGGTGAGATCCAACCAGGGGGAGACCATGGCGCCGGCGCACACCGTGGGTCCCGCGCGATCCCGGAGCGCGAGGAGCACGGCCAGGACGAGGTTTCCCCCGGCGCTCTCTCCCGCGAGGGCCACGCGCTCCAGGGGGACGCCCCGGTCCGCGAGGCCGTCGAGCACCTTGAGGGCAGCCTGGAGCTGGGAGGGATAGGGGTGCTCCGGGGCCAAGGGGTACTCCGGCGCGAACACCGGGCGCCCCGTGGCGAGCGCCACACGCGCGAGGGTGTCCGCGTGGGTCCTCGGCGAGCCGAAGAGGTACGACCCGCCATGGAGGTAGAGCACCACGCCCTCGGCCTCGGGCGGCGCGGACGGCGGGCGCACCCACTCGCCGGGGATTGCCCCGACGGCACCCTCCTCGCGGCGCACCCTGGGGACCGCGTCCGAGGGGAAGCGCCGCGCCTCGAGGTCGGCCCTCACCCTCGCGAGGGGCCACAGCTCGAAGCGGTCCCAGTCGCGCCGGAGCGTACGGACCACCACCTCGAAGCCGAAGGTCCACGAGGGTCGCAGCGGCCCGCGGCGCAGGCGCGCCACGAGCGTCTGGAGCGCGCTCACCCAAAGCAGCCCCAGGAAGCGCCACACGGTGACCGGACCTTGTAGGGCCGCGCCTGGCACCCGACAAGCGCCTTGACTGCGCCAGCGCGCGGCTGCGTGGGGCCCAGGGAGGCGAAGCTCCTGCCGAGGCTCCCTCCGTCGGGGGCAGGGATACCACAGCGCCCTACACCCCGGGGAGCCTCGTGGTTACCACCGCCAGCGGTAGACCGCGCCGACGCGCGGGCCGAGGAGGCTGGCGTGCGGCGCACCGACCACCAGGCAGGCGCCACCGCCGCGGAGGCCGCGGACCGCGAGCGCGGCGCCGAACAGCGAGGGCTCCCCGTCGCCCACGGCGCGGAGCCACGGCGAGGGCGCGAGCGAGGACCCTCCGCGCCAGGCGAAGACGGCGCCCCTGGGGGTGTGGGGCGCGCCCTCGTCGGGCGCGCCAGCGAGGAGCTCCGCGACGCCGTCGCCGTCGAGGTCGGCCCCGGCGAGGGCCAGGCCGAAGGATGGGGCCGTGTCCCCGGCGAGGGCCAGGACCGGCTGGGCGGGGGCGGGGACGTCTTGGAGGGCCACGCGGCGGTAGTCCCCGTCGGCCCACAGGGGCCCGGTGCGGCCCTGGGGGCACCGGCGGGCGGGACAGAGGCCCGACAGCCACGCGCCGGAGAGCACATGGACGACGGGGTCCGTGCGGTCCCCGAGGGCCCGCGAGGCGCTGCGCACGGCCAGGTCCGGCGCGCGGTCGCCGGTGACGTCCCCGACACCCGCCAGGTGCTCGCCGAAGAAGGTCAGGCCGGGCGAGCGCTCGCGGTCGTCGTCGAGGCGCGCGGCGAGGTCGCCCACGCGGTTGTTGTCCAGCCGGGCCGCGTCGCGCACGACGGTGAGCTCAAAGGGCGCCGGGCCCCCGCGGCACCGGGGACCGAAGCCGAAGCGCACGCTCACCGCGGCGCGCAGCGCGCCGGCCACGCTGGCCGCGACGTCGTGGCAGCCGTCCCCGTCGAGGTCCCCGACGCCTGCCACCGCGCCCCAGGCGCTGCCGTCGGTGCGCGTGGGCCACCAGGGCGCCGCCGCGGGGTCACCGCACACTACCGCTGCGCGCCCGCTCGGGTCCACGGCGCGCCCGAGGATCACCTCGGCGCCGTTGGACGCGCGGTCCGCGGCGTGGCCCACCAGGAGGTCGCCGCGGCCGTCGCCGTTGACGTCCCCCGCGTCGGCCACCACGAGCCCGAAGCCCCCGCGCTCCTCGAGACCAGGCGCGCCGGTCTCCCGCGGCCAGGCGACGAAGCGCTCGGCGAAGCCGCCGTCGGCGCGCTGGACGAAGATCCGCACGAGCCCGCGGCCCGCCGGGGAGGTCTCCGCCACGCCGCCGGCGGCGCGCAGGAGACAGCCCGGATCCGACGGCATCGCCACGCGCCCCGCGCGCACGGCGTCCGTCCCGCCTGAAGCCGCGCCGGGGTCGCCCACGGCCAGGTCCGCGCGCCCGTCTCCATCGAAGTCCAGCGCGGCCAGGGCGCGGCCGAAGCGCCCCCAGGGACGCTCGCCCGGCGCCACGGGCGTGCTCGCGCCGTCGGGGCCCACGGTGGACACCTCCCCGGCCCGTGAGGGTCCCTCGCGGGCGTGGGCTCCAGGGGCCCCGACGGCCACCCGCCCGTCCTCCGCCAGGAGCGCGACCGCGGCGCCCTGCTCGTCCCCGGCGGGGCGCTGCGGCACCGGGACCACGGCCCCGTCCCGAAATCGATTGCCCGCCGTCGCCGCGCCCGAGGCCGCGAGCGTCAACGCCCCGGCGCGGAGCCCATCGCCCGTCGCGCGACGCGGAGACCACACCGCGAGGTCCGCCGCGCCCGCGGCGGGCGCCGCGGCGAGGTCCGCGCCGAAGCGCTCGCCGCGGGCGCCGGTGACGGGGAAGCCCTCCGGGAGGGTCACCGCGGGGGCGCCCCCGCGCAGGAGCGCGACGGGGAAGGTCCAGAGCCTGCCGTCCTCGACGCCAGGGACCCAGCCCGAGACCACGTAATCGCTGGCCCCGTCGCCGTCTGCGTCGCCCACGGCGGCGGCGCGTCCGACGCCCTGGTTCAGGCCGCCCACGAAGCGCGCCCGCGCCGAGGCCGTGGTCGCGAACGCCGCCGGGCCCCCGGCGGGGCCCGGGGCGAACACCCCGGGCGCGAAGGTCCAGAAGGCCCCGCGGAGCTCCGGGGTGAGCGTCCCCGCCGTCGGGTGGCGGTTGTACAACGGCGCGCGCACCACGAGCACCGTGCCCGCGCCGGTGTCTACCGCGTCCGTGCCGGCGCCGAACTGCGCGGCGCCCACGGCCTCCGCGAGCTCGAGCACCCGGGTCGGCGACGCCTCGAAGCCCCCGGCGACGAGGCCCCGATAGACCACCACGGCGCCGTGGAAGCTCGCCCGCGCCGTCGCCACCGCGGACGGAAGCCCGACGGCGAGGTCCACCCGCCCATCGCCGTCGAGGTCCAACACCGCGGGGGGACCGCCGATGTTGAAGCGCTCGGACGCACGGCAGGGCGCCGGCGGCCGGTCCGGGAGGGCGAGGTCCAGGGTCTGCCACGCGGTGAGCTCAAAGGGTCGTCGGGCGTCACGCAGGCCACGAAAGACCTGGACCGTGCCCACCGTCGGGCACCTCCCGGGGGTCGCGGGTCGCCCGGTGGTGCCGGTGGCCACCACCAGGAGGTCCGCCACGCGGTCGGCGTCCACGTCGCCCAGCCCGAGGGCGGCGCCGAAGCGGGCGTGGTCGTTGTCACCCGAGAAGACCTCCGCGGGCTCGCGGGAGAGCCCCTCGGCGGCGCCCAGGTAGACCTCCACGGAGCCCGCGTTCGTGCGGTGCAGGTCGCGCTCCGGCGAGCCCACCAGGACGTCCGCGCGGCCGTCGCCGTTGAGGTCGGTCACGCGCAGGGTGGCGCCCAGGTAGTCGTAGCTGCGTGCCCCCTCGGCCACCACCTGGAGCGCCGTCGACGCCGCGCGACGCAGGTAGACCCTCCCCGCGTAGAGCCCCCCGGCGCCGTGCGCCGAGGCGTGGCCGAGGACCACGTCGTTGCGCCCGTCGCCGTCCACATCGCCCAGGGCGACGGCCCCCAGGGGCGCGTCGTCGCCTCGGGCCTCCCGCGCCAGGGCGCGCTCCTCGCCGACGACCACGCGCACCGTGGCCGTCCCGCCGGTGCTCCGGTCGTTGCCCGTGACCGTACGGACCCCAGGGGCGGCCCCGACGGCGCTGAACACCACCCGGGCGCCGTTCTCCACGATGCGCCCGCCGCGCGCCGCCCCGTCGGTGATGGCCGCGTCCACCAGGCCCGAGCTCCCAGTCCAGCGAAGCTCCACCTCGCGCCCGGCGGGCACCAGCACCCACGCGCTCTCTGGCGCGAGCGCAGGAGCGTCGGTCCGCACCCGGACGGACACCACGGCCTCGCCAGGTCCCCCGAGGTCCCGCACTGCCCAGCGGTAGAGCCCCAGGACGCGCCCCGCGGTGAACACCTCACGGCCCTCGTCCAGGTGACCATCGGCCCCGTCGGGGGCCTCCAGCGCGCGCCACCGGAGGCCCCCCACAGCGCCCCGCGCCCGGAGCCCCACCACCCCTCCCGGCGCCACCGAGGCCTCCCTCGGGTCCACCCCGAAGGACGGCAGCACCTCGCCGTCGATGCGCACATCCCCACCACACACCAGGTCGCTGGCCACCACCACGAAGCGCGCCGGGCGCCCTCCAGCCCGGAGGCCCCCGCCGGGGTACAGGTCCACTGCGTCGCCTTCGAGCGAAAACCGCACCTCACCGCTGCCCCCGGTGGTGCGTAGAGTAAGACTCCCGCCTACATTTACCCTCACTGTAGGAGGGATCACGGCCAGGGGCAGGCAGCGGGTGTCGCTGGAGCGGAGCGTTTCAGTGGCGGGGAGGTCTTCGGAGGGGGCCCTTGCGTCAATGCCTCCCCCGGGCTGGGGCGCATCGGTCGGGGCCTGGCCGCAGCCGACGAGGGCGGCGAGGGCGCACCCCGCGAGGCTCCGCGCGCTCACGGCGCGCGGTCCGAGAGCACCGCCCGGAGGGGGCGTTGCCGGAAGCTGCTTGTGTCGAGCCCGGCGCTGGCCAGGAGCGTGGCGGCGACGTGCTCGGGCTGGAGGACCTCACCGTCCTCGGAGGCGACGTTGCGGTCGATGTCCCAGCGCACGGCGGCCATGCCAATGTCGCTGGTGGCGCCGACCACGACGTTGGGTCTGATGCCCGCGCCGAGGAGCATGAGGGAGCTGGGCTGGTGGTGGTCCCGGCCGTCGAAGGGGTTGAAGAGCGGCGCGCGGGCGAACTCGCTGAAGGCCACCACGGTGGTGTGGTCCAGGAAGGACCCGCCCTCGGGGTGCCGGGAGGCGCTCAGGTCGTCGAGGAGCGCGACGAAGGCCGAGAGGCCCGGCTGGAGCAGGTCCATGTGGGCGGCGTTGCCGACGAAGTGCGTGTCCGTCACGGCGCCGATGGAGACGCTCACCACCTGGGAGATGCCGAGCTTGAGCGCCTGCACCGCGAGGGCCGCGCGCGCGCCTGGGGAGCTCGTGTCGCCACGCTCCAGGCGATAGCGGGCGCGCACCTCCCGGGCGCCCTCGGTGTCCGCCGTGGCGAACTGGAAGTGCCGGGCGATGTCCTCCCGGACGAGCTCGTCCGCGGTGCGCCGCGAGGCGCGGAGCTGCGTGAGGAGCCCCCGGCGGTCGTAGGCCTCGGTGTCGCAAGGGCTCGCGGTGGCCCCGCGGTCCGCCAGGGCCCGCTCGACGACGTCCTCCTCGCGCCGCCCCGACGGGGCCATGACCAGGAGGAAGTCCTCGAGGCCGGAGACCTGCACGGCGCTGGCGGCGCCGGGGTGGCGGTCGTTGTAGCTCTCGACCTGGATCGCGAGGTTTGGCAGCGGCCGCCGGGGCAGGCGTGGGAGCATCTGCGCCACCAGGTCCACGGCCACGCTCGACCCGCGCGCCGTGGTCCCGACGGGGAAGGCAGACGTGAGGAAATAGCGGTACGCCACCTCGTGGCCGAGGGCGGCCATGTTCACCCCCCGGAGGACCGCCATGCGGTCGGCGTAGTCCAGGAGGGAGCGGCCGTCGCCGGCGCGCGCCGCGCCAGGGCCGAAGACGTGGGGGCTCGACCCGCGCGGCCGCAGGAGCTGCGAGCCGTAGCCGCGGTGGCCCTCCAGCGCGCGGTACCTCGGCTCGATGAGCGTGCGGCTGCGGTCCGCGTCGGGGAAGCGCGCCGGGTCCCGCGGGTCGAGCAGGAGGAGCTGGTCCCAGCCGCCCGGGAAGTAACAGAACAGAAACGCGCGCCCGGCAGGCAGCGGGACGTCGGCGCGCGCCAGGCTCTCGAAGCCGAGCATGCCGACGGCGGCGCTCCCCACGGCGCCCGCGGCGCCGCCCAGGAGGCGCCGGCGCGCGACGGAGAAGCCCTCGGGGCGGGCGGTTCGCTTCCAGAAGTGCATCGGCGCAGGGGCTCCTTCAAGGTGTGGTGCGTGGGTCAGTAGACGAGGAAGCGCGGGTCCGTGGCGAGGTCGATGCAGACCGCCCTCCAGCCGTCCGCGGGCGTAGCCGAGGGGAGCGCGGTCGCTGCGCGGAAGAGCGTCGCGAGCCCGTCCACGGTGGGGGCGTCGGGGCGCACGTCGAGGGCCCAGAAGCGCCGCACGAGCTCCGCGAGGTTGGCGCGAACGGCATCGGGCGCCGCGGCGAGGGTGTCCGCCGGGGCGGCGCGGAGGTAGATCCTGCGGGCGGCCGGGGGGCGCGCGGGGTCCCGAGCGACGGCCTCCCGGCAGAGGGCGCGCGCCGCGTCGTTGACGAGCTTCGCGAAGGTGAGCGAGGGCTCCACGCTGCGCTCGGTGGTGCGCAGGTAGTCGGGCTTCCCGAGGGTCTGGGCGAAGAACTCGAAGAGGTCCACGGTGGGCGCGAGGTCGTCGTCCGGGGTGGCCGTGGGGTTGGGCGGGCGCGGGGCGATCCACGCGGCGCCGAGGACCGCGTCGAAGGCCGCGCGGAGCTGGTCCACGTCGAGGCGCCGCGGGGCGCGCCCGAGGTGGTCGTCCGCGCCGCGGGCCTCGTCGAGGGGCAGCGCCGGGCGGGGCGCCGGGGGCGCCTCGCCGGGGTCCACCGGGCGGGCCCTTCCCGGGACGACGTGGTCCGGGAGCCCCCTCGGCGGCGCGGGCGGGGCCGCGGGGTCCGGGGCGCACGCGACCAGGCACAGTGAGGCGAGGCAGCAAGCGCGCATCAGTCGATCCTCCGGTAGGCCGGGGAGGAGACCACCGCGCGCACCAGGTCGCGGTAGTCGTGCCCCGAGGCGTTGAAGCGCGCGACCAGGGCGGGGAGCACCCGGGCCCGCTCGCCGTCGGACAGGGGGCGCCCCAGGAGGCGCGCCCAGACGGTCTGCGCCGTGCACTGTTGGAGCTCGCCGCTGGCGAGGCTCTGGGCGACCAGCGCGGCGGGGCCCTCGTCCATGCGCCGGGCCTCGTCGTCGGCGCGGTACTGCACCGCCGCGAGGCGCCCGAGGAAGCGGGTGCCCTCCGAGGACCCCGGCGCCGTGACATAGAACCGACACGCCGCGGGGCAGCTCGCGCCGGGCTCCGCGCACTGCACGCACGCGGCGTTGTAGGCCGGGAAGGTCGTCGGGTCGAGGTAGCGGGTGGAGCGCTCGGCCCAGCGCCCCCAGTACGCCCCGAGGGGCTCGATGGAGGTGTGGCAGTGCTGGCACCCGCAGCGCCGGGCGAGGTCCGGCTCGCGGTGGCAGGCGTCCGTCGGCGGCGGCGTGGGGAGGTCCGGCGGGATGAACGGGTGACACAGGAAGGCCGTACGGAAGCGGTTGATCCGCGACCGGAGCGTCGGGAAGCGCGCCAGGAACGCCGCGGTGGTGAGCACCCCGCTGTGCTGGGGGCCCCGCTGGTACTCGCGCCAGGTCGGGTCCGCGTAGGCGCCGTGGGGGAGGTCCCCGGCGGGCGCCGGGGCGCTGAACTCCAGCTCCTGCATCTGCTCGGCCTGGTGTCGGTACATGAACGCCAGGGGGCCGTTGGCTACGCCGCGGCGGGTGGTGAGGACGGTGTAGTAGTCCTCGCCGCGCTCGAGCACCGTGCGGAGGAGCTCCAGGGGCTCCCTCGCCAGCGCGTCCAGCAGCCGCCGGTCCGCGCGGGAGACCCTGGTCTGGAGGCCCGCGTGGGGGCCGCAGTGGGTCCCGTCGGGGCCGCAGCCGCAGGAGCTGTCGTTGGCCGCGCCGGGGCGGCAGGGGCGCCCGGTCCAGGCGCTGTGGGTGCGCTCCTGGGCCTGGTACGCGCACACCTTGATCCAGTGTCCACCAGACCACCACGGGCGCTGGAGGCGCCAGCCCTCCTGCCGGACCTCGACGTCGGAGGCCTCATTCGACGGGTCGAAGACGTTGTCGCAGCGGTTGACCACCTCCAGGTAGCCACCGGGGCAGGCGTAGCCCGGGCCGTCGCCCACGCGGAGCACGGCGCCGTCCAGGCGCTGCTTCGGCGCGTAGTCCCCGCGGAGGAGGGCCCCGCCGGGGCCCGTGCCGGTCGCGCGGCGGCAGTAGCCCGGGCAGCGCTGCGCGTCGTCGTAGGGCAGGGGGACCTCGCGCGCGTCGTAGTAGTAGCTCCGCTGCCCCGACCGGGGCGAGACATAGTACGGGCGGCCCTCGGCGTCGCGAGGGAAGCGCGAGTCCGCGTCGCCGCCGCGGGGCGGGGGGTACTCCAGCGTGGGGTCGCAGCCCAGGAACCCAGGTCCCCCGCGGAGGTAGCGGTCGCCGGTCGCCACGCCGTGGTCAAAGGCCGCGGGCAGCGCCGCGGATTTCGCCACGCAGGCCGGGTCCTCGGCGTTGTAGGCCCGGTTGCGCACGAGGCAGCACGCGGGGTGCTCCGGCTGCGCCGCGGTGCAGCACGCCGCGGCGGTGAGGTGCGCGAGCTCCGTCGACGGCGGGCACACGGCCTCGTCGCTGCGCCGGTCGAGGATGTCCAGCAGCGCCTCGGGGTTCACCCGGCCGAGGTTGCGCCCCACGCCTCGCTGGCCCGTGGTCAGCCAGAGCCCCGCGCCAGGGTGGACGTAGAAGCCCTCCAGCGTCGGCCACAGGAGGTCCGCGTGCCACCGCTGCACCTGCGTGACAAAGCGCGGATCCGCCAGGAGCCGCTCGGTCATCGCGTCGGTGACGGCACCCGCGGTCGAGACCTCCGCCAGCTCCTCGGGCGACGGCGGTGCGCCCCGAAGGTCCAGCGAGAGCTGCCGAAGGAGCCGCGTCGGTGGGGGCGTCACCGCCGCGCAGGCAGTGCTCCCCTGCGCCACGGCCTCCAACGTCTCCTTGGTACATGAAACGGCCTCAATGGCTGAAATAACTGCAAGAGTGCCGAGAAATCCGCAGCGCGGGCCCCCCGATGGCGGGTTCATGGTGCGCACTGTTGCGGTCGCGCCCTCCCCGTTCAAGAATTCGTCAGGACGAACCATGTGTAGGATTTTGTAGGTCAAAGTGGTCGCCTGATTTTCGGGGATGGTTGTCGTGGCGCACCAAAGCGCGCGCGGCGCGCACGCCGCGCAGAGCCCGCGCACGACGCTCGCGCGCTCTGCGGGACGGCGCCGCGAGGAGCGTGGGCCTGCGCGGAGGTCTCGCGCTTGCACGCGCGGGTGCCTCCACGGAGGCATTGCTTATGGGGACACATCGCGCGATGGGACCGGTGGCGCTGGTCGGGGCGGACTTCGAGGAGAACCTCGGGCTCGGGATGATCGCGGCGGCGCTGACGGCGGCCGGGCACCGGGTGACGGTGGCGCCCTTCAACAACCCCTCGGAGGCGCCCGAGGTGTGCAGGAGGGTGCTCGCGGCGGGCCCTGCGGTGGTGGGGCTCGGGGTGCAGTTCCAGCACCGGGCCCACGAGTTCCTGGCGCTCTCCCGGAGGCTGCGCGCGGCGGGCTACCAGGGGCACGTCACGGCCGGGGGCCAGTGGCCGACGCTGGCCTGGAGGGAGGCGCTGGACGCGCGCAACGGGCTCGACTCGGTGGTGCTCCACGAGGGCGAGCGCACGGTGGTGGAGCTGGTGGCCGCGCTGGCGGAGGGGCGCTCGCTCGCGCAGGTCCCGGGCCTGGCGCTCCGGGGGACCGGCGGGGTCCCCTCGCGCACCGCGGGCCGCGCCCTGGAGCCGGACCTGGACCGGCTGCCCTTCCCGCTGCGGTACCGCGCGCCGACGCGGCACCTGGGGGTGCCCTTTCTGCCGGTGATGGGCGGCCGCGGGTGCTGGGGGGCGTGCACCTACTGCTCCATCACCAGCTTCTACCGCGACGCGAGGGCCTACGGCGGCGGGCGCACGGTGCGCTGGCGCAGCGTGGAGAACGTCGCCGACGAGCTCGCGGTGCTGTGGCGCGCCCACGGCCCCCAGGCGATCTTCTGCTTCCACGACGACAACCTGCTCCTGCCGCGCCCGGCGGACTCCCTGGCCAGGCTGCGCGCCCTGCGCGCCGCCCTCGACGCGCGGGGCGTAGGCGCCGCGGCGTTCATCGGGAAGTGTCGCCCGGAGACCGTGACCCCGGCGCTGGCCCGGGCGCTCCGGGCGCTCGGGGTCCTGCGGCTCTACGTGGGCGTAGAGAACGCGTCGGAGCACGGCGCCGGGGACCTCGGGCGCGCCACCCAGTGGCCCGCCATCCACACGGCGCTGGAGGCATGCCGCGAGGCCGGGATCTTCGTGTGCTACAACCTCCTGCTCTTCGAGCCCCACAGCACGCTGGAGGACGTGCGGGAGAACGTGGCGTTCATCCGCGCGCATGCGGGCCACCCGGTGAACTTCTGCCGCGCGGAGCCGTACCACGGCACGCCCCTGCACCTCGACCTCGCCGAGCGCCAGAGGCTCTCGGGCTCGCACCTCGGGTGGGACTACCGCATGGAGGACCCGCGGGCCGAGCTCCTGTTCCGGGTGTGCGCCGCGGCGTTCCGGCAGCGCAACTTCGACCCCGAGGGCGTCGGCAACCGGTACATGGGCCTCGGGTACTCCATGAAGCTCCTGGAGTTCTTCCACGACGACCCCCTCGGCCGCCGCGAGGCGCTCTCCAGGCGCGTCCTGGCGCGCACCAGGGCCATCGCCCTGGAGACCGCTGGACTCCTGGAGGAGGCCGTCGCGCTGGCGGCGAGGCTCGACCCCTCGGACCACGACGGCGCCGCGCGGGAGACGGCCCTCCTGGGCCTCCGGGTGGCCGCCGCGGACCGCGCGCAGCACGCCGCGCTCGACGCCCTCTACGCGGACATGAGCGCCTTCGCGGCGTCGCGCCGGAGCGCCGCGCTGGCCGCGCGGGTGCCCGCCGTGGGCCGCGCGGTGGGGCTCGCGCGGCAGGTGGCCCTCGGGGCCTCGCTGGCCGCGGGCGGGGCGCTCCTCACGGGGTGCTCCGGGGCGACCATCGACCCGGTCCCGCAGGACTCCGGGCTCATGGACACGCGGCCGGACCTCACCGTGGCGGACCCGCTCCCGCCCGACGCGGGCCTGGACGTGAGCGCCCGCGACGCGGCGGACGTGCGCGACGCGGCGGACCGCGCGGAGGTCCCGATCCCGGTGGACCCACCGCCCCCGGACGCCGGGCGCGACGTGCTGGTGTCGGACCCGCTCCCGCCGGACGCCGGGCGCGACGTGATGACCGACCGCCCCGTCGTGGTGGACCCGCCTCCGCCCGACGCGGGTCGTGACGCTGGCATCGATCGCCCGGTCCCCGTGGACCCACCTCCGCCGGACGCGGCGCTCCTGTGGGACCCGTCGGAGCCCGAGGGCGTGCGCCGCGCGCTGCCGCTCCTGGACCAGTGGCGGGAGACCGCGCCGCGGAGGGCGCGGCGCAGCGACGCCGTGGCCCTCTACGCGCCGCCCGAGGCGACCCTGGCCGCGCGGCGCGACGGGGACGCCGTGGAGGTCGCGCTCCGGGGCGTCCTCGGGCCCTTCTCCGCACGCTGGGAGGCCGACGGGGCGGTCGAGGGCGAGGGCGCTCGCGTGCGCTGGACCCCGGCGGACCCCGACGACCAGCTCCGGGTGGCCGTGCGGGTCCAGGGCGGCGTGGCGGTCCTGGCCCTGCGCGCCGCGGACCTGGAGCGCCGCCAGCCCTCCGTCGCAGAGCTCGCCGGAGGCTGACCAGAGCATTTCTGTGACGGCGGTGCGCGCGGTGCTATGAGACCGTGATGGACGCCGCGACGCTGGCAGGGCTCCTGAATCCTCCGCAGCTCGCGGCGGTGCTGCACGTCGACGGCCCCCTGCTGGTCTTCGCCGGGGCCGGCAGCGGCAAGACCCGGGTGATCACCCACCGCATCGCGCACCTCCTGGACCTGGGCGTGGCGCCCTGGAGGGTCCTCGCGGTGACCTTCACCAACAAGGCCGCCGGGGAGATGCGCGAGAGGGTCGCGAGGCTCGTCGGGGACGGTCCCGCGCGAGAGCTCTGGCTGTCCACGTTCCACGCCCTGGGGGCGCGGCTCCTGCGGCGGTACGCCGACAAGGCCGGCCTGCGCAAGGACTTCGCCATCTACGACGACGCCGACCAGCGCGCCGTCATGAACCGCGTCTACGACGACCTCAAGATCGATGACAAGCACCACCCGGTGCGCGGCACCCTCACGGCCATCGACCGCGCCAAGCAGGAGGCCCAGACCGCGGCCATGGCCCAGGACGCCGCCCGCTCCGTGGACGAGCTCCTCGTGGCGCGCGCGTGGCAGGAGTACGAGCGCAGGCTCCAGGTGAACAACGCCGTGGACTTCGGCGACCTCATCGCGCGCACCACGCGCCTCCTGGAGGCCGACCTCGCCGTGCGCACGGAGCTCCAGGAGCGCTTCGTCCACGTCCTGGTGGACGAGTTCCAGGACACCAACGGGGCCCAGTACCGCACCCTCCGCGCGCTCACCGGACTGCGCAGGAACCTCTGCGTGGTGGGCGACGACGACCAGGCGATCTACCGCTGGCGCGGCGCGGACGTGCGCAACATCAGGTATTTCCGCAGGGACCACCCGGACGCACGGGTGCTCAAGCTGGAGGAGAACTACCGCAGCACCCAGCGCATCCTGCGCGCCGCCAACGCGGTCATCGGCCACGCCACGGAGCGCGAGGGCAAGGTGCTCTTCACGAAGAACCCCGAGGGCAGCGCCCTGGACCTCGTGGTCGGCGAGGACGAGCGCGACGAGGCCCGGCGCCTCGCCGAGCGGATCAAGGGATCCCTCGCCCGGGGCACCGCGCCCGGCGAGGTCGCGCTGTTCTACCGCATCCACGCGCAGTCCCGGCCCCTGGAGGAGGCGCTGCGCGCCGCGGGCGTCGCGTACGTGGTGCTGGGCGGCATGCGCTTCTACGAGCGCGCCGAGGTCAAGGACCTCCTGGCGTACCTGCGGCTGCTCCTGAACCCCACGGACGACGTGAGCCTCCTGCGCGTGGTGAACACGCCCCCCAGGAAGCTCGGGAAGACCACCCTGGAGCGCCTCCAGGCCCACGGCACCGCCCGGGGCAGCTCCCTGTGGAAGCTCCTGGCCAGCGGGGACTACCCCTCGGACGTGGGCCCCGCCGCGCGCAAGAACCTCCAGGAGTTCTACAAGCTCCTCTCGCGGCTGCGGAACGAGGCCCGCGCCGCCCCCGAGGCGCCCTGGGAGCTGGCCCGCAGGGCCTACGAGGACACGGGCTACAGGGCCATGCTGGAGGCCCACGACGACCCGGAGAACGAGGCCCGGAGAGAGAACCTCGCGGAGCTCCTCGGGTCCATCAAGGACTGGCAGGAGAGCACCCCGGAGCCCAGCCTCGGGGCGTACCTCGAGAGCGTCACCCTGGACGCCGGCGCCGCCGAGGGCCAGCGCGGCGAGTGCGTGTCCATGATGACCGTGCACTCGGCCAAGGGCCTGGAGTTCGACGAGGTCTTCCTGGTGGCCCTGGAAGAGGGCATGTTCCCCTACAAGGGCATAGACCTCGGGGCCGACCGCGAGGAGCTGGAGGAGGAGCGCCGCCTGGCCTACGTGGCCATCACCCGCGCCAGGAAGCACCTCACGGTGTCCTTCGCGCGCTTCCGGCAGATCTTCGGGCAGACCCGCGTGGGGGTCCCGAGCCGCTTCCTGGAGGAGCTCCCCGCGGACCTGCTCTCCAGCCCGCTGCCCCGCGGGGGCCTCCGCGCGCAGGCGAGCGCGGGCGCGTACGCGGGCGCGCGAAGCCCGGGACCCTGGTCGCGCCACGGACCCGCGAGAGACGCCGGCACCCGCGCCGCCCGCGCCGTGGCGGGCGCGCCCCCGGAGACCCTGGTGGACGACGGCCCGAGGCTCGTGCGCGATGAAGACCTCGCCCCGCCGCCCACCGGGAGCGTGCGCTACCGCAAGGGCATGCGCGTGCGCCACGCGAAATTCGGCGCCGGGCGGGTCCAGGCCGTGGAGCCGGGCCCGGAGCTCAAGGTGGTGGTGTACTTCCCCAGCCTCGGAGCCGAAAAGCGCCTCCTGGCCGAGTACCTGCAACCACTGTAGGTCTGTGTGGGTAATTGTGTATCTACCGCTCCGGCTGCCAGCCGTTGCCGTCGGTGTCCACGTAGAGCGGGTTGGTGACCCCGAAGGCGTCCCGGGCGCCGACCGGGGCGAGGGAGCCTCCGCGGGCGATGACCACATAGAAGCTGTCCCGGGTGGGGCGCAGGTGCACCGTGGCGCGGAGCCGCACGGACCCCATGGGCGCGAGCGCGAGGGTGAGGCCCTCGTTCGTGGTGGCCTCGCGGGCGTCGTAGCCTCCGCGGCCGTCGGGGGTGAGCTGCATGGGGCGGCCGTTCTGGTAGAGCTCCACGGTGCGGGCGGGGACCCACGGGGCGGCGAGCACCTCCAGCTCCAGGTCCACCACGCCCCCCTCGGGGCGCACCACCTCCTCGGAGCCCATGCGCTCCTGGCCTCGCACCCGCTGGCGGAGCACGATCCCGTTGGAGAGCACCACCCGCTGCGCGCGGATGGCCTGGCGCACCAGCTCCGGGGTGACCCTGGCGGGCTCGTCGGTGCCCACGCGCAGGAGGTTGTGGGGCCAGCCCGAGCCGTCGTTGCGGCCGTGGGTGTCGCTGTTGGCCAGGGCGCAGGGGTGCTCGCCGCGGCGAAGGAGCGCGAACCAGTCCCGCAGGACGGGCACCCGCGAGGCGTCCATCATGGCCTGGGCGCGCGCGGCTGCGTCGCCCGAGGGGAGGAACGCCTCCGCAGTACCAAGGCTGTCGTTGAGCTCCAGGGCCTCCCAGCCTCGGGCCAGGGGCTCCATGGACTGGAGCGTGAAGGGGTCCAGGGCCAGGGAGGTGAAATAGCCCTTGAAGCCGTTGGAGCGCGGGTGCGACACGTGGAGCACCGGGTCCGAGCGCTCGGCGCGCACCCGGGCGAAGAGCCTCGCCGTCGGCAGGTCCGCCCAGTACTGCGCCCCCACCTGGGCGAAGGGGTCCGCCGGGTCGCTCTCCAGGGGGTACGCGTTGAAGTGCCCGACGCCCACCACGGAGATCTCGTTGCCCCGCATGGCGTTGAAAAATCGCTCCAGGCCGAGCTCCCGCACGCACGGGAGGAAGTCCGTCACGTTGTCGTGGTCCGTGGTGGCCGCGTACTCCAGGCCCTCGGCGGCGTTCTCCAGCACGCGCATGCACAGCGACCGCGAGCTGTCGATGCTCCCGGAGGTGTGCTGGTGGAAATCTCCGGAGACGTACCCCGGCGTCTCGAAGGCCCTGCGGAGGTCCAGCCGGAGCGTGGCCTCGCCGCCCGCGGGCACCGTGACCTCGCCCTGCGCCAGGTCGTACTCCTCGCCGCGAGAGACCGTCACCCGGTAGCGCCCGGGCTTCACCGTCACGCGCTCCATACCCTCGCGGGAGAAGAGCGCACGGTGCATCCCCTGGGCCTCGCGCTCGCCCTCCAGCTCGCCGAAGGCCCCGTCCGGGCGCTCGACGTCCATGCCCGCGAGGCTCACCTTCACCGGCGCCCGTGAACGCTCGCCGGGCGAGGCCCCCGCCAGGGCCAGGTCCAGCACAAGCGTGCCCGTGGGGCCCGCCGACGGCGACGCCGTGGACGCCTGCCCCGCGGTCACCGTGACCGCCACCGGCGCCCCGCGGGCGCGGCCGCGGTCCAGCGCCACGAGCTCGTAGCTCCCGGGTGGGAGCGTCATCCGGAAGGCCCCGTCCATGCCCGCGCGGGCCTGGTTGCGCGCCGCCCCGCCCGCGGTGTAACGGTCGCGGAAGGCGTACACCAGCGCCCCCGGGGTGGTGCCGCCGGTGACCGTGCCGTAGGGCTCCGCGCGCAGCGCCACCAACGGCGCCACCGCGGAGGCGACGTCCCCGGTGCCCACGGAGAAGTACCGCACGAACTCCGCCCGCTCGCCTCGCCCCGCGGAGAGGTTGTCGTAGAGCCCCGCGGTCCCCGAGGCGTCCACCAGCGGCACTGTGAGCCTCCCGGTAGCCGGCGCCAGCGCATAGGACACCCTCCGGTGGGCCTCCCCGGGGTCCGAGGCCCCCGCGATCCAGGGCACCGGCCCCCCGGCCCTCGCCGCGCTGCCGAAGCCCGACCCCTCGGTGAAGAGCGCCACCGCCGAGCCAAAGCCCAGGAAGTCCCCGGCGGCCACCGCCGAGAGCGAGGCGCCATAGTTGGACTGCACCACCGTGCGGATTTCCAGCACGTCCCGGTCCGGCCGGAGGAGGTAGTGCGTGACCACCCGCACGTCGCGCTCCCGCGCCAGCGCGTCGAAGGTGCCAAGAATGCGCGTGGGGCGGTCGTTGCCGAGCACCCTCAGCGCCGCCGGACGACCGCCGGAGCCGTCGCACGCCACCACCACCTCGTCGGCCCCGCCCACGCGGTAACCCACCAGGGGGAAGGCCTCGCGGAACAGGTCCTGGCCGGGCTCCCCCCGCGGGCGCACCCGGTCGGCGTCCAGGAGGTTGCCGCCGTACAGGTCGTAGCCCGCCGCGCGCGCCATCCCCGCCGGGCCCGTGCGCCCCTGGACGATGAACCGCACGCGGTTGTTGTACAGCTTGAAATGCCCCACCCGCCCGGAGGCCCCCTCGCCCCCGACGAGCTCCTCCGGGCGCCGCACCACCCCCGCCCGGGCCTCCGCGGCCCCGAGGGGCTCGTCCAGCGCCGGGGCCGTCCCCGCGGGCTCACACGCATACGGGTCCACGTACGGCGGCAGGAGCGACGCGTCCGACGGCACAGCCCCCGTGTCCAGCGCCGCGTCCGGCGCGCCCGCGGGGGTGGTGCCGCACGCCCCCAGCCACGGGAGAAGCACCCAGGCCCAGTTCCTTCGCTCCATGGCCCCGGAGCCTAACCCCCAGGGGGCCCCCACACCACCGGAGGATACACCGTGTATACCTCGCTCAGGTGCGCCACCGTAGGAGGAGGAACTCCTCGCTGACGGCGAAGCGGGCGAGCTCCCGGAGGTGCTGGTGGACGCGGATGGCCTCGGCGGGGGAGGGGCCGGCCCAGGGGTAGGCCGCGAGGACCTCCTGGGCGGCGGGCTCGAAGTCCCCGGCGACGAGCATGCCGGCGAGCATGCGGGCGACCTCGACGGCGTCGCGCCAGGCGGCGTAGGTGAGCCGCGTGCCGAGCTCGGCCACGAGGGCCTCGACGCGGCGCTGGGTCCTGGGGCTCAGGCCATCGACCAGGGCGCGGGCCAGGCGCCCGACGGCGGGGTCCACGCGGCCGCCCTCGGAGCGGCCGCCGAAGGCGACCTCCACGGCGTCCACGAGGCGCGCGCCCTCTTCGTTGTCCAGGTTGGCCACCAGGAGGTGCGAGGGCCGGGTGCCCTCCAGGGCGCGCCCCAGGAGGTAGCGCACCCGCGGGGTGTCCGCGTCGAAGGCCGCCGGGAGCACCAGGGACGGCGGCTGCGAGAGCACCACGCCCACGCCGTAGCGCACCTCGTCGCGCACCACCGCGTGGGTGGTCTTCGGGAGCTGCAGGAGCCGCTGGGCCGCGGAGAACATCCGCGCGAGCTCCGGGAGGTTCAGGGCCCTCGGGCGGTCCGAGGTGCGCTCCAGCGCGCGCTGGGCCTCCCGGCGGTAGAGGTGCCCGCAGCCCTCCCAGAGCGCGGCCCCGAGCTCCGCGAAGGCCGAGAAGCGCGGCGGGAACAGGAGCCTCGCCACGCCGTCAGGCGGCGTGGCCAGGGTCCACGCGGGCGGGGCCTCGGTGGTGGGCGAGCGGCCCGCCAGGACGGCGCAGGTGGAGGCGAGCGCCCCCGCCTCACGCCCCCGGCCGCTGCGCTCGTAGAGCGTGGCGAGGTGGTCCAGGGCGTCCACCCGGGCCGGGTCCTCCAGGAAGCGCCGGCGCTCCAGCGCCATGGCCTCCTCCAGGCCGTCGGTGCTCGTCGCCAGGCGTCGGGCGAGCACCCCGGCGGCGTTGTCGTCGCCCAGGGCGAGGGCCTCGCGCAGGGCCTCGTCGGGCGCCTGGGCCCAGTCCCTCGCGGCGGGCATCACCCCGGAGGTGGTGGTCGGCGTCGCGGGCTCCGCGGGCAACGGCGGCGTGGACGCCGTCCCCGCGGTGCTGGACTCCGCCTCGCGCTCGGGCTCGGCCATCGGGAAGGGCGCGGGCTTGAGGGACTCCACCGTCGGCGCCACCGGCGCCACCGGCGCCCGGAGCGTGAAGCCCCCAGGCAGCGGCAGCGGCGACGGCGGCGTCGGGGCTGGCGCCGGCGGCGTGAGCACCGCGGGCTCCAGCGCGAGGCCGGGGTCCGGCGCGGGCTCGCTCGGGACAAGCTCCAGCCTCGGGCGCGCCGTGGCCGTGGGGCCCGCCGCCGACGGCGCTGCCGTCGCTGGGGGCGTGGGGGGCGCGGGCGCCGCCGAGGCCGTGGGCGCCGCCGAGGCCGTGGGCGCCTCCAGGGCGTCCTCCACGGCGGTCCACAGGTCGTCCGAGGGGTTGCAGCGCGTGAGCGTGTCGCGCAGCGCGCGCCTGGCGACCGTGGGGTTCTCGTGCTCGCGGAGGTACAGCCCGACGGCCTGACGGGCCAGCGGCGCGTCCAGGTTGTGCGACAGCACGAGCTCCAGGGCCCGCTGGGCGTGGGTCTGCCGCCCCGTGTCCTCCCAGGCCTGCTGGGAGGCGTTCAAGGCGTCGTCCACCACGGCCCGGAGCACCGCGGCCGCGGCCCCGGGGGCCCTGCCCTGGGCGGCCTTCACCAGCGCCAGGAGGCGCGTCTCCGCCGCGGGCGACGGGGCCGCTCGCAGGGCCTGGAGCTCCAG
The DNA here is from genome assembly GCA_016218725.1 of Deltaproteobacteria bacterium. Lineage (GTDB taxonomy): Bacteria > Myxococcota_A > Polyangia > Polyangiales > JACRDB01. Next base: position 132,082 of record JACRDB010000149.1, read on the forward strand.
GTCCAGGGCCCTCTCGGGGTCCCCCACGCGCTCCCGGGCCACCTCCGCGGCCCGGCGGAGCCAGGCGCTCCGAGGCTCCCCCGCGGGGGCCCTCTCGGCCAGCAGGAGGAGGCACTCCAGGAGCTCCGTGGGGCAGCGCAGGCGCTCCGTCAGGCGCTCCAGGGCGGTGAAGGTCGCCCCCAGGGAGGGCTGGCGCTTGAAGAGCTGGAGCTGCTCCCGGAGGGCCGCCAGCGGGTCCCCGGTGCGCTCCAGCCAGACCGCCCGACGGTACTGAAGCGCCCGGCGACCGTGGACCCCCGGCGACGCCGCCAGGAGGTCGTCGTAGATGGCAAAGAGGGCCTCCCGGGCGTGGTGCTCCGCGGCGAGGGCCTCGGCCAGGTCCAGGGCCCCGGGGCAGCCGGCCCAGCGCCCGAGGGCCTCGCGCAGGAGCCTCAGGGCCGCGGGGGGGTCTTTCTCGTGCACCTGCGCGACCCGGGCGGCATGCACCAGCAGCCGCGCGCCGTCCTGGGCCGCGGTGGCCTCCCGGGCCATGCGCTGGAGACGCTCGCGGGCGAGCCCCGGGTGCCCGAGGGCGATCATCCCCCGCAGGAGGTCCCCGCGGGCTTCGTCGTCGTCGGCCTCCCGGGCGTAGGCCTCCAGGGTGTCCAGCGCTTCGCGGTGCGATGGCTCCGCCGCCGCCTGGGCCCCGGCCACCGCCAGGAAGAGCGCACGCCGTGCGCGCCGCACGTCGGTTTGTTGGAGCTGCGCCGAGAGCACCCGCACCTCGGCGTCCGGGGCTCCAACGTGGCGGGCCAGGGCCAGGAGGCGCGCGGCGGCGTCGGGGTGCGCGCCCTGGAGGCGCTCCAGGGCGCGGAGCTCGCCGGCACCGTGGCCCGCGTCGCGGTAGCGCTCGGCGATCTTCCGGAGGGCGGCGTCGCGCTCGGCGGGGGTGTCCGCGGCGGCGGCCGCGCTCTCCAGGAGGCGCACGGCGGTCAGCGGGTCTTCGAGGGTCCCGGCGAACTCCGTCACGGCCACGCGGAGCGCGCGCTCCCCGAGGCCCACGGCCTGCACGCACGCCAGGGCGACGTCCAGGGCGAGGGCCCTCTCGCCCTGGGCCTCGAGCCTCCCCAGGGCCAGGCGCGCCACCGAGGACACCTCCCGGACGCCCGTGAGCGAGCCGCACACCAGCACCGCCGCCCGGGCGAGCTGCGAGGCGTCCCCCGCCATGCTGGCCGCGGAGAACCACGCGATGGTGGCCTCGGCGGACTGGGGGCTCTGCTGGGCGAACCTCCTCGCGAGGTCCAGGCCCTCCAGGTCGTCCCGGGCCTGGGCCAGGAGGCTCCGGGTCCGGTGGGCGAAGAGCGTCACGCTGTCCCCCACCAGGTCTTGGAGGCGCTGGAGGCTCGAGAGGCGCTCTCGGGACGCCACCGGGTCCGCGAGGCTCGCGTCGAAGACCTCGAAGACGCCCTGGGGGCGCCCCACAAAACGGCTGTACAGGTCGCGCTCCCAGGGGTCCGTGGCGCTCCGGGCCAGGGCCTCCAGGCTCCGGGCGGTGAAGGTCCGGTCCTGGGTGTGCTCCGCCACGGCGCCCATGGTCGCCGCCACGAGCACCTCCTCCGGGGCCTCGTCCAGGAGCGTCTCCAGCACCTCCAGGGCCTCCTCGGGGGAGCCCCCCTCGTGGTCCAGGAGCTCCGCGAAGGTCAGCGCCGCCCGGAGGCGCACCGAAGCCCCCCGGGCCCTGGTGGCGAGCCTGCGGAGGATCGCCGCCCGCTGGGCGCCGTCCTCGTTGCGCGCGGCGATCTGGAGCCAGAGCCTGGCCAGGCGGTCGTCTTCCAGGGCCGCGGAGCCAAGGAGCCTGGAGGTCTTTCGCAGGTCCCGGAAGGCCCCCGGGGTGCGCCCCAGGCCCCCGAGGAGCTCCTCGACCCAGGCGCTCCGGTGCTCCGTCCCGAGGGAGAGCCACCGGTCCAGGGCGGTCTCGGCCCGGTGCTTGAGAGCCTCCGCGGGGCGACGCAGCCTTTCCCACTGGAGCAGCGCGTCGTGGGACCACGGCCGGGCGAGCTCACACGCCGCGCAGGCGGCGGCCAGGTCCCCGGCGCGGTCTTCGAGCCCCGCCAGCCAGAGGAGGAGCTTCACCCGCCGGGGGCCGGCCTGGTCCTGGGTCCTCGCGGCCACGTTGACGGCCTCGCGCACGGCGCCCTCGGTGGCCGGGTCCTGCACCAGGGCCTCCAGGAGATCGAAGGTCTCCGGGTCCTCGGGCTGGTACCTCAGGGCCTCGGCCAGGGCCTCCGCGGCGCGCTCCGGGGCCACCGGCAGCTCGATCGCCGCCACGCCCTTCCAGGCCGCCGAGCGGGCCTCCTGGGGCGCCCTGCGGGCGTCCGCCCGGAGCCTCGCCGCGAGCTCCAGCGACCGCCCCTGCTCGGCCAGGAGGTCCCTCAGGGACTCCCGAGCCTCGGGGCTGGACCCCGGCAGGAGCACCAGGGCCGTCCGGAGGGCCACGGCCTCGGACACCATCCGGGCCCCCTCGGCCAGCGTGGCCCCTCGGGCCAGGAAGGCCTCGGCGTTCTCCGGGGACCCTGTCGCCCACTGCCTGGCGGCGCACTCGACGGAGACGTACACCGCGGCCCTGGGGTGCTTCGCCTGGGCCAGGGCGTCCACCAGGAGGTCCCCGCCGAGGTAGCCCCGGGACTCGATCCAGGCGTCCAGGGAGGCCCGGCGCCAGCCCTCCAGGTCGTCTCGCTGCCGGGCCTGGGTGGCCTGGGCCAGAAGCAACGAGAGGAGCTCCTGGGCATCGCCCTGGACGCCCTGGACTCTGGCGAGCTCCAGCCGGGCCTGGCGGATCCTGGGCTCCTCGGGGGCACGGGTCTGGGCTTCCTCCAGCACCCTCCGGGCCTCCTCCGGGCGGTGCGACCGCACCCAGTGACGGGCCACCGTGAGGGCCGCCATGGGGCTCTCCTTCACGGCCCCGAGGGCCTCCAGGGTGGCCGCGGCCTCGGCGGGGCGCCCCGCCCGGGCCTGGAGCCCGGCGAGGCGCTCCAGGATCGTGGGGTCCTCGGGAGCCAGCGTCCGGGCGTCCTCCGCGGCGGAGAGAGCCGGCTCCAGCGCGTCGATGGCCAACCACGCATCGGCCAGTCCCAGCAGGGCCCGGGCGCGGCGCTGGGGGTCCTCGGCAGCGCGTACCCGTACCCGAGCCTCGGCCACCGGGTCCAGGGTCACCGGCGTCAGCACCTCGTCGGGCAACGGCGAGGCCCTCAAGGGGTCCAGCGCGTCGAAGCCGGCCGCAGGCGCTGCGTGGGCGACCACCATGGTCAGCCCGCTTTGGGCGCCGTTGCCCCGGGGGCAGCGCCCCCCGGGGGGCTCTCCGGCGCGGGCTCCGTGGTCCCCGGGTTCGGGTTCGCCTGGTTCTGTCTACGGTTCTCCTGCTCCTGGAGGCGGTCCCTCAATGACTCGATCTGCCGCTGGGCCATGCCCGCCCGGGAGCCGTTGGGGTTCACCTGGAGGTACTGCTGGTAGGTCTCCAGCGCGTTGCGGTAGTCCCCTCGGTGGCTGTACGCCTCGGCCAGACCGATGAGCGCCTCGGAGTACCGGGAGTTGGTCGCCAGGGCCTGCCGGAACCGGGAAATGGCCCCGCTCACATTGTGGGCGTCCAGCTCACAATACCCGAGGCCCGTCAGCGCCTCGGCGCCCCCCGCGCGCTGCGTGAGCGCCTGCTGGAACACCAGCCGGGCCTGGGCGGTGCGCCCGTCGGTCTGGAGCCTCTCGCCCTCCTCCACCAGGGCGTCGTAGCCCTGGCCGCGAGGCTCTCGGGGTTCCCTCGGCTCCCTGGGGTCCCGCGGGTTGTCGGGTGTTGTCGGTGGATTCCCTACCGGTGTCCTCCCCGCGACGGCGGCGTCGGCCACTGGAGCCGGGCCCCCGGCCCGGGCTTCCATGGGGGCGACTCCGCGGGCGAGGGCGTCCTGGAGGCTCAGGGCGTCCTCGTGGCCCGGGAAGCGCTGGAGGACGGCGTCGAGCTCCCGGCGGGCGCTGTCCGCGTCGCCTCGGGCGGCGTGGAGGCGGGCCAGGGCGGTGTGGGCCCGGACCTGGTCCGGGGCCTGGGCGACCACCTGCTGGAGCCTGGCCGTGGCTTGCGGCACCTCCGAGGCTTCGAGCTCCAGAAGCGCCTGGCAGAGCTCCAGGGCGGGCCCCGAGGCGCCCCCCTGGCGGGCGGCGTCCAGGGCCCTGCGGGCGGCGGCGGTGTCCCCGAGGCTCCGGTGGGCGCTGGCGAGGGCCACCTGGATGGCGGCCCTCTCGACCGGGGGCACCTGACCGAGGCGGGCCTCGTCCGAGGGGAGGTCCGTGCGGGCGCGCTCGGCCCGGTCCCGGGACTCCTGGCGCAGGAGCTGGGCCTCGGCGCGCAGGGCGGCGGCGTCGGCCCCGGGGGAGGCGGCCCGCTGGTCCAGGTCCGAGGCCTTCTGCCGGAGGGCCTCGCTCCAGGCGGCCATGACTTCGGCGCGGAGCACCTGGGCCAGGAGGTTCGAGGGCTCCAGGGTGAGCGTACGGGTGAGCTCCTCGCGGGCGTCTTCGAAGCCTCGGCGGTCCCCTCGGCGTTCAAGGAGCTGGGCGCGCTGGAGCATGGCCGTCACCTGCGCGTGGTGTCCCTGGACCTCGACGCGCCCCGGCCTGGACACTTCGAAGAGCCCCTGCTTCCACGCCACGACGCCTCCGACGGCCACCAGGAGCCCAAAACCCGCCCCGAGGAGGAGCCCCACGGGGGCTCCGGAGCCCTTTGGGGGCCGGAGGGAGGGCTCGTCGAGGGCCTCGCGGGACGTATTGATGGTGGGGGCGTCATCGGGGATGGCGCCGACAGGGGGGGCGGACACCAGCACGGGATCCAGGAGGTTGGGCACCCTGGGGGGCGGGGGCAGCGGGTCCAGCATGGGGAGCTCCGCGGGCGCGGACCGCTCGGGCAGCGACGGGGGCCTCGGGAGGGCCGAGGGCTGCGAGCCGAGCTCCGCGGGGAACTTCCCGGGGCCCAGGGCCTGCCTGGGGCCGGTGTTCCCCAGGGACGGCGGGAGCACCGGCACCGGCGGGGTGACGGGCACCGGCGGCGGCGTGGCGGGGACGGCTCCGGGGCCCGCCATGGGGCGCAGGGTGTTTCCGGGCCCCGGGGGCTTTGGGGGCACCGGGCGGCTGGAGGGGGCCCCTGGCGGGGGGGGCGTCCCCAGGGGGGTGCGCACGCTCCCGTCGCGGGTCCCCGGGGGCTTGTTGGGGCGCAGGGAGGCGCCTCCCGGCCCGGCGGTGGCGAAGAAGCTGTCCAGCTCGGCGATGGCGCCGAGGGCCTTCCAGGGCTCCCCCGGGCGGCAAAGCTCGTCCATCTTGGAGACCCGGCCCTCCATGATCCATTTCTGGAGCACGGCGAGGGAGTCAAAAGGGATCACGGTCCCGTCGGGTCTACGGAGGTTCCAGACCCGGGCGGCCTCGGGGTCCGCGGCGCTCCGGAAGATCTTGAACTGGAACCCGCAGTTCGTACATTTGACCGTCGTACCGCGCTCGGAGACGAGGGCGTCGTCGAACTCGTACTCGGTCTTGCAGCGCTCGCAGACGACGTCCATGGATCTCGTTCGCGGAAGACGCTCGACACGATACCAGACGGCGCGCCCCGCTCCAAACCTCGCGCCGGACCCTCCGGTGGGGTCGTTCACAGGCCGGGTGTCAACGGGGCTTCACGGCCCCGGGGTGTGTGTTCCAAGGAAGCGCCCACGGAGACGGGCCTGGACGGGCGGCACGGGTCATGCTTTGAGACCGCTTGCCGGCCGCTCCCAACAGGGCGGTCCGTTGGCTCTCTGGGCCTGATTGGAGGCATCGCGATGCGTAAGCTCGGCTCCGCTCTTTCCTCGCTGGTGATGGTGGGTTCTCTCGGCGCGATCCTCACGGGCTGCCCGGTCTGGGGCGACGGGGGCACCGGCGGAGGGGGTCCCGGGCCGTCACCGGACGGCGGCACGGTGCTCCCGGACGCGCCTCCGGCCAACGCATGCACCACCAGCGCGTCGTGTCCGGCGGGGCAGTACTGCGCGCCCCGTGGGGCCTGCGAGCCCGGCTGCTCGGTGAGCAGCGACTGCGCGCGCCTCGGGGCCGGGCTGGTCTGCAACACCGCCACCCGCGCGTGTGTGCCCTCGGGCGGGTGCGCTACGGACGCCGAGTGCGCCAGCACGCCGTCTACGCCCGTGTGCCTGGGCGGGAGCTGCCAGGCCCGGGCGAGCCAGTGCCAGTTCGACTATCAGTGCACGGGGTCGGGCCAGGCCTGCGTGGACGGCCGGTGCGTGGTGGGCTGCACGGCCGCCACGGCGTCCATGGTGTGCGCCCCGGGGCAGACGTGCACCAGCGGGCGCTGCATCTACCCCACCGCGGGGTCGTGCTCCGCGGCGTGCCCCACGGGCCAGCTCTGCGTCTCCGGCGCGGGCCTGAGGCCCTGCGCCGACGACGCGGCCTGCGGCGCGGGCTTCATGTGTGACCACGGGGTGTGCCGCGTGGACACGCGCCCGAGGCCCTTCTGCACCATGGACTCGGACTGCAACCGGGACTCCATCTGTTACAACGGCGCGTGCCGCAGGCTCTGCCCGATGCCCGGCACCGGCGCCGACGGGGCCTGTCTCCGGGTGGACGTGCAGTTCGACCTCTGCCGCCAGGACATGATGGGCCGCTCGCTGTGCACCAGCTCCAACGAGCAGATGCCCCAGTGCGCCCGCACCGCCAACTGCCCCGCGGGCCGCGAGTGCGTCAACGCCCGCTGCCAGTGACCGTCAGGGGCTGAAGCGCCCCTCGCCCACCGCGACCCCCCCTCTGCCGTCCCGAAGCACCGCCCACACCCTCACCGCCGCCCCGTCCGGGGCGCTCCCCCGCCACACCGCGCGAAACGCACCAGAGTCCACCCGCGAGGGCTCCACCACGCCCACGGTGGTGAAGAAGTTCACCACCAGGCGCTCGGGCGAGCCCTCCACGGTCTCCGCGCTGTCGGGCGAGGGCTGGAGCTCCAGCCCGAGCGCGCAGTCGGCGCCGGCGCAGGGCTCCCGGGCCAGCACCGTGGTGGGCCCGAGGGCGCGGCGGGTGGCGCCCTGGACGAGCTGGAAACGCTCGATGGAGGGGTTGTGGTTGCGGGTGGGGGCGGGGTCTACACGCACCGTACGCAGGGTCTCCAGCGCGGGCCCCGAGGCGCAGCGGGCGTGACCCAGGAGGGGGTCCAGCGAGGGTACCCCCGAGGGACAGAGCGCGAGGTACACGTCCCGGTCCATGGTGGCGCCCGGGAGGCGCGCCGAGGGGCCGGTGCTGTCCAGGGTCGAGCCCTGGGAGGCAAGGGCGCAGCCTCGCGGGTCCTGGAGGGCGGGGCACACCCGCCAGAGGAAGCCCGCGGGGGGCTCTCTCGGGCCCAGAGGGTCGTACCAGACGGCCTCCACGGTGACCTCCTGGCCGGGCTCCGCCGAGGGCGTGGCGGTGACCAGGGCGAAGACCCTGGGGGCGCGCACGGTGCTCTCCGACGGCGAGGGCTCCGCGCACGCTCCGAGCGCCAGGGCAAGGCCGACGGCGGCGCGTCTCACGCGCCCTACCGTAGCACCGCGGGAGGGTGTACCAAGCGCCCCATGGGAGACGCGGTCTCGGTCGGCTGGGAGCTCTCGCTGGAGGACCTGGTGCGCGTGGCGAGGGGGCGCCCGGCGGTGAGCCTCCACCCGGACGCCCGCGCGAAGATGGAGGCCTCCCGCGCCGCGGTGGAGGCCGTGGCCCGGGGGGGCCTGGACGCCCCGAGGGTCTACGGCGTGAACACGGGCTTCGGCGCCCTGGCCGAGACCCGGATCTCGCCGGAGGACGTGCGCACCTTGCAGCATAACCTCCTACGTAGCCACGCGTGTGGGGTGGGAGACCCCCTGCCCACGGACGCGGTGCGGGCGATGATGCTCCTGCGGGCGCAGGTGCTGGCCCGGGGGCTCTCGGGCGTGAGGCCCGCGGTGGTGGAGACACTGCTGGAGCTCCTGGCCCGGGGGGTGCACCCGATCATTCCTTCGCAGGGCTCCGTGGGGGCCTCGGGGGACCTGGCGCCGCTGGCGCACCTGGCGCTGGTGCTGGTGGGCGAGGGCCGCGCGGAGTACCAGGGCGCGGTGCTCGACGGCGCCGAGGCGCTGCGCCGGGCGGGCGTGACGCCGTTGGAGCTGGGCGCCAAGGAGGGGCTCTCGTTGATCAACGGGACGCAGCTCATCCTCGGGGTGGGGGCCCTTTGCCTGCACGACGCGAGGAGCCTGGCCACGCACGCGGATCTTACGGGGGCCATGAGCCTGGAGGCGTTGAAGGGGAGCTGGCACCCCTTCGAGGAGCGGGTGGTGGCGGCGAGGCCGCACCCCGGGGCCCTGGACTCGGCGAGGAACCTCCGGGCGCTGCTCGCCCGGAGCGAGATCGCCGAGAGCCACAAGGACTGCGGCAAGGTGCAGGACCCCTACTCCCTGCGGTGCATGCCGCAGGTGCACGGGGCGACCCGGGACGCCCTGGCCTGGGTGACCTCGGTGGCCGAGCGGGAGCTCAACGCGGTGACGGACAACCCGCTGGTGTTCCTCTCCGGCGGCGAGGCCGAGGTGGTCTCCGGCGGGAACTTCCACGGGCAGCCCCTGGCGCTGGCGTTTGACCTCCTGGCCATGGCCGTGGCGGAGCTGGCGAACATCTCCGAGCGGCGGGTGGAGCAGCTGGTGAACCCCGCGCTCTCGTCGGGGCTGCCGCCGTTCCTGGCGCCGAGCACGGGGCTCGACTCGGGCTTCATGATCGCGCAGGTGACGGCCGCGGCGCTGGTGAGCGAGAACCGGGTGCTGTGCCACCCGGCCAGCGTGGACTCGATCCCGTCGTCGGCGGGGCGCGAGGACCATGTGTCCATGGGGGCGCTCTCGGCGGTGAAGGCCTCGAAGGTCGTGCGTCACGTGCGCACGGGGCTGGCCATCGAGGCCCTGGTGGCGGCCCAGGGGCTCGACGCGCGGCGGCCGCTGCGCCCCGGGGCCGGGGTGGCCGCCGCCCACGACGCCCTCCGCGCGCGCGTGCCCACGCTCCTCAAGGACCGGGTGCTTTCCACGGACATCGCCGTGGTGGAGGCGCTCTTCACGGACCGCGCGCTCCTCGACGCCGCGGAGGCCGTGGCGGGGCCCCTGGCGTGACCGCGCGGTGACCTCGGGGGCCCTCGCCGCGCTGGTGCTCACGGCCTTCGCGGCGGGCACCGTGGACGCCATCGCGGGCGGCGGAGGGCTCCTGACGCTCCCGGCGCTGCTCCTGGCGGGGCTCCCTCCGGGCGCGGCGCTGGCCACCAACCAGGGCCAGGCGGTCTTTGGCAGCGGCTCGGCGCTCCTGCACTTCGCCCGCGCGGGCGCCGTAGACCGCGAGAGGGCCCCGGGCGCGTTCCTCCTGGGCGCCCTCGGGGCCCTGGGGGGCGCTGCCCTGGTGCTGGCGGTGCCCCGCGAGGTGCTCCGCCCGCTGGTGCTCGGGCTCCTGGTGCTGGTGGCCCTGGCGCTGGCGCTCAAGCCCTCGCTGGGGGTGAGCCCCGGGCCCGCGCTCGCCCCCGAGGAGGCCCGTCCCCGGGCGCTCGCCCTGGCCCTCGCGGTGGGCGCCTACGACGGCTTCTTCGGGCCGGGGACGGGGACCTTTCTCATCCTGGGCGCCGTGGCGTGGCTCCGGGAGCCCATGACCCGCGCCTCGGCCAACGCCAAGGTGGTGAACTTTGCGTCCAATCTCGCGGCCCTGGCGCTCTTTGCGAGCGCCGGGGCCGTGCGCTGGGAGCTCGCCCTGCCCATGGCCGCAGCCCAGACCCTGGGAGGGGCCCTCGGGGCCAGGCTCGCCGTCCGCCGGGGGGACCGCTTCGTCCGCGGGGTGGTGCTGGTGGTCGTGCTGGCCCTCGTGGTGAGGCTCGGCTGGGACCTCCTGCGGGGAATTATCCCACGGTGAAGGGAACGGTACACCCTTGTAGGTAATGATCCTACCTTCACGACTGGGCGAGGGCGCGCTATCGGGCGTGCTCTCGGGGCTCCTTCGGGACGGGGCCAGTGGCGAACTGGAGCTGGACGGGGGGGTGGTGCGCCACGGGATCCATCTCCGTCGGGGGAGGGTTCAAGCGGTGGAGAGCGCTCCGAGGGTGGCGGTGCTGGGGGACCTGCTGGTGGCCCGGGGGGAGGTCTCGCGGGAGGCGGTGGAGCGCGCGGCGAAGGAGCGAGGGGGGGCGCTCCTGGGGCATGCGCTGCTCGCGGCGGGGAGGCTCACGGCGAGGCAGCGGGACCGGGCGCTGGACCAGCAGCGCCGCGAGAGGCTCGGGCTGGCTTCGCGCTGCGCGGGGGCGTCGCTGAGGTTCCACCCGGGCAAGGCGCTGCCTCCGGGCGGCGTGGAGGCTTCGGCGTTGGAGGACTGGGTGGAGGTGGCGTCGGCGGGCGCGCGCGGGGGGGCGCCGAGGAGGGGGCTGTGCGCGCTCCTGGGGTTGCCCGTGGAGAGCCCCGACGGGGCGCTCCGGGCGGCCTTCCGGCGGAGGGTGAGGGCGCTGCACCCGGACCTCGGGGCCGTGGGGGATCCTCGGGCGCTGTGCGCGCTCCTGGAGAGCTACCGGGCGTGGGACCGAGGGTGAGGCCGCCGGAACTTGATGGTGGTAAGGTCGGCGGGTGGAGAACACCAAGCGCAGGAAGCTCCTGGTCGCGTCCCTGGGCGTGGCGACGCTGAGCTATGTGATGGTCGAGGCGGGGTGCAGGCCCAACCCGCCGGTGTCGGGGACCCTCCCGGCGCCGCCGGAGACCACGCCGATCAGCGGCAACCTCCCGGCGCCGCCGCCGCCGGACGTGGTGCAGCAGCGTCCGCCGGAGCCGACGCCCATTTCGGGCAACCTCCCGGCGCCGCCGCCGCAGGTCCAGCAGCCTCCGGAGCCGCCGCCCATTTCCGGGAACCTCCCGGCGCCGCCGCCGGACCCTCCGCGCCGCAGGCGCCGCTGACCATGCGCAACGACCTCTTCGAGCTGGAGCTCCTGGGGGGCGCGACGGAGCGGCGCTTCCGGGCGCTGCGCCCGGAGCTCGGGGCCATGCCCTGGGGCACCATGGACCTGTCCCGGGCGCGCGAGGAGGACCTGATCGCCGCGCGCCGGGCGTGGACCGGGGCGGCCTACCAGGAGCACCGCACGGCGGTGGCCTGCGCGGCCACGCTGAGGGCGCTCCTGGAGGCCCGGGCGCCGGTGGACCTGGTGGGCATCTCGTCCCGGTTCCCGCTGGACGAGATGGTGCACGTGGAGCTCTGCGCCCGGATGGCCATGGAGTGCGGCGGCGGCACGGAGATCCGCTACGACCCGGACTACGTGGTGCTGGACGCGTCGCCGTCGCTCTCGCCGCTGGTGCGCGCGTGCGAGCTGGCGGTGCGCTTCTTCTGCGTGGGCGAGGCGATCTCCATCCCGCTCCTGCGGGCCACGTGGAAGAAGGCCCGGCACCCGCTGCCGCGGGCGGTGCTCGGGCGCATCGTGAAGGACGAGGCCGCCCACGGGGCCTTCGGGTTCACGGTGCTGGACTGGGCGCTGCCGGACCTCACCCCGGAGGACCTCGCGCACCTCGGGAGGATGGCCGACGTGGGGATAGATTTCCTCCACCGCCAGTGGGACGACCTGGCGCGGCGCCCGCGCTCGGCGCCCCACGACGGGGACGTGCTCAACTGGATGGCCACGGACGAGTACCTGGAGGCCGCCCACCGCGCGCTGGAGTACAACGTCCGCGCGCCGCTCAAGGCCCGAGGGGTCCCGCTGCGGGACCGCGCCCTTGAGGCTCCCGCTCGGTGACCTGCGCGCCCCGGCGCTGACGCTCGCGCTCCTGCGGAGCGGCGTCGCGGCGATCGCCCTGGCCTCGCCGGAGGCGTCCGTGGCGCGCGCGGTGAGCGCGAGGGACCCCTCGCTCCGGCTCTGCGTGGACGGCGCACGGTGGCTGGGTACGACGGTGCCCTTCAGCCCGCGGGCGGTGGACCTGGTGGAGCTCGCGCTGCGCGCGTCGGGCCTCCTGACCCTCCTGGGGCTCTGGACCCGCTGGAGCGTCGTGGCGCTGCTCCTGTCCTTCGGGTACGTGTCCGCGGCGGTGCAGTGCGAGGGCACGGCCTTCCATGACATGCACCTCCTGTGGATGCTCTGCCTCCTCGCGGTGAGCCCCTGCGGCGAGGCCCTGTCCCTCGACCGCTGGGCGCGTGGAGGGAGCGTCCTGGGCGACGGCCCCGAGCGCGCCTCCGGCGAGGCCGTGGCCCTCGCGAGGGCGCTCCTGGCGATGGTGTATTTCTTCCCCGGGCTGTGGAAGCTGTGGACCTCGGGGCCCGCGTGGGTCCTCGGGGACAACCTCCGGAACCAGCTCTGGTACAAGTGGTTCGAGCACGGGCACGTGCCCGCGTGGCGGATCGATCGGGCGCCGTGGCTCTGCTCCCTGGGGGCCCTCTCGGTGCTGGCGCTGGAGCTGGGCTTCCCGGCGCTGGTGCTCACCGCGCGTGGGCGCGTGCCGGCCATGCTGGGCGGGATCACCTTCCACGCGCTGAGCGCGGTGTTCCTCGCGATCCATTTCCCGAGCCTGCTCGTGTGCTACGTGGTCCTGCTCGACGGTGAGGCGCTGCGCCAACGGGGGCTGCGGTATCTCTCGCGCGCGGGCGCGCGCGAAGGCGACGGCGGGGGTCGCGCGCGCGCGCGAGGGCTGTGGTGGGTGCGGGGCGTGGGTGGGGCGCTGTGCGTGGCGGTGGCCGTCCAGGGAGCGAGGGGACGGATGCAGGCGTGGCCCTTTGCGTGCTATCCTACCTTTGAATACATCGCGCCGGACACCGTGGAGGACCTGGCGGCGGAGGTGGCGCTGGAGGGCGGCGGGGTGCTGTGGCTGCGGGCTCCGAGGGCGCGGCCGCAAGGGGCCTGGGGGCTCACCTGGCGGCTCCTTGGGCGCTACGGCGGGGGGGTGGACCTGGCGGCGCTCGGGAGCTGGGCGCGGGCCACGGCGGCGCGCCAGGGCCACGCGAGGGCGCTGGCGAGCGCGCGGTCGGTGCGGTACTGGGCCGAGCGCTGGAGCGCGGACCCGGACCGCGCGGGTGAGGGCCCGCTGGAGAGGCGGCCCGTGGGGGAGTAGCGGGGCCCTGCGCGGGCGCGGGGAGGCTGGAGCTTCACCGAAGTTTCGGACCGCCTCTCGGTCGGGGGCGTCCGTACCAGTCAGGCAGAGCGGCAGCGGTGGTTCCATTGACGACATCATTGGACCACCGGGGGCGTGTCTGGAGGCATCAAGGGACTCCCCTGGTGGCGAAGCCATCTTCACACGACAGGGCGTGCCGACCGCCCGAACGAAGGGAACTTCGGTGGAGCTCCTGGGGTGGCCAAAGGCGACACATTTCTCTTGCTGGCGTGAGAAATGCTCGGAATGATCCCCGGTCTGGAGGGCGTCGTTGATGACTGTGTTGTGGCATCACTTCCTGGGGGCTTCAAAGACCTACGCAGAGGAAATCGCCGCGAGGCTCCAGGTGGAGGGCCTGGAGGTCCAGGCGTGGCACCCGGAGCTGGAGGGCTCGGTCGGTGTGGTCTTCCTGGGCTCGGAGCTTCAGGAGACCTGTCAGTTCCTCCGGGACGCCCAGGGCGACGGCACCACGCGGGTGGTCGCCGTCGCCGTCGGGGAGGCGCTCCCCGCGGACGGCTGGCGCCTGCTCCGCGCCGGCGCCTGCGACCTCTTACACCTGGCCTGCGCGGACAGCTCCCTTGCGACGGTCCTGGCGAGGGTCCAGCGGATCCTCGACCTCGATCGCCTCATGGGCTCCAGGCTGGTGAGGGAGCACGTGATCGGGCGTAGCCCGTCGTGGACGCGGATGTTGCGTCAGCTCGTCGAGGTGGCGCGCTTCACGCAGGCGTCGGTGCTCATCGAAGGGGAGAGCGGCACGGGGAAGGAGCTCCTCGCGCGCCTTCTGCACACCCTGGATCCGCGCACGGACAAGCGGGACATCGTCCTCATGGACTGCACGACCCTGGTCCGGGACCTCTCGGGGAGTGAGTTCTTCGGGCACGAACGGGGCGCCTACACAGGCGCGGTAGGGGCCCGCGAAGGGGTCTTCGCCATGGCCGATGGGGGGACGCTCTTCCTCGACGAGGTGGGCGAGCTCCCGCTGGAGCTTCAGGCCCAGCTCCTGCGCGCCATCCAGGAGCGCACCTACAAGCGCGTCGGCGGGAACGCCTGGCACCGCGTGAACTTCCGGCTGGTCTGCGCCACCAACCGCGACCTCCTCCAGGCCGTGGAGCGCGGGGAGTTCCGGCGGGACCTCTATTATCGCATCGCGGGGTGGCGCTGCGCGCCGCCGCCGCTCCGGGAGCGGATCGAGGACATCATCCCGCTGGCCGAGCACTTCCTCGCGGCGGCGCTCCCCGAGGGTCGACCGGTGGGCTTCGCGCCGCTGGTGCGTGACCACCTGGTCCGGAGGATGTACCCTGGCAATGTACGAGACCTCCGGCAGCTCGTGCACCGCATGGTGTGCAGGCACGTGGGAGACGGGCCGATCTCTCCGGGGTCCCTCCCCTCCGAAGAGTGGCCGGAGAGCGCGGACGCCGAGGGCTGGGCGGACGAAGCCTTCGAAGGAGCGGTTCGCCGCGCGGTGGTCCAGGGCGCGTCGCTCAAGGCCATCAGCCGCGCGGCGTCGGAGCTGGCCGTGAGGGTCGCGCTCCAGGAGGCCGGGGGCAACCTCCAGCGCGCCGCGAAGACGCTCGGCGTCACGGACCGCGCGCTGCAACTTCGGCGCGCCAGCCGCCGCGCTGACCTCGACACCATCGACGCCTAGCGCTCGCGCTCCAACAGCCGCAGGAGGTTTCCGCCCGTCACGAGGGCCTCGTCGTCGCGCCGCAGCCCGAGGGCGCGGACCTTGGCGAGCTCGAGGCCCGGGTGGAGCCACGGTCCATCGGAGCCGAAGAGAAGCCGCTCCGGGCCCAGCGTGCGCACGGCCTCCTCCAGGACGTCGAAGCGCCGCACGCCCGCGGTGTCCACGACGACGTTGCGGTACCGAGGGAGCATGTCAATGAGCGCGCGCTGCGCAGCCCAGTCGTCGGCGAAGCTCCCGAGGTGAGGGATGATGAAGTCCACCTCCGGGTACTCCTCGGCGAGGAGACGCACCTGCGAGACCTCCCCCGCGACGTCGTACACGATGGGCAGCGCGAGGCGCCTGGCGACCTCGCAGACCTCGCGGGTGATCCGCGCCTGGTGGCGGTGGACCTTGATCCCGCGGAAGCCGTGGCGCTCGACCAGCGCGCGCACGCGGGAGGCGACCTGGCCTCGCTCGTGGACCGGGTGGACGAAGGCGAAGCCGATCCAGCGCTCCGGGTCCGAGGCGACGATGCGCGCGACGATCGCGTTGGCGCAGCCGTACTCTGAAGCGAACACCGAGAAGAGCACCGTGCGCTGGATCCCCGCGGCGCGGGCCCTCTCGGTATACCGATCGAGGGGCGCCGAGGTGTCCCAGGGGCCGGTGAGGCCGTCGCCGATCCCCGCGTGGCAGTGGGCGTCTACGATCACGGGGCCACTGGGAGGGTCAGCGCTGCGGGACCGTGCCCCGGCGCTGGGCCTGGAGGCGCTGGGCGATGTGCACCGAGGGGAGGGTGATGTCGATGGGCCTCGACTGGACCTCGCGGGCGGCGAGGTTGACGCCGGTGACGGCGCGGTAGGCGTGCACGTAGCCCACCACCTGCGAGCGCCAGAAGTCCGCCCACACGCCCGCCTCGGCCTGGTCCACAACCTTCATCCAGCCGCCGTACCGCACGCCCAGGAGGAGCTGCTCGCCGAAGACGGCGAGGAGGTTGTAGTGGGTCACGGAGGTGCTGGACCAGCCCTGGAGGGACTTCATGGTGTCCACCCGGTCCATCCAGTCCTCGGGGTAGGGGACCATCACGCGGTTGCCGAAGAAGTCCCGCAGCTCGGGGCGGGCGAGGAGCCACTGCTCGATCAGGGCCTCGCCGCGCGCCGTCGGGGTGAGGTCCCCGAACTGGTTGTCGGCCCCCTCGGCGAGCACCAGGTGCAGCTCGCGCAGGGCGTTGAGCACCGGGAAGGCGTCGGCGCGCCGGGTCATGTCGTCGCGCTGGTCGTAGTAGACGGTGCACTTGTTCAGGAGCTCGTGGAAGGCGCTCAGGAACTGCGTGCGGCTGTCCGCGGGGCGAGCGCCTCGCACCGCCGCGCCCTGGAGGGCGAGGCCATACTGGTGGGCGTACTCGTGGGCCCGGCGCTTGACCGAGAGCCGCTCGTACTCGTCCTGGAGCCAGCCCCAGAGGAGGTTGCTCAGGGGGCGGAGCGCGTCGAACTTGAGCGTGCGGATCGGGGCGTAGCCCTTCGGCACGTCGCGGTTCTGGAACTGGTACCCGATGAGCTTGAGGGTCTGGGTCATCATCGACTCCTCGTGCCAGTAGTTCCAGAGGAGCTCCATCAGGCACGGGTTCGCGAGCCTGGACAAGAGCGGCCCGGTGCAGTTGTCGTGGCTGCGGCTCGGCGGGAGGTCATCCTTGACGACCAGGTCCGCCAGCCGTTCGCGGACGATCGCGAGGTAGGGCAGTGTCAGGTGCCGAGTCTGGCCAGCCTTGGTGATGAGTTGGAGCACTCCATTGGTGTCTCTGTCCGTCCGGAGTCCATCGACGTTGCCAGCGGTGAGCGACAAATCCGGCGGGAAGGCGTCGTTCATCACATCAAGCCAGAGCCCGCACTCGTACTCCATGAAGATGTTGGTCGCGGCCTTGAGCACTTCGTAGGCCTCCCTCCCGTGGAAGTTCGGTGAGTCTTTCCGCTTGCGCGGCGTCCTCTCTGGATGGTGGACATTAGGGACACTGGCGCCCTGCAGGCGCTGGTTCAGCTCGATGTCCGGTTCCGGGGCGGCGGACTCGCAGCCGAACACACTATCGATATAGCGCTTGTAGCGCCCGAAGGAGCGCGCTCGGGACCGGTTGAGGATCACCTGCCAGAGCACATCAGAGGGCAGCGCGCCCACGTTCGGGGGCGTGAGGATGACGGGATATGGGCCCCCGACACCAGCGGTCCCTGCGGCCTGCGGGGTAACTGGCGTGGCCGGGGTTGGTGGAAGACCCTGGTTTCCCTGGTTTGATGCTGCCATGATCGTCTCCCTCTCTTCACTGGTGAGCGCTGCAGTTACGTGCGGTGTTCAGACTCGTCTCCAGCGCCCAGCGCCGGAGCATCCACTCCAACAATCGACTCTCGGTCTCGGCGCGCATCGCGCCGTCGGTCCGCGCCTGACCAAGCGCCGCGAGGGCGATGGTCGGCGAGGTCCGCCAGGCCTCCCCGGGCGCGCGCTCCCAGGACCGGAGCACCCGCCGGAGTGACGACGGTTGACGGTCGTCCACGCGCGCGGCCTGCCGGAGCGTCAGGCCCCGCAGGGCCGCCGGTCGGTGCTCCGCGAGCAGCGTCGCGACCGCGGGGAGCGTCTCCTCCAGCGCGCGGAGGGGCCGCTCCACCTCGGGGTCGAGGCCGCGCAGCGGCATCAAGCCCTCCCACATCCGCGCGAGGGCGCCCCACTGCGAAGACGGGTAGAGTTCGGCCCCGAGGGCGCAGCTCAGCTTCGCGCGGATCCACGGCGTAGGGTGCGGGTCGTCCGGCGCCGTGTGGAACATGAACGCCCTCGGGAGGCTCAGGAGCGCCAGGAGCCCCTGGGTCGCCGTCACGCCGACCCTGGCCACGCCCCAGAAGTCCGCGAGCACCTCGGAGAGCCAGCGGTCCCACGCCAGCCAGGCAGGCGCCAGGTGCCCCGCGCCTCGGGCGATGGACCGCAGCACGGGTCGGAGCGACGCCTCCAGGCCGAGGCTCGACGCCACCTGGTGGCCTACCTCGTGCGCCAGCGACGACGCCACCCCGCTGCCGATCATCCGCTCGCGCGGCAGGCGGATCAACGCGACGGGGTTTGGCACCGCCCCGGGCAGCCTCGCGTGGAGCCGCCGGATGGCACCGCCATGGCCTCGGTCCAGGTAGCAGAGCACCGGCGGAGGCGGCGCGAAGCCCTCGATGCGCAGGGCGTCTGAGGCCACCACGTCCAGGCCCGCCACCCAGACCCCAGTGTCGTGCTCGCTGCGCTGACCGAGCGCGTCGGCGAAGATGTCGAAGCGCGCGAGGAGCTGCTGGAAACGCAGGCGCAGCAAGGCGAAGCGGGTGTGCGAGCGCGCGAGGTCCCAGGCGCCAGACCGCGTCAGCCAACCGAGGAAGGCGTCAATCCTGCGGAGGAGCGCCACGCGGCCGGCGCGGAGCTGCGTCTCGATCGCGGAGAGCACCCCGGGGCTCACCGCCGCTGAGGGGATCGCCGGGATGGTCATGGCGAAGGGGCGCACCCGGGTGACGCGCGTGCCAAGCGCTCGCGCCTCCCGATCCAACCAACGCAGCGCCATGACGTCCGTGTTCATTGGAGGGGCCTCTCGGGACGATCACACACCGAAGAGGATGATCCTGGACCCCTGACGGACCCAGCGCCCGGTCCGCGAGGCGCCTTGCCCGGGGCTCCCCTGGCCCGACGTCGAGCTGGCTCCGCGCTGTGACGCCGAGAGCCCCGGCGCCCACCGCTCCGCGGAGAGCTCGAAGGCCTGGCGTGCCTGATGCATCGGGCTCTCGCCCGGCGGGCCGAGCTCCGACAGCTCCGTCGCGTGGCGGACGGCGTCGCCGGAGAGACGGACGAAGCGCTGCGCGACCTCGAAGTGCAGGTCCTCGGCGCTCAGCTCTCCGGGCTCCAGGCCCATGGCGCCCGCGGCCTGCGCCAGGCCACCCCCCGCCGGAGCGGAGGCGCCGCCGCCGATGGCGCCGCCGAGCGCACTGCCCAGCGCGCCGCCGAGCTGCCCGCCGATGGGGCCGCCGACCACCGACCCGAGGGCCTTGCCCGCCAGCGGGAGCGCCACCTTGGCCGCGCCCTTCAGGAACCCGCCCAGCGCCTTGCCGACCGGCGAACGGATGAACTTCCCGATGCCCTTCCCCACCTTGCGGAAGAGCTTGCCGAGGAAGTGGTCGAGCTCGGCCCCGTCCCGCACTTCGAGGAGCTCCGTGGCGAGCTCCAACACCTCGTCCTCGGTGAGCACCTCCTCGTAGGCGCTCCCCTCTCCCGAGGGGCCGTACTCCCCATACGCCTCTCCGAGGTTCGCCTCCTCGCCGAGGGCCTCCCCGTAAGGTCCCTCTCCGTAAGGTCCCTCCCCATAGGCCTCCTCGCCGAGCCCCGCCTCCTCGGCGAAGGTCTCCTCTTCGAGCGCGTTGAGCTCTTCTTCATTGATCTCCAACATCACGCGATCCAGGTTGTGCATGGGACTCCTCCAGAGTGGATGCAGCACTGTGTGTCGCCGGAGACCGAGCGCCGCATTGGGCCACACCCAGCAACAGGCGTGCCGCCCGGCGCGCCCTGGGATTCCAGACAGCGGTCGCGAAGACTCCTTCGGCGCGGCGAGCATCACCGCGTCGCGGACGAAACGGCCTTCGGGAGGTCGAGGACCACCGGCGTTCGATCGCGCCGGAACAGCGGGCTCGCTTCACCCTGGCACATGGAGTGCAGTGGCGAAGCACCGAGGAGAACTCCATGTCGCAGCCAATGGTCAGGAGGAGAGTCGGCGCAGCGCCGAAGCACCGAGGAGGCAGGGCTCCAAAGGCTCCTCCGTGGCGAGGCCCGCGGATCATCGTCCGCTGGCTCCCGCCAGGGCGATCGCTCCACAGCCCGCAGCCGTGTGACTGCTCCGCGTGCCTCGCGGCGCAGGGAGCTTCGGCGCCGGTGCCCGCTACGGCGCCTGCATCGACTCCGGACGCTCCGCCGCCGAGCGACGACGCGAGCACGAGCGCGAGCGAGGCCTACGGCGCCTCGGGGGAGTTCGGTGAGGCGACGACCGGCGCGGCGGGGAGCGCGTCGCGGTGGGTCCTGCCCGAGGCGGTGAGGGTCGCCGGCGAGGCGCAGCGGATCTCCTACGATCCTGCGCCCGCCTGGGAGGGAGGGAAGAACTGCACCGCCATGACCCGCGGGGCGGCGCTCCTGCGGGCGTTCATCCTCGCGCGGGTCCCGGCCGTCAAGACCATCGGCGGCTACAACTGCCGACCCAACACGGCCAGGACGTCGCAGACCTCGGTACACGGAACCGGGCGCGCGCTGGACATCATGATCCCCACGCTCCAGGGCGCGGCCAACTCCGCGGTCGGGGACCCGATCGCCAACTGGCTCGTGACGAACGCCTCGGTCATCGGCGTGCAATACCTCATCTGGAACCGTGTGAAATGGAGCGGCTCCCGGACGGGCAGGAAAGACGCTCCCTACGGCGGACCGAATCCCCACGTGGATCACATCCACCTGGAGCTGACCAGCGCGGCCAGCCGCGCTGAGACGCCGTGGTTCCGCAGCCTGCCCGGCGCTGCGGTGGTGAAGGAGGCGTCGACGCCTGCGGGCGCGCTCCCGGCGCGGCCGGACCTGGTCACGGTCCAGGGGATCGAGGTGGCCCGGAGCATCGCCGGGCGGCTCGGGGCGATGTTGACCGCGGCCGCCGCGGCGGGCGTCAAGCTGACGGGCGGGGGCTACCGCTCGCCGGCCAGGCAGGTGGAGCTCCGCCGCAAGCACTGCGGACCCTCCCAAGACGATATCTGGCAGAAGCCCGCGAGCCAGTGCGTGCCTCCCACGGCGCGCCCGGGGCGCTCTAACCACGAGCGGGGCCTGGCGATTGACTTCAGGGGCGTCAGCGGCCGGATGACCCGCGCCGATCCAGCGTACCGGTGGCTCGCGGCGAACGCTGCTCGCTTCGGCTTCAAGAACCTCCCGAGCGAGCCGTGGCACTGGTCCGTGGACGGGAGGTGAAAGATGGAGACCATGTACGAAGAAACCAACGCACCGTGTGGCTGCCAGCGGAAGACCGCGGCGACGGAGGCGTGGTACGAGCTCGCTCCTACGCCCTCCCCGGCGGGGCCGTGCGTCACGCTGAGCGGCTTCGCGTTCGACCGCTCCGCCCTCACCGCGGCGCACGCCGCGCAGCTCGACGGGCTGGCAAGGGACATCGTCGCGAGGGGGGCGGGGACCCGCGTCGAGATCGTCGGTCACACGGACCCGGTCGGCCCCGCTGCGTACAACATCGGCCTGGGGCTCCGCCGCGCCAGGGAGGTCGAAGCGGCGCTCGTGCAACGGGTAGCTGGTCGGGCGCCGGGCCTTCAGGTCGTCGTCGCGAGCCAGGGCGAGCGCCAACCCATCCCCAACAACCCCGCTCAGAGTCGTCGGGTGGTGGTCTGTGTGCAGGGCGGTACCACTGGAACCCAGAAGACCTGCGGTCCTGACGCGACGTCCTGGTTTGGCGCCACCATTCGGAACGTGGCGGGCGCAGCGGCAGTCATTGGTGTCCGCGCGCTGATGCGCGAGGCCCAGCAGGAGTGCGCGGCGCTGGGGATCGCCTTCCGTCCCGCCATCGAGGGCTCGGTGGCGACGGCCGTGCTGGCCCTGGAGGCGACCGGTGGGGCGGGCGCTCGGACCGCGGCTGCGACCACGCAGCTCGCCCAGGCTCGCCGTGGCCAGGCGGAGCTTCTTCGGCTGACGGCAAGGGCGGTCACGGACCCCCGCGCTCGAAAGGCGCTCGCGCTCATCGGCGCGGCGGGGACTGCCTGGGGGATCCTCGTGCGGCCCGGGGGACGCTACGACTTCAAGAACACCGTCCTCCGTGGCGCGCGCGCCCAGGGGTGCCCCGGCAACTGTCCGGGGACCACTACCCTGTGTGGCATCTGCTTCGGAAATGACGTCCCGGGGAACGTGCTCTACGGCCACCTCGGCCGCTGGCTAGGCTACAGTGAGCTCGCGCTCCAACTCGGGTCGCAGCTCGCGCAACTCGGCACCTCCAAGCGTTGGGACCCGGCTCACGACACCGCGGCGATTCACCTGGGCTTCGCCCTCTCCTACCCGGTCTCCGGTGCGACCCTGTGCGCAGCGTTGCATGCCTCCAAGAACCGACTGAACGTACATCAATGCGTGGCATGCACGGCCCCCCTCCAGGGCAACCCGCCCTGAGAGGGGACCGTGGGCGCGGCGCGGTCGGTCTTCTGGGCAGCTTGTCGCAGGAGGTCCTGCACCAGGGTGCCATCACACCTTTGACTACAGTTCGCCCCTCGCTCGGGCTTGCGGCCCGCGGCGCTGCGCGCATGCTGGCGCGATGGGTCCGCCCCCTCCGGCCGGGCAGCGCGCTCGCCCGCTACGCGCTGCGTGGCGCTGTCTGGCCACAGTGAGCGCCCTCCTCGCGGCGTGCGATCACCGACCGCACTCGGTGGCGGCGCCCGTCACGACGCCTGACGCCGCGACGCCGTCGCCCGCGCCCCCGCCCCCGATGGACGCAGCGTCGGCCACCCTCACGCCGCGCGGCGCCCTGGCGTCTCCTCCGCCCGCCGTACCCGTTCCGGCCGCGCCCGCCGCGCTCGTCCCGGCGACACCGCTGCGCCCCGGCGCGCGGATCGTCGTGGCGCTGGCCGTGCAGCGGGTGCTCCACCGCGGTGCCGGGCGGCCCTTCCCGATGCTCCATGCGTCGCTCCAGATCCCAGCCGCGGGCTTCCGGGAGGTGCGGCAACGCCAACACCAACTGCAGCGCCTGCGGGGACGCTTGTGGAGGGACGCGCCCCTACTGTCGCCTGGGACCCCGAGGCTGGGTCTGCTCGCCGCGACCGTCCGCGTCGCTACTGCGTGATGCGCACGCCGCCGAACATCGGCGGGTCCACGATGAAGATCTCCACCCGGCGGTTGCGCGCCCGGGCGTCCTCGGACTGCGACGGGTCGATGGGCCGTCCCTCGCCGTAGAACGACGTGTTGAGCCGCCCGCGGTCCACCCCGCGGGACACCAGCATCGCCGCCACGCGGGTCACCCGGCGCTGCGACAGGTCCATGTTGGCCGCGTCCTCGCCCACGTCGTCCGTGTGGCCGTCCAGCCGGATCCGACGGATCCAGGAGTACTGCGGGCTGGACAGGAGCCCCACGAGCTGGTCCACCACCGGCCGCGAGTCGTCCAGCACGTTGTCCCCGCCCGGCGGGAACACGATCCCGAAGCCCGTGCGGATGCGAATCTGGCTGCCGTCCAGGTCGATGGCCGCCGTCGCCTCCGGGCAGCCGTCCTCGTCGGCCAGGCCGTTGCGCGTCTCGGCCTCCGCGGGGCACCGGTCCTGGCCGTCCGGGATCCCGTCGCCGTCCTGGTCGCGGTTGGCCTGCGCGAAGGCGTCCCGCTCCGAGGCGCCCGAGGCCCTCGCCTGCGCCAGGCGCTGCACCTGCTCGGCGCAGGCCCCGGGGCTCTGCTGCAGGAGCTGCAGCGCCGTGTCCGCGTTGTGGTCCTGCGCCGCCACCGAAGAGGCGCGCGTCAGGCGCCCCAGCCGCGCCAGCGTGTCAAAGGTAAAGTACGCCCGCATCAGGTGCGTGTGCCGCGTGAGCCAGTTCTGCGCGCGCGTGTCCAGCGTCTGGAGGTAGTCCGGCGTGCCCTGGTTGAGCGCCTGCAGGTACCGCTGCGCCGGCCCCGGGCGGCGGCTCCAGAGCGCGAGCTGCGCCAGGTAGAACCGCGCGTTGGGCCCGTGCTCGCTGCCCCCGAACTGGTCCGTCACGGCCCCGAGCTCGCGCTCGGCGTTGCCCGACGCCCCGGTCCACGCGAAGGACACCCCGAGCCACACCCGGCCCCGCGCCGCGTCCGCCTGCGCGAGCTGGTAGAAGGTCTGCGTCGCATGCTCGAAGTCACACGAGAAGAGCTGCGCCAGCCCCTGGCTCTCCAGCGCCTGCACCGAGAACGGCGAGCCCGCGGGCACCTGCGCCGCCGTCTGCGCCGCCACGTTGTAGTCCCCAAGCTCGAAGGCGATCTGCGCCAGGTCCGCCCGCGCCTCCGCCCCCAGCGGGTCGCTCGGGCCCAGCGCCTCCACCACGTCCGTCAGGTGGCTCCTCGCCGCCAGCCACTCCTGCCGCGAGAGCGCCTCCCGCGCGAGCTGCACCTGGTCCGCGTAGATCTGCTGCGAGATCGCCGCGTTGTTCACCGGCGCCTGCGGCTGCGGCACGCAGGAGCCCCACCCCAGGGCCCCTGCGCACACCGCCCCACAGCACCCCACCCACCGGAGCGTGGTCTTCATGGCGTGCCGGCCTGCTGGACGTTCTGCTGCTCGTTGGACACCGCCCCCTGGCTGCGGAGGGACTCCTGGGCCTGGGACATCTGCTGGATGCTCTGCAGCTCGTGGGGCCAGTCGCTCTCCCCCGGGCGCAGGGCGATGGCGCGGTTCAGGTCCGCCGCGGCCTGGGCGTAGCGCCCGAGGTACTCCCGCACCAGCGCGCGGTTGTAGAACGCCTCGCCGATCTTCTCGACCTCGTTGGGCGGCACCTGCGCCGACAGGGGCTGGTAGTTGGCGATCACCTGCGTGAAGAGCGCCTCCGCGGCCGCGAGGCCCTGCGGGGTGCCCGCCCGCGCGCTCTCCAGGCCCTGCTGGCACTGCGGCGCGCCGTCGCAGTCCTCGAACTCCACGGTCACCGTCTCCTGGTACGGCAGGATGATGTGCGCGAAGGTCTCCACGCTCTCCCCGCGGGTGCGGTGGATCAGCGCGTTGGGGTCGATGGCGTCCGGCACCTGGTTCTCGTACGGGCTCTCGATGCCCGTGGTGACCACCTGGTTGGTGCTCTCGAACACCTGCGACAGCACCACCGCGCTGGTCTGGCCGTTGGTCAGCGAGAAATTGATGCGCGACGTGGCCGTGCCCACCCGCCGCAGGTCCGTGCAGGTGTAGCTCTCCGTGCGGTACTGCATGATGCCCTGGGCGTTGCGCCCGGCCTCCACCTGGCGCGTGCAGGTGCGCTGCGAGCGCTCCATGCTCTCCGCGTAGTCGTCCGCCAGCACGTCCCCGGTGATCACGATCCCGCCGCCCTGGGGCAGGAGCCGGATGGACGGGTTCAGCGAGTGGGCGATGCGGTTCTGCAGGTCCGCCACCACCTCCGCCGCGGCCTGGATGTAGCGCCCGCCGCCGGTGTTCATCCCCGCGATGGAGAAGGTGTTGCCCACCGCCGCGGCGTTGAGCACCGCCGGCCGGGTCACGTTGAAGCTCGCCGTGCGCGACGCGCAGCCGAACAGCATGGCCCCGGCGACGACGCCCGCCGACAGCCAGGAAAAGCAGGTCTTTCTCATGGTTCTCATCTCCGTCAAGGTCCGACGCATACCCCCGCTCCAGCGGGAGCGCTGGGGGTTATACGCAGAAGTCCAGGAAAAATTCATCCCCCCGGCGGGTCCCCCGTAACCTTCCGAGGCCGGCCGGCGTCGCGGGCCCGCTGGACCAGCGTGCGAAAGAGCCTCCGGAGGTCCTCCCGCTGGGCCTCGGGCTCGCCGTTGGCCACCAGGGCCTCGGCCACCGCCTCCAGGGTGGAGAGCGCCCCCCGCCGGGGCTCGCGCCGGAGCTTCCCATAGATCGAAGGCTCCCGGGGGTGCAGCACCACCCGCCCGAGCTTGAGGAACCAGGGGTTCCTCCACCAGAGGGTCTTGGCCTGGGACCAGCTCCCATCGAGCACCAGGAGGCCCTCCCAGGGGCCCAGGTGCGGGTCCCGGGGCTCCCCCCGGCGGTCCAGGTGGAGGGCCTCCCGGGCCTCCTCGGGGGCCGTGAGCGCCCGCCGGAGGCTCCCGGGGTAGAGCACCGCCCAGCGCTCCTGGGCCCGCTCCTCGCCCAGGCAGTGCGCCAGCGACGCCCAGGAGAGCCCCACGACCTTCACCGAGCCCTTGAGCGAGGCCAGCACCAGCGGCGCCGTGCCCAGCTCCCGGTCCTGCTCCTGCGGGTGCTGGAGGAGCACCACGCGCGTGCGGGGCGCATGCACCACCACCCGGTCGCACACGCAAAGCGCGCGGGGCTTCTCACAACGCTCACAGCGGTCCGCTGGCTCCATGGGGCGAGGGATGCTATGCCCGCCGCCCCCTCATGGCTACCGAGAAGCAGCCCGTCGCGGTGCTGGTGGGCGTCCAGCTCACGGACGTCTCCGCGGAGGACTTCGCGTCCTCGCTGGAGGAGCTGCGCCGCCTCGCCCAGACCCTGGGCTTTCGGGTGCTGGGCCAGGTCACCCAGGCGAGGCCCTCCCTGGCGCCCGCCGCGGTCCTGGGAGAGGGCAAGCTCCGGGAGCTGGCCAGGCTCACCGGCGGCACCGGCGTGGTGCCCTCCGGGGTCCCCGAGCGCCCTGGCCGGCGCGCCGCCCCCGACGAGGACCCCGAAGACGTCAGGGACCCAGGGGACGCCGAGGACGCCGAGGGCGCCGAGGACGCCGAGGACGCCAAGGACGCCAAGGGCGCCGAGGGAGCCCCGGAGGCGTCGGTGGTGGTGGTGGACCACGAGCTGTCGCCCACCCAGGCCCGGAACCTGGAGCGCGCCACCGGGGCCGAGGTGCTGGACCGCACGGCGGTGATCCTGGAGATCTTCCACCGCCACGCGCGCTCCCGCGAGGCGAAGCTCCAGGTGGAGCTGGCGCGCCTGGCCTACGTGGCCCCCAGGCTGCGGGCGGGGCGCTCCAAGGGCGACCGCCAGCAGGGCGGCATCGGGGGAAAGGGCGCCGGGGAGAGCTCCGCGGAGCTCGAGCGCCGGCACGTGAGGGACCGCATGGCGGAGCTGCGGCGGGAGCTCCAGGCGCTGTCCACGGAGCAGTCGCAGCGCCGCGCCCGGCGGCAGGAGAGCCTGCGCGTGGCGCTGGTGGGCTACACCAACGCGGGCAAGAGCTCGCTCATGCGGGCCCTCACCGGCAGCGAGGTGCTGGTGGCCGACAAGCTCTTCGCCACGCTGGACACCACCGTGAGGCCCCTGGCGCCCGAGAGCCACCCGCGGGTGCTGGTGAGCGACACCGTGGGCTTCATCAAGAGGCTCCCCCACGACCTGGTGGCGTCCTTCCGGTCGACGCTGGACGAGGCCCGCGAGGCGTCGCTGCTCCTGCACGTGGTGGACGCCTCGGACCCGGCCTTCCGGGCGCAGCGCGCGGTGACCCTGGACGTCCTGGCGGAGCTCGGCGCGGCGGAGCTCCCCACGCGGCTGGTGCTCAACAAATGCGACCGGCTCTCACCCGAGGAGCTCTCGGCCCTGGGCCTGGAGGTCTCGGACGCCTGGCAGGTGAGCGCCAGGGACCCCGCCCGGGTGGCCTCGCTCCGGGAGGCGATCCTGGCGCACTTCGAGGCCCGCATGAGCGGCGGGTCCCTGCGCCTCTCCCACGCCCAGCTCGGGCTCCTCGGGACGGTGCACGAGCGCTGCCGGGTGCTCTCCGAGGCCTGGGACGAGGCGGGCGTCACCTTCCAGGTGAGGGCCCTCCCGGCGGACCTGGCCCGCCTCCGCGCGCAGCTCGACCGCGACTGAATGGCGGTTCAGTCCTCGCCGTGGCGCTCTCGGGCGAAGAGCCTGGAGAGGGTCCGGCGGTCGATGCCGAGGACCTCGGCGGCGCGGGTCTTGTTGCCGCCCGTGTGCTGGAGCACGCGGTCGATGTAGCGCCGCTCGACCACGGCGAGGGTGGGCCAGTCGCTGTCCAGGCCGTGGGTGGGGTGGCCCCCGTGGCCCGCGGCCCCGACGATGGACGGCAGGTCCGCCCGGAGCACGGCGTTGCCCCGGGCCAGGAGCACCGCCCTCTCGACGGTCTGGGCCAGCTCCCGGACGGTCCCCGGCCAGTCGTAGGAGAGCAGGGCCTGGCGGGCGTCCGGGGCCAGGGCCGGCGTCGGGCGCCCGAGGAGCGAGGCATAGTGGGCCAGGAAATGGTCCACCAGCAGGGGGATGTCCTCGGGCCTGGCGGTCAGCGGCGGCACCGCCAGGGTCACCACCTGGAGCCGGAAGAGCAGCTCCTCGCGGAACTTCCCGGCGGCCGCGGCGGCGTGCAGGTCGTGGGCCGTGGCGGTGATCAAGCGCACGTCCTCCGCGGTGCCACGCCGCTGGGAGCGCTCCTCCAGGGCGCGCAGGAGCAGCCCCTGACCCTTCGCCGGGAGCTCGTCGATGTCGTCCAGGAAGAGCGTGCCCCCGGCGGCCTCGACGAGCACCCCGTGGGCGTCCTCGACGCCGAAGAGCCTCGCCAGGAGCGGCTCCTCGGGCAGCGCCGCGCAGGAAAGGGACACGAAGGCCCCGGCGCGCCCGCTGCGCGCGTGGATGGTCCGCGCGATGAGCTCCTTGCCCGTGCCGCTGTCCCCCTGGAGCAGCACCGTGGCGGGCGTGGGCGCCACCTGGGCGATGACCTTGTACACGTCCAACATCGCCGGCGACGTCCCTACCAGTGGGAGAGCGTGCCGAGCGTGGGGGTCCTCGGGCCGGTCCCGGAGGGTCGTGTTCTCCAGCTTCAGCCGCCGCCACTCCAGGGCCCGCTGCACCAGCACCTTGAGGCGCGTGAGGTCCACCGGCCTCGGCACGTAGTCGTAGGCCCCGAGGCCCATCAGGTCCATGGCGCTCTGCGCGTCGGCGTAGGCCGTGAACACCACCACCGGCGTCTGCGGCGCGCGCTGCATGGTCCCCAGGAGCACCGCTCGCCCATCGGCCCTTGGCATCTGCAGGTCCGTCAAGACCAGGTCAAAACCCCCGAGGTCCTGCGCCAGCGCCTCGGTCCCGTCCGAGGCCTCGGTCACCAGGTGCCCCGCCACCCGCAGGGCCTTCGCCATCAGCTCCCGCGAGTCCTCGTCGTCGTCCACCAGCAACACCCGCGCAGGGTTTGGTCGGCTCATGGCGCAAGGCGGCTAGCACCCACCATGCCGCCAGGAGTCCCCACCGCAACAACCATCTTCCCAAGCATCAACCGAGGCAACACTCCTCGGGACTGGTGTCATTCTCCCCGGCGCCGGGTCAACGCTCCCCAGACTGGGGTGCTGTAGGCGTACGTCCCACGGGTAGGTCCACAGGGGGAGTTGTGGGTGTGCCTACGGGCGTCCCCGAGGGTGCCGGGGCAGGTTCCGCTGGGGCGCTGCGGGCCAGGGTGATGGGGATGGTGATGGCGGAGGGGTTGTAGGCGGGGTGGAAGCGCAGCCGGGTGCCGAGGACTTGAATACAGTCACGGATGGGGGCCGCGAAGGGGCGGGCCTCGGTGACCTCGACGCGGGAGACGGAGCCCGCGGCGGAGACCTCCAGGCGGAGCGAGAGGTCGCCTTCAGCGTCCGGGGCCACGGCGAGGGCGGCGGTGTAGCACGTGAGGGAGAGGGCGCGCAGGTCCTCCAGGGAGGCGGCGACGAGGGCCTCCGAGGGGGGCCCCGAGGGGGCGGCGTTGGGGGTGAGGGAAGGCTGCCAGGCGCCCACGGCGAGGGTCTCCGGGTTGGCCACGGCGATCACCCCGGGGCGCTGGGCCTGGGCGGGCGCCACGGGGGGTGTGTCTCCGGTGGCCTCCCCGGGGCGAAACGAGAACGCAAAGGAGAACAGCGCGGGCCCCCGGGAGGCCGGGAAGCGCCGCGAGCGCAGGGCGCCGAAGACGCAGGGCTGCAGGAGCGCCAGCGAGGGCTCCGGCGCGCCGATGGTCTCCACGTCGGTGACGTTCCCGTCGGCGCCCACGCGGAGCATGGTGGTGAGCGTGCCCTGGGCCGTGGGGTTCACCGTGAGGAGCGCGCGGAAGCACGCGCGCACGGGCCCGTTGGTGGTGGCCAGCACGGGCTGGGCGGCCTCCGCCGAGAGGCCCCGGGCGCGGCGGGGCAGCGGCGTGGGCGCGGGGGAGTTCCACCCGGGGTGCTCCACCCTCAGGGGCGGGAGCGAGACGCTGGTCACCGTCGGGGCGGGCGGCGGCGCCGGGGCCACGGGCGCCGGGCGAGAGCCCGCGCAGGCCAGGGCCAGGGTCGCGCCGGAGAAGATCGCTCGGGGGCTCATCGCGGGCGAGTCATAGCCCTTTCCGGGAGGAAAGAAACCCCCGGGCGCACTACACTCCGCGGGTGGACCCCGAGGCCCTGGCGCTGCGGCTGGAGACGCTCCCTGCCTCCCCGGGGTGCTACCTGTTCCGGAACAAGAAGGGCCAGGTGGTGTACGTGGGCAAGGCCCGCTCCCTGCGGCAGAGGGTGCGCCAGTACTTCCAGCCCAACACCAACGACTACCGGTACTTCGTGCCGCTCCTGGAGCGGATCCTGGGGGACGTGGAGACCGTGGTGACCGCCAGCGAGCGCGAGGCCGTGCTCCTGGAGAGCGCCCTCATCAAGGAGCACAAGCCCAAGTACAACGTGCGCCTGCGGGACGACAAGGACTACCTCTCGCTGCGGCTGGACCGGGCGGTCCCCTGGCCGAGGCTCCAGGTGGTCCGGCGCCCCAGGGCCGACGGGGCGGAGTACTTCGGGCCCTACCCCAACGCCAGCGAGGCCCGCCGCGCGCTGAGCCTGGTGAACCGGCACTTCCAGCTCCGGACCTGCGAGGACCAGGTCTTCGCCGGGCGCACCAGGCCCTGCCTGGAGTACCAGATCAAGCGCTGCCCCGGGCCCTGCGTGCTGCCCGTGGACCCGGAGGCGTACCGCGCCCAGGTGGAGTACGTGGCGCTCTTCCTCCAGGGAAAGAGCACGGAGCTGGCCGGGCGCCTGGAGGGGGCCATGCGCGAGGCCTCCGGGGCGCTGGAGTTCGAGCGCGCCGCGCGGCTGCGGGACCAGCTCTCCTCCGTGCGGCGCCTCCAGGAGACGCAGCGCGTGGCGGAGGTGAGCGACACGGACCGGGACGTGTACGGGATGTACCGCGAGGGCGACTCGGTGGTGGTCACGCTCCTCCTGGTGCGGGACGGTTTTGTGAGGGACACGCAGACCAGCACCTTCGGGAAGATGGAGCTGCCCGACGACGAGCTCGTCGCGCAGGTCCTGTCCTCGCGCTACGCCGACGAGGGGGCCACGATCCCCGACGAGGTGCTCCTGCCCTGCGAGCCCGAGGGGCTGGACGGCGTCCGGGAGGTGCTCTCGGAGCGCCGGGGGAGGCCCGTGACGGTCACCGCCTCGCCCGGGGACACCGGCAAGAG
This sequence comes from Deltaproteobacteria bacterium, assembly GCA_016218725.1. Lineage (GTDB taxonomy): Bacteria > Myxococcota_A > Polyangia > Polyangiales > JACRDB01. The sequence continues at coordinate 162,925 of JACRDB010000149.1, forward strand.
GCTCCTGGCCCTGGCCCAGGAGAACGCCCTGCACGCCTTCCGCGAGCGCCGGGTGGCCGCCGCGGGGGCGGCATCCCACGCCGAGGCCCTGGGCCGCGCCCTGGGGCTCCCGGAGCCGCCCCGGAGCATCGAGTGCGTGGACATCTCGCACCACGCGGGGGATGAGACCGTCGGGGCGTTGGTTCGTTTGACGGACGGTTCGCCGGACAAGCGGGGTTATCGTGGTTACCATGTCCGGTCGGAGCACCGCGGGGACGACTACCGGGCGATGTATGAAGTGCTCTCCCGGAGGTTCCGCCGGGGCAGGGACGGGGAGTCGGGCTGGGCCTTCCCGGACCTCTTCGTGGTGGACGGCGGCCGGGGGCAGCTCAACGTGGCCCTGGCGGTGCTCACGGAGCTCAAGGTGCCAGACCTCCGGGTGTGCGCCCTGGCCAAGGAGCGCGAGAGCGCCCTCGGGGACAAGGTCACGGACCGGGTGTACCTCCCCGGGCGCAAGAACCCCTTGTCCATCAAGGAGCACGGCTCCGCCCTGGTGCTCCTGGCCCGCGCCCGGGACGAGGCCCACCGCTTCGCCAACCGCCTCCGGGAGGACTGGCACCACAAGAAGCGCCTCCGGAGCGAGCTGGATGACATCCCCGGCCTGGGCCCCAAGGCCCGGGCGCTGCTCCTCACCCGCTTCGGCAGCGTGGACGGCGTGGCCCGGGCCTCCCTGGACGCGCTCTCCGCGCTGGAGGGTCTGGGGCTCCTGCGGGCCCGGGCGGTGCACCAGCACTTCCACCCCGAGAGCCAGCTCCCGGACCCGCGGCTGGACCCGACGGACGTGTGAGCCCGGCGCTTGTCCGGGCGGCGTCTTGACCCCACGGACAACGGGGTGCTAGAAGCGCGCCGCGTCGCATGGGCGGTACCCTTCAGCACCCGAGGGCAGTGGCCATGAAGGTACCTGTTCGCGATCTGTCAGGGACCTCCCTGGGGCTTGAGCTCGCGCTCTCCATTGTCCTGCCCTGCGCGGCGGGGCACTGGGCGGACGAGCGGTGGCGCACGGGCCCCTGGCTCACGGTGCTCGGCGTGGTCCTCGGCCTCGTGGCGGGCCTGCGGCTCCTCCTGCGCTTCGCGGCCGCGGGCTCCGAGGCGGGTGACAAGCCCGACAAGCCCCACGAGCCCCACAAACCCGACGACCGGGGCGCGCCATGAGCAGCACCGTCCACCAGGCTCCCAGCCACCGAGGCGCCATGGCACCGGAAGAGAACAACGGCCGGCCGCAGGGCTTCGCGGGGCCGCTCCTGCGGCGCATCGCGGCGGTGTCCGTGGCCCTGGGCGCGGCCACGGCGCTCCTGGCGGCGCTCCTGGGCGGCCTCGCCGCGGTGTACTCCGTGGCGTGCGGGGTGGGCGTGGGGCTCGCCAACGTCTGGGCGCTGACCCGGGTGGTCTCCCGGATGCTGGGCGAGGGGAGTGACTTCGGCCGCACCCTCGGGGGCGTGCTCCTGGTGACCAAGATGGGGCTCCTGGCCGCGGTGGTGTGGGCGCTGGTGCGCTACACGCCGGTGTCGGGGGAGTGGTTCCTGGCGGGGGTCACGGCGGTGGTGGTAGGCACCCTGGTGGGCGGCGCGGCGAACATGTCCGGAGGCGGCGATGCCTGATCACAGCTCGTGGTTCACGTACCTTCTGTCGCTGCCGGGGTTCCACAACCTGTGGGTCGTGGTCAACCGCGCGGCGTGCCTCAACGCGGAGACCCACGAGGTGCGGGACCTCGGGCCCGACGGGGCCTGCGAGGCGGGCTTCGCCCCGGCGGCGGTGGCGAAGCACGGGAGCTACCCGGCGGGGACCGACGTGACCATCGAGGCCACGGTGACGCTGGTGTTCGTGCTGGGGGTCATCGGTCTCCTGATCGTGCTCATGCGGGCGCGGCTGGCGGACAAGGAGAAGTCCCTGGTGCCCGAGGGGGAGCTCACGGTGACGTCCTTCGTGGAGAACTTCACGGAGACCTTCTACGGGCTCCTGCGGGACTTCCTGGGCAAGGACGATGCGCGGAATTTCATGCCGGTGATCGGGACCTGCGCGTTCTTCATCTTCTTCTCGAACGCGCTCGGGCTGATCCCCGGCTTCGTGCCGCCGACCAGCAATTTCAACGTGACGCTGGCGTGCGGGCTGATCGTGTTCGTGTCCACGCACTACTACGGCTTCCGGCGGCAGGGGCTCGCGTACCTCAAGCACTTCCTCGGGCCGGTCTTGTGGCTGGCGCCGTTGATGATCGTGCTGGAGGTGATCTCGCACATGGTCCGGCCGTTGTCCCTGGCCATCCGGCTGGCGGTCAACCTCTTCGTGGACCATTTGATGGTGGGGGTCTTCACGGCCCTGACGCTGGTGATCGTGCCGGTGCCCATCATGCTGCTCGGGGTCCTGGTGGTGGTGCTCCAGACCTACGTGTTCTGCCTCCTGGCCACGGTGTACATCCAGGGCGCCATCGAGCACCACGAAGAGCATCCGGAGGGCGGCGCCCACGAGGGGCACGCGCACTGAAGGGTTCGTTTGTCGGGAAGGAGAACGCGATGAAGAAGTATCTCGTAGGAGTTTCGAGCGGGTTGTTCGTGACGCTGTGCGCCCTCGCTGCGTGGGCCCAGCCCATGGAGGGCGCCGCCGCGGGGAGCAACCAGTACGACGCCAAGATGGCCGCGGCCATCGGCGCGGGCCTCGCCATCGGCCTGGCGGCCTTCGGGGGCTCCCTGGGCCAGGGCCGCGCGGCGGCCGCCGCCCTGGAGGGCATCGCCCGCAACCCCAGCGCCAACGACAAGATCGGCGGCCGCCTGGTGCTGGGCCTGGCGCTCATCGAGTCGCTGGTGCTCTACGCCCTGCTGATCGCGATCTTCCTGTACGGCAAGACCTGAGCCGCGCGGGGAGTCCGCGGGTGCTCCTCGGTCAGCCGCTCGCGGTGGTGGTCCCCGCGTACAACACGGGCCCGCGGGTGCTCCGCGTGCTCGCCACGCTGCCGCCCTTCGTGGACCTGGTGGTCGTCGTGGACGACGCCAGCACGGACGACACCGCCCGGCTCCTGGCCACGGTCACGGACCCCCGGGTGCGGTGCCTGCGCCACACCCATAACCGCGGCGTAGGAGGCGCCCTGGCAACGGGTTACGGCGCCGCCCTGGACCTCGGGGCGGACCTCGTGGCGGTGCTGGCGGGCGACGGGCAGATGGACCCGGAGGACCTCCTGGCGCTGGCCGCTCCCGTGGCCGAGGGCCGGGCGGACTACGCCAGGGGGGACCGCCTGAGCCACCCGTCGTGCGCGCGGGTGATGCCCTGGACGCGCTTCCTGGGCAACCACATCTTGTCCTTCCTCACGCGCCTGGCCACGGGGCTCCCGGGGCTGTCGGACTCGCAGTGCGGCTACACGGTGATCGCCCGCCGGGCGCTCCTGTCCCTGGACCTGGGGGCGCTCTGGCGGCGCTACGGGTACCCCAACCACCTGCTCGGGGCCCTGGTGCTGGCGGGCTGGAGGGTCACGGGCGTGACCGTGGCGCCTCGGTACGGCGACGAGCGCTCCGGGGTGCGCCTGCGGGACGCGCTGTGGACGGTGCCGAGGATCATCCTGTGGGTGGCCTGGGCGCGCGCCTCCTGCTGGCTCCTGCGCGAGCGCCGGGCCCTCGGGGCGGGCGCCCGGGGCGTGCTCGAGCTGTCGCGGTCGCCGCGGTGACGGAGCCCACCGCGCCCAGGCCCCGCGCCGTGGCGGCGTCCTCCGGGGAGCTCAACGCGCTCCTCGGGCGGGGCACGCGCTTCGAGGGCAAGCTCACCTTCGAGGGCAAGGTGCGGGTGGACGGGCACCTCTCGGGGGAGGTCTTCGCGGACGGCACGCTGGTGGTGGGCGAGGACGCCGTGCTGGAGGCCAGGGTGGAGGTGGCCACGCTCATCGTGCGAGGGGGCACGGTGCGCGGCAACGTCCGCGCGACGGTGGCCGTGGAGGTCTACGCGCCGGGGAGGGTCTTCGGGGACATCACCGCGCCGGAGGTCTTCCTGGACAAGGGCGTGGTGTTCGAGGGCCGCTGCCACATGACGGAGCTGGAGCCCGGGCCCATCGTGGGGTGAGCGCCGTAGCACGGCGCGCGTCTCGGGCGTCCTCAATCGAAAACCGATCCTCCAACTTGACGCAGATCACCGAAAGATCGCCGACGCCGCAGTGCTCCCACCGAAATCGGGGCGTGCCTGGCAACGAATTCACGATGCACCGGTTCAACTGTGCGTTGATACCAAAGGTGTGATCAAGAGACTTCTGACGACACTGACAACCGGAGAGTACCGTGCATAGCATCGACCACCGGGCCCCTCGAAGTGACAACATCGGCCACGACCTAAGACCCGCTCTTCCGCCGAAGAGCGGGAATTTCACCGGAGCCAGGAGCATGCCCGCCTCTACCCAGCCGCCGAGGCGAAGGCGGCGTGATGGATTGTCAACCCTCGCCCCTCAAATCGAACTGCAGTGCGCCAGGCGAAGCTTGGGCAAGGAGGATGCGATGAGTTGAAACCTTGCGACGGAGCCCAGCGGGTAGCCAACCCCGCCCGGTAACGCTGGCCGGCGGCCGGAAGCGAGTCTTGCGTGGCGTCGGGGCGACCCGCGCTGCGAAGCGTAGACAGCGAGGGCGCGGGCCGTGGGAGTCAGCCCCGAGAGCTACGTGTGGGAGCCGACGCCGTTGCAGTCGCGGAAGGCAACACCTGTGCGCGGAAGTGGCCGAGCAAGCAGGTCCCACCGGGGTCGAGGAGCACGGCACGTGTCCATGGGGGCTCCCCAGGAACCTGGGAGATCTCCATGATTCCGCGCGATATTCCGGGATGGGGCAGCCGGTGATCTGCTCCGAGCCGTCGCGCGGCGCGGGCCTGCGCGAGTACCGGGGAATAAAGGTCCGCACGCGCGGTACCGCCGAACGAAGGAAGACGAAGTGACGCGGGATGATCACGGAGAAGTCGGAGTGCTGCACCGTACCTGGGAGGCGGGGGAACCGACCCGAGGAACCCCGCGGAGGGAGAGCAGCACCGGGTCACGGAACCGTTGGAGGGTAAGATGACGGAGACACCGAGCTCCAGCACCATCTCCACGAAACTCGAACGGGTAGCGAAGCTGGCGCGGCAGGCGCCGGGGCTGGCGTTCACCACGCTGGCTCATCACCTCGATCTGGAGTGGCTGCGCGAAGCGCATCGGCGTACGCGCAAGGACGGCGCGGTGGGCGTGGACGGGCAGCGCGCGGAGGACTACGCACGCGACCTGGAGGCCAACCTCCGGTCGCTGCTGGACCGCGCGAAGTCCGGCACGTACCGCGCGCCGCCCGTGCGACGTGTTCACATCCCGAAGGGGAGTGATCCGACGCGCACGCGGCCCCTCGGCATCCCGACGTTCGAGGACAAGGTCCTCCAGAGCGCGGTGATGATGCTACTGGAGGCCATCTACGAACAGGACTTCCTGGACTGCTCGTACGGCTTCCGGCCTGGTCGCAGCGCCCATCAGGCCCTCAAGGCCGTCGATGACACGCTGTGGGCGATGGGCGGTGGGTGGGTGCTTGAGATCGACATCGAGCGCTTCTTCGACGCGCTCGGGGTCGAGCATCTCCGGGCCATGCTGCGGCAGCGGGTGCGTGACGGCGTGATCCTGCGCCTGATCGACAAGTGGCTTCATGCGGGCGTGTTCGAGGCCGGGGCGGTGACGCACCCGGACGCAGGCACGCCTCAGGGCGGGGTGATCTCACCCCTTCTGGCCAACGTGTACCTGCACGAGGTGCTGGACCGCTGGTTCCACGAGCAGGTCGTGCCGCGGCTGCGAGGCCGCGCGCATCTGATCCGCTACGCGGACGACGCAGTACTGGTCTTCTCGGACGAGCAGGATGTAGGCGGCCAGGAAAATCCGCCCAAATTTGACCCTCTGGGGCGACGGCGGGTGGGCGATGACCCCCGGGGGGGCGGAGGGGTAGAGTCGGGCCTGGTCGCTCATGGATAGGTGGGGGCCCCGGGTCTAGCCACCCGAGGCCCCCTGTCGGATCGGACTCCGACACCCGCATCGTGGTGGGGTCGCGCTCCCTCCGTCAAGCCCCCTGGGCGATGGATCGGACCTCCCCGTGCTGGCCCTCCGACTACGGCGCTGTGGCCTCTGCAAGTGCCTCTTCTCCCTGTGCTCCCGCTGTGACCGCGGACACGCCTACTGCTCCGAGCCCTGCCGCGCACGGAGCCGACGGCGCCTGGTCCGCGAGGCCGGACGACGCTTCCAGCGCAGCCCGGAGGGGCGCCTGGACCACCGCGACCGAATGCGGCGCTACAGGGCGCGGCGTCAATCCGTGACGCATCCAGGTTCCGGCCCCACCCCACCCTCCGGCACCGTCCACCCGGTCGCGCTGGACCCCGCCTCGGCGGCTCCTTCCCCAGCGCCTCCACCGGTGCCTCATGGTCCTCTCGTCGTCTCTTTTCCGGGCCCCGCGTTGGACGCTGCCCTCCCTCTCCTGCGCTGCGCCCGCTGCGGCCGCCGGGGCACTCACCTCGCCCGGGAGCTGCCACGGCGGCCCGCAGGTGCGGTCCTTCGGCCTCCGTAGGCCGGCGCCCCTCAGCTCGAGGGTGTCATGACCGTCTCCGCCGAGCTGGAGGCCGAGATCCGGCGCCTCTTCTTCGCCGAGCACTGGACCGTGGGCACCATCCGCGCCCAACTCGGGGTCCATCACGAAGTCGTCACCCGCGTCACGGGCCTCCAGTCCACGCAGCGTGTGGCGCCACCTCGCCGCCCTCGCTACAGCCTCCTGGCCGCCTTCCAGACGTTCCTGGGGGAGACCCTGGCCCAGTACCCCGCGCTGTGCGCCACGCGCTTGTACGACATGGTGCGGGACCGTGGGTACGTCGGCAGCGTACGCACCCTGCGGCGGTACCTGCGCACGGTACGGCCCGTGCGGCGGCGCACGGTGTTCCTGCGCACCGAGCCCTTGATCGCCGAGCAGGCCCAGGTCGACTGGGCCTACGTGGGCAAGGGCACCGTGGCCGGGGGCGAGCGGGACCTGTGGGTCTTCGTGATGGTGCTGGCCTTCAGCCGCATGCTCTACGTCGAGTTCGTGTGGGACCTCGGGGCCGCGAGCCTGCGGCGTTCGCTGGTGCGCGCCCACGCCTGGTTCGGCGGCTCGCCGCGGCAGTGGCTCTTCGACAACCCCAAGAGCGTCGTGTTGGCGCGCCACGGGGACGCTGTGCGCTTCCACCCGACGGTGCTGGAGCTGGCCGGGATCTTCCACACCCAACCGCGGCTCTGTCGCCCCCGGGCGCCGCAGGAGAAAGGGCGCGTGGAGCGCGCGGTGCGCTACGTCCGCGACCGCCTCCTGGCGGGACGCTCCCTGCGTGACGTGGCCCAGGGCAACGCCGCCGCCGAGGGCTTCCTGCGAGAGATCGCGCCCGCCCGGCGGCACCCGCGGCTGCCCGATCGCACCGTGGCCGAGGTCTACGCCGAGGAACGCACGCGCCTGCTGCCTCTGCCCGCCGTGCTGCCGTGCGTGGAGGTCCTGGAGCCCGCCGTGGCCGACACCACGGCCTTCGTGAAGTTCGACACCAACCTGTACTCGGTCCCGCCCATGGCGGCGGATCGGACCCTGACCCTGGCCGCCGATGATGTCACCGTGCGGCTCCTCGACGGGGCCACCGAGGTGGCGCGCCACGCGCGCTGCTGGGGCCGCCATCAGACCGTCGAAGACTTCACGCACCGGGCGGCGCTCCTGGCCCACAAACGCGGCGCCCGGGACCTCAAGGGCCGAGACCGCCTGCGCGCGCAGGTGCCCGGCACCGACGTCCTCCTGGCGCGCTGGGTCGAAGCCGGGCGCAACGTCGGCAGCCTCGTGGGACGCACGATCAAGCTCCTGGACCTCTACGGCCCCGAGGCGCTGAGCGCGGCGGTCGCCGAAGCCATCGCCCGAGGCACCCAGGACCCCGGGGCCCTGGCGGTGTTGTGTGAGCAGCAGCGCAACGCCCAGGGACGACCGGTCCCGGTCGCCGTCACCCTCGGCGCCCACATCCAGGACCGGGACGTCCTGCACCACGACCTCGGAGGCTACGATGAAGGAAAGTGACCTCTTCGACACCCTGCGGGGCCTCGGGGTGCGCGCCCGCCGCGAGGCGCTGATCTCGCTCGTGAGTCACGCGCACCAGAGCCGCTGCTCCCCTACGGAGACGCTGGAGAAGCTGGTAGAGCTGGAGCGTCGCGAGCGTGACGCCGCCAACCTGGCGCGCCGCGCGAAGCTGGCGACGCTGGGGAGCGTGAAGGCCCTGGACCGCTTCGACTGGAACCACCCGCGGTCCGTGGACCGCGCGCAGTACGAGGCGCTCCTGACGATGGACTTCCTGCGCACGGGCCACAACGTGCTCCTGCGAGGCCCCTCCGGCGTGGGCAAGACGACGCTGGCGCAGAGCCTTGGCCAGGCCGCCCTGGAGCGTGGCCACACGGTGCGCTTCGCGACCCTCGCGAGCGCCCTGGCGGACCTGCTCAAGCAGGAGTCCTCCCCCGCGCTGGAGCGGCGCCTGCGCCGCTATGTGAGGCCAGACCTCCTGGTCCTGGACGAGCTGGGGTACCTGCCGTGCACGCAGCAGGGCTCGGACCTGTTGTTTACGATCATCAGCCGGCGGCACGAGAAGCGCAGCACGGTGATCACGACGAACCTGTCGTACAAGCAGTGGTCTACGATCCTCCCCAGTCCGGCGTGCCTGATCGCGTTGGTGGACCGCTTCACACAGCACTGCCATGTGCTGGACATCGACGCGGACTCCTGGCGTCAGAAGGGCGGGCGCTCCGCGCCGCGGTGAGGTGCGTGGGCGGCGCCGAAGTGGCGGCTGGGGTGGCTCCCACCGCTGGCAGGGCGACCGACGACGGGCAGACCGTGGAAGGCGTCTTCGCTGGCAGCGAGCGGGGGTCGGTTCCCGCGATCACCGGTCACCGCAGCTGCCACTTCGGCGCCGCCCGCGAGCGCGGTGCCCACGGGCCGACCGACGGGAGGACCGTCCCGAAGCGCTCACGCGCCTCGTCAAGACCCACGGGAGTCCCGAGGAGGGAGCCCTGCCCTCGGCGCCCGGGGGTCCGGGGGCAGAGCCCCTGGGATCACCC
>JACRDB010000150.1 GCA_016218725.1 Deltaproteobacteria bacterium
AGAGGGGAGGCAGAGGGGAAAATCCTCTGTGATTCCAATGGGTTATTCTCCTCTGTCTCCCCCTCTCTCGACAGGGAGAGGGGGCCGGGGGGTGAGGTCGCCGTGCGCGGGCTTATTTTGGTGGCCCGCTTTTTCACCTTGTTACCGGATAGCTTCGAGGCCACGGCGTACTCCTTGTGGAGGTCAAGCGGGCTAACGGTATGTCCGACAAGCTGCGGGCCGCGAAGCGGACCGTCAGGTCTTCATCGGCCGCTTCGACGGCGTCACGGTGTGTGCCATTACGCCAGCTGCTCTATCGATGGAGAATGCACATGGATACGGACGACCTGACTGACCTCAGCGCGCGCTACCGCAAATGCTGATTCGTCGCCCGGTCGGCCCATGCGATGCGTGACCCAGTGACTGAGGTCATCGATTACCTCCGCAGCGGCTCTCGGTACGTCAGCATCGGCCCCGGCAACGGCAAGATTGAAGACACCCGAAATGGCGTCCTCGATTGCACTGGTACCGGAGGGAGGATCTGGATCGTCGACAGCATCGAGCATGGCTTCACGGCTCGTCTCGTTCCGTACCCATGCATCGCAAAGCTGGAGGGGGTACAGAACATCTTCTGGGTTCACGCACGACTCGCCTCGATACGGCCACCGCTCGAAGACGTCGCGAATTGTGCGACCAAGAGCATGGACGAGACTTCGTTTGTCCAGTGCACACGCAGCGAGACGTATCATGCTTCGTGGATCACAAGACTCAGCCCACAATCTTTCGAGAGCTCGGTTTGCTGCCTGCCTGGTGAGCCAGCCGATTGGGACTGTTCCGTCGCGTTCCAGGTCTTTGACGAGGTCGGCGAGCGGGTCAGACATGTTGTCCACCCTGCAATTGGTTCATCAGATCGTGACGCCCCCGCATCATCTCGAGTCCGTCGAACGGCTCGCCGATGTGCCGCCGCAGTGGTGCGGGTGCGTACTCGATGAGCGCAGAGGTTGCGATCGGCTTCATCGGCTCGTTGGGCACGCTCGGCGCGTCAGCAAGCCACGCGTCCACAACGGCAGGCGTACGCAACGAGGTCGTTATCGGCGGCATCTGGCTCACCGATGGAATGACTCTTTCGTCCGGACCAACGTTCGAAGCGTCTTCAGCTTTCGCGGGCGGTGCTTTGCCCACGCGATCTCTGAGCCATCGCCGAGCGCCTCGTATATGGGAAGAAGTTCGGTGATACCTTCGAACTTCCATTTCACGCGAACTCCTTGCGGGCCACCGCGATACGGCTTCGTCTCCTGGAGCGCGACCTTGCTGGCCTTCACGTACGCCTCGTCGAGGCTCTTGGCCTTGACCAGAATTGTGTTCTCCCACGACAAGAACCGCTCCTCAGGATCATCTCGCTTCTCGTCGGAGAGTTCGACGAATCGAAGTAGGTACGACGCCAGATACCAACCGACGGGTGAAGCGCTCTTGTCGTAGGTCACCGGACGCACTCCCTGTGAATGCCCAACGAAGTGGGCTTGTGCCGTGAGAGGCTGCGCAGCGCCCGCTCGTCGGCGCCGAGCCCTTGTTGGGTGGCACCTCCGGGCGTCACCTTGGCCCCCGCCGCTCGCTCCTCGCGCGCAGCAACAGACTCGACACGTCGAGCAATGGAGCCCATCGGTCGAGGTACTCCTGATCCAGCGCGTCGCCTTGGACGTTGAGCACTCCGAGGATGTCGCCCCACTGTCGATCCGAGACCTGGCTCCCCAGCTTGTACCAGACGAGTTTATGCAGCAGCGTGTCCTCGGGGCTGGCAAAGCGAATCGCCACCTTGTTTTCGGCGACATCGACCTCTTCCGTTCGTGCCCGCGTCATCTCCTCGCGCGACCAGGAGTCTCCCTTCATGATGAAGATGTCGGCCTTGAACATCGTCGCCAGATGCACCACGTTGAATGATGATCGGTGCTTGATGGCGTCTCGGATCATCTCTGCGTCGATGTAAAAACTGCCGACGAGCGCTGCGGTCAATGGGCCCACATGAGACAACTGAACGTCCGCAACGAGGTCGACGTCCTGCGTCGCTCGCGGAACTCCGTAGAGCGAACTGGCGACCGATCCGCCTACCACGTAGCGAATCCCGAGACCGTCGAGGACTCGCGCGAGCTCCGCGACGACGAGGACGGGTTCCGAGAGCATCAGTAGCCCTTCTCGCGAACGTCCCACCCGAAGGCACGCACCATCAAGTCCGGTTCGATCCAGCGGGAAGCGACGCGAAGCGCCTGCTCCCGCTCATCCGCATCCGGATGGCGCCTGCGAACGTCCAACAGCGCAAACTCCTGGACGGCACGCGTGAGCGATCGGACGCGCTCGAGCTTCTGGCTCGACGACATTCTGCGATAGCCCTCGATGAGGAAAGCCTCAACCTTGGGGTTCGTGTCGTTCGTAGAATCATCACTCATCGCGCCACCTCACCTCTCCTGAGCAGTAGTAGAGCCCCACGGCCGAGTTTGTTCTGACACCCGCGGCCGATGTCCGCCCAACATCGTGTTCGACCGCCGCATAACCACGCAATCCGCGTGTCAGGCCGCCGACTTCGGCTACATAACCACGGTATTCGCGTGTTAGACCGCCCCGAACCGGCCGCCCGACGGTGCTCGATCTCGAGGCCTCGCGCTCGCCGGCGTTGAGTCCGCGCGGCGCCCGGCGCACCTCCCGGCGGTACTCTCGCGCCATGAGGTCCTCGCGCTGCCTGGCCACCGGAGCGCGCGCACCATGATCGCCCACACCCACATGGCCGACCGCGGGCCCATGGAGGCCGAGAGCCCCCTCGACCGCCCACCAGACCATGTCTGTACGCGATCCCATCGGAGTACGCAGAAGTGTCCCGCTGGGTTCTGCCCCTGTCAAGCGCAACTCTTCCCGCCCTTGTCGCCCACCAACCGCGCTGCCTCACCGCTTCTGAGCTTACTCCACCGTGACCGCCGCGCGGCAGCCCGAGGAGCCCCCTCGGCCGTCGCGCACCAGGAGCCACAGGTCGTAGGCCCCGGGCTCCGCCGGCGCCGCCCACTCGTTGTTGCGCGTGGGGTTCCGGGTCAGGTCCCGGGCCAGGCTCCCGCCCGTCACGTACCATGAATAGAACGCGCTCTCGCGCCGGTCTTGAAAATCCCCGGTGGCCGTCAGCGCACGGAAGGGCTCGAACCACGTCTCCTCCATGGTGTCCGGCGCCAGGGCCACCCGCTGCCCCGCCCGCACCCGGAGCGCCCCGCCCCCCTCGGGCTCGCAGCGGTCCCGCTCGCTCGACGGAACCAGCAACGTCGTCCCCACACGAAAGCGGGGAGGCGGGGGGTTGCGGTTGGGTGTTGTGCTAAGCGAGACAACCACCCTCTTGTAGGCGCGGGCCACGGTGCCGCCGGTCTCCATGGTGACGCCCACACCCAGGACGATGCCCACGTCCCTCGCGAGGGTGCGGAGGGTCCCCTCCTGGAGCCTCTGGCCGAAGCGCGAGGCCAGGAGGTCGATGTTCTCAAGGGTGCGCGCGGGGATGGTGAAGCGGGCGGTCTCTCCCGTGCCGAGGGGCACGCTCCCGACGCCCGCCTCGCTGAAGCACCCGACCTCGCTGGAGGCGGTGCCGAAGCCCGAGGTGCCAAAGGGCAGCCCCGTGGGGTCCGGGGACACGCACGCGACCCAGCGGAAGGTGGGCGTCTCGCGCACACCACCCGTGATCACCCGGAAGGTGATGGTGCCCCCGGGGTTCACCTCGGGCGGCTCCGCGATGATGTCCAGCACCCGCGGGTAGCGCACCAGGGACTTGCGATCCAGGTCCTCGATGCAGCTCCCGAGGACGAGGCACAGACCCAGGGCGAGGGCGCGGCGTGCGGGGTTCACAGTTGGCCTTCAATGCCGATGGTGGGGAGGATGGGCAGGCCCGGGAAGGTGGTCCTGCGGAGGTAATCGAACTGGTAGAGGTACGCCTCGGAGTTCTGGGCGAAGTACGCGTTGATGACGTCCAGGTAGGCCGTGAGCCGCAGGGGACCGAGGCGGAAGCGGTAGTCCACCCGGACGTCGAGCTGGTGGTAGGTGGGCAGGCGCTCCAGCTCGCCGCCGCTCGGGTCCCGGGGCACCAGCTCCGGGCGGAAGCGATCGGTGTCAGAGTCATAGAAGGCCCCCTGGATACGCCGTTGGGGGTTGCCCGTGGTGAGCTGGAAGCGCGCACCGATGCGCCACCGGGCGTTGATCAGCCAGGACAGGGCGAAGTTCAAGACGTGCGTCTGATCGAAGTTGAAGGGCACCACCGCGCCGCCCTCGACGAAGCGCTCGGAGCGCGACAAGGTGTAGGACACCCAGCCGTAGAGGCCCCGCTCCAGGCGCCGCCGGATCATGACCTCCATGCCGTAGGCGCGGCCCTCGCCGTCGTCCGCGAGGACCTCCCGGCGGGGGTTGCCGTTGGGCGCTTCGATCACGGCGTTGGAGGGCCGCTGGAGGTGGTACATACGGTTGTAGAAGCCCGTGACGCGCGTCTCGATGAGGTACGGCAGCGTGGCCTCGACGCCCACCGACGACTGCCACGCCCGCGTCGGGCGCAGGGCGGGGTTGCCGATCCTGGGCATGAGCTGCGGGAAGGGCGGCGGCTGGTGGAAGAAGCCCGTGGAGGTCACCAGGAACAGGTCCCGGGCCATGCGAAGGCGGGACACCGCCCGCGGGTCGACGATGGCCGTGGTGACCTCGCCGTAGTTCAGGAGGTCCACGCGGACCCCCGAGGTGAGCTCCAGGGGGCCGGTGCGCAGGGTCTCCTCCAGGTACGCCGCCAGGCCCGTCTGCGTGAGGGCGGCGTTGAGGGTGAGGATGTCCGGGCTGAACGCCGGCGCGGGGATCCCCCCGATGGAGGGCGGCAGCGGGATCCGGAGGTTGACGTCGTAGGCGATGGCCTGGGCGTCCAGGCCCACGGTGGTGGTGAGCGAGCGGCCGGTGGGGTACCGCAGCGCGAGGCGCTCGCCGAGGATCCAGCCGGTGCCCTCGAAGGCCGTGTCCGGCTGCCCGGGGTCGCTCCGGACGAAGGCGCTGCGGTCCCAGCCGACGGTGCCCGAGACGGTGACCAGGCCCCCGGAGGGCAGGTCGTGCTCGTAGCGGGAGATCACCCGGTGGAAGGTGTACCCGAGGCCGACCTGGTTCTCCGCGGCGGTCTCTCCCACCCCCGTGGCCGCCGTGCGGTCAAAGGTGTCATAGGACCCGAAGACAAAGACCGACGCGCGTGACCGCGGAGTAAACCGATAATCCGTGCGTACCTGGTAGTCTCCAAAAGAGATGTTCACTCCCTCGATGAAGAGTGGGATGAGCAGCTCGTAGTAGCTCCGGCGAGCGGCCACCGTGAGCATGCCCCGGCCGCGGTCAAAGGGCATCGCGGCGAGGGCCCCGGCCCGCAGGAGGTCGAACTGGAACTCCAGCGTGGGGCGCTCCACGGGCGGGGCGCGGGTGTCCAGGGAGATCACCCCGGCGGAGAAGCGGCCGTACTGCAAGGGGTAGCCGCCAGGGTAGAAGTTCAGCTCGCTCACGAAGCGCGACGAGATCACCGCGGGCCCGAGCCCGAAGTGGTAGAGGTTGGGCACCGGGAAGCCGTCGATGAAGAACCCGGTGTTCTCAAAGGACGCCCCGCGCACCACGAAGACCCCAAGACCAAAGGGCGACCGCGCCACCCCGGGGAGCGTGGCCACCACCCGCGTAGGCTCGCCGAAGGTGCCCGGCACCGTGGTGAGCTCCTCGGCCCGGAGGCTCACCGTGGTCGCCGCCCCGGGGCTCCGGCGCCCGCGGACGGTCACCGTCGCGCCCGTGGGCGCGTCGTCGGGCGCCGGGGGCGGCGCCTGCGGGGTCTGCGCCGCAGGGCGCGTAGCGGGCGCGCTGGTGTAGGGGTTCTCGGGGAGCTCGAAGGGCGCAGGAGGGGCGGCGGGAGGCGCCTCGGCGGGGGCGGCGTGCACCCGGAAGCGGAAGCGAATGCGCGCGGGGACGGGGGCTCCCTCGCGCTGGGCGGGCGTAAAGCGCATGGCCCCGACGGCCTGGAGCACGCGCTCGTCGATGTCGTCCCGGAGGCTGCCGACGACCCTGGCGTCCCCGGCGTGGCCGTCTTCGGTGACGGTGAGCTCCAGGAGCACCGAGGCGTTCTGCGGCAGCGGGTCCCCGGCGGGGAGCTGCACGTCCGGCGCGAAGACCAGCCTCGGGGGCGTGTCCGCGAGGGCCCCGGTGGCGCCGAGGAGCACCAGGAGCAGCGCCACCAGCCCGCGGCGCAGGCTCACGGCGTGTGATCCTGCGACGACGACGAGGACGTCGGGAGCTTCAGGGGCGCGAGGCACCGCACCCGCGCGCGGTCGATCTTGTTGCCCTCCTCCGGGAGGACAAACTGGTTGTCAATGATCTCCGGCAGGAACACCAGCGGCTCGGCCTCGGCGGTGTAGGCGAGCTGCACGAGCTGGTCCACCACGAAGGTCCGGCAGCGCTTCTCGCAGCAATGGAACTCCTCCCGGACGCGGTAGAAGCCCTCCGGGGCCACCGGGTCCAGGGTGGAGGCCCACCAGGCGCCGGGGATGGGGATCCCCTCGCGGGAGAAGTTCACCCGGTTCTGGGTCCAGCTCTCGGGGACATAGACCCCCGGGGCGGGCTCTCCGTGGTTATGGAAGTACACCAGCCTCCCGGCCGGGAGCTGCCCCAGGCGGGTCGTGGTGCGATAGAGCCCGCAGGGCGGAAGCACGGCGTCCTCGCGATCCTCGGCCATGGCCCTTGGATGTACCACGCCGGGCGATCGTTTCTGCGACGGCCCTGCGCGGTCGTACGATCCTGCCCGATGCACCCGAGGGCCCTGCGCACCGGCTTCGCCCTGGCGGCCTTCCTCGGGGCGGGGCTGTTCTTCGCGCGGCAGCCCATGAGCGCCCGGAGCTACCTGCCGCTCCTCGGCGGCGGGGCCTCGGTCTGGACCGCGGCGCAGCTCTTCTTCCTCCTGTGCCTCCTGGCGGGGTACCTCCTGGCGCACCTCGGCCCCAGGGTCCTGGGTGAGGCGCGTTACCCCTTCGCGCACCTGGCGCTCGTCGCCCTCGGCCTCGCGGCGCACCGCGCCGACGCGCCCACCGCGCTGGGCCCTGGCGCCCCGGCGCTGGCCATCGCGCGCTCGCTCCTCGCGGACGACGGCGCCCTGGTGGTGCTCCTCGCGGCCACGAGCCCCCTCCTGCAACGCTGGCACGGGAGAGCGTTCCCGGCCTCGGATCCGTACCGCCTCGCCTCCGCGAGCAACCTCGGGAGCCTCGCGGCGCTCCTGGCCTACCCCTTTGCGCTGGAGCCCCGGTGGGGCCTCGCGGTCCAGCGACGCGCGTGGGACGCGTGCCTGGGGCTCCTCCTCGCGCTCCTCGTGCCCTGCGCCGTCGCCGGCGCCCGAGGCGCGCCCGCCCCGGAGCCCTCGCGCTCGGAGGGGCGACCGTGGACCGTCCGCGCCCGCTGGGTGCTCCTGCCCTTCGTGACCACCAGCGTGACGCTGGGCGCCACGGCCTCCATCACGCAAGACCTCTCGCCCGTCCCGCTCCTGTGGGTCCTGCCCCTGGCGCTGCACCTCGGGACCTTCGCCTGGGCCTTCCGAGGGGACGCCCGGGCCCCCGAGGCCCTTTTCCCACTCGCGGTCCTCGTGGCCAGCGCCGTGTTTCTTACGTCCGCCGCCGGAGCGTCCTCGGGCCCCGCGGTGCTGGCGCTCACGCTCCTGGCCGTCGGCCTCCTGGGCGTGTGCCTCCACGGTCGCCTGGCGCAGGAAAGACCCCCCGTCGGAGCGCTCACCGGGTACAACCTCGCCATCGCCGCGGGGGGTGCCCTGGCGGGAGCGCTCCACGCCCTGGTCGCGCCCGCGGTGTTCACGCGCGTCACCGAGCACCCCCTGTCCCTCGCCCTGGCCGTGGCGCTCCTACCCTCGTCGCAGGCTCCGGGGGACACCCAGACGCGCACGCGAGACGTCCTGGTGCCGCTCGCCGTGGCGCTCCTGGCCACCGGGCTCCGGGGCGTGGCGCCGCCCGACAAGAGCGCCGCCCTCCTCGTGGTGGGGGTGCCCTGGGCGTTGCTCCTCCTCGCCTCGTCGGGCCGGAGGCTCCGCCTCGCGCTCGGCTTCGTCGCCCTCCTCTGCGTCCGCGGCACGGACCCCGCGGTGCGCTTCGAGGCCCGGACCTTCTACGGCACCGTGAGGGTGGACGAGGCCCGGGGCCTCCGTCGGATGTTTCACGGCAGCACCCTGCATGGTGTGAGCCGCACCGACCAGCCCCCACATCCCATGGCGTACTACCACCCGGACACACCCATCGGCGCGCTCCTCGCGAGGCTCGCGCGGGAGGCGCCCGCGGCGAGGGTGGCGGTGGTGGGCCTCGGGGCCGGGATGCTCTGCGCGTGGGCCGTCCCCGGGCAGCGCTGGACCTTCTTTGAACTGGACCCGATGGTGGAGCGCGTGGCCCGCAGGTGGTTCCCGTACCTCTCGGCGGCCCGGGCGCCGGTGGAGGTGGTGCTCGGGGACGCGCGCCTCGCGCTCGGTGAGCGCACCGGGGCCTTTGACCTGGTGGTGCTGGACGCCTTCAGCTCCGACGCCATCCCCGCACATCTCCTTACCCGCGAGGGGCTCTCGGTGGCGCTCCGAGCGCTTCGTCCGGGTGGGCGCCTTGCGGTGCATGTGACCAATCGCTACCTTCGTATGGAGGGGGTGCTCGCGGCCACGGGGCGCGCGCTTGGGCTCCGAGCGTGGGTCCGTCGCGGGGTGGTGAGGGACCTCACGGGCGGGCCCGTGACCACCTGGGTGCTCCTGCGGCGGGTAGACGATCTTGACGGGCGACCACAAGATCCGGGCTGGGCGCCCCTCGACCCTCGGGGCGCCCCCTGGACCGACGATCACCACGCCCTGGGGTCGGTCCTGCGGTGGCGGTGAGCCTCGCGGCGGCTTGCGTTCTTCGTGGGTATTGTGTAGTCCGGCGCCGCTGGAAGACCCCTCTGGGAGGAGCCATGCAGATCGACATCCGACGCACGACCACGCCGCGCACGCTGCCGCAGGGCCCCCTTGGGTTCGGCAAGCACTTCACGGACCACGTCTTCCGGATGGACTACGGCGGCCCGCAGGGTCACGGGTGGCACTCCCCCCGGATCGAGCCCTACGGCCCGCTCCCGGTGGACCCCGCGGCGTCGGTGCTGCACTACGGCCAGACCATCTTCGAGGGGCTCAAGGCCTTCAAGGGCCAGGATGGCCGGGTGCAGCTCTTCCGCCCCGACCGCCACGCCCAGCGCTTCGCGGACTCCGCGCGGAGGCTGTGCATGCCGGTGCTGGAGCCCGCGGATTTCGTCCAGGCGGTGCGCTCGCTGGTGTCCGTGGAGCGGGCCTGGGTGCCCGCGGTGGAGGGCGGGGCGCTCTACGTGCGGCCCATTCTCTTCGGGACCGAGGCCTTCCTCGGGGTGCGCCCGGCCACGCAGTACACGTTCTATGTGATCCTGTCGCCGGTGGGGGCGTACTACGCCAACGGCTTCAACCCCGTGCGCATCTGGTGCGAGCGGCAGCACATCCGCGCGGCGCCCGGGGGCCTCGGGAGCGCCAAGACCGCGGCCAACTACGTGGCCAGCATGGCCGCGGCGGAGAGCGCCCGCGCCCGGGGCTACGACCAGGTGCTCTGGCTCGACGCGATCGAGCACCGGTACCTCGAAGAGGTCGGGACCATGAACGTCTTCGCGGTCTTTGACGACGAGGTGGCCACCCCCGCGCTCGGGGACACGGTGCTCCCGGGGGTCACCCGGGAGACCGTGCTCCAGCTCCTGAAGGCCCGGGGCTTGCGCGCCACGGAGCGCAAGGTCAGCGTGGAGGAGTTGCGCCAGGCCCACGCGAAGGGCACGCTCCGGGAGGTCTTCGGCACGGGCACCGCCGCGGTGGTCTCCCCGGTGGGCGTGCTCGGCACCGACGAGGGCGAGCTTGTCATCGGCGGAGGCAAGGCCGGGCCCCTGGCGCTCGGCCTCTTCGACGAGATCACGAAGATCCAGCGAGGCGTCACCGAGGACCGCTGGGGCTGGACCCTCGCCGTGGATTGATCACCCGGCGTGCCACGGGAGGCTCGCCGCGTCCAGCGGGTAGAACGCCGTCGCGCCCTTCGGGAGGCCCAGCACCCGGAGCGTGAGGCCCTCGTCGGTCACCGCTCCGAGCACATAATGGAAGTCCCGCAGGGCGGGGCCCTTCACAAGGTCGTCCGGGTGCCTCCTGCGGACGCCCTGGAGGAGCCGGTGCCTGGGGCCTCCGCCGCCGCCGCACACGAGGAACGCGCGGCCCTGGCGCTCGAAGCGCTCCAAGGTGTGGGCGTGGCCGCTCACCATCGCCAGGGTCTTTCGCGCCCCGAAGAACGCGGGAAGGAAGGCCCTCTGCACGGCCCGGCTGTCCCCCGTGACCGCGCTGTTGGTGAAGGGCGGGTGGTGCACAAGCACCAGGACGCCCCGGACGGACGGGGCCCCGTCGGCGTCGGCGAGGGTCTGCCGGAACCACTGTTCCTGCGCCTCCCACAGCGCTTTTGTCATCGCCCCGGGGTTCGAGTCGAGGAGCACCACCCACAGGGGCCCGCGCTTGAGGGCGCTCCAGCGGTGGGGGCGCTGGTGGGGGTAGCGCGCGAAGAAGCGCCCGAGGTGGTCCCCGAGGCTCCAGAACTCGTGGTTCCCAAGCGCGCCGTAGCAAGGGATCTCGCGCAGGGGCTCGCACAATCGATCGAAGGCCTCCCACTCCGCGGCGCTGGACCCATCGAAGACCAGGTCCCCGACCATGACCACGAAGGCCGGGCGCTCTCGGGCGATGGCCGCCACGATCTGTGCCCGCTCCGGGTCGTTCTGCTCGCGCCAGAACTCCAGCCAGGAGGTGCGCTGCAGGTCCGCCACCAGCGCGAAGCGCTCGCCTGGGGCGCACCCTTCGGGCGCCGGGAGGAAGGCCCGGGGCTCCGCGGTCAAGGCACCTCGGCGCGGAACTCTTCCACCATGCGGGTGACCACCTCCAGGCCCCGGCTCCAGAAGCCCGGGTCCGAGACGTCAATGCCCACCCTGGCGAGGAGCGCCGGGGGCGAGTCCCGCCCGCCCGAGGAGAGGAGCTCCAGGTACTTCGGCACGAAGCCCTTCGGGTCGTCTTCCCAGAGGCGGTAGAGGGCGAACACCAGGAGCTGCCCGAAGGCGTAGGAGTAGCAATAGAACCGGTAATGGAAGAGGTGCGAGATCCCGGGCCAGGCCCAGGTGTCCCGCTCGGTGTAGGTGACCGCGTCGGCGTAGAGCCTGCGGTGCTCGCGCTCCCAGAGCGCGCGGAAGTCCCCGGTGGAGAGCACCCCCTCCGCGCGGCGGGCGTGGGCGTTGCGCTCGTAGCGCACGAAGCACACCTGCCGGTGGATGGTCCCCAGGGCCTCCTCGATGCGCGTGGCCAGGAGCTGGCGGCGCGCGAGGGGGTCCCGCTCCCGGGAGAGGAGGTCCCGGGAGAGCACCATCTCCGCGAAGACGCTGGCGGTCTCGGCGAGGGGCGTGGTGGGCCAGTAGTTGAGCAGCGCCTGGCGGTCGCCCGCCAGCGCGAAATGTACGCCGTGGCCGAGCTCGTGGGCCAGCGTGAGCACATCGTGGAGGCGGCCCGTATAGTTCATGAACACGTACGGCGCCCGGCCCGGGACCAGGCTCGCGCAGAAGGCCCCGTCGCGCTTGCCAGCGCGGGGCTCGGCGTCGATGCGTTGCTCTCGGAAGAACGCCTCGGCCAGCGAGCGCACGCCGGGGTCCAGGGCGCTGAAGGCATCGAGCACCTGGTCCCGGGCGCTCTCCCACGGGAGCTCGCGCTCGTCCTGGGGGTACGGCGCCAGGAGGTCGCAGGTCTCGAGCTTGTCCAGGCCCAGGGCGCGGGCCTTCAAGCGGTAGTACTCCTGGGCGACCGGGTAGTGGGCCTCGACGGCGGTCATGAGGCCGTCCAGGGCGCCCTCGGTGAGCTCGTCGTCGAGGAGCGTGGGGGCCTCGGGCGAGCGGTGGCCCCGCAGGGCGAGCTCGCTCCGGTGGTCCTGGTAGAGCGTATTGGCGATGAACGCGAAGATCGGCGCCTCCGCCTCGAAGCGCGTGAGCATGGCCTCCACGGCGCGCTTGCGCACGTCCCGGTCGGGGTCCGTGCGCAGGGCCCGCAGCTCCGCGAGGTTTCGGTCCCGGGTCTCGCCCCGCACGGTGAAGGGGAAGGTCCAGCGGGCGGTGTGCTCGTCGTAGAACTGGGTCCAGGCGCGCCTCCCGGTGAGGTTCTTGGTGGCCAGGACGTTCTCCACCTCCTGCGGGAGCTGGAACGGGGCCACCTCCTGGGCGCGCTGGAGGTAATGCCGGTAGACCCCGAGGGAGGGCTCCAGGGCCCAGCGGGCGTGGGTCTCCGCGGGGCACCGGGAGAGCTCCAGGTCAAAGAACCGGGCCTTGTTGAAGGCCTCCGTGGCGCGCTCACCCACCCGGGCCTGGAGGGCCTTGACGGTGTCGTCCAGGTTGTCCGTGGACACCAGGAGGCCGGTGTACCCCTGAGGCAGGTAGGCCGCGCGCAGGAGGGCCTCGTAGTCCCCGAGGGCCGCCAGGAGCCCCGCGGGGTCCAGCCCGGCGACCTTTCCCTGCCAGCGATCGCGAAAGGCCTCGGCCAGGGCGTCCAGGGCGTCCAGGTCGGCCGAGAGCGCCTCGGACCGGGGGGAGGGGTACAGGGGGGTGAGGTCCCAGCGGGGCGAGGCAGGGGTGTTCAAGGTGACCACGAACCATACCGCGAATTGTGCGGTGACACCGCACCCCGGGAGGGCCTATCCTCCGCCCCGCCGTCGGAGGGCTACAGCGACCATGACCGTTTCGATCGAGAGCCTGCTCAAGGAGACCCGGGTGTTCCCGCCGGACGAGGAGTTCTCCACCCACGCCCACATCCGCTCCATGGAGCAGTACCAGGCGCTCTACGACAAGAGCATCCAGGACCCGGAGGCCTTCTGGACGGAGATGGCCCAGGCCCTGCACTGGTTCGCCCCGCCCCGGGACATCCTGGTGGAGGACCCGCCCCACGCCCGGTGGTTCGTGGGCGGGACCACGAACCTGGCCTACAACTGCCTGGACCGTCACCTCCCCACGCTGCGCCGCAACAAGGCCGCGATCTTGTGGGAGGGCGAGCCCGGCGAGACGCGGATTCTCACCTACCACCAGCTCCACCGGGAGGTGTGCCGCTTCGCCAATGTGCTCCGCAAGCTCGGGGTGCGGGCCGGGGACCGCGTGGCCATCTACATGGGGATGGTGCCGGAGATCGCCGTGGCGATGCTGGCCTGCGCGCGCATCGGCGCGGTGCACACGGTGATCTTCGGGGGCTTCGCGGCGGAGGCCGTGAGGGACAGGATCAACGACGCCAAGGCCTCGCTGGTGGTGACCTGCGACGGGGCCTTCCGCCGGGGGCAGGTGATCCCGCTCAAGCCCGTTGTGGACGCGGCCCTCGGGCAGTGCCCCACGGTGCGCCACACGGTGGTCTTCCGCCGCACCGGGGACCGGATCAACATGGAGCCGGGCCGGGACCACTACTGGCACGAGGTCATCGAGGCCGTGACCGCCAGCGCGCCGCCGCTGCCGGTGGAGGCCGAGCACCCCTTGTTCATTCTGTACACCTCGGGGACCACCGGGAAGCCCAAGGGGGTGGTGCACACCACCGGGGGATACATGGTGTCTACCTACCTGACCACCAAGTATGTGTTCGACCTCCGGGAGACGGACACGTATTTCTGCACGGCGGACGTGGGGTGGATCACGGGGCACAGCTACGTGGTGTACGGGCCGTTGTCCAACGGGGCCACGGTGGTGATGTACGAAGGGGCGCCGAACTTCCCCGACGCCGGTCGCCTCTGGCAGCTCTGCGAGCGCCACGGGGTGACGATCTTCTACACGGCCCCGACGGCGATCCGGGCCTTCATGCGCTGGGGCGAGCAGTGGCCGATGAAGGCGGATCTCTCGTCGTTGAGGCTCCTGGGGACCGTGGGGGAGCCGATCAACCCCGAGGCGTGGATGTGGTACCAGCGGGTGATCGGGAACGCGCGGTGCCCGGTGGTGGACACCTGGTGGCAGACGGAGACCGGGGCCATCATGATCTCGCCCCTGCCCGGGGCCACGCCCACCAAGCCCGGGAGCGCGACCTTGCCCTTCTTCGGGATCGAGGCCGAGGTGGTGCGCAAGGACGGCACGCGCTGCGAGGACAACGAGGGCGGGTTCCTGGTGATCAAGCGCCCGTGGCCGTCGATGCTCCGGACGATCTTCGGCGACGACGAGCGCTTCAAGAAGCAGTATTTCGCGGACATCCCCGGGGTGTATTTCACCGGCGACGGGGCCCGGAGGGATGAAGACGGCTATTTCTGGCTGATGGGCCGGGTGGACGACGTGCTGAACGTGTCGGGGCACCGGCTGGGGACGGCGGAGATCGAGAGCGCGCTGGTGTCGCATCGCACGGTGGCCGAGGCCGCGGTGGTGGGCCGCCCGGACGAGCTCAAGGGTCAGTCGCTGGTGGCGTTTGTCACGCTCCGGCCGGGCAACCCGGCGACGCCCGCGGCCAAGCACGAGCTGGCCGAGCACGTGGCGGCGGAGATCGGGCGCTTCGCCCGGCCGGACGTGATCCGGTTCACGGACGTGCTGCCGAAGACGCGCAGCGGCAAGATCATGCGGCGGCTCCTGAAGGAGATCGCCGGCGGCAGCGAGACCAAGGGGGACGTCACCACGCTGGAGGACCTCTCGGTGCTCGCCGCGCTCCGCGCCTCGCAGGAGGAGGAGTAGCGGCCGCCTCTCCGCGGATGGCGTGTGCGAAGCCGGAGCGGTACGATCCCCGGGGGATGAGTCCGAATGAACGATCATTCAGCGCCCGCCTCCCTCCGCGACCGAGGCGCCCTGGGCGCCACCGTGCGCGACGCCCTGGAGCGCCTGCGACTCGCCGCCGGAGCGCTCCCCTCCGACGGACCCTTCACGCCGCGGGTGGCATCGTTCCCGATCACCGACCCCGACCTGCCGCTGGCCCGCGTGGACCTCACCGTGGGCCGGGCGCCGTCGGTCCCCGGCGCTGCGGGCCCCGCGCGCTGCTACCTGGACGTGCGCGTGGTGACCGCGGGCGAGGGCACCGCGTCGTCGCAGTTCGTGGCCCTGGCCCCGACGGCCGAGCTGGTCGCGCGGCTCGCGGAGCCCACCGCGCTGGTCGATGCGGTGCTGACTTCCTTGGACGCGGCGTGCGCCTCCATGCGCAGGCACGGCCTGCGGTAGCGTCCGCCGCTCAGCGCAGAGCGCCTATCGGACTCAGTGCCTCACGCGCTCGAAGGTGGGTGCGCTCCCCAGCATGCCCACGAGCTCCGCGCCCGTCAGGTCCGAGTCCCGGAAGGCCAGCTCCAGGGCGGTCGCCCCCGAGAAGCGCGCGCCAGGAAGCGCACAGGCGTTGAAGCAGCAGTGCTCGAAGTGGGCCCCGGAGAAGTCCGCGCGCGCAAAGGCGCCGAGGTAGGGAGATGTATGCTGGAACGTCGCCTCCAGGAAGTGCGCGTCGTCTGCCTGGACGGAGCCCATGGCGCACCCGTGGAAGGTGGCGCCGTCGAAGCGGGCGCGGCCGAGCAGGGCCCCGTCCATACGCGCGAAGTGGAAGGTGGCGCCGCGGGCGTCGGCCTCGCGCAGGTCGGCCCCGTCGAGGTGCGCGCGGTCGATGCGAGCGCCCTGGAGACAGGCGCCGAGGAGCCGGGTCTTGCGGAGGTAGGCGCCGTCGAGCTGGCAGCGGGAGAGGTTGGCCCAGGCGAGGTTTGCGCCCGAGAGGCCCAGGCGTCGGAGGTCCGCGGCGCCCAGGTCCGCGCCGTCGAGCTCGGCGCCGTCGAGGGTGAGCAGGGGCGTCCGGGCCTCGTTGAACGCCTCCGGGTCCTTCCACAGGAGCGCCAGGGTGCGCACGTCCTCGTCCATGCCGTCGTCGGTGGTCAGGCCGTCGAGAGCGACGCCCTCGATGCGGCAGAGCATGAGGCCGAGGCCCCCTACGCGGCAGCGCGACAGGTCCGCGCCGGTGAGGTCCAGGCGGGTGATGTCCGCGCGGGTGAGGTCGAGCCCCGCGAGGTCCGCGCCGCGCAGCTCGATGCGCCGCCCCGCGAACGCTGCCTTCTCCGCGTTGAACGCGCGAGGGTCCGCGCGGAGGAGCTGCACCCACCCCTCCTTGTCACCCAACGCGAGCGGCACGGCCCGAGGATACCATCGCGCGCCTGCGACGGTCGAGCAGCGGCGCGGGGCGAGGTCGAGCGCCGCACCGTCCGTGGACGAGATGCGCCGGGCGGCGTTCTTCTGGGAGCGCGCGCAGCTGCGCCGCCTCGGCCGTGGGACGCGCTGACAAATAGCGGGTCCGTTCATTTCGCGGGGTGAGAGGGGGAGGAGATCCGTGGAGTGCGCGGGGCGCGTGAGGAAGTCCTTGCGCGGGAGCTCCAAGTCCGCGAGAAGGCACCCCCACGGCGCCGCCGAAGCCTGAGAAACCCAGTCGGCGCCGCAGGAGGCGCACTTGGTTTCGTACCCGCTCACCACCACCTTCGTCCAGCCCGGAGAGACGCTGGGCCTCGTCGTCCGTGTTCTCCAACGTCCGGACGACCAGTCCGTCGCCCATGTCGCCGCGGCCAACGACTGCTCCCCGGCCCACCTCTACGACATCGTCGCACGCTGTCGCGAGGCGCTCCAACCCCACCGCCCGGGGCCCGATCCGCGCGCGGGCAAGATCCTGCGCCTGGAGGCCAGGGTCGCCGAGCTCGAAGCCGACCGCGCCCGCGACCGCGCTCGCATCGCCGAACTCCAGGGGCAGCTCTGCGGCACGGTGCGCCTTGCGCCGCAAGCCCGTCGGCGCTCCACCCGCCCCGGTTCTCCTGCGCGTCGCGCCGACCTGCTGCATCGCGCCCGCGAGGAGCGCCCCGCTTCGCAGCGAGCTTTCGCCCGGCGCCAGCGCGTTCCCCGCTCCACCCTCC
>JACRDB010000152.1 GCA_016218725.1 Deltaproteobacteria bacterium
GCCGTTGCGCTGGCGAACCCCGGGCGAAAAAGCGTCAGGAGCTCGGGCGGCGCGGTCGCCGACCGTGCCGTCCTCGAAGCCCCACCCGCTGCCTGAAGTGCCTGAAATTCAGACCTCGGAGCCCTTATCCTGGCGCCTATGCCCCCCCGGCCCCCTCCCCATTCATGGAAAGGGGGAGACAGAGGGGAATAACCCATTGTAATCACACGAGATTTTCCTCTCTGCCCCCCCTCTCCATTCATGGAGAGGGGGCCGGGGGGGTGAGGTCACCCCCGAGAGACGCGGTCTAGTTCGTCTGGGCGCGAAGGGCGACCACGAGGTTCAGCCCCGGGGCCGGGAGGCCCGCGCCATACGGCGTGTACGCGCTGTCAAAGACGTTCTCCAGCGCCGTCGAGAGGGTGAGCCTCGGGTGCAGGTGGGCCCCGGCCCGGAGCCCCACGGCGCCGTAGCCAGGGACCTCGGTGCAGCGCGCGGGTCCCGCGGGGCACAGGCGCACGTCGTCCCGGTCGGAGGTCGCGAGGCGCGGCTGGGGCAGGGCGCCGGTGAGCACCAGGGTCACCCACGCCCGAGGCCAGCGCCAGCCCAGGGTCAGCCGCCCAAAGGCCGGAGGCACCCTGGCCATGGGCTCGATCACCCGCGTGCCGTCCTCCAGCGGGAGCGTCGCCTCGGCCCAGGTGAAGGCCCCGCCCAGCGTCGCCTGGAGGCCCGCCGTGGGGCGCCAGCCGAGGTCCAGCTCGGCGCCGAGGAGGCTCGCGTCGTTGGCGTTCTGGCGGGTGTACACCCGTCGCCCGTCTACCATGGTCATGCCCTGGAAGGTGGACGGTACGCGCGCCACGAGCCCCTGGAGCGTGGACCCGTACACAAAGGCCGTGAGGGAGAAGGCCCGGCGCTGCGCCCGCAGCCCCAGCTCCGCCGTCCAGGACCGCTCGGGGCCGAGGTCCGGGTTGGGCACGTCGAAGCTCCGGGCGCCGGAGCCCAGGGCCTGGTAGTCGTCCAGGTTGGGGGCGCGGAAGCCCCCGAGGAGGTTCACCAGGAGCGTCACGCCCGGGGCGAGCGCCACGCGGCCTCCGAGGCCACCGACCGGCGCTCGGTACGCGCGCTCCAGCGCGGGCGCGGAGCCGTCCGTCGGAGCCTGGACGCTCACGAAGGCCAGGCGCGCGCCGGCCTCCAGGGTCCAGCGGTCCGAGGCGCCAAAACGCTGCCGCCAGAAGGCGAAGAGCCCCCCCTGGGTGTACCGGCTGCCGTGGAGGTAGCGCCCCCGACCGGCGCTCGGTGGCCTGTGGTCACGGAGCGTCTCCGTGGCGCTGTCCACGGCGTCCGACGCGAGGTCGAGCCCGGCGGAGAAGCGCGCCTGACGGACCCGCAGGTCCACCTGGAGGGCCGCCTGCGCCGAGAGCACCGAGTCCCGCTCGGTGTCCGTGCGGGCCTCCCGGAGGCGGTCTCGCACCTCGTCGCGGCGTAGGAGCCCGGCGCGGGCGCTGACCCGCGCGGGACCGATGCCGCCCTGGTAGTGCAGGTAGCCCACGTCCCGGCGCTGGAGCCGGAACACCCGAAGGTCCCCCGGGGACGAGAGGTCCGAGCGGGGCGCGTCGGTGATCGCCGAGGTGTGCAGGGCGACCCCGAGGCGATGCCCCGAGGAGGGCGTCCAGGTGCCCCGGAGGCTCGCCGCGCGGTCGCCGTACCCGCTGTAGGGCTGCTCGCCGAGGGGGCCTCCGGCCTGGAGGCGCCCGGTGTCTCCGAGGGACCCGGAGAGGAGCGCGCCGAAGGGGCCCGCTTCGCCCTCGACGAGCCCGGTGGCCTGCACCGAGCGCTCGGCGGTGGCCTGGCGGAGGGACACCTCGCCGTGGGCCTCGCGCTCGCCGCCGGGGTAGCCAGAGGCGTCCAAGGGGTTCACCAGCACCACGCCGCCGAGGGCGTCGGAGCCATGGAGGACGCTGGCGGGCCCTCGGACGACCTCGACGGAGCGCACCACCGCGGGGTCGATGAGGGTCAGGAGCGCGTTGCCGCCGACGCGGGTGAGGGCGTCATTGAGCCGGAGGCCATCGAAGAGGAGGAGCGTGCGCTGGCCCCCGAGGCCGCGCAGGATGGGCGCCGCGGACATGCTCGTGGTCCGTTGGACGTACACCCCGGGGAGCTCCTCCAGGCGGTCCCCGACGTCCCTGGCGACGGCCCTGACGGCCTCCAACCGGGAGTCCGCGCTGACGCTCCGGGGCGTCTCCCCGAGGCGCTCGCGGGCGCCCGAGGGCGCGCGGACCACGACCTCCTGGGCGGCGCGGTCGAGCTCGGTCTCGCCGGGGGTGTTTGTTGTCGGCCGGGGCTGCCCGAGGGCCCACGGCGCCCCGCCGAGGACCGCGAGGGTAACGGACGCGCGGACGGCGTGGGGCGGTCCCATCGACGGCGGCATCGTACTCGTTGCGACGCGGTTTCAACGCGCCGACCGCCGCCCTTCAGGTGCAGAAGTCGTCGTAGCCTACGGGGCGGATCCAGCACTGGTTCCCGCAGCGGGCGCGCTCCAGGCGGCCTCCCACGCAGCGCACCATGTTGTACCGGTCCAGGCAGGACCAGACGTACCAGCCCTCGTAGCGCCCGCAGGCCTCGCCGCCGCCGCCCCCGGGGGGTGTGCCGCCGCCAGGGTCCGCGCCGCCCGCGGAGCGGCAGAGGTCCTCGCCGGTGGTGCGCTGCTCGCAGCCCGCGCTGCACGGCTCCTGCTCGAAGCGCCCCTCGCGGCACCGCCCCCGGATGGACCCGTCCCGGGAGCAGTGCCAGGCCGTGAAGGGCTCCCACGCCCCGCAGTTGGTCACCACCCGGCAGACGTCCTCGCCAGTGGCGCGCTGCTCGCAGCCCGCGCCGCACGGCTCCTGCTCGAAGGCCCCCGCCCGACACCGCCCCCGGATGGAGCCGTCCGCCGAGCAGTGCCACACGGTGTACGGCGCCCAGGCCCCGCAGGCGCCGTCCCCGCTCGGGGGCGTCGGCTCCGTCGGCGGCGTCGTGCCGCCGCCACCGCCGTCACCGCCGCCCGGGGGCGCGCCGCCGCCGCCGTCGCTCGGGGGCGCGCCGCTCCAGGCGGTGATCTGCGCGGCGATGCGGTCGTAGTTGGCCGGCACGATCCCGAAGATGTCCGTCCCGAAGCTGTCGTAGTAGTAGCCTGAGTTGATGCGCAGGACGGCGCCGGTGTCCGCCACGATCACCGGACCGCCGGAGTCCCCGGGGCAGAGGTTGTTGCTCGCGGGCCCCTCGGTGAAGACAAACCTCCGCTTGCGCCAGTCCGTGCTGGTGCCTCGCGCCGTGCAGCCGTAGCCGTACACCGCCAGGCGTGTGCCCCGCGAGGGGATCGACCGCGCCACCCCCGCGGGCGTCGCCACGCTCGCGGGCACCGCCGTGGCGAGCTTCACCAGCGCCACGTCGTAGGTCCCGAGCTGCGACGAGTAGCTCACGTACTGCTCGATCGTGTACGACACCGACGCCTCGCCCGCCGCGCGCCGGATCGAGAAGGTCCCGTAGCGCCCAGGCGACCGCGTGGAGCCGTACCCAAAGCAGTGCGCCGCGCTGATCACCACGTTCGGCGCCACCAGCGTGCCCGTGCACCCCACGCTCAACGACCCGATCTCCGGGTGGTCGTAGGTCACCTCGCCCCGGAGCACCTCCGCCGTGCCGTCCGCCAGCCGCTCCGGCTCCTCCGCCGCGCACCCCAGGGCCCACACCCCAAGCGCCGTACACAACACTCGCCAGCCCGTGCTCATCACCCTGCACTCAATGCACCCGCCGTGCCTCCCAGGGACGTATTGAACAAAGTTCAAGAAAGCCCGAAGAGACTGAATTTCCAGGGGTTGTGCCTCCCCCCAAGGACCCTGTCGGTGGGTACAACAGTGTCCAGCGGGAGGTAGGTGTGTGTGGGTGACTGTGGGACTATACCGGATCGGTGACGCTGAAGGCCGAGCGCACCGCCGGGGGGATGCGCACGGGGCGGAGGGAGGCGCGGTGGAGGTACACCCAGGTGGTGCGGGCGGTGACCACCAGGTCGCCGGCGGCGTTCTTGATCTCCGTGAGGCGCTCGCACTGGATGCGCGAGGCGCCGTCGATCCAGGTGGAGACCGTGAGGGCGTCGCCGAGGTAGGCGGCGCGGAGGTACTCGACGGCGTGGCGGCGGACGACGAACATGCCCCCGAGGGCCTCGTAGTCCTCGGGGCCCAGGCCCACGGCGCGGGAGTGAGCGACGGCGACGTCCTGCACCCACTGCACGACGGCGACGTTGTTGACGTGGCCCTGGCCGTCCACGGCGGAGGGATCGACGACGAGGTTCCAGAGGTAGCTCCGCATGGGCGCGGAGGTGTATCGCCGATGGCGGGGGCGGTGTACAGTGGGAGACCATCGGGCATGGGACCGTATCGCAAGACCATTGATCAACCGGGGGCCCTGGTGGGGGGGCGCTACCACCTGGTGGAGCTCGCCGGCGTGGGGAGCATGGCCGAGGTGTGGCGCGCGGAGCACCAGGGCCCTGGGGGCTTCCGGCGCACCGTGGCGCTCAAGCGCATGGCCTCCAGGCTGGAGCACCTGGCGCAGTACCGCGCGCTCTTCATGCGGGAGGCGCGCGTCCACGCCGCCCTGGACCACCCCAACGTGGTGCAGGTGGTGGACTTCGGCGAGGACCCCTCTGGGCTCTACCTGGTGACCGAGTGGGTGGAGGGGCTCACGCTCCGGGCCATCTCAGAGCTGTGTGGCGCCTTCGGGGTGCGGACCTCACCGCTGCTCATGGCCGCGGTGTGCATCGAGGTCCTGCGCGCGCTGGAGGCGGCCCACACGCACACCGAGCGGGTCGATGGAGGGGGGGGCTCGCTGGTGCCCGCCACGATCATCCACCGGGACGTCTCTCCCACGAACGTGCTCTTGTCGGTCCGGGGCGTGGTGAAGCTCGCGGATTTTGGCATCGCCCGGGCCCTGGAGGACCCGCGCTCGACGCCGGCGGAGGCCTTCCTCGGCAAGGCCAGCTATGTGGCCCCGGAGGTGGTGCTGGGGGAGCCCTTCAGCGTGCAGACGGACCTTTACGCCTGCGGGGCGATGCTGTGGGAGGCCGTGGCCCACCAGCGGCTGTGGGGCCCCTTGAGCGACAACGAGATCGTGGTGGCCATGGCCCAGCGGGTGCGGCCGCAGCCCCTCCTGGCGGTGCGCCCGGACGTGCCCGCGGCGCTGGCGCAGGTGATGGACCTGGCGGTGTCCACGCGCCCCCAGGACCGCTTCCCCACGGCGGCGACCTTTGCCCGCGCGCTGAGCGACGTCCTGCGGATGATGCCCGAGCGCACGGACACCACCCGCCTCGCCCAGGAGGTGCAGAACGCGCTCAACCTCAAGCTCCAGCGCGACGCGGCGGTCACCCAGGCACGGGCCCGGAAGGTGTCCGGGGCGCAGCCCTCGGCCCTGGCGCTGCCCGCGACGCTCGACGTGGTGGCCCAGGCCCAGGTCGACGACCCGAGGCCCACGATGGAGCTTGTCGGGGCCTTCCCGGAGTCTCCCGTGGAGGCCCAGAAGCGCGCCAGGACCCCGGCGGGTACGCCCGCGGTGAAGGGCACTGCCTCCCAGGGGGCGCCGGGCAGAGCCCCGCCCTCGCGGCTTCGGAGCCCTACGGTCAAGGGCGCTGCGCCCACGGTCCCGGTGGCGCCGCCCGCGGAGGCCGCGCCCGAAGAAGACCCGAGGCCCTCGGTGGAGCTCACCCTGGCAGAGGCCGACAGCGACGTCCTCTTGAGCGAGCTGGACGACACCGAGGTGTCTCAAAGAGGTCCGGGCCGCTCCTGAACCGCGCTCGGGTCAGCGCCCGGCGTCTTGCGGCGACCGGAGCGTCACGCAGCGCCCCTCGGCCGAGCACGCCCCCATCGCGGGCCTGCCGCAGCGCACCCCGGGGCACGGGAGCATCCCCGGACAGCCCGTCCCTGCCCAGCGCATCCGGAGAGACTGGGCCAGCGAAAACGCCACCGTGCCCACATTGGCATACACCTCGCAGGTGCAGCAGAGGGTCTCGCAGAGGAGCGTGCTGCACCCTGCCGGGCCGGGGCCCGGGCCGGGGCCGAGGCAGGTCTGGGCCTCGCGCACGGCCTGGGCGTAGGCCTCGGCGATTTCTACGCACCCCGTGGGGGGCGGTGCGTCGGGGCGAGCGCCGTCGGGCCTTGGAGCTCCGGCGTCGGCGGGGGGCGGAGGGCTGTCAAAGGGCACCACGGTGACGTCCAGGGAGGAGTCCGTGGGGGAGGAGTCCATGGTGGCGTCGGGGCGTGGGTCGATGGTGACCTCGCGGGCGTCGTAGAGCCGTGCGTCGGGGCTCTGGGGCGCCGGGTCTGAACACGCGGCGCTGGCGGTGGCGAGGAGGAGCACCGACCGGGAGACCACCGAGAGAGCCTGGAAGCGCGACGGACCCAAGGATTGGAGTGTAGCGCCTGCACCCTCCGAGGTCACCCCTGCGGTGTGGGTGTCACAGCGTCGAGCTCGACCCTCCAGTCTTCGATCACCGGGTTGGCGAAGAGCTCCTCGGCGGCGCGCTGGAGGAGCTTCCGGGTGGCCTCGACGTCGGGCGAGTCCACCAGGTCCAGCTCGATGACCTTGCCGATGCGCACCTCACGGATGCCCACCAGGCCGAGCTGTACGAGCCCACGACGGACGGCCTCGCCCTGCGGGTCGAGCACCTCGGGCTTCAGCGTGACAAGCACCTTCGCGCGCATGGATGGTCTCCTACGTTGTGAGTCCGAGGGCGGCCCGGAGCCTGGGCTCCGGTGGGCGCAGGTCCGCCGTGAAGGGCGCGCCGGTGATGCGCTCGAAGGCCTCGACGTAGCGCCGGGCGGCCTCCACGCGCACCTCGTCGGTCAAGGGCGGCTGCGCCCCCTCGCCGGTGAAGCCCTGGGCGGCGAGCCAGCGGCGCACGTACTCCTTGTCCAGGCTCTCGGGCTCCTCGCCGCGGGCGTGGCGCTCGGCGTAGGTGCCCTGGAACCAGTACCGCGACGAGTCCGGCGTGTGCATCTCATCGATCACCAAAAGCCGCCCGTCGGGCGCGCGGCCGAACTCGTACTTGGTGTCCACCAGGATGAGCCCGCGCGCGGCGCACCACGCCTGGCCAAAGGCGAAGAGCGCGAGGGCCCGCTCGCTCACCAGGCGCAGGTCCTCGCCGGAGACCACGCCGTCGCGCACGAGCGCCTCGGCGGCGACGGACACGTCATGGCCGCCCTTTGGGGCCTTGGTGCTGGGCGTCACGATCGGGTGTGGGAGCGGGTCGTTCTTGCGCAGGCCGTCGGGCAGCGCGTGGCCGCAGAAGGTGCGCTCCCCGCGGGCGTAGGCGGTCCAGACCGAGGTGCTGGTGACCCCGGTGAGGTAACTCCGCACCACGAGCTCCACGGGCAGGGGCTCGCACTCCACGCCCACCAGCACGTTGGGGTCCGGCGCCGCGAGGAGGTGGTTGGGCGCCAGGTGCGCGGTGCGCTCGAACCAGAACACCGCGAGCTGGTTGAGCACCTGGCCCTTGAGGGGGAGCGTACCGAGCACGCGGTCAAAGGCCGAGATGCGGTCCGTGGTGACGAGGATCCTGCGCCCGTCCCCGGGGCTGTAGCAGTCGCGCACCTTGCCCTCGACGCGGGCCCCGAGGCCCTGGAGGAGTGTGCGCTCCAGCGGGTGGGCGAGCGCGGCCCGGAGGGTGGCGATGTCAACCATCGTGGCGGCCGGACGCTACGCCCGAAGGGTCGCCCGGCGCAAGCGCCGCGAGGGAGAGCGCCCGGTCGATCACGGCGTCCGCGTGGCGCAGGGTGTGGGCGAGGTCGAAGCACCGCGCGAGGGCCTCTTCACCGAGCCTGGGGCCCACCTCCGGGTCCGCGGCGAGGAGCGCGCGGAAGTCCCCCTCGCGGCGCCAGGCCCTCATGGCGTTTCGCTGCACGAGGACGTAGCCCTCCTGGCGCCCGAGGCCCGTCTCCACCAGGGCCAGGAGCACGGCCTCGCTGGCCCACAGGCCGCCGGTGTGATCCAGGTGGGCCCGGAGCGCGTCGGGGTACACCTGGAGGCCCTCGACGAGGCGCGTGGCGCGCTCCAGCATGAAGCCCAGGGTGGTGGTGGCGTCCGGCGCCAGGAAGCGCTCGGCGGACGAGTGGGAGATGTCCCTCTCGTGCCACAGGGCGGTGTTCTCCAGGGCGGCGCCGGCCCAGGCCCGGAGCATGCGCGCCAGGCCGCAGAGGTTCTCGGACAGGATGGGGTTCCGCTTGTGGGGCATGGCGCTGGAGCCCTTCTGCCCCTCGGAGAAGGCCTCCTCGGCCTCCAGCACCTCGGTGCGCTGCCAGTGGCGGATCTGTATGGCCAGGCGCTCGATGGCCCCGCCCACCACCGCCAAGTGCGCGAAGTACGCCGCATGCCGGTCCCTGGGGACCACCTGCGTGGGCACCGTCTCCGTCCGAAGTCCCAGCGCCCCGAGGGCCCTGGCCTCCAGCGCCGGGGACAGGTGGGCGTAGGTGCCCACGGCGCCGGAGAGGGTGCCCACGCTCACCTCGTCGCGCGCGGCGCGCAGCCTCCCGAGGGCCCGGTGCAGCTCCGCGTAGTGCCCCGCCAGCGCGAGGCCGAAGGTCACCGGCTCCGCGTGGATGCCGTGGGTCCTGCCGATCATGGGCGTGCGGCGGTGCTCCTCCACGCGGCGCCTCAAGGCCCCGAGGAGGCCCTGGAGCCGCGCGATGCACAGCTCCGCCGCGTCCCGCAGGAGGAGCGCCAGGGAGGTGTCCAGCACGTCGCTGGAGGTCATCCCCCGGTGGAGCCAGCGGGCGGGCTCGCCGGCCAGCTCCTCGACGTGCGTCAGGAACGCGATCACGTCATGGCGCGTGCGCCGCTCGATCTCGTCGATGCGCGCGGGGTCGAGCTGGAGGCCGAGCGCCCGGACCCTCTCCGCGGTGCCCTGAGGCACCAGCCCCTCGGCCTCCATGGCCTCACAGGCCGCCAGCTCCACCTCCAGCCACACGGCGTAGCGCCGGGACGGAGACCACAGCGCCGCGAACGCCTCGGGGGTGTACCGTGGGATCATCGCCGCGGGGTGTACCGCATTGGGGGGTGCTGTTCCCAGGGACGAAACCGACGTACATTCCACCTATGCGTCGGACCATGTGGGTAGGGGTAGGTGCGCTCCTGATGGCCCTGGGTTGCGATGTCGGGGCCCCAGGGGAGTGTACGGCCGAGGGGGAGGGGTGTGTTACGGACGTGGACTCGGGCGGGGGGACGGGGGACGGGGCGGTGGACGCGGTGGGGCTCGTGGACCGGGCCCAGCCGCGGCCGACGGACCTGGTGAGCCTGGAGCTCCTGCCTGCCAACCCGGTGTTGGAGGTGACCCGGACGGTGCGCCCCACGGTGGCGTTCCGGGCGGTGGCGCGGCAGCGGGACGGGAGGACCCGGGAGCTCACGGGAGGGGTGCGCTTCACGCTGGATGACCGTCGCCTCGGGGCGCTGACGGACGCCTCGGGGATGTTCACGGCCTCGGGGGTGGGGGGGCAGACGGCGGTGCGGGTGAGCACCGTGGACGGCAGCGCCCTGAACGCGCAGACGACGCTCACGGTGAACGCGCGGGTGACCTTCGAGGGGCCGGGCGTGGACGCGACGGCGCGCATGCGGGTGGACGACGTGACGCCCGGCGGGGCGGCGATGCACGCGCCGCAGGTGGACTATCCGTTGGAGGGCGCGGTGATGCCGCTGAACGTGTACGCGCCCAACGTACAATGGACGCCCCGGCAGCCGATGGGGGGCGCCGGGGACGTGTACCGGGTGCGGCTCACGCGGCCCCACGCGGTGCTGGAGGCGTACCTCCTGCACGGGATGGGGTTCACCTATGCGTGGCAGCCGCCGCAGGAGGAGTGGGCGCGCTTCGCCCAGAGCGACGTGGGGCAGCCCATCGAGGTGCGGGTGCGGGTGGTCTCCCGCGGGACGGGCTTCGAGAGCGCCCGGGCGAGCTTCCGCACGGTGGACGGGGTGATCGCGGGGAGCGTGTACTACTGGAACCCGATGCGGGGGCGGCTGGTGCGCTTGGACGTGGACGTGGCGCGGCGGGTGGATTTCATGCCGAACCCCGGGGCGCCGTGCATCGGGTGCCACACGGTGTCGCGCAACGGCCAGCGCCTCGGGGGGTTCCTGGAGGGGGGCGGGGCCGAGGACCTGGCGCTCTACGACCTGACGCGGGACCTGACGCCCAACCCCGCGCCGCTCCTGGCGAGGCAGCGCTACCCCCTGCGGCGGTGCGCGTCGTTCAACGGTGACGCCACGCGGCTGGTGGCGGGGGACTGCGGGGCCAACGCGAGCACCACGCGCTTCCAGCTCATCAACGCGATGACCGGGATGGAGGTGGCGGGCACCACGGGCCGGGCGGGGGACGGCTTCGACCCGGAGTGGAGCCCGGACTCGCGGTTGATTGCCTTCACGGACCGGATGAACAACCTTGCGGTGACGCCCGTGATGCCCGGGGACATGTTCGGGCCGACGAGGGTGCTTCACACGGCCGCTTCGTCGCCGGACGGGAACATGGACTGGCACCCGACGTTCACGCCGGACTCGCGGTGGCTGGCGTACCAGCACGGGGAGACGCGGCGCACGGCGGCGGCCACCGGGGGCGGCACCCGCGGGGCGCTGTGGTTCCTGGGCGCCGACGGCGGGGCGCCGGTGCGGCTGGACCGAGCCAGCGGCGGGCCCATGGCCTTTGACAGCTACCGGCCGTTGTTCTCGCCGTTCAACTCCGGGGGGTACTTCTGGCTCTTGTTCACGACGACGCGGCCCTACGGGAACATGTTCGCGGGCACGCGCGGGGCCAAGCAGATCTGGGTGACGGCGATCAACAACCACCCGGATGGGCGGAGCGACCCGTCGGAGGTGGCCTACTGGCTCCCCGGGCAGGAGAGCGTGACGGGGCTGTCGCCGTACTGGACGCCGCCGCCGTGCCGCCCCACGGGGACCGGGTGCAGCACCGACGACGACTGCTGCTCGGGCGAGTGCGCGATGAGCCCCGACGGGAGCACCACCCGGCGGTGCGTGCCGAGCACCGGGATGTGCCGCCCGCGCGGCCGCCGCTGCGGCGGCGGCAGCGACTGCTGCGAGGGCCTCGTGTGCACCGACGCGCGGCTGTGTGACCTGCCCAACCCGGGGTGATCCGGAGGGGTAAGGGGCGGCTCAAGTGCAGTACCGGGAGTCTGCGAAATCGTGGCGACTACGGCACCAAGGATATAAGCAATGAAGTTGCGTTCGATCGCCATGGTGGTGATTCTGATGTCTGAAGGATGCCGCCTGGGTCTCCCTGATTACGTTATCGGGCGCGTAGACGCCGGCGCCGATACTGCCCCAGGAATGGACAGCCGTACGGATCTTGGCGTCCTGGAGCGGCCTGGTATGGACGCGGACGCAGGCGTGATCCCGACGGATGCGCTCAGAGACCAGGCCGGTGACGAGGCGGCTCCAAGCGAAGGGTTGCGCCCGGATGGTTCCGAGGGGGGCCCCGACGTAACGATGATGTGTGACGCTGCATCGTGCGATGGGGCCTGCGTCGATCTCCTGCGCGACGTGCGGAATTGCGGTCGCTGCGGGTCGATGTGCGCCCCGATTGCCAACGGTGAATCCATCTGTGTGGAGGGCCGGTGTGACGTGCGCTGCAGTCCGGGCTTCGCACCTGTGCTCGGGAGATGCGTGGCGCCGATGCTTCCGCCGCCACGCCAGAGGTTGCCACAATCCACGGCATACACAACATCGATGAGGCCGACATTCAGGTGGGCGTTGGCGCCTGGGACTGACGGAGCTCGGCTTCAACTCTGCGCTGATAGGGCATGTACGCGCGTGGACGAGACGCTCGATGCCGCCGGGAGCCAGGCGGTGCCGAGTGTGGAGTTGCGCCCCGGAATTCACTACTGGCGACTGTTTGGTCGCCTCGGATCGGCTACAAGTGAGCGCTCCAGTCCCGTCTGGCAGTTCTGGGTTGGCGCGCGGTCGGCTCCGGTGGACACGAGCTGGGGTACGGTTCCGGACTTCAATGGTGATGGTTATGCTGACATCGTTATCGGCGCACCAGGCGCCTCCCCTGGGGGGAGAATGATGGCGGGAGTGGTCGTTGTGTACCTTGGAGGTGGGGGTGGTGTCAGCGCTTCCCCGTCGAGGATCCTCGAAGGCGTGACTGCCGGGGATGCCTTCGGAACCATGGTGGCTCCCGCTGGCGATGTGAATGGAGATGGCTTCGGGGACCTTCTGATCGGCGCGCCCCAGGCGTCACCCGGTGGCAGGGCCGGGGCGGGAGCCGCGATGATCTACCTTGGAGGCGAGGGTGGAATCGGGTCGTCAGCGTCGGCGCTGCTTGAAGGGACGATGGTGGGTGGCGCCTTCGGGTCATCGGCGGCGGCTGGTGACGTGAACCTGGATGGCTTCGCAGACGTCCTTGTGGGCGCTCCGACGGCGTCACCGGGAGCGCGGAGCGGGGCGGGCACGGCCAGCCTCTTCCTTGGACATTCAAGCCTAATTGCCGGGCCTCCGTCGCAGACTCTTGAGGGTGCCGCGGCAGGCGGGTCCTTGGGAAGGTCACTGGCGTCCGGAGACGTGAACGGAGATGGCTTCGTGGACCTTGTACTGGGTGTGCCCTTCGCGGATTCCAGTGGAGGTGCCAGAACTGGCGCGGTGCGGGTGTACCATGGTAGCCCCACTGGTGTCGGGGATGCTCCTTCCAGAGTTGTTGACGGC
The DNA here is from genome assembly GCA_016218725.1 of Deltaproteobacteria bacterium. GTDB lineage: Bacteria > Myxococcota_A > Polyangia > Polyangiales > JACRDB01. The sequence continues at coordinate 12,697 of JACRDB010000152.1, forward strand.
GTCGCTGGGAGAGAGGGTCTAGGTACGTCGGTGGCTTCCGCAGGGGACGTGAACGGTGATGGGTACGTCGATCTCCTCGTGGGTGCGCCCTTCGCAGCTCCCGGTGGGAGGATTGATGCCGGTGCAGTAAGGCTATTCCTTGGGAGTTCTGGCGGGATTGGCGCCATGCCTGCCAGGGTCTTCGAGGGAGTTGAAGAAGATGATGAACTGGGGAAGGTGATCGGAACCGCCGGTGATCTGAACAGGGATGGCTACACCGAAATCTTCCTGGGGGTCTCCTTCGCTGACCCGGGTGGGCGCGCTGGCGCGGGTATTGTGAGCCTGTTTCCAGGCGGTTCTAGCGGGGTTTCCTCCAGTCCGCTGAGGGTAATCGAGGGAGCGGCAGCTCAGGACGGATTGGGATCTTCAGTCGCAGCTGCAGGTGATGTGAACGGAGACGGCTTCCTGGATCTCCTCGTGGGCGCTTCCTTCGCCTCACCAGCGGGGAGGCGAGAGGCCGGAGCGGCGAACTTGTTCCTTGGTGGGTCGAGTGGGATCGGCGCAGTTCCTTCGAGGATCTTTGAAGGAATGTCGGTTGGGGAGAGGCTTGGCACCTCGCTCGCTGACGCTGACGACTGGATCGGAAGCCGAGGGATGAGTTCCTGGATTGGTGCTCTGGAACAGCCTGTCCTGAACTCCTTCCCTACATCGTTTTCCGGTCGATCGTATCCGTGGAAAAGGGTGCTATTCCGACGCGTCGTCCCGCCTGGAAGTGGACAGAGAATGTCACGAATGTTCCTGCACGCCGCTCTTGGGTCGAGCTTCACCCAATCGGTGCTCTAGCTACCTCCGAGACGATGTGCTGGACCTTGGTTCACGAGCCCTCGCGGCGTAGCTCACAGACCCGAAGGCCACCCGAACGCAGCTACCGCCGCCGCCGCCTCCGGACGCCCGCCGCCACCGCCAGCGCCCCGAGCACCCCGCGCGCGCCCCGTGCGTCCCCGCCGGGCGCGCGGCAGTTGCACGTACCGTCGGAGCCGTCCTCCAGCGGGGGCTCCGCGGCCGTGTCGGGCGTGCCCCGGCTGGTGTCCCGGGCGGGGACGTCCGGCAGCGCCGTCGCGTCCCGCGGCGCCGAGCCCCCGTCCGCAGCGTCGCGCGCGGCGTCGGGCGTCCCCGCCGCGTCCGGGGCGCCCCCGTCGAGCTCTCCGGCGCAGCGCCCGAGGCGGCACGCCTGGCCGGGCGGGCACGAGGCCCCCTCGCACAGGTCCCGGCAGCGCCCCTCCTCGCAGGTGAAGCCGGGCTCGCAGCGCACCATGGCGCACGCATCCAGGCGACACCTCCCGTCCGTGTAGCAGCTCTGCCCCGCCGGGCACCGGCGGCACGGGCAGCGCGTCTGGCACACGCCGTCCGCGCACACCTGGTCGCCGTCGCAGGTGACCCCGGCGCAGGGGTCCACGCAGCGCCCGAGGCGGCACACCTGCCCGCGGGGACACGTCACCCCCTCGCAGGGGCGCCGGCACATCCCGCGGTGGCACACAGACTCCGGGGGGCAGGTCACCGCCGCGCAGGTGGTCTCCACGCAGGTCCCGCGGGGCGTGCACGCGGTGCCCGCGGGGCACCCGAGCTCGTTCATGCAGCGGTCCACGCAGACGCCCTGGTCGCACACCTGCATCGCCGGGCAGAGGTTCATCCCGTCGTCCACCATGGCGTTGCAGTCGTTGTCCAGGCCGTCGCAGCGCTCCACCCCGGGGCCCGTCACCCGCACGCAGGCCAGCATCCCCGTGCGGCACTGGCGCACGCCCGTGGCGCACACCCCGAGCTCCCCCGTGTCGCACCGGTCGCCGCCGCCCGCGCACACCAGGTTGTCCACGATCATCAAGATGTCCTGGAAGTCGTTGTCGCCCCCGCCGAAGAGGTCCTCCCAGGCGAAATAGAACGCGTTGGCCGTCACCCGGGAGTCGTAGATGAGCAGGTGGATGAAGCCCCCGGTGGCCGCCCGGTCGGGCTGGTACGCCCGCTCGGAGTAGTACACATACCCCGGCGGCGTGCGCAGGAAGAACCCGATCTCGCCCCCGCGGTAGCGGGTGTCGCTGCGGAAATCCAGCGCCGCGGTGAAGCCCTCCGGCGCCGTCGACGGGATGAACTCGAAGAGCTCCGCGGCGGTGGGGGCGCGGCCCGCGGTGACGTTGTACCACCCGAAGGCGTTGGCGTACCCCGAGTCCCGCCCGACCACCGTGAACCGGATGGAGCACCCCGGCAGGAAGCGCTCCGGGGTGATCGCCGCGTTGCGCACGGCGTCCAGGCCCGCGGCGCCCTCGCCGCGGCGGTTCAGGTAGCCCTGGAGCGACGGCATGGACGCCCCGAGGTCCGGCACCAGGGTCCCGTCGGGCTGCCGCACCTGCGCCGCCGACGGCGACGCGCGCGCGGCGAGCGCCAGGGCGCAGAGGGTGACGACGGCGCGCTTCACGAGGTCCGTGGCGGTACCGTACCCCAGCGCGCCCCACGTCACCACCCCAGCGCGCCCAGCACCCCCTGGAGGAAGAGCGGCACCGTGCCCGCAAGGGCCGCGACGGTCCAGGCCCTCTGAGCCCACGAGGGCCAGCGCGGCACACCCAGACGGCGCTCGACCAGCACCAGGGCTCCCTGCGCCAGGAAGAAGAGCCCCACGCCCAGGGACGCCCGCAGGTCCACCGCAAACGCCGCCAGGTACACGTGCAACAGCGCGCTGGCGAGGAAGGCCACGGCGATCCCCGCCCGCCCGTACCCCCGCCGCGCCAGGGGGCTGAACCCGTGGCGCCAGAGGGACTCGTGGATCGAGCGGTTCCAGCGCTCGCCCCAGAACTCCCGCAGCGTGCGGCTCAGGACCGGGTCCCGGTGGAGCACCGGCGCGCGGAGGCCCGCGAGGCCATACCCCAGGAGAATGGTCCCGAGGAGCACCTCGACCAGCGCGTAGAGGAACGCCGTTCCCAGGAGCTGCCGCAGGGCCCAGGGCCCCCACCCGGGGACCTGCCCCAGGGCGCGCGTACCGTAGCCCGTCGGCGCCGCCAGGGCGAGGAAGGCCAGGAGCCGCAGGAGGGCGTGCCCATGCAGGAAAGGGACGCCCCGGACGAGCTGGTTGCTGTCCACCACGCTCACGGCGTGGACGACCCGGAGGCCGAGCGGCGCGGGAACCGAGGCCCGGGTGAGGTCCAGGCCCCGCAGGAGGAGCGTCACCACCGAGAAGCCCACCAGGAGGCGCCCCAGCACCGGCTCTCGGGGGATGCACCAGGGCGCCCCGAGGCCCACGGCGGCGCCCAGGAGGTACACCCCCCAACGGCGGGTGGGGGAGCCGGTAAGCGCCGCCCCGAGGAGGCCGGAGAGGGTCAGGACGGCGACGATGGCGAGGAGCGCGGGGAGCAATGGGGATGCCCACCGTGACGATACGCCCGAGGCGGCGCCGGGCGCTTGTTGAAATCTGGTACGGTCCGGGGCCTCCACGGTAGGAACCGGGGCGGAGGTCATGGCATGAGGGCTCCGCGGAGGTGGGCAGCGACGGCGACGGTGGCGCTGGCGTGCGCGGTGGCGGGGCCCTGGGTGCTGGCCACGCCGCCCCTCCTGGACGTGCATGCCCAGGCGGAGACCGGCGCCATGCCCAAGGGGGTGACCCTCTCGCCCGACGGGCAGCGGCTGTACGTGGCCAACTACGGCCAGCTCGACCGGGGGAACGTCACCGTCCATGACGCGCGCACCCTGCGGCGCGTGGCGCGCTTTGACCTCCCGGGCATCGCCGTGGAGACGGCCATCGCGCCGGACGGGCGCACGCTGTACGTGTCCAACTTCCGGCGCAACAGCGTGCAGTGGGTGGACACCGCCACGGGCGCCGTCACCCGCGAGGTGACCACCGGGTCGCACCCGAAGATCGTGGTGCTGTCCCCCGACGGGCAGCGGCTCTTCGCCGCCAACTGGGGCGGCCAGAGCGTCACGGAGCTGAACCCCCGGACCGGCGCCGTGGTGCGCACCCTCCGCGTCGGGGCCAACCCCCGGGGCATGGCCATGACCCGCGCGGGCACGCTCTACGTGGCCAACTTCGGCGCCCATACCATTGACGTCTTCTCGGGCCCGGACCTCTCGAGGCACCACACCATCACCCGTGTGTGCCGCGTGCCGCGGCACCTGGCGCTCTCGCCCGATGACCGCGCGCTGTACGTCTCCTGCTTCACCGCCTCGGCGCTGGGGGTCCTGGACACCGCCACGGAGCGCTTCACCCGCTTCGTGGCCGTGGGGCGCTCGCCCAAGGCCCTGGACGTCTTCCCCGACGGGCGCCACGTGGTGACCGCGAACTACGGCGGCTGCGGCGCCACCGTGGTGGACACCCGAGACTGGACCACCCGCACGCTGGACATCCCCGCCATGGACCACGCCAGCGGCGTGGTCGCCGGCCGCGACGGCCTGCGCTTCTACGTCACCGGGTGGTACGACGACCACCTCTTCTCCGTGGGCCTCGCGGGGCAGGGTCCCCGGGTCACCGTCTCCGCCGCCGAGCGCCTCCGGATCCGCGCCCAGCGCGCCTTCCACGACGCCCACCCCGCGGAGTAGCCCCCGCGCTACAATCCCCCACGGCGGCGATGCCCGAGGACACCACGGCGCACTTCGAAGGGGTCCGGCGCCTGCGGTTCCCCAGGGGCCTGCGGGGCCTCGGGCTGGCGCTCACCCTCGCGCCGCTGGCGCTCTTCGGGCTCTGGGGCCACGAGCTGGGCGCGGTGCTCGCGACCTGGTGGGCCCTGGTCCTCGGGGGCTTCTTCGCCAGCGTGGCCCGGGCCAACCCCAGGCCCGAGGCGGTCCACGGCGCCGTCTCCGTCCGAGGGGGCACGCTCCACGTCGGCGGCGAGCCCGTGGCGGAGGCCCGGGCCATCACCCGCGTCGCGGAGCTCCCCAGGGCCGACGGGCGCGTCGTGGTGCGCGTCGAGCGCAAGGTCCTCGGGCTCCTGCGCTGGCCCGTGGACCTTGAGGTCCTGCGCCGGGATGACGCCGAGGCCCTGATGCGCGCCCTGGGCCACGGGGTCACCCAGCGGGCGCAGGAGTTCTGGCTCCCGTCGCCCCTGCGCCGGCGGCGCCCGGGGGCCCTGGGCTTCGTGCTGCTGGTGACGTGCCTCCTCCTGCCCCTGGCGCTGGTCTTCGCGGGGCTCCCGGGCGTGGCCCTGGTAGGGCTCGCGGGGCTGCTCCTGACGGCCCTGGTGGTCCACGCGCTCCTCCAGGCGCCGCAGGGACTGAGAGTAGGGCCCGACGGGTTCCATCTCAAATGGCTCTGGCGCAGTCGTTTCGTGCCCATGGCGTCCATCGCCGAGCTGCGGGTCACCGACGAGGAGCTCCTGGTGCTCCTCGGGCCCGGGCAGGGCCTCAGGCTCGGCCCGCGGTGGGCCAGCGCCGACGAGAGGTCCGAGCTGCGCATGGCCGGTCAGCGCCTCCTGGCCGCCTACGCCGCCTGGCAGGCTCGCGAGGCGAGCGCCCGCCTCGCCGTGCTCCGCCCCCAGGAGTCCGAGGCCCGCGCGTGGATGGAGCGCCTCCAGGCCCTCGCCCGCGGCGGCGAGGGCCACTACCGCGAGCCTGGCCTGGACGCGGGCACCCTCTGGGGCGTGCTCGAAGACCCCGACCACGACCCCTCGGAGCGCGCAGGCGCGGCGGTGGTGCTCCGGGGGAGCCTCGATGAGCCCGGCCGGGCGCGCCTGAGGGCCGTCCTGGGCGCCACCGCGGAGCCCCGCGTGCGGGTGGTGCTCTCCGCCGTGGCCGACGCCCGCAGCGACGAGGCCCTGGCGCAGGCCCTGGAGGCCGTGGCGCGCGCACGGCGCGCGTAGCCCCAGCGATGGGTTACGCCGCGCCGGGACCGGAAGTTACGCGCCCGGGCGCTACACTGGGCGGGTGAGGCCTTCCACGGAGTACCCGCCGGGCATGGAGGGCGTCTGGCGCTGGACGCTCTCGCGCGCGTTGACGCGGGTGGTGCTCGCGGTGCCCGCGGCGGGCACCGTGGGCCTGGCGGTGCTCACCGGGGCCACCTTCGGGCTGAGCGCGGCGTTCTGCGTGACCGTCTCGGCCTCGGTGCCGGTGTTCGCCTTCACCCTGTGGCTGTCGGGTATCGCCAGGGCCTACGCCAGCACGGACCGCGACGAGCGCCCGGTGCGCGTCGAGGACGGGGGCCTCTACGCGGGCCATGAGCTCCTGGTGCCCCGGGCCGAGGTGTTCCGCGTCACGGCCTTCACCCGCCGGGACGGCCGCAGGGTGGTGCGCGTCCTGCGCGCCGTGGACGGCGGCGGCTTCGAGGACTTCGGCGTCGAGGACGAGCGCGCGGCCCGGAGGCTCGTGCAGGCCCTGGGGGCTTCACCTTCGGAGCGCGGGGCGGACTTTGACCTGCCGCCGTCGTGGCTCTCCTCGGGCTCGCTCAAGGGCGCCCTGGGCATGGCGGCGCTCACGGTCACCGCGGTGCTCCTGGCGGGGCTCCTGGACGTCCTCGCCGCGGGCGCCGTGGTCCTCGGGCTCCTGGCCGTGGGCAGGCTCCTGGGGGAGGCCTTCCCCCCGCGGTGGGTGCGCGTCGGCAGCGACGGGTTCGTGGTCGGGGGCGTGGTGCAGTACGCCTTCCATCGCTTCGCCGAGGTGCGGGAGGTCACCGTGACCCCGCGGGGCTTCCGGGTGACGCTCCAGAGCGGCGAGGACGCCTTGGCGGTCTTCCCGGGCCTGGGCGTGGGGCGCAGGCTCCAGGACGAGGTTCGTATGGCCGGGGCCCACCTCCACGAGGCGTGGATCCAGTGGAGCGCCCGGAGTGCGCCCAGGCCCCTCGCGGTCCTGGAGCCCTCGGAGGCCAGCGGCCGGGCCTGGGGCGAGCGCCTCCTGGCCGTCGCCCGCGCGGGGGAGGCGCACTACCGCGAGGACGCTTCCCCCACCGGGGCCCTCTGGGGCGTGCTGGAGGACCCCCGGCAGAGCGCCACGCAGCGCGCGGGCGCCGCGGTGGCCCTCCGAGAAGACCTCGACGCGGCCGGGCGCCAGCGCCTCCGGGTGGCCCTGGAGGCCGTGGCGGACCCCGGGGTGCGCGTGGTCCTTGACGCCGTCGGGCGCGACGCCGACGACGTCCTGGTGGTGCAGGCCCTGGACGAGGTGCTCAAGGGCCGTAACCGTTGACCCGCTCGCGCGAAGAGGTTGCCATGTGGTTTCGAGACGCTCGCAAGATTCCGATGCCCCGCCCCGAGGACGCCCCCCCCGGACGCGCCGCACCGAGGCTCCCCTCGGAGCCCCACCAGGTGCTGGGCACCCCCCTCCAGGGCCCCTTCCCGGGAAGCGCCCGGGCGGTCTTCGGGATGGGGTGCTTCTGGGGGGCCGAGAAGCGCTTCTGGGCGCTCCAGGGCGTGCGCTCGACCGCCGTGGGCTACGCCGGGGGCACCACCCCGAACCCCACCTACCACGAGGTCTGCGCGGGCCTCACGGGCCACACGGAGGTCGTGGAGGTGCACTACGACCCCTCGGTGCTGCCATATGAAGCGCTCCTCAAGGTGTTCTGGGAGAGCCACGACCCGACGCAGGGGATGCGCCAGGGCAACGACGTAGGCACCCAGTACCGCTCGGCGGTGTATTGCACCACGGACGCCCAGCGGGAGGCCGCCGAGCGCTCCCGGGAGGCCTTCCAGGCCGCCCTGACGGCGGCGGGCCACGGGAGGATCACCACGGAGGTGGCGCCCGCCGGTCCGTTCTACTTCGCCGAGGACTACCACCAGCAGTACCTCGCCCGGAACCCCGACGGCTACTGCGGCCTCGGCGGCACCGGCGTCGCCTGCCCCGTCGGGCTGTAGCGCCAGGCCGCTTCCCTGCGGGGCGCGCGCCGCAGTGCCGCCCACCACCACGGAGTGGTAAGAGAGACCACGGAGGACGGCGTATGCGTGGTTCTTTCTTTCGTGGCGGGGCGCTCCTGGGTGTGACGCTCCTGTGGCTCGGCTGCGGCTCCACCGCGGTCATGGGTCCGCCGGACGACGTGGTCCCGGAGGCGTCGCTCGACTCCGGCATGGCGGACTCCGGCCTGCCCGAGGACGTGCCCACGGCGGAGCTCTCCCCGCCGCCGGACGTGACGCCTCCGCCGGACTCTCTGCCCCCGGAGGACGTGATCGTGACCGAGGTGTCCCCGCCGCCGGACGCGGAGCCTCCGCCCGATGCCATTCCTCCACCCGATGTCACGCCTCCGCCCGATGTGGTGCCCCCGCCCGATGGACCGCCGCCGCCCATTGATGTGGTGCCTCCGCCCGACGTGGTCCCTCCGCCGGACGGCCCCGCGCCGTGCCCCGTGGGCACCGTGCGCTGCGGGGACCGCTGCGTGACGCTGGCCAGCGACCCCGCCCACTGCGGGGCCTGCGGGCGCGCGTGCGCCGCGGGCCAGGTGTGCTCCGCCGGGGCCTGCCTGGCCACCTGTGAGGGCGCCCTCGTGCGCTGCGGGGCCGCCTGCGTGGACCCGCGCTCTGACAGCGCCCACTGCGGCATGTGCGACCGGGCCTGCCCCGGGGGGCAGCTATGCTCCGGTGGGGGCTGCGTGTGCCCCGAGGGCCTTCGGTTCTGCGCTGGGGCCTGCGTGGACCCGCGCTCCAGCAGCGCCCACTGCGGGGCCTGCGGCCGCTCCTGCGGCGCCGGCCAGGTGTGCTCCAGCGGCGTCTGCGTCACCACGTGCGGGGCCGGGCTCACCGCATGCGGGACCTCCTGCGTGAACCTCACCTCGGACGGGGCCCACTGCGGCCGCTGCGGCAACGCCTGCGCCGGGGGCTCGCGCTGCGCCGGCGGGAGCTGCGCCTGCCCCGGCACGCAGACGCTCTGCGCGGGGGCCTGCGTGGAGACCTCCACCAGCCCGACCCACTGCGGGGCCTGCGGGCGCGCGTGCGCCGCGGGCCAGGTGTGCGCCGCCGGGGCCTGCGTGGCCGTGTGCCCGCCGGGCACCACCCGCTGCGGGGCCTCCTGCGTGAGCCTCGGGAGCGACGCCGGCAACTGCGGCATGTGCGGCGCCGCCTGCCCCGGCGGCCAGAGCTGCCAGTTCGGCCGCTGCGCCTGCCCCCCGGGGCAGTCCCTGTGCGGTGGGGTGTGCGTGAACCTGGCCAACAGCCCGTCCAACTGCGGCGTCTGTGGGAACGCCTGCACCGGCACCTCGGTGTGCAACTTCGGGCGGTGCCTCCCGGCCTGCATCGCGGGCACCACCGAGTGCAGCGGGCGCTGCGTCAACCTCCAGAACGACACCGCCAACTGCGGCCGCTGCGGCACCACCTGCCGCGCCGGGGAGTTCTGCCTGATGGGCGCTTGCTCCTGCCCCACGGCCTTTGGCTTCGGCGTCTGCGGCGGCCGCTGCGTGAACCTCCGGGGTGACCCCGCCAACTGCGGCATGTGCGGTCGCTCCTGCGGTGGGGGCGCGTGCGTCGGCGGGGCCTGCGTGTGCCCGCCCCCCACCGCGGCTTGCGGCGGGAGCTGCGCCAACCTCAACGCGGACCCCGCCAACTGCGGCGCCTGCGGGCGCGCCTGCGCCGCCGGCCAGCCGTGCATCCTCGGGGTGTGCTTCGCCGGGTGCCCCGCGGGCCTCGCCATGTGCGAGGGCACCTGCGTCAACACCACCCTGGACCCGCGCAACTGCGGCGCCTGCGGCGCCGTATGTCCCGGCGGCACCACCTGCACCATGGGCCGCTGCGCCTGCCCGGGAGGGCTCACCGCGTGTGGGGCGATGTGTACGAGCACCCTCCTCGATCCACGCAACTGCGGCGGGTGCGGCATGGCATGCGGGACCGGGGCGTTCTGTCTCAGCGGCCGCTGTGCCTGTCCCCCGGGCGCGACGCTCTGCGGGACGAGCTGCTCCAACGTGATGATGGACAACAACAACTGCGGCGCCTGCGGCAATCGCTGCGCCGTGGGGACCTTCTGTCGGATGGGCCGATGCATGTAGGCACGGACGCCGCATGTGGCATCTGCGCCGCGGCGTGGAGGACGCAGGCACGAGCGGAATTTCCGTGTAAGGTGACCGCTGTACGATATTCCTGTTGGCGCACTTCCGGTTCCTGACGGGGCCATGGAATTGCAGGAGAAGGCGAGGACACCATTGCCCCAGAGCACCACCCCGATTCTTGAGCGACACCGCCTCGCACCATCGAAGACTGTCGAGAGGCTGCGGCTGGTGGTGCTTGGCGGACCCGATCAGGGGGCGGTGTGGGAGGGGCTCCAGGACGAGGCGCTGCTGGGCACGGACCCATCGAGCGACCTTTGCCTGACGGACCCCACGGTGGCGCCGACGCACTGCCAGGTGCAGCGCACCGCCGGGGGGCTGCGGGTGCTGGACCTGGGCGGGGCGGTGTACCACCGGGCGGTGCGGGTGCACGACGTGATCGGTCGGAGCCCGCTGGACCTGACGCTCGGGGGGTCCTGCGTGCGGGCGGAGCTGGTGCCCCTCGCGGTGGAGCACAGGCTGTCGCCGCGGATCAGGTTCGGGCGGCTGGAGGGCGCGTCGGACGCGATGCGCGAGCTCTTCGCGGTGTTGGAGCGCCTCGCGGGCGCGGACGTCCCGGTGCTCCTGGAGGGCGAGACGGGCACGGGCAAGGACCTGGCGGCGCAGGCCCTCCACCAGAACAGCGCGAGGGCCTCGGGGCCCTTCGTGGCGCTCGACTGCGGCGCGAGCCCGAAGGGGCTCATCGAGAGCGAGCTCTTCGGCCACGAGAAGGGGGCCTTCACCGACGCGGTGCAGGAGCGCCGCGGGGCGCTCCGCGCGGCGGACCGCGGCACGCTCCTCCTGGACGAGGTGGGGGAGCTCCCGCTGGAGCTACAGTCCCGGCTCCTGCGGGTGCTGGAGACCCGCAAGGTGCGCGCGGTGGGGAGCGACCGCTTCCAGACCGTGGACGTGAGGGTGCTGGCCGCCACCGGGCGGAACATGATCCAGGAGGTGCGCGCGGGGCGCTTCCGGTCGGACCTGTACTACCGCCTCGCGGTGGCGGTGGTGAAGCTGCCGCCCCTGCGCGCGCGCCTGGAGGACCTGCCCCTGCTGGTGACCTCGGTGCTGGAGGAGCTCAACCGTCGGCGGTTGTCCCGGGGCCTGCCGCGGTACCCGTTGCTGCCGGCGGCCGCCATGGATTTCCTCCTCCACCACGACTACCCAGGCAACGTGCGGGAGCTGCGCAACTGCGTCGAGCGCCTGGCGGTGCTGGGGCTCGACGAGCCCGAGGTGCCCGGGGACCCGGAGGGGCCCTCGGCGCCGGTGCCCGGCGCGCCGGAGGAGGGCATGGTGCGCACGGACCTGCCCTTCCACTCCGCCAAGGAGCTGTGGCACGACGCCTTCGAGAAGGCCTACCTGACCTCGCTGCTGGCCGCGCACCGGGACAACATCTCCGCCGTGGCCAAGGCCAGCGGGGTCCACCGCCGGCACCTCCAGCGGTTGATGCTCAAGCACCACCTCCGAGGGTAGCGATTGCCCTTGCGGGGTCGCTGCGGTTGGGGTAGCACTCACGGACCCGACGCAGGGAGTCTCTCTGCGGTCTGTGGCCCGGCTGACCCTGTCCCACCAACCCCGCCAGGTCGGAAACGAAGCAACGGTCCTGGGAATGGGGTGCAGCCGGGCCGCCCTTCACCACGAGCAGACCCACCCTCGGTACTGCTCGAAGAGCTGCCTCGGGAGCGTGTGCAGGCCGTGACCCGGCGTCATCGGGCTCCGGCGCGGATCCATGCGGCGATCTGCGCGGTGTCGCCCGGGCGCCGCAGGAACGCCCTCTGGGCACCGTGGCGATGGCCGCACAGGTCCTCGTCGATCTGCGTCATGGCGCTGCGCTCCGGCTCGAAGGGCACCACCCTCAAGGGGTGAGCATAGAGGCACCCCGGGCGGACGGGGTGGTTGATGAGCTGGGCGTAGGTGCTCGCGGCGTCGGTGAAGGTGAGCGCCCCCGGCGCGGTGCTCACGTGGCAGCGCCCCTGGCCGCAGGTGGGCGCCAGGAGCGTGGTGAAGAGCGCCCGGAAGCCCTCCGGGGGGCCCTCGACGTCGCCCACGGGGGCGTCGCCTCCGCCGTCCCTGCTGGGGCCAGCGTCGCTCGTCCCGGTCTCCGAGGGTGAGGTGTCGGCGGTGACCTCGACCCTGGACACATCGGGTCGAGCCTCAAGGGGGGGAGGGAGCTCGGCGGGAGAGGCGTCCGGTGGGGTGACGATGTCAGGGCCGAGGCTCACGATCCCGGAGTCTGTCGTCGGCGACTCCTTCGGCGGGGACGCGTCGGCGGTCGCGTCGGCGGGGAGCTCGCTGACGACGTCGGCACAGCCCAGCGCTCCCACGACAAACATCAAGGAGAGCACTCGATGGCGAGCGGGGACATTGACGTGCGAGGCGCCGCCTCGCACCCGTGATCGGGGCGTGGACATGGGACTGGACCTTCCGTGGAGCGCTCCGACCCTTCGGAGCGCCGCGTGGGTGGCCAGGGATCGCCCGTTCCGTCACACAATCGAGGCGCCGCTCGTCGTGGCAACAGGACAGACGCGCCGCTACCACGCCTACACGTAGGCAGGATCCACTACAGCGGTGCTAGCGGTCGCACAGGCACCGGCAGGCGCGGTCCTGAAAGACCGCCCAGCGCGCGCCCTGCGTCGCGACGGCCTCGTACACCACGCGCGCCGCGGCGCGGCAGGGGCCCTCGGCGATGACCCCCATCCGGTCGCAGGCCGCGTTCATGCAACTCAGGAAGCGACGGTCCGTCTCGCTCTGGGTGAGGGTGCAGCTCTCCCAGTCTCGATCGTGCTGGTTGCAGCACTCGTGCCAGTAGCGCACGTAGGCCTCGGGCAAGATGTCGCAGCCATCGATGTCGGGCATCACCGCGGGGTCGTCCACCCACCGGCAGGTGGGCCCGCGCGTACGGCACTCGCCGGAGGAGCGCGCGGGGACCTCGTAGGTGGCGGCCAGGCACCGGCCCGCGACGCAGAGGGAGCCCGCGGGGCAGCGGTTCCCACACGCCCCGCAGTTGGCGCCGTCGCCCCGGAGGTCGCGGCAGGCGCTCGCGCACGCGCTGAGCCCCGGGGGGCAGGCGCACCGGCCCGCCGCGCAGGACATGCCGTCGGCGCAGCGGCTCCCGCAGGCCCCACAGTGTGCGCCGTCGGCGTCGAGGTTGACGCACGCCCCGCTGCACGAGGTGGTCCCCGCCGGGCAGGCGCAGGCCCCGGCGACGCAGGTCCTCCCCACCGCGCAGGCCTGGCCGCAGGCGCCGCAGTGGGCGACGCTCGTCTGGAGATCGACGCAGGCGCCGTCGCAGGCCGTCTGCGGCGGGGCGCAAGCGCCCAGGTGCACGCGGAGGGTGTACGGGCCCGCGCTCTCGCCCGTCGCGCCGTCGATGTACAGCACGTGGAGCCCGGCGCCGGGCGCGACGCGGGACGTGACCGAGGACTGCACCCCGCAGGCGTCGTCGTTGCACGCCGCCACCGGGGAGCGGCCCACGCTCCGGTGCTCCAGCACCGTGTCCCAGGTCGCCAGGCCGCAGCTCTGGGCGGTGAGCGTGACGCCCGGAGCGGTGGGGCAGGTCACCGACCACCACGCGTCCTCGGGGCCGGAGCCTCTCCCGCAGGACTGTCGCAGGACCCCGGCGCCGCGCGTGGTGCCCGTGAGGCTGAAGGTCCTCGGGGCCCCGGACAGGTCCAGCCGGCCGACGCTCCCGCTCGGCGCCGCGAGGTGCTGGACATGGATCGTCGCGGGCCCGGAGCCGCACCCGGAGAGCACCAGGTACCAGGTCCCCGCGGGGAGCAGCGCGAACACCGCGCTCTGCGCGCCGAAATCCGTGCAGCCGGGGAACCCGTCGTCGCCGCATGCCTGCCCGCCCGCGACCCTCGCGTCGGTGACGTTCGCCCCGGTGGCGTCCTGGAGGAAGAGCGAGGTGTTCCAGCGCGTCCCGAGGGTGTCCGCGTAGAGGAGCTCCGGCCGCGTGAGCCGCAGCAGGAAGAAGACATCGCGGCCATTGGAGCACCCGCAGGGGCCCCGGGTGTCGGGGTTGGCGGCGGAGGTGTCAACGCGGAGGGTGACGGCGCGGGAGGACAGGTTCACCTCCCGCGCCCCGGCGCGCGTGTCCTCCGCCGGAGGCACCGCCGAGCAGCGCCCGGAGGCGCATCCCTGGCCCGCGGCGCAGCGCGCCCCACACGCCCCACAGTGCCCCTCGTCGGCGGCGGTGTCCGCGCAGGTCCCGGCGCAGTCGGTCTGCCCCTCCGGGCAGGCGCAGCGGCCCCCCGCGCAGGTCCTCTCCGCGGCGCAGGCGACGCCGCACGCGCCGCAGTGCGCCTCGTCCGAGGCCAGCTCGGCGCACCGGTCGCCGCACGCCGTCTGCCCGGCCTCGCAGGCGACCGCGCAGCGCCCGTCTCGGCAGACGCGCCCCTCGGCGCACGCGGCGCCGCAAGCGCCGCAGTGGGCGGCGTCGGCGCGCGGGTTCACGCAGCGGCCATCGCACGCGCGGAGCCCGTCGGCGCATGCGAGGCGGCAGGCGCCGACGACGCAGGCCTCGCCCGCCGCGCAGCCGTTGCCGCACGCGCCGCAGTGGGCGGGGTCGCGGTCGAGCGCGGCGCAGCGCGACATCGACGGCCCCGCGCACGGGACCATCGCCCCCGGGCAGGGCAGGGCGCACGCCCCCGCCGCGCAGGACTCGCCGGCCGGGCACACGAAGCGGCAGGCGCCGCAGTTCTCCCGGTCCCTCTGGAGGTCCGCGCAGGTGGAGCGCCCGCACTGGCTCTGCCCCGCGGGGCACGTCACCGCCACGTCGAGCAGGGTGAGGTCCGGGAGGTCACCGCCCGGCCAGGCGTCCGCCCCCAGCGAGTCCGCCCGGTCCACCACCTCGGCCAGGTCCGCCTGGACGTCTCCGTCCAGGGCGCGGGCGTCGGTCGCGTCGGGGGCGCTCCGGTCCGGCGCGGCGCCGTCCGAGGCGCCCGGCGTCGGACCGTTCCCACACCCAAGGACGACGAGCAGCGCGGCGCCCGCGACGGAGGGCCAGCGCGACCTCCTGGGCGCCTGCTCGCGCGGGGTCACCGCAACACCACGCTGGCGCGCCGGGACGGGGACGGTCCGGAGGGCCCCCCCGGGAAGTTCACCCGTCGGCGACCACGGCGGGTCGCCCGCCCGCCGGCGACCACGGCGGGCCTCACCCGCCGGCCACCGGCGGGATCACCGCCAGCTCGTCCGTGGGGGAGACAGCCTCGTGGCCGTGGGCGTAGGTGCCGTTGACCGCCACGCGCACCGAGGGGAGGTACGGCACGAGCGTCGGAAACGCTTGTCCCAGCGCGCTCAACAGCGTCTGGACGGTCATCCCGGGGGTCCACGGCAGGCGCACCTCCGGGGCGCCCACCAGGTCCCTCGCGCCCGCGAAGAGCAGCACCGTCACCCGTTCAGACATCGCTCAGCGCGAGGTACTCCACCTCGCTCCCGGGGGCAAGGTCGCCCACCTCCGCGGGGAGGAGCGCGAGCACCTGGGCATGCGCAAAGGATAGGACGCTCCCCGAGGCCTGGTTCTGGCAGAGGGTCACCGCGGGCGGCGAGGCCCGGCGGTCCACCGTGGCCCGCGCGAACTCCAGGCGCCCCGGGGCGTGGCGAGCGGCCTGGGCGAGCACCCCGCGGCTGCGCGGTGGCACCGGGGCGAGGTCCCCCTGCATCGCGCGCAGGAGCGGAGCGCCGAAGAGCACGAAGGTCAGCGTGGCCGAGGCCGGGTTGCCCGGCAGCCCCAGGACCCGCTGCCCCGTGGAGGCGATCCCGAGCGCCAGGGGCTTGCCGGGCTTGATGGCCACGCGCCAGAAATCCAGGGCGATGCCCGCCTGCTCCATGGCGTCCCGCACCACGTCGTGGTCGCCCACGCTGACGCCCCCGACGGTGAGCACCAGGTCCGCGCCCTGGAGCGCCGCCAGGAGCAGCGCGCGCGTCTGGTCCAGGTCGTCCCGGGCGAAGGGCAGGCGCCGTGGGAGCCCCCCGCAGTGGCGCACCAGCGCCGCCAGGGTGTGGCCGTTGGCGTCCACCACGCTCCCGGGGCGCCCGGGCTCGCCCGGCGCGCGGAGCTCGTCCCCCGTGGAGACGATCGCCACCACCGGCTGCCGCGCGACGCTCACCTCCAGGGCCTCCACCGCGGCCAGGAGCCCGGCATGCCACGCGGTCACCCGCGTCCCGCGCGCGAGCACCACGCTCCCGGCGGCCACGTCCTCGCCCGCCCGGCGCAGGTGCGCGCCTGGCTTCGGGCGCCGCGGGAACACCGCGGAGTCGTCCCGGGCGGTGACCTCCTCCTGCATGACCACCGCGTCGGCGCCGGGGGGCGGCCTGGCGCCGGTGAAGATCCTGCACGCGGTCCCGGGCTCGAGGCGCGAGGGCAGCGCGGCGCCGGTGCGGCTCTCGCCCTCCACGCGCAGCGTGGTGGGCGCATCCGGGGAGAGGTCCTCGGCGCGCACCGCGTAGCCGTCCATGGCGCTGTAATCAAAGGCCGGGAGCGGCCCCGAGGCACACACGTCCTCGGCCAGCACGCGCCCCACCGCGAGATCAAAGGGCACGCGCTCCTCGGCCCTGGGCGTGACATCATCGATGACCCGACCGAGGGCCTCTGCGTAGGTGAGCACCCTAGCGCCTCCGGGTGAGGGCCACCATGTGCCCGAGCGTCGGACCGAGGACCTTCTCGACCCCGAGGCGCACCGCGTCGGGGCTCCCGGGGAGCGCGGCCACCACGCCCCCCTGGCAGGTGCCCGCCACGGCGCGGGACAAGATGGCCCTCGGGCCAATGGCGTCCCAGGACAAGCGACGGAAGGCCTCGCCGAAGCCATCCAGGGTCTTCTCCAGGAGCCCCTCCAGGGCCTCGAAGGTCCCGTCCCTGGGGGTGATCCCGGTGCCCCCGGTGGTGACCACCGCGTCAGCCTCACGGGCGCTGAAAACCGCGCGCACGGCGTCCCTGACGCGCTCCGGGTCGTCCGGCAGGATCCCGTGGCGCAGGACCCGGGCTCCCGCCTGGGTGAGGCACTCCCGCAGGACCGCCCCGCCCACGTCCGTCGCCTCGGTGCGCGTGTCGCTGATGGTGAAGGTCACCACCGTGGGCGTCGCCTCTCCTTCGTGCTGTCCCATGGTCTCCCTGGATTCTATCGTGTGCGCCGAATGATGTGGTACCCGAAGGGCGACTCCACCACGCCCGAGAGCTGCCCAGGCCGCAGCGCGAAGGCCGCGTCTTCAAAGACCTGCACCATCCGCCCTCGGCCGAAGCGCCCCAGCGAGCCCCCGCGCGAGCCCGCGCCCGGTTCGTCGGAGAAGGTCCCCGCGAGGCTGGAGAAATCCTCTCCGGCCCGAGCACGGCGCAGGGCCTCCTCGGCGCGGGCGCGGGCCTCCGGCTGCGAGCGCGTGACGCCCTGCTGGGCGGCGGCCACGGTGCCCGCCCACATCACCAGGATGTGACTCGCCTCGATCTCCTGCGGGTCGTCCTGCGCCGGGGCAGGGGCCGCCGGAGGGACGGTATCCCCCGAGGACGGGCGCGCGGTGTCTGGTGTGTTCGGTGCGCTCGATACGCGCACCACCACCAGCGCAAGGGCCGTGCCCAGCGCCAGCACCGCGGGGACGAACCACTCCCGACGGGAGCTCGTGGGCGTCTTGGCTTCCACGGAGGCGCTTGTACTACAACGCGGGGTTCACGGGCACGCCGAGCACCAGCTCGGGGTACGGCTGGCATAGCTGCTGGGCGCTCGTCAGGAGCGTCGGGCTCCCGCCCTGCCGGAGCAGCACCCGGGCTCGGTCCGTGAGGTGGCTGCATGCGGTGGACCAGTTGCCCAGGAGCCGTCGGCGCACGCCCAGGATGCCAGGCATCCTCGGGTCCGTCGGGGCCTCGGGCTGCGCCGCCAGGGACCCGGCGGTGTACTCAAAACGCACCACCGCAGCGCGGAGCTGCCGCGCGCGGCAGAAGAGCCGCGCGTACGTGGGATCCACCGCCAGGGGCGCCGCGGGCGCCGCGGGAGGCGCCGCGGGGAGCGCGGTGTCGTGCCAGCGCAGGGGCCCGTGCCAGGTGCCCTCGCGGGTGAGCACCCAGGGCGCCCCGGGGCCGTCCAGGACGCGCACGTCCATCAGGAGCCCCGCCGAGGGGCCCCCTCCCAGGCGCGTCCACGCGCCCGCGGGCGCGCGCGAGAAGGCCGCCGCGCGGTGGTCGCTCGCCACCACCGCGAGCACCGCGGGGCCGCCCGTGGGGTCCACGCCAGAGAGCGCCGCGGCGCGCTGGAGCGCGTCCTCTTCGGACTCCGCGGGCGCGGGGATGGGGTTGAGCACCACCGTCGCGTCGCCCTCCCGCGGGTGGCGCTGCTCCAGGGGCAGCGCCTCGGCGGGCTCCGGCGCCAGCGCCAGGGCGCGCCCGGGCGTCCAGGGAACCACCGCCCCGCCGCTCCAGCGCCCCAGGGCGGCTTCCGCCAGCGTCCGACCGAACACCCCGAAGACCGTCTCCCCCGCGAGGGAAAAGCCCCCCCGCGCCAGGGGCGGCCCCTCCGTCCGAGAGGCCACGCGACCATCAGGGAGTACATCTACCACCTGCACCGACATGGGACTACAGACAATCCAGGGTCCCTGGACCTCCTCGGGCGGGTTCTGGTTCATGAGCGAGCGGTTGGGCGGCTCGGTGAAGCGTGAGGGGTCCTCGGAGGTGAGGGGTTGCGAGAGGGTCCCGGGTTGTGCCGTGCAGGCGCTCCCGGCGAAGTAGACCCGCACGCGGTCGGGGCGGGGCGTGAGGAACAGGGCGTCGCCGAGGTCACCGAGGAAGCCCGAGTGGGTGGCGACGCCGCGGGGCTGGAGGTTCTCGTCGAGCCAGCGGACGCGCACGGTGCCGCGGATTTCGTCGTCGGTGACCGAGGCCCCGGTCCAGGCGACCACGGCTCCGCGGTCGGTGAGGGCCACGGCGACGCGTCCCGCGCGGGCGTTCTCGCGAAAGACCGCCACGGGGCGTCCCGTGGGGGCCCCGTTGGCGTCCAGGGCCTGGACGAAGACATCCCCGCCGGTGACGCCTCGGGGCCCGAGGGGGTCTTCGGTGGAGGGGGGCAGCCCCACGGGGACCCGGCCCCAGGTGTTGGGCAGGGCCCCGGGTGGTGACGGCATCCCGGGGCGCGCCGGCGGCGGCGGAGGGACCACCCACGCCAGGGCCCCGCGGGAGCCGTCCCAGGCGAGGGCCACGGCCCTGGCGTTCGGCGCCACGACGGCGTCCGGACGCGCGCGGGTGAGCCCCGAGGGGCCCTGTTCAAGGCGCGCCAGGCGGAGCTGCCCGTGGCCCGTGGGGAGCCCCGCCAGGGAGGCCACCAGCAGCGCGTCTCCGCGGCGCACGGCGTCGAAGGCCCGGACCACCCCGACGGGCCCGCCGGGCGCGACGGCGCTCGGGGGCGCCGGCGCCGCGGGGAGGCCCTGGCCGAGGGCCCCGGTCCCGAAGGCGACGCATGCGCCGAGGGCCCCCGCGCGTGGCAGAGCGTTCACCCCGCCGGTCTCAGCGGGTGATCCGCACGTGGCGGAGGAACACCGGGCTCACGGGGCGCGTGGCCCTGGCCTCCACGTTGGCGATGCGGGAGACGAGCTCCGTGGGCGTGCAGCGCCCGAAGATGGAGTAGCTCCCGTCGAGGTGCGCAGCGGGCGCGTCCATGATGAAGAACTGGCCGCCGTTGGTGTTGGGGCCGTGGTTGGCCATGCAAAGGAGCCCCGCGGCGTTGTGCCCCTGGACGTTCTCGTCGGCGAACTCGTAGCCGGTTCCACCCATGCCCGAGCGCAACCGGTCGCCGCCCTGGATCATGAAGCCCGGGATCACCCGGTGAAAAATGGACCCGTCGTAGAAGGGCCCGCGGGCCCAGCGCCCGGCGACGCCGTCCCAGTAGTCCCTCAGGCCCCGCGCGAGGCCGATGAAATTCGCCACGGTGTTGGGCGCCTGCGTGGGGTTGAGGGTGCACCGGAAGGTGCCGAGGCTGGTCTCGATCTCCGCCACCGGGGTGCCCGTCCCAGGGAGGCCCGCCAGGGCCTGGGCGAGGGTGAAGCTCCCGTGCCTGGGATCGGGGGAGGTGGGCTCGCGCACCCGAGGCTCCACGGGCTCGCCGCCCCCCGCGGCACCTGCGGGCGTGGGCGTGGGCGCCCCGGGGCGCGCCGGGCCCGAGTCCGTCCTGCGGATCACATGGAAGCCGAAGTCCGTGGTGACCACGTCGGAGGTGCCACCAGGCGCGAGCGCGAAGGCCGCTCGCTCGAACTCCGGCACCATCTGCCCGCGGCCGAAGCGGCCGAGGTCCCCGCCGCGGTCGCCCGCGCCGGGCTCGTCGGAGAACTCCCGCGCCAGCGCGGCGAAGTCCCCTCCGGCGCGGGCGCGGCGGAGCACCTCCTGGGCGCGGGCCAGGGCCTCTTCCCGCGTGCGGGTGATGGTCTCCGGCGCCCTCATGGACCCGCGGTACATCACCAGCACGTGGCTGGCGGCGATCTCCTGCGGAGCGCTGTCGCCCGGGGGCAGCGGCGGCGGCGCGGGGCGGGGCGGGTTGCGCGGCCGCTGGGCCTGGTCCCGGTCCTGGTCCTGGTCCTGGGACGGCGCGGGTGTGCTCTCCACCGGGTCCGAGGACACCGTGGGGGCGGGCTCCGCCGGGGCGGGCGAGCGCAGGACCCACACCACGATGGACACGAAGAGCACCACCCCGAGGACCCCCGGGACCACCACGTTGGCCGCCCCCGAGGGCACCGGCGGCGGGACGTCCGCGGGCTTTACGGGCGCCGAGGCCCTGGGTTGGTCCTTGGTGGGTTGTTTCCGCGGAGGTGCCATGGGGGGGTTCTATACGCGGTGCCCGGTGACCCGTCCACACGCGCGAGGCATCACCCCGCCCGCAGCGCGTCCTCCAAAGCCCGGGCGGACATCCCTGGCGAGCCCTCGGCGCGCCGCTCGGCCTCGAGGATGAGCGCGCGCACCCTGGCGTTCAGGGGCGCGGGCACGCCGTGGAGGGCCCCCAGGCGCACGACCTCGCCGTTCAGGTGATCGATCTCCGTGGGGCGTCGGCGCTCCAGGTCCTCCCACATGCTGGACCGGGCCGTCGGGTCCACGGTGACCAGGGCCCGCGCCAGCCGGAGGAAGAGCCAGTCGGGAAGCGGGAGCACCAGCGGCCCCAGCGCCGGGTGGAGCCGCCCGATGCGCGTGGGCTTGAGCCCCGCGGCGCGCATGCACGCCAGCGCCTCCGTCGTGAGCGCCGCCATGATCCGCCGGAAGGGCCTCTGGGCGAGCTGCTCCCGGAGCGGCAGCCCCGAGAGGGCGTTCACTGCGTTGTTTACGTTCACGCAGAGCTTGCTCCACTGCACCCTCGCGAGGTCGTCGTGGAGCACCACGGAGAAGCCCGCGCCCTCCAGCGCGCGTCGCAAGGGATCCTCGACGCCGCGGGCGCGCTCCAGCTCCAGCGGCCCGCTGGTGCCGTTGTGGAAGCGTCCATTACCCAGGCGCACCACGTTGAAGGGCACCATCCCCGCCAGCACCGCGCTCCCCGGCAGCGCGCCGCGGAGCACCTCGGCGTTGCGCACGCCGTTCTGGAAGCTCACCACCGCGCAGGACGCAGGGAGCACCCGCGCCAGGGCCTCGCCCGCCTCGGCGGTGGCCAGGGACTTCACGGTCACCAGCACCACCTCCCGGTCGGACAGCGCCGAGGCATCGGGGCCGTGGCGCACGCTCCCCGGCGGGAGCTCGCAGCGCGCGCCCCGGTGGTCCGTGAGGCAGAGCCCATGGGCGCGGAGCTCTTCCCCCAGGCGCCCCACCTGCACCACGTCGTGGCCCGCGGCCTGGAGCTTCCCGCCCAGGTAGCAACCAATGGACCCCGCGCCGAAGATTCCGACCTTCATCGCACTCTCCCCTACCTTTCGCTACAGTCCCCCGGCCAGGCGCAAGAGGTCACCGAAGACGCCCCCGGCGGTGACCTCGGGGCCGGCCCCGGGGCCCTGGACCACCAGGGGCCTGGCGCGGTAGCGCTCGGTGGTGAACGCGAAGACGTTGTCCGTGGCCCCGAGGCGGCCGAAGGCGTGTTCGCGGGGATAGCGCGCGAGGCGTACGGACGCCACCCCCTCGGCGGTGGCCACGCCCACGTACCTCAGCACCTCGCCGGCGGCCTCGGCCTCGGCCCGTCGGGAGGCCATCTCCGGGTCGAAGCGGGCCAATTCCCGGAGGAACTCCTCCACGTCGTCGAGGCCCGCGAGGGACGGCGGGACCACGCTCTCCACGGTCACATCGGACACTTCAAGGGACAACCCGAGCTCCCTGGAGAGGATCACCAGCTTGCGGGCCACGTCGGTGCCCGAGAGGTCGTCCCGGGGGTCTGGTTCGGTGTACCCGAGGGCGCGGGCCTCGGCCACGGCGACGCTGAACGGGGCCCCGTCGCCCACGCGGTTGAACACGTACGAGAGCGTCCCGGACAGCACGCCCTCGACCCGGAGCACGCGGTCGCCGGTGCGCTGGAGCTCGCGCAGCGTGGCGATCACCGGCAGCCCCGCGCCCACGGTGGCCTCGTAGAGCCAGCGCCGCCCGGGGCCCCGGCAGAGCGCCTGGAGGGACCGGTAACGCCCGAGCGGCCCGGCCCCGGCGCGCTTGTTGGGGGTCACCACGTGGAGGCCGTCCTCCAGCCAGCGGGCGTACTGGTCGGCCACGGCGTCGCTGGCGGTGGCGTCCACCAGGGCCGCGTGGGGCAGGTGCTCGCTGCGTACGTGGCGGGCGAAGCGCTCCAGGTCCGTGGGCTCGCCATTGTGCGCCAGAGCCTCGCGCCAGCGGGTGAGGTCCAGGCCCGTCTCCGAGAGCGCCATGGCGCCCCGCCGGGCGATCCCCCGGACGCGCAGGTCCAGGTGGAGCTCGCGCTTGAGCACCGGGGCCTGGAGGGCGAGCTGATCCAGGAGGGCCGCCCCGACGAGCCCGGGGCCCAGCACGCCCACGGAGAGCACCTTGTCCGAGAGGTAGAAGCCCGCATGCACCGCCCGAAGGGCGCGGGTGGAGTCCCGGCGGTCGATGACGGCGGTGATGTTGCGCTCGCCGGCCCCCTGGGCGATGGCCCGCACGCTCACCCTGGCGCCGCCGAGGGCGCCGAAGAAGCGCGCGGCCACGCCCGGGGCCTGGGCCATGGCGTCGCCCACGGCGGCCACCACGCTGCACCCGAGGACCACCTCCACGCGCTCCACGGCCCCGCCGGAGAGCTCCCCGGCGAAGGCCCCGGTGACCACCTCCCGGGCTCGCTCCGCCTGGGGCTCCGGGACCGCGAAGGAGATCGAGTGCTCGCTGCTGGCCTGGGAGATCATCACCACGCTCACGCCCACGGCGCGCAGGGCGGCGAAGACCCGCTCGGCCACCCCCGGGACGCCCAGCATCCCTCGGCCCTCGACGGTCACCAGCGCGATGCCGTCAAAGGTGCTGAAGCCCTTGACGGGCTGGGCCCCGGGCTCTCCCCTGGCGTCGATGCGCGTGCCCGGGTGCCGCGGGTTGAAGGTGTTCCGGATCCAGAGCGGGATCCCTCGGGCCACCGCCGGCTCCATGGTCCGCGGGTGCAGCACCTTGGCGCCAAAGTACGCCAGCTCCGCGGCCTCGGCGTAGCTCATGGCGCCCAGCACCACGGCCTCGGGCACGCGCCGCGGGTCCGCGGTGAGCACCCCGTCCACGTCGGTCCAGATCACCACCCGGGAGGCGTCCAGGAGCGCGCCGAAGATCGCCCCCGAGAAATCACTCCCGTTGCGCTTGAGCGTGGTGGGCACGCCCTCGCGGGTGCTCGCCACGTAGCCCGTGACCACCAGCCAGGGCGCCGGGTCCCGCTCACGGAGCGCGTCCAGCCTGGCGCGGGAGGCCGCCCAGTCCACCACCGGGCCCAGCTCCGCGGGGCTCACCACCAGCACCTCCCGGGCGTCCACGCAGCGGGCGTCGAGGCCCTCGGACACGAGAAGCGCGTGGAGCATGCGCGCGCTCCAGAGCTCCCCGTGGCCCGCCACGAGCTCCTGCGTGAGCTCCGCCAGGTGCCTCCCCAGCCCGATCGCGTGGAGCACCGCCCGGAGGTCCTCGGCGTCCGCCTGGAGCGCGCGCACCAGGTCCTCCGCGGGCCCCTCGGGCAGGAGGCTCCGGGCCGTGCGGGCGTGGTCGTCCACCAGGGCCCGGAGCCCGTCCCTCCAGCGCTCGTCGCGGTCCCGGGCCTGGGTGGTGAGCGTCAGGAGCCGGTCCGTCACGCCGCTCATGGCGCTCACCACCACCGCCGTGCGGCCCTCGTGCTCCGCCCGCACGATCCCCGCCACGGCGCGGTACCGCTCGGCCCCCGCCACCGAGGTCCCGCCGAATTTGTGCACCACCCACGGTTCCAAGGTCATCGCCAGCGGAGCGTACAAGCCCGGCTGCCTCGCTGGGAGCACCACGGAGTGTGGGTGATCATAGGGAGACGTAGGGCGGTGTAGGTCCTCGTCGGCGGTGCGGAGCCCTGGCCGGGGGTGGTATTCTGGTTGGCCGTGGACGTGGAGTCGACGCAGCCCGAGGCCCCGACCGGGGAACCCGAGGGGCCCGCGGAGGGGGCGGTGCTCGGGGGGCGCTACCGGGTGCTCGGGGCCCTGGGCGAGGGGGCCATGGGGCGGGTGCTCCTGGCGGAGCACACGGCCCTGCGCAAGCAGGTGGCGGTGAAGCTCCTGCGCCGGGAGCTGTGCGAGGTGCCGGAGCTGGTGGCGCGCTTCGAGCGCGAGGCGGTGGCGTCGGCGCGGCTGGAGCACCCCCACGTGGTGGCGGCGAGGGACTTCGGTCGCACCGAGGACGGGAGGCTGTTCCTGGTGCTGGACCACGTCCCGGGGCGCTCGCTGCGCGAGGCCCTGGAGGCCGACGGGCCCTTCCCCCCGACGAGGGCGCTCAAGGTGCTGCGCGAGCTCGCCGCGGCGCTGGAGAAGGCCCGGGAGCTCGGGGTGGTGCACCGGGACTTGAAGCCCGAGAACGTGATGCTCACCGCCCGCGACGGCGACCCGGACTTCGCCATGGTGCTGGACTTCGGCATCGCGCACCTGGGCACGCCGGAGAGCGCCTCGGGCGGCACAAACCCGAACCTCACCCGCGCCGGGGCGGTGCTGGGCACGCCATTGTACCTCTCGCCGGAGCAGGTGGTGGGCGACCCGGTGGACCACCGCGCGGACCTCTACGCCCTGGCCGTGGTGGCCTTCGAGCTCCTCACCGGGCGCACGCCCTTCACCGACGGGAGCGCCGTGAACCTCCTGGCCCAACAGCTCTCGGCCACGCCGCCCAGGATCAGCGAGGTGTCGGCGCTCCCCGCGGCTGCCGACGCGGTCTTCGCCAGGGCCCTGGCCAAGAGCCCCGCGGCGCGCCACGAGGGCGCCCGGGCCTTCGTCGAGGACCTGGCCGCCGCGCTCGCCGCGCCCGCGGTGACGCTCGAGCTCGCCCCGCCCGCGGCCGCGCCAGGGACCCGAGGGGCCCCGCCCAGGGAGTCCCTTGAGGGGCTCTATCTCGCGGCCCAGGCGCGCGTCATGGCGCTCCCTGCGCGCGCCCGCGGCGCGCTGGCGGCGGGGGCCCTCGCGGCGCTCGTGCTCGCGGCGGTGGTCTCTCGGGGAGCCTCGCGGGCCCCGGCGCTCACGCCCGTGGCCCTCGGCCCCGAGAGGGCGGTGCCCGAGGCCGCGGCGGCGCGCCCGCGGGAGGCCGAGGCCTTCGCCGCGCGCTTCGCGGCGTGGAGGGCGACGCCCGAGGCGCGAGGGGCCCTCGCGGCCACGCGGGGAGAGCCCCTGCGGAGCGCGGTGGCGGGCCTGGAGGCGCAACGCTCTGCGCGCCCCGAGGACCCGCTCCCGCACTGGGCCCTCGGGGCGCTCTACGCGCGGGACCGCGCGACCGGGGCGCTCTCGGCCGAGCGCTACGCCAGGGCGGTGGCGCTGGAGCCCTCCCTCGCGGAGGACCCGACGCTGCGCGAGGACGCCCTGCGCCTGGCCCTGGAGGGGCGGACCCCGGAGCCGGGGATGGAGTCGCTCCTGCGGGGACCTTTGCGGGGCTGGGCCCTCGGGGTGCTGGTGGAGCTCGCCGGGGGAGCGCCTGGGAGCCGCAGGGGCCGCGCGCTGGCGCTCCTCGCGGCGGAGCCCTTCGCGTCACGGCTCGACGAGACGGCGGCCCTCCTGGTGGCGCTGGCGAGGGCCCGCACCTGCGAGGAGCGCCGGACCCACGTGAGGGCCCTGGGCCGCGTCGGGGACGCCCGGGCCCTGCCCGCGCTGCGGCGCATCCCGACGGGCTCGGGCTGCGGGTTCCTGGGCCTGGGGCGCTGCAACGGGTGCCTGGACGGGTACCTCTCGGAGGCCGCCGCGGCCATCCGGGCGAGGCTCCCGGACGCGGCTACGCCGAGGTAGGGGCTGCCTCGCTCCGGGCCACTACCCCCCCGCCCTTCGCGGTAGAGTCCCGAGGGAGCCCACGCGCGTTGGCCACGGAATTCCTCATCATCCTTGTGCTGCTCCTGCTCAACGGCGTCTTCGCCGCGGCGGAGATCTCCATTCTCACAGTGCGCAAGACGCGCCTGGCGGAGCTGGTGGAGGCAGGCTCCCGCGGCGCGAGGGCGGTGCACTGGCTCCGCAAGCAGCCCGAGCGCTTCCTGGCCACGGTGCAGATCGGGATCACCGTGGTGGGGACCTCCGCGGCGGCCTTCGGCGGGGACCGCCTCGCGGAGGACTTCGCGGCGTGGCTCACGGGGCGCTTCCCCCAGCTCGGGGCGAGCGCCCACCGCGTGGCGCTGGGGCTGGTGATCGCGCTGGTGTCCTTCCTGGAGATCGTGCTGGGGGAGCTGGTGCCCAAGTCCCTCGCGCTGCGCAACGCCGAGGGGTTCTCGCTGACCCTCGGCCCGATGCTCCGGGCCATGGCCACGGTGGTGAGGCCCCTGGTGTGGCTCTTCACCACCACCTCCAACGCGGTCCTGCGGCGCTTCGGCGACGAGACCAGCTTCTCCGAGGCGAGGCTCTCCCCCGAGGAGATTCAGGAGCTCGTCGAGGAGGCCGGGCGCACCGGCTCCATGGACGCGGGCGCCAGCGAGATCGCCTCGCGGGCGATCGCCTTCCGGGAGCTCACCGCGTTCGACGTGATGGTGCCGCGCGAGGCCATCGTGGCGGTGTCCAGCGCCGTGGACCGCGCGGAGGTCGAGGGGGCCCTCGCGGGCCGGCGCTACGCGCGCATGCCCGTGTACGAGGGCGCCCCGGAGAACGTCGTGGGCTACATCGCCCTCAAGGACCTGCTCCTGCCAGCGCTCCAGGGCGGCGCCCTGAACACAAGGCTCCACCCGGTGCGCTTCGTCCCCGCGACCACGTCGGCCTCGGCGCTCCTGCGGCAGATGCAGCGCGAGGCGCTCGCGCTGGTGATGGTGGTGGACGAGCGCGGCTCCATCGTCGGCCTGGTCACCGTCGAGGACCTGGTGGAGGAGGTCTTCGGGGACATCCTGAGCGAGGGCGACCCGGCCCCGGTGACCTTCACCCGGGACCCCGACGGGAGCGTGGTGGCGCCGGGCTCCACGCCCATCCGGGAGATCAACCGCGCCCTGGAGCTCGGGCTGCCGGAGCCGAGCACCGTGAGCACCCTCGCGGGCCTGTGCATCGAGGCCGCGGGGCACATCCCGAAGCAGGGCGCGCGCGTGCCGCTCGCCGACGGGCACGTCCTGGAGGTCCTCGACGCCACCCCGCGCAAGGTGCGCCTGCTCCGGATCTACGCGCGCGCCGCGCGCCCGGAGGTCCCGGGCGACGACGCCGACGCCGCGTAGGGCCCGCGCTACGCCCCCCGCGAGAGCACCACCCGAGGCCCCTCCGCGGTGATCGCACCGGGACACCGCCCCGGCGCCCCGCCGAGCACGCCGGGGCAGCCCTCGCGCGACCAGCGCGCGGTCAGCGGCGCCAGGGCCTCGGCCACCGCGCGCGCGCCGGCGGCGTCGTCGCACACCACGATCCAGCGCGCGGCCAGGCCGCCCGGTCCGTCGTAGAGGCTCAGCACGTCGCCCCGCCAGTGGGCGGCCAGCGGCGCCGCCCGCGCGTCCCGGAGCACCAGCCGGAGATAGAGCCGCAGCTCAAGCTCCCCGAGCGTGCGCGTGAGCACCCGCTGGAGACCCCGCGACGCGAGACCCGGGTCTTCCGTGGGGGGTAGGGTGATGTAGGCAACGTCTTCCCGTTCCGGGTGGAGAACCTCTGCGGCGCGCAGGTCCAGGTCGCGAAGGGCGCTGTTGACGCGCGCCCAGCCGCCGAGGCGGTGCATGGCTCCGACGGCGAGCACGCCCGCTTCGTACGGCAGCTCCTGGGCGTCGATGACGTAGGGCGGGGCGTCGATTTCGGTGAGGACCTGGGCGCCGTCGGCCCAGCGCTGGAGGCGCCCGGGGAGCTCGTCGGTGCCGAGGAGCCTGCGGCCTCCGCGGCGGGCGGCCCACTCCATCCCGACGAGGGTGGCGTCTCCCTCCAGGAGCGCGAGGCGGGCGCGGGCCTGATCGCTCAGGGGTGGCGCGGCGCGGGTGGGGGATACTCTGCCCTCGAAGTGCTGGTGCTGGAGGGCGTGGGTGAGCTCGTGGACCACGGTGGTGCGCGCCTCCAGCCCCGCGGGGCCGGGCGTGCCGAGGTGCCGGGCCTCCTCGGTGGTGAGCACCAGGCGCCCGGAGTCCGGGTCGTAGTAGCCCTGGGCCTCGGCGCCGACGAAGCGGGCCAGCACCTCGGCGAGGTCGATGGTGGCCGGCAGCGTGCCCAGGGCGACCCCGATGGCGCGCTCGCGGGCGAGCTCCTCGCGGTCCTCGGCGAGCTCCTGGCGGAGGTGGGCCGTGATGACCTCCGGGGTCTCCACGGCCACGGGCACCGCGCGGGTGAAGGGAAGCCCTCGCAGGGCCGCGGTCTCCTCCGCGAGGGCCGCGACCAGGGCGTCTATGTCCACGGGCGTCTGCCGAGGGGGCCACCGCGAGGGCGCGGTGGCCGTCGGCGTCCCCGCGCAGGCCGCCGTGACCAGCGCCAGGGCGAGCGCGAGGGGCGTACGGAGCGCGGACGGCACCCGGTGCGCGTAGCGCGAAGGGGCTCCGGGCGCAACAGCGGCGAGGCTCGCAGCCTTTCCGGCGAGGTTCGCAGCTTTTCCGGCGGGGCTCTGCGTGACACGCCGCGGGCGCCGGGCGTACCGTCCCCCATGGCGATGGAGCCCGGGCAGGACCTCGTGTGCGGGCGCTGCGGGACCGTGGAGACGCTCGGGGAGACGTGCTCCCGCTGCGACGCGCCGCTCCTCCCTCGGGCGCTCCTGCCGCCGTGGGGAGGAGCCCCGACGCAGTTCACGGCGGGGGTGTCCCTCGGGCCATGGCTGTTGGTGGCGGGTCTCCTGGCGGTGCCGCTCGTGGTGCTCAACGAGCGCGCGACGCTGCCGCTCCCGGCGGTGGTGGCGTTGGTCTATCTCGCGCTCCTGCCGCTCGCGATGAGCCTCGCTACCTCGCCGACGGACGTCGGCGGGCGGCCGACCTTCATGACCACCGCCGGCGCCCTGGGGACCGCGCTGATGACCTCGGCGGTGATGACGCCCGTACTTGTGTGGCTGCCGAAGCTCGGCCGCCAGAGGCACCACTGGAACCCGCAGCATGCCCTCTCGGGGGCGCTCTTCGTGGGCGCCCTGGGCGTGGGTCTGGCGCTCTCCGCGAGGCTCCGGCGCTTCGCCCGGGACGACCGCGCGGTGGCCGCCATGGAGAAGGTCCCCCTCGGCACCGCCGCCGCGGCGACGGAGGGTACCGTTCACCTGGCGGGCACCGTCCGCGTCGAGAGGCCCGTGGTGGCGCCCTCGGGCGCGCGCTGCGCGGCCTGCGAGGAGCGCCCGGTGCTGGTGGGCACGGTGCTCGCCCGGTCGTCGGGCGGGGTCTTCACCCTGGAGACCGCGGACGGCCAGGCCGTGAGGGTCTTCGCGGAGCACGTCCGCGTGGCCGATGGCCCGCGCGATGGCGCCTCCCTCGTGGTGCCCGACGGCGCCGCGGTGGAGGTGCTCGGCCAGGCCCGCTGGCGCGTGGACGAGGGCGGCGAGGCGCTCCGGGAGTCCCGTCGGGTGCTGGAGCTCCGGGGCACGGCCTCGAGGCCGCTCCTCCTGCGGGTATTGTAGGGAACCTCTACCCCGGGCAGGTCCCGATGGGGACTCGGCCCTGGTTGTTGTCCCGGTGGCAGTCGGCGATGGCGCCGTCGGGGTCCACGCGGACCCTCACGCTGCGGCCGAAACCCGGCGGGAGCGCGCCCGTACACTCGACCTCGGTGCACGCTCCGACGGCCAGGAGGCGGGTGGTGCGGGCGTCGCAGAGGGTGGCTCCGCCGTCGCCTGCGGCCTCGAGGTCGAAGCGTACGAGGGCGCCGTCGGCGACGGGGTTGGTGCCGCGGTTGCACACCCTCGCCCGGAGGGTGACGGGCCCGGAGGCGGCGCACAGGTCGCTGGCCCTCGCGACGGAGACGGTGAGGTCCGCGAGGGCCACGGTGCCGTTGGCCCCCTGGACGTTCTGGCGGAAGTTGTTGAGGCCGCGCACCTCCCAGTTGCGGGCCATGTCCCGGGTGCGAGGGACCCGGGCGTCGTCGGTGACGTGGGTGACGGCGTAGGCGTGCTGGTTCCACACGGGGCGCGAGGAGGCCCAGCGGTCCATGGGGTCGCGCAGCACCACGAAGCCCGTGATGGCCGCGGCGGGCGGTGTGGGGCCGGTGGGGACCAGGGGGTCGCGGTCGGGGCACCGGATGCCCGCCCCGGCCCTGGGCACGACGATCTCCGTGGAGAAGTCACCGTCGACGTCGGCGATCACGGGGAGCTCGTAGCCGGTCCCGCTGCGGGCGGGGGAGGAGTACAGCACCTGCCCGGTGGCGCCGCGGTACACCCGGAGGAAGCACTCGTCGCGGTAGACGGCCTCGGCGCTGCCGTCGCCGTCGAAGTCAAAGACGCTGGAGCCCGTGCACGCGGAGGAGGCGTCCTGGGAGGCCTGGGCCCAGAGCACGCCCTCCGGGAGCGAGGAGCCCGCGGGGCGCTCGCAGCGGCCTCCGGGGCGTGAGCCCGCGCGGGGCGCCGGGGCGCAGTCCGGGTCGTACACCACGTAGAAGGCCCTCCCCGCGGCGGCGAACTCGGGCCACCCGTCGCCGTCGAAGTCCGCGGCCGTGGGCGCCCCACCGTTGCCGCGGCCGTGGAGGGGATAGGGGCCGAAGACCACCTCGCCGCGGATCGTCTGGATGCGCACCGTGGCGGCGCCGTCGGCGTTGTACGTGTCGCTCTCGGCGGAGACCACCACCACCTCGGGCACGCGCACCGAGGGGTCGCTGTCCCACGCCGCGAGGCGACCGAAGTCCGCCACGGCGGTGAGACCCCGGCGCAAGGTGATGGTGCCCGCGGGTCGGAAGTACTCTTCGAGCACCCAGTCCCGGCGGGTGAGGTCCCAGCGGAAGGTGCCCTGCGCGTCGGCGAGCTCGGGCTGCCCATCGGAGTCTACGTCGGCCACGGCGGAGAATGTTCCGAGGAGGATGTAGGGCGGTGTAGACGATGTGGGATTGAGCAGGCAGCCACGGGCGTCGAAGACGTGGCGTTCGGCGATGATTTCGGGGCGTCCGTCGTCGTCGAGGTCTACGAGGGAGGGGCCTGCGTTGAAGGTGGAGGACCAGGGGGTTGCGCCGCCGAGGGTGAAGGGGGGCTCTCCCGGGAGGTCGCAGCGTCGGCCGAGCCAGGCGCGCTCCAGGGCGAAGGGGGGAGTCGCCCCGGGGCGATCCACGATGCGGTACGCGATGAGCTGGATGGGGGTCTGCCCGGAGCCCGGGGTGCGGTGGTAGGTGACCAGCTCCGGGTGGCCGGTGACAAGCTCCTCCACGGTGCGGAGGTCACCGTCGAGGTCACCGATGGCGATCTGGGAGCCGTAGGCGGGTTCATCACCGGCGGAGGGCGAGCGAGGCAGGCCGACGCGGAGCTGCTCTTCGCAGGTGCGGCCGGAGAACACGCGCAGGACGCCGGAGCTGGCCTGGGCGTCGAAGGTGGTGGCGACGACGCTGGGCTCGATGCGGCGGGTGGTGCCGTCGAGGTTCAGGTCCGCGACCATCGGGGAGTTGTAGATGTTCACGTACTCGGCGGAGGGGTCTCCGGCCGGGGGGCGCGCCCACTCGCACTGCACGGCGGGGGTGAAGGCCTCGACGACGCGAGGGCGGCGGCACTCGGGGTCGTGGGTGCGGGTGCTGGGGACGCCGTAGGGGACGCAGCGTGCGTCGGCGTCACAGTAGCTATCGCCTGGGCAATCGTCGTGGGAGCGGCAGGCTCCGAGGTCCGGGACGCACACACCGTACGCGCAGCGTCGTGGAGGTGTGCAGGCGGCGCAGCCATCGGTGGTGTCGGCGCGGGCGTCGGTGCCCGGGAGGTCTCCGGCGAGGTCGCGGCCGAGGTCCTCGGAGGCGTCGCCGCGGTCTGGAGCGCGGTCCAGGGCACTGGCGTCGCTGGGGACGAGCTCCGAGGGCGCGTCGCTCGCGGAGCACCCGGCGAGGGCCGCGAGGAGCAGCAGGGGCGGTCGCAAGCGCGCGGGCATCGTGGGGACCATCGGCAGGAGAGTAGCGCGCCTCCGGGTCCTGGGAGCGGCCAGCGGAGGTCAGCGCCGGACGCAGCGTCCGCGGAAGAAGAAGTACCCGGGGGGGCAGACCCTGGGCCTCACCACGACGGCGCGGCAGCGCCCGAGGCGGTCCAGGATGTACCCTGGGGGACAGCCCCGCGGGACGACCATGCGCGGGACGCAGCGCCCGAAGCGATTCCGGAAGTACCCTGGAGGGCAGCGGAACTGCGCGTTCGCGTCGGTCCCGAGGAGCGAAGCCGCCCCCAGGAGGGCGATGACGAGCGTCCAGCGTCGAGCGAGGTCCATCACGCCACCATACCGGAAGGTGACGCCGTCGAGTGGGTGGTGGTCAAGTCCGGGTGGTACACTCGGGGAGATGGCGCCGCGGCGGGGATTGTTGGCGGTCTCGGTGATGCTCTTCGCCTCGGGGCTGTTGAGCGCGCTGCCGTCGGTGGTCGGGCTCGCGGCGCTTGGCGTGGCGGCCTGGCAGGAGGGCCCGGCTTCGCTGCGGAGCGACCGGCAGGGCTACACCCTCGTGGTGGTGTTCCTCGGGCTCTGCATCGTGGGGCTGGGCAAGGGCCTCCTGGAGCTCTCCGCGGGTCGGGAGGCGGCGCGGTTGGACGCGCAGAGCGCCGCGCCCGCCCTGTCCGGTCCGGCGCTGCGGTGGCTGGTGGGGGCGTGGTGGGCGCTGACCGGGGTGGCCTGGGCCTTCCTGGTGGTCAACGTGGTCTATGCGGTGCTGTGGTTCCTGGGTCTCTTCGTACTGCTGCTGCGGCTCATCGTGCTGGTGGTGTTGACGCTGGGCTTCGGAGCCGGGCAGGCCTGGCGCTCCTCGGGGCGTTACCTGGACCTCATGAACTGGCCCTGGCGCCAGGAGACTGCCGTGTACGACGCCGTCGCGGCCTCGCCCTATCTCACCACCGCGGTGCAGGCGACCGCCGCGCTGGCGTTGCTGCTGCCCTTCCTGACGGCGCTGTACCTCCACGCCCGCCGCTGGCGCTAGCCGTCACCCACCACCCGCCACCCGCCACCCCACCACCCGCTGCCCGCCACCCAAGCACAGTGACGCGGGCGGCGGCGAGGACCGGTGCCGCAGGCACCGTGAGCCGCCGGGGGGTGTGGGGGGTGTGGCAGCGCCACACCCCCCACTACAATGAAGGGCCCAGGACTCGAACCTGGAGGTTCAGAACCGAATCACCTGGACCCCGACGTCGCCGCCGGCGCCCCACTCGATCCCCTTGAACGAACGCTTACAAGGCGTTTGCGGCTTCCACTTTCGCCAGCCCTCCGCAACACTCAACCATAGCACGACCGGGCCCCGCGCGCAAACCCGCTGCGCCACCGCTTGCGGTACCCTAAGGGGACGATGGTGCGACGCCCGGACACGCGACGGATGCTCTTGATGCTGGTGGGCCTGCCGGCCCGCGGCAAGACCTTCATCGGCCGCAAGCTGGCGCGGTACCTCTCGTGGCTCGGGTACCGCACCCGGGTGTTCAACGTGGGGTCCTACCGGCGCGAGCGCCTCGGGAGCTACCAGCCCCACTCGTTCTTCTCGCCGGACAACCTCCGGGGCGAGGAGGCCAGGAGGCGCCTCGCGGAGCTGGCCCTGGAGGACGCCCTCGGGTGGTTCTCCGGCGTGGGCGACGTGGCCATCTACGACGCCACCAACACCACCCGCGAGCGCCGGGACTTCGTCCGCCACCGCGCCGAGCGCGAGGGCATCAAGGTGCTCTGTATCGAGACCATCTGCGACGACGAGGCCATCATCGAGCAGAACATCCGCGAGACCAAGCTCACCTCGCCGGACTACCTGGGCATAGACCCCGAGCAGGCAGTGCGGGACTTCCGCGCCCGCATCGACCACTACGCCCGGGTGTACGAGCCCGTCGGCGAGGACGAGGGGGCCTACATCAAGGTGGTCAACGTGGGGCGCCAGGTGGTCACGCACCGGCTCCAGGGCTACCTCCCGGGGCGCCTGGTGTTCTTCCTGATGAACCTGCACATCGTCCCGAGGCCCCTGTGGCTCACGCGCCACGGAGAGAGCCTGTACAACCTCGAGGGCCGCATCGGCGGGGACGCGGAGCTCAGCCCCCGGGGCGAGCGCTACGCCCAGGCCCTCACCGGGTGGATGCACGACCACGCCACGGGTGAGTACGGCGTCTGGACCAGCACGCTCCGACGCGCGGCGCAGACCGCCAGGCACCTCCCGGTGCCCGCCGTGGCCTGGCGCGCCCTGGACGAAATCGACGCCGGCGTCTGCGACGGGATGACCTACGAGCAGGTGCGGGAGGAGCTCCCCCAGGAGTTCGAGGCCCGCCAGCGCGACAAGCTGCGCTTCCGGTACCCCCGCGGGGAGTCCTACGAGGACGTGATCCAGCGCCTGGAGCCCGTGATCATCGAGCTGGAGCGGCAGCAGAACCCCGTGCTGGTGGTCACCCACCGGGCCGTGCTGCGCGCGCTCTACGCGTATTTCATGGATCGCCCGCCGGAGGACTGCACCCGGCTGGACATCCCCCTGCACACGGTGCTGGAGCTCACCCCGAGGGCCTACGGCTGCGAGGAGAAGCTCCACCCCATCGCGGTGTGAGCGGCTACAGCGCCGCGCGCGGCCCGATCACCAGCACCGGCACCGGGGACTGCTGCACCAGGCCCTCGGCCACGCTCCCCACGAGGATCCTCCCGAGGCCCGTGCGCCCCGCGGAGCCCACCACCAGGAGGTCCCCGCCCCAGACCTCCACGTAACGAATGAGCTCCGTGGCGGCCACGCCCTCCACCACGCCGTAGTCCACCCGCACCCCGTGGTCCGCCGCGAGCTTCGCGGAGAACTCCCGCAGCCGCTGCTCGATGGACGCCCGCACGGAGATGTCATCCTCGGTGGCGTCGCGCATCTCCGGGCTGCCCGCCAGGACGTTCACCAGCACGAGCTGCGCCCCCGTGGCCCGCGCGAAGGCCACCGCGGCGCCCACGGCCCGCTCGCTGTTCTCGCTGAAATCCATTCCCACCACGAGCTTCCTGAACATGGCGCGCCTCCTCTTCGGGTCGGGCGGTCCCGCCCGCTGGGGTGTGTATCGCCTTCCCGACGCCGGTCAACACCCCCTCAGGGCTTCTTCTCCTCGTCGTCGCGCTCGGCCACCTCCCGGAGCTTCTCCGCCAGGCGCGAGGCCAGCGAGGCCACCTCCCGGGCGGCGTCCCGGGCGATGTGCTCCCCCCCCTTGCCCAGGTTGTTCAGCGCCTTCTCCGCGTCCTCCAGCGGCCGCTGGACGTGGGGCTCCACCTTCTGGGCTACCTTCCTCGCCGCCGCGAAGAGGTGCGAGAGGCTGTCCTTGAGCTCGTCCGCCGCGGTCTTGTCTTCCTTGTCGTCGTTCATGGCGACCTCCTGGGCGCCACCCCGTGGTGGAGCGCGCCGATACCCGAAATCTCCACCGTCACCCGGTCGCCGTCCAGCAGCGGCCCCACCCCCTCGGGGGTGCCCGTGAACACCACGTCGCCAGGCTCCAGGGTCATCACCGCGGAGATGTATGCCACGAGCTCCCCCACCGGGAACACCATGTCCCGCACCCACCCCCGTTGGCGGCGCACGCCGTTCACCGTCACCGTGAGCTCCGCGTCCCGGTCCACCATCCCTTCGCGCACCCAGGGGCCCAGCGGGCAGAAGGTGTCGAAGCCCTTTCCCCGGGTGAACTGCACGTCCTTGCGCTGCAGGTCCCGCGCCGTCACGTCGTCCCCGCAGGTCACCCCGAAGAGCCCCCGCAGGGCCTCCTCTGGTGTCACGTCCCGGAGCCTGCGGCCACACACCACCACCAGCTCGCCCTCGTGCTCCACCCTCGCGCTCTGCGGCGGGAGCCGCACCGTGGCCCCGGGGCCCACCACCGCGCTCGGGGGCTTCAAGAACAGCAACGGCTCCGAGGGCACCTCGTGGCCGAGCTCTTTGGCGTGGGCCCGGTAGTTCCTCCCGACACACACCACCTTGGAGGGCTCCACCGGCGCCAGGAGCGCCGCCTCGCTCCAGGGCGCGTCCTCGCCCGTGGGGGAGCCCCCCGCCCAGGGGGGCCCGTCCAGGTAGCGCGCCAGGGCCTCGTCGATCCTCGCCCAGCGGGGCCCCGAAGCGGTCACCACGCGGCCGTAGCGCGCGCTCACCGCGCGTCCAGGAGGTAGGTCCCGATCTCCCGGGCCACCAGCGACGGAGGCAGCGGCACATGCTCCACCAGGGTCTGCATGCACGCCTGGAAGTTCGCCGGCGCCACCACCACGTGCGACACGTGCCCCTCGTTGTCATACCGAAACTGGATCCGTACCTGCGACGGCCTCGACGGGGCC
This sequence comes from Deltaproteobacteria bacterium, assembly GCA_016218725.1. Classification (GTDB taxonomy): domain Bacteria; phylum Myxococcota_A; class Polyangia; order Polyangiales; genus JACRDB01. The sequence continues at coordinate 49,465 of JACRDB010000152.1, forward strand.
CCGTCGAGGCACGACAGGAGCCCCGGACGGAACTGCGCAAAGGCCGCGCTGATCTGGTCGGGTGACAGCCGCAATGGCAGCCCCGGAGGCACCGTCGTCGGCGGCGGGGCGTTCGGTCCCGAGGGGGTCCCGCCGTCCGCCGCGGCCGTGGGAGGGGGGGTGCGGCGTGAACCCCGCAGGCGGGCGATGGCGATTCTCAGGGCCTGAGGGGTGGACGGATCGGCCAGGACGTCGTCCAGGGCGTGGAGGTGCTCGGGGCCTCCGAGGGCCACCACGGCCTCGGCGGCCTGCTCCAGGGCCGTGGCCATGGCGTCCTGGTCGACCTGGATGCGGTCGTCCACCAGGGGGTGGGCGCCGGGCTCCGGGGCGGGCTCCGGGGCGGGCTCGATGGGGAGGCGCGACACCGGCGGCACGCCTCCCTGGTCGGCGTGGTAGGTGCGCAGGAACTCCACCAGGGCCGGCAGGGCCGCGGGGTCGCGCAGGTCCTTGAGGGCGCTCACCAGCGGGGGGAGGTCCCGCAAGGGCGTGGCGGGATCGCCCAGGTGGGCCACCAGCGCGGCCACGCCGCGGGTCTCGTGGGACGCCCCGAGGCCCCGGGCCAGGAGCCCGACGGGGGGGGCCTCGGTCTGGCGGACGTAGTCGTAGTGGGTCTCCAGCGCTTCGATCATGGCCTCGGCGCCGCTGGTGCGGTGGGTGAGGGCCTCCCCCGCGGCGGCCCGGAGGTCCTGGCCGTAGGAGCGCCGCCCCACGATGGACACCAGGGCGCGGGTGGCGTCGGGGCCTTCGAGCGCGCCCAGGGCGCGCACGGCGAAGAGCTGCGCGGGCAGGAGCCGCGTGTCCGTGCCGCCGGCGGCCTCGAGGAGCCCCGAGGCGACCGTGGCGGCAGGGTCCTCGGGGACGTTCTGCGTCGGGGGGAAGACCTGCGGGAGCTGGAGCACGGCCTGGGCGGTGGGGGCCCCGAGCTCCGCGGTCCAGCGAGGCAGTCCCCGGGCTGCGTCCACGAAGCCCGCGCGGCCCTGCTCGTCCACGAAGGCGACGCCACCGCGGGTGACCTGCACGCCCGCCAGGTCCGAGGGGTTCACGTAGGCCCAGCGCACCGCGCCGGTGGTGGCGTCCACGGCGAAGAGGTCCCGCCAGAAGACCGCGTAGAGGGTGTTGTCCACGAGGCCAAGGGTCTGGGACGTGGGGTCGGCCCTCCAGGCGGCGCGGACGCGCTCGCGGGCGTTGAGCCCCGCGGGCATGGAGGCGTACGGGTCCAGCGCGAAGGGCGGGTTCCCGGGGAGCTCCGCGTGGTCATAGAAGTAGTGCGGCACCTCCGAGCGGCGCCCTCCCGCCCCCGCGGGGCCGAAGCGGTAGAGGGCCCGGGCCCCAAAGAACACGGCGGGGCCTTCTCTTACGGCGATGCCGAGGACATCGTCCCGGGAGCGCACGCGGGCCACCTCGCGGTCGTCATCGATGTCGAACACCGAGAGGTTCTGCCCGTCCCAGGGGACGAACACCTGGCCCCCGAGGACCGCCGGGGCGCCCAGGGCGTGCCGCACGCGGCGGCGGACGAGGGAGCCCCCGCGGGCGTCCACGACCACCAGGAGCCCGTCCCGGCGGGTGACCCCGAGGCCCCCGAGGGTGAGCGCCACGCGGTCTCCGTCGCGCGCGGCGGCGTTGAGCCCGAGGCCGTCGTCGCTCACGCGCCAGCGCTCGGCGCCGTCGAGCCCGAAGGCCACCACGGCCCCGCGGACGTGGGACACCACCAGGTCCCCGAGGATCGTCGGGCGGGCATCGATGGCCGCGGCGCTCTGGCCGAGGCGCCGCCCGGTCCCGAGGTCCACCACGGTGAAGCCCTGGGCCGGCGCCGGGGGCACGAGCACCGCCACCGCGGGGGTGTCGTCCCCCGCGGAGGGCGAGAGCCTCGCGGTGACCGCTTCGAGCTCCGGGCCCGTGGAGGCCGGGTATTGCAGGTCAAAGCCCCCGCCGTAGCGCCCTCCGCCGGAGCACGAACCCACCACGAGGGCACCAAGGGACAGAGAGAAGAGACGCTCCTTGCGCATGGCTCAGATCCTCCCTGCGGCGGTGCGCGCGGCGGCGACGACGGGGTTGGGCGGGGCGCGCCCCGCGGGCTGGGCGCCGGCCCAGGCGGACAGGAACTCCCGGGCCTCGCGGGTGCCGAGGTTCCCGAGGGCCTGCACCACACGGATCTTCACCGGGTCTTGCACGTCCCGGCGGTCGAGCACGGCGCGGAAGGCGTCCGCCATGGCCGGGAAGGGCACCCTCCGGAGGTACGCGAGCAGCCGGTCCAGGTCCTCGGTGTTCCCGAGCCGCGCGAGGGACACCACCAGCGCGTGCATGAACGTGGTCACGTTGCCCCGGGCCGTGGCCGAGGCCGTGAGGTCCCGGTCCAGGGCCAGCCAGAGCCTCGGGGTGTTCGCGCGGGAGCCCACCTCCCCGAGGCGCCAGGCCGCCCGGGCCCTCACCGCGGGCTCCGGGTCCCCGAGGCGCGCCTCCAGCGCGCGCACCAGCGACGGCGTGTGGAGCACGCCCGCGGCGTCGATGGCATGCATCCGCAGGGAGGGGCGGTGGTGCTCCAGGAAGCGCTCGATCACGGGGGCGGCCTCCGGGCGTCCCATGGCGGCCAGGGCGTCCAGGGCCGTGGCGGCCACCCGCGGGGAGGTGCCCCGCAGGAGCACCGCGGACACGTTCCGGGTGCCCGCCTGCGGGTTGCCCAGGGCCGCGCGCTGGATGAGCTCATCGAGCTCGTCCCCGTCGGCGTTCTCCCACGCCTCGGGCAGGGAGAGGGCTCCCTGCGCGGGGGTCTGGGCACCCGCCCCGGCGCCCTGGAGGAGGAGCGCCAGAGCCCAGCCTGCACCTACGCTACAGCGTCGCATGGAGCGGGTATACTTGGTTCCGGGCCCGCCGGGGAAGCAACGGGCAAAGGGCTGCCGGACTGGCGCTCCGGGAGAAAGCTGTCATCCTCCAGCGCCCCTCTGGGCGCCCCACCGGCGCCCCACAAGCCAGAATGTCGAGCCCTGATCGTGAGTTTTGATGACCTCGGACTGATCGACCCGCTCCTCCGCGCCGTGCGCGAGGAGGGCTACCACACCCCGACGCCCATCCAGCGCCTGGCGATCCCTCCGGCCCTCGCTGGTCGGGACGTGCTGGGCATCGCCCAGACGGGCACGGGCAAGACCGCGGCCTTCGCGCTGCCCATCCTCCAGGGGCTGGTCCGGGGCGCCCCGGACGGCGCTCCGCGGCCTGGGAGGCGCCCGATCCGGGTGCTCATCCTCACCCCTACGCGGGAGCTGGCCACGCAGATCGGGGACGCCTTCGCGGTGTACGGCCGCCACCTGAGCGTGCGCCACACGGTTGTCTTCGGGGGCGTTGGCCAGGGCGGCCAGGAGCGCGCCCTGCGCGCGGGGGTGGACGTGCTGGTGGCCTGCCCGGGGCGCCTCCTGGACCTCCTGAGCCAGGGCCTCGTGGACCTGCGCTCCCTCGGGGTCTTTGTCCTCGACGAGGCCGACCGGATGCTGGACATGGGCTTCCTCCCGGACGTGCGCCGGGTGGTCAGGGTCCTGCCCTCGGCGCGGCAGACGATGTTCTTCTCGGCCACCATGCCGCCGGACATCCAGCAGCTCGCGGACGGGCTCCTGCGGGACCCCGCCAGGGTCGAGGCCACCCCCGTGGCCACCGCCGCGGAGACCGTCGGGCAGGCGCTGTACTTCGTGGAGAAGGGCGACAAGCGCATGCTCCTGGCGCACCTCCTCCGGGACCCGTCGCTGGCCCGGGTGCTGGTGTTCTCTCGCACCAAGCACGGCGCCGACCGGGTGGTGAAGGACCTCGCCCGGGAGGGCTTCTCCGCCCAGGCCATCCACGGGAACAAGAGCCAGAACAACCGGGAGCGCGCCCTGGACGGCTTCCGTGGGGGCTCCGTGCGCGTGCTCGTGGCCACGGACATCGCCGCCCGCGGCATTGACGTGGACGGCGTCACCCACGTGGTGAACTTCGATCTCCCCAACGTGGCGGAGACCTACGTGCACCGCATCGGCCGCACGGGCCGCGCGGGCGCCCGGGGCGAGGCCCTGTCCTTCTGCGACCAGGAGGAGCGCGAGTACCTCCGAGACATCGAGCGGCTCCTGAAGCGGCACGTCCCGAGGGTGGAGTCGCACCCCCACCGCTCGCCCCTGGCGCCCCCACCGCCCACGGTCCTCGGGGCCCAGGCCCACGGCCGCGGACCGCCCAGGCCCGTACACCACGACAACACCAGAGACACCCCGCGAAACGGCCCGAGGCCCCCTGCGGCATCCATGCCGCACCCCGGTGGGCGCTCCGACCGTCACCGTCCGGCGCCGCGGGCGTTGTCCCTCAACGAGGCCGAGCGGCGCGGTCAGGCGATGCGCAACCAGAAGCCCGGCGGCTGATTGGTCAGTCGTGAGGACGGAGGCCGGCGTGGGCCTCCAGGCGCTCCACTGGCCACGGCCCTGAACGTGTGTCAAGGCCGCTCACCCCGCGGGGGCATCGCTCCGGCGGCGCTGGAGCTCGAACTCCGCCAGCGTGGCGCTGGTCTTGCGCAGCCGGCGGCTGAGCTCCCGGCAGAGGTTCTGCACCAGGAAGGCGTAGCCCGCCAGGTCCTGGCGGTAGAGCGCGTAGAAGCCCGCGTTGGAGAGCACGTACAGCGTGGCCGGGACCAGCGTCACCACCGCCGCCGAGCGGGGCTGCACGTCAATCAGGCTCATCTCGCCGAAGCAGTCGCCCACGCCGAGGCGCGCGAGCACCGCGTGGCCCTCGTCCGTGCGCTTGCGCACCTCGGCCTCGCCCTCGCGGAGGATGAACAGCTCCCGGCCCGGCTCCCCCTCGGCGCACACCGCCGCGCCCGACGGGTAGCGGCGCACGTCCATCTGCTCGAGCACCCGGCGCAGCGGCCCCGGCTCCATCCCGCCGAAGACCGGGATCTCCAGGAGGAAGCGCCCGGCGTCGTCGAAGAGCGAAGCGTCCATCACCGTCCCTACGCCGCCCGGGTGCACACGGACGTCGCGTGCAACGACCCGTCGGGGCGCTTGACCACCGCCACGGCCACGTCCGCGGAGACGGCTACCACGTCCAGCACCACCAGGCCGGGCAGGGGCAGCTCCCTGAGCGCCTCCCGGGGGATGCCCTCGCGCTCGTACACCAGCCGGTCCAGGACCCTCTCCTGCCGCGCCGGGGTCTCGCACAGGGCGCGCACCACCGGGGCGTCCAGCACCCCGACGCCGCCCGCGCCCAGGGCCAGCACCGCCTGGTCTCCCACCATGGCCACGCCCTCCACCGGCGGCTCCTCGGGCCCCTCCCGAAGGCCCCGCTGGTGCAGCGTGAAGGCCCCGCGGCTCCGGTACCCCTCGCGCTCCAGGAACGACACGTGGAACCCCGTGCCCCCGCGCCCGAAGGTGCTGGAGAGGAGCGCCACCGCCCGCTCGCCGCAGGCGCCCCGGCGGTAGCGCTCGTAGGTGCCGTGCACCGGGAGCTCGTGGCGCCCGAGGAGCGCCGGCGCGCGCGGGTCCGTCACGTCGTAGCGCAGGAGGTACTTCGGGAAGATGATGTCGTCCAGGGCCAGGAGCGTCCGGTCGCAGAGCACCAGGTCGTCCACGGCCTTGCCCTTCTTGCGCACCTCCGGCGGCACCTCCAGCGGCACCCAGCGCCCGCGAGGGTCGTCAAGGTCACGGCTCAACAAGAGCTCGTCCCCGCAGCGGCCCGCCACCCAGAGCACCGCCCCGCGCAGCGCCAGGCCGTGGGCCTCGGAGCCCTCCGGGAGCGGCAGGACGGTCTCCTCCACCTCGCCGTCGAGGAAGCACCCCCGGAGCACCACCGCCGCGCTCCCGGTGAGCGCCACCACGAGGTCACGCTCCGGGTCGCACACGCAGCGCGCCCCCGGTAGCACCGGCAGCGCCGCCCGAGGCTCCAGCTCCGCAAGGTCACCGTACGCCGTCACACGGCACAGCCACGATGTGTTGTCCTGTGGGAGGACGCACCACATTGCCCTACCTCACCCTTCACGCTCGGGAGGTAGAGTGTACACCCTCACGACGCCGTCGAGGGAGCCCACCGCGAGGCTGCGCTCGTCGGGGGAGAAGGCCAGCACCGAGGCCCCGACGGGGAGCCCGAGGCGGTGCCGCACCACCTGGGCCTCCAGGTCCCACCAGAGCACCTCGGGGTCCCGCGCTCCATGCGCCAGGAAGGCGTCTCGCGGAGACACCGCCAGGGGACCCGAGAGGCGACCTTCGCCCCCGAGGACGCCGAGCCTCTGCCCGGAGCCCAGGTCCCGGAAGACCAGGGCGGTCTCCGTGAGCACACAAGCGGTGCGGCCCTCTTCCATGAAGACGCACCACGCAGCTCGCCCGTCGGGTGGATAGCCCGCGGGAGGCGCCGGCGCGGCGAGGTCCACCCTCTGGACGCTCCCATCGGGACCCAGGAGCGCGAGGGAGCGCCCATCGCGCGCGAAGCGAAGGGACACCGTGCTCCAGGGCTCGAGCGTCAAGACCGCGCGCTCCCGCAGCGAGGCGTCCAGAAGCACCAGGGTCTGGTTGGACCATTTCGTGTGGTCGGGGTAATCGAAGCACGCGGCCAGGGCGTCCCCCTCGGGGGACAGCGCCAGGGCGTCCCAGCCGCACGCCGTGGGCCCGACCTCCTGGAGCCACGCCAGGCCCTCGGTGCTGGACAAGGTGTACCGATCGATGGCGGAGCCCTGCGACGGGTCCCAGCTCCGCACCGTGGGGACCCGGTCCCTCGCGACGCTGTACAGCGTCCTCCCGGTGGGGCACCACGCGAGCTGGGTGATGGCCCCCAGGTGGCCCTCCAGGGTCCAGACCAGCGTGCCCTCGTGGGTGTCCCACACCCGGAGCGAGCCGTCCCTGGCACCGCTGGCCAGGAGCCTCCCGCCAGGCGACCACGCCAGGGCGCACACAAGGTCCCCGTGGCCCTCCACCGGGTCCACCGGGAGCCCTCGGTGGAGGTCCACCAGGCCCAGGGCCGTGGGCCGCGAGCCCACCAGCAGCGCCCGGTCCGGCGTCTGGGCGAAGGGCCCTCGCAGCGGCGCGAGCGTGGTCCAGAGCGCGCGCCCGGTGTCCACCGCGAGGCCCGTGACGCGCGTCCCGTCGGCCTCCCGTCGCAGCACCACGGCCTCGCCACGAGGCCCCGCGAACACGCCCTCGCAGAGCTCCGGCCGCGCCTCGGTCCAGCGAAGGCGCGCCGTCGCCACGTCCCAGCAGCCCACCACGCCGTGGTCGTAGCCCACCAGCAGCGCGCGGTCGTCGGGCGTGAGCACCGGCTCCGGGGAGGGCTGAAGGCCCCGGAGCCGAAGGCCCACGGGCTCGTCCCGGTCCGGGCGCCACAGCGCCACCTCGCCGCGGCCTCGCGCCGCCCGAGGCTCCCTCTCGGGGAACTCCACGGCGCGCTCCAAGGGCGCCCGCCCTGCGCCATCGGGGCGCTCGAGCACCAGGCCCGTCGCGACCTCGAAGGTCACCGCGAGCCCCTCGTGCAGCGAGGTCACCTCGCGCCCGTCTTCGCTCATCACGAGCCCGCGGAGCGTGTCCCTCCCGTGCTTCCAGGCTCCGGTCCCGAAGACCCACCGCGGGAGGAGCTCCCGGCTCACCGCGGGGCCCCCCACGGCACCCTCGCCACGGCGCCGCCCGTGGTGCCCACCAGGAGCCCTCCGCCCTCCGGGAGGAAGCATACGGCGCTGGCTTCGTCTACTGGAGTAGACACATCCAGGGTGCCCCGGAGGGTCCCTTCGGCGAGGGTCCAGAGGACCACCGAGCGCCCGACGGCGGCGGCCACGAGGGCACCCTCGGGGTGCAGGGCGACGCCGCGAACGACCTTGTCACCAGGGAGTTCCGGAGGTAGCTGGTAGCGCAGGAGCACCTCGCCGGAGCCGAGGGCGCAGCGCTCCAGGGCGCCGTCATCGGCGCGGTCGAGGACCTGCTCGCCGTCGGGGGTGACAACTGCAATGACCGGCCTGCCGGGGCCGAGCGCCGTGCCGGTGACCGCGCCGTTCGAGGGGTCCACGCGCTGGAGCGAGGCGTGCCGAGGGCCACCCAGCACCAGGAGCGTCCGCCCGTCGGGGGTGAAGCGCACGCGCGAGCCGTGCGAGAGCTGCTGGGCCCTGGTCTCCCAGCGCAGGGTCCCGTCGGCGCTCCAGCACCAGCGCCGGCCCTTGCGGGTGGCCACCAGGAGCGCACCATCGGGGCTCCAGCCGAGGTCGTCGAAGGGGTCGAAGTCGTAGGCCCCGCGGGAGGCGCCCTCGCGCCAGGAGACGGCGGCGCCGTCGGTGGGCCAGGCCTCGACGCCCCCTTCGCGGGTGGCGAGCGCCAGGAGCGCGCCGTCGGGCGAGAGCGCCGCGAGGGTGCCGGGCTGGTGGTAGACCCGGAGCGTGCTCCTCCCGGTCGAGACCTCCCACAGGAGCGCGGTCCCGACGCGGTCCAGGCTCCAGGCGCGGCGCCCCGCGGGGTCCGCGCCCAGCGCGACCACGGCGTGGTGCCTCGGCGTGGTGTCCCCCACGGCGCGCCGGTCCGCGCGGCGCACCAGGAGCAGGTTGCCCTCCCACGGGACACGTACGAGCGTCGCGCCGTCCGGCGAGGGGAGCGCCCCCCGGGCGGAGACCGCGCCCCTCACCGCGCCGTCCGCGAGGTCGTGGGAGACCAGCCTCGCGTCCTCGGCGCGGAGGAGCGTCGTGGGCGCGGCGTACACGCGCCCGGAGGGCGCCACGGGGACCGACCAGCGCACGCGCCCGGTCGGGCGCTCCACGCAGGTGAGGGCGCTCCCGGTGAGGAGCGCGAGGCCCTCGGAGTCGTCCAGGAACGCCGCGTGGACGGGCTCCGTGGGCCACCCCTCGGGCCACGGGAGGCGCTCTCGGGTGGAGGTCCTGAGGAGCACCGCGGGCCCCCGGGGCGCGGCGGGGCCTCGGCGGTCCGGGGCGCACACCGCCAGAGCCCCGTCCGGGGAGAGAGCCAGGGCCTCCAGGTCGTCTTCGGTCCAGCGCAGGGCCGGCGGAGCGAGGCCCACGCACGCCAGGCGAACGCTCCCCGGGGGGCCCGAGAGGCGCGTCAGGCTCACGAGGCCGACGCCCCCGCCAGGCGCCAGGAGCGCGTCCCGGACCATGCCCTCGAGGGTGAGCGTCGCCGTGGTCTGCCCCGTCGCGAGGTCCCAGGTGACCAACGATCGCAGGGTCACCGCGAGGAGCGTACGGTCCTCGTCGAGGGGGCAGAGGTGTCGCGCCTCGGAGCGCTTCAGGGCGTCGGGTGCGACGGTCCCATCCCAGCGGAGGGCGCCGGTGGAGGTGTCCCAGGCGCGCACCCTCGCGCCCGTGAAAAGCGCCCAGAGCGTGTCCGTGGCGCGCGAGAAGCCCCAGCACTGGAGCCCCTCGCCGTGACACGGGGCGGCGCGGGTCCATGGTACGGGCTCGCCGAGGCGCACGCCCTCGGGAGGACCCTCTCCGTCACCCACACGCATCGCGGGCGATGGTGGCCCGTAGATGCCAGCACCGCAAGGCGTGGCCTGGGAGCGTCTTCAAGGCCCCCGGTAGCGCTCCATGGTGATGCAGTGCACGCTGCCGCCGAAGTCAATCACGTAGTCGCTGTCGATGGGGACCTCGGTGACCTCTCGCGGCAGGACCGAGTCGTAGACGGCCAGGGCCCGCTGGTCCGAGGGGAGCCCGTACACGGGGATCAGCACCCGGTCGTTGGCGAAGGTGCTGTTGGTGTACGTGACGATGGTGTAGCCGTCGCCCAGGGGGCTCTCGCGGCTCGGGGGCTGGGGGATGCGCACGACCTGGTAGCCCGCGGCGCGCACCTGGTCGGCCACGCGGTCGAGCACCCGGTCGTTCACCGTGTCCGGGTAGCGCAGCCGCTCGGACCCAGCGGGGGAGTAGTCCCCGACGAGCACCGTGGTGGGGGACACCACCTTCATCCACATGTCAATGTGGTGCGTGCCCTCCTCGCGGAGGTAGTCCACCACGGTGGTGCGCTGACACCCGTGGAAGCTCCGGAGGGCCTCGAAGACCCGCTCCTCGTCGTTGTCGTTGGCCTCCAGCGCCCCGCGGGAGACGAAGCACCCTCCGCGGCCATCGGACTGGAAGTTGCCGCCCTCCAGGTAGATCCCGGGGTTGAACACCGTGTGGCGGTAGCTCCGGGCGTAGGTCCTGGGGAACACGTCATCGTAGTAGCGCCCCGGGTAGTAGTCCAGGTCCACCACGCCGAGGGCCCCGTCCGCGTGGATGAACTCCGGGCCATAGTCCCGCATCCAGATGGTGCCCGTGCGGGCCGTGACGAAGCGCAGGTCCTGCGTACGACAACGCGCGCAGCCGGCCAGGTCCTGGAGCACCTCGGCCCGGGCGCGGCTCCCGCTCACGGCGATGTACACCCGCGCCGAGGGCTGGAAGCCCTCGACCATCTGTACGTACATTGGCTTGAGCTCCGGCCACCCGACGGGCCAGCGCAGGAGCACCGCGTCCAGCGGGCTCCACTCCGGCGGGCTGAAGGCCACCCTCGGGGGGATGCTCCCGGCCACCGTGCGCGCCACCCGGGGCCGAGGGCCCCGCACCCAGGCCGGCACATACGCGCCGCTTTCGGCCCCGAGCTCGTCCTCGCCCTGGGCCTGGTATGTCCCCTCGTCCGCCGCGCAGGCGCAAGACAGCGCCACCCCGAGGCCCAGGGCCCCGAAGGAAGACCTCCATGTGTTCATGGGCGCGGCCCTGGTGCATGGCCCGGACCAGCCGTGATGTAGGGAAAGAGACCCGCTCGCCATACCTCATGGGACGCCCGTGAAAACAAAATACTGCTTTGATTTCAATAGTTTGTGCTCACAGTCAGGGACCCTGACTCTTCGCTCGAGGGCGCTTGTGGTGGTCACGCCGGACCCGGCCATGCTGACCGCGATGTAGGGAAACGAAGGGTATTGCGGGCCATCTCCCTACGATGTGGGGTGTATTGACGAGGGGCGCGGGCGGGGGTTTGCTTCCGGGCCATGACGTTCCCGAACGCATCGCCGACGCTCCCGCTGGAGCGCTACGTGGAATTGCTGGTCGAGGTGCTGGACGTACTCCACGACCCGGCGGCGCAGGCCGAGAGGCTGAGGGCCCACGGGGTGCCTTTGCAGGCCTGGGCGGAGAACCGGGCGGCCTGGGGGGCGGCGCTGGCGAGCCCGATCCCCGAGGCGTCGCGGTACATCGCGCTCCTGGACGCGGCGCTGGTGGCGCGGGCCCGGCGCCTGGCGGGTGTGGTGGCCACGGTGGCGGTTCCCGTTGTGCCACCGACGCCCACCGCGACCGCGGCGCCCGCCCCGCAGCCTGCGCCGACGGCGGGGGCCGCGCCGGTGCCGGTGGACGCGCAGGTGAGGCAGCTCGGGCACGAGGTGGGCCGTGGGATCTCCGCGGGGGTGAGCGCCCTCGGGGGCTTCTTTGACTCGCTCTCCAAGGCCGCGTCCACGCCGCAGGTAGGGGCTTCGGTGCTGGTGCAGTGGTCCGACGGGAAGCGCTACCCGGGCAAGGTGGTGGCCCTCGCCCAGGGGCAGTGCGAGGTGGAAATGGAAGGCGGCAGCCGCCATTGGATCCCGGCGCAGTATGTGTCTACGGCGTAGACCGGTGGGTGACCCTGGCCCGGGGCGTGCTAGGACAGTGCGGTAATGGTCCGAAGCATGTGGCGATTCTTCACGCTGGCGTGGCTCCTGGGGTGCTCGGGGACGCTCGACGGGACGCGAGCACCCGGGGTGGACGCCGGTCCCCGGGACGTGGGTCCCGGGGTGAACCCTGACGGCAACGACCCCTTCCGGCCGACGGACGCGGGGGTGATCCTGGTGGACGGGACCGTGCAGGACAGCGCGTGGGTCTTGCCCGACGGGGCGGTGCTGACGGACGAGCGGCTGGGGTACCTGTACATCGGGACCTTTGTGAACAACGGGGTGGAGTCTTCGTATGCGAGCGCGGAGTTCCGGCTCCAGCCGCGGGTGGAGGACGGGCGGTGCCGCTACCACGGGGCGGGCAACTGGGACGTGGTGAGCTGCGACGAGAGCATGACCATGGCGCTGGACCGCCACCCCCGGCCCTTCCCGACGGCGGGGGTGATCACGATCCTGGGCGGGGCTCAGCCGGTGATGTTGAACCCGAACCCCGACGGGACATACCAGTACTTCTACCAGTCCGGGGTGAGCTTCCCGGGCCCCGGGGTGCTCACCGTGAGGGCCTCCGGGAGCGCGGTGCTCGGGGGCTTCAGCACTTCGGTGACGCTGCCGCCCACGCTCCGGGTGCTCTCGCCGGACCCGGCGGTCGGGACGCTCACGGTGGACCGCATGAGGGACCTGGAGATCACCTGGAACCCGAACCCGACGCGGAGCGTGTACATCGCGCTCCAGGCGGCGTTTACGTCCGGGGGGACGCCCCGGAGCGTGCGGATGACGCAGGAGTTCTACGGCACCGAGGGCCGCGGGGTGGTGCCCTCGCAGGCCCTGCGGGACTTCGCCGCGTCCATGGCGGGCACCACGGCGACGCTGACGGTGCTGCCGTACAACATCACGGCGACGCGGATCAACGGCTGGCCGATGCAGTTCAACGTGGTGGGCCGCGGCGCGCAGTTCACGGTCCAGCTCCGGTAGGCCGCCCCCAGGCCCCGCGGTCTGTCCAACGACATCCTTCACGCCTGGCTTCTGGCGCTTGCGATCCCAACGGATGCTGCGGTACTCTCAGCCGGAGATCGTATGAAAACTCGGTGGAGAATGACGTTTCAACTCGCGGCACTTCTCGTGTGTGTTGCGAGCTGCGGGAACACTGGTGGCAGTCATGGAGCCGGCGTAGACACCGACCATGTCGGTGCGTGGTACGGCAGTGGACCTCAATTCCCGGATGGGAACCTGTGTCTTCTTTTCTGTGAGAATGGCCGCATGTTCGGCGGCGATCGTCCGTGCACTGAGACCACGGCCGGCGATTTCTCCAGATACTACACGTACTCTCGGGTTGGAGCGACGCTGAGGGTCTTCGAGAGCAGCGGTCTTGTGGCCACCGTCGCGATTCGTTCGATCAACGGCAATGCTGGTGTGTTCTCGTACAACGCCATGCCGGATTTGTCGATGTTTCGCACCGCGCCTGGCTCGCCACTCTGCACAGACTCGACGCGGACGCCACGGTAGCGGTCACGTGGAAGGGGGCCCAGGTGAGCTTCGAGGGAATGGTCGTCGATGCACTTCTGGCGAAGGTGGAGGTGGCCCCGGAGGACTCACCCCGTGGATGGTCCTCATGCTTCGGGCAGCCGTCCGAGACTTCGTCCAAAACCCCTTTGTTCCCGCGATGTTAGCAATCGCGTAAGCCCTAAACTCCAAGACCCTACATGTGGGTAATATCCGGTGCGAAACCTACATTCTGTCGGATGTCAGGCGCGAGGCCGTGAAATCGTAGACGCTACCGACGGCGACGGCGTGGAGCCCGAAGGAAGCGACCAGAGAGCGCTCGAAGCCCGGCCTGGCTGAGGTCTTGAAGGTATGGTAGAATTGGACCATGAGACAGTCGCTCACTGCTGATGACATCCTCCCTCTGGTGGCGCAGTTGAGCCCAACGGAGCGACTGCGCCTTTTCCGGTTGATCCAAGCTGCTGGGAACGACGCTGAGGCGTACCGACTCTCGCGGCCTGCCCAGAACGAGTTCTCTAGTGACGAGGACCTGCTCTCATGGGACGGAGATGGTTGGGAGAACGTGACGTGAGGCGCGGCGAGATTCGCTGGTACACGTTTAGACTTCCTGACAAGCGACGACCAGTCTTGATCCTGACGCGGGACGAAGTCGTCGATCACCTGAGCGAGACGATTGTCGTTCCTGTCACGCGAACGATCCGCGGTCTGGCGACGGAGGTTCTACTCACCTCAAACGACGGCATGCCGGTGGCATCAGCGTTGAACTTCGATCACGTCGCGCTTGCTCGTCGCGATCGGCTGGGTTCCGTCATCTGCGACCTTTCGCCCGCCAGGTGGGGCGAGGTTCGAGCAGCGTTGCTGAGCGCCTGCGGCTTCGCTGAGGAGGTCGCTGGCTATCCAGGTCGATGAACTCGACAGTCACGCTCCCTCCCTGCGGTCGGCCGCGTGCTTGTGAGTTATCGCCAGTCGTTGGACGTCAAACCGGGCACCGGAAGGAGTCGCCGAAAGTGATTAGCGCAGAGATCGCAATGCTGTCAGGATACGCGCTCGCGGTTCGCGCGGAGCGCATCGATGCTGACAATTGGATCGACGATTTTTCTCAAGCGCCACGGCCCGTAGCAGAGGCGTTGGGATTGGTCGCCAGCCGTCAGGGCGAGCTGGTGATGGTTCGCAGCCATGTCCCCTTCAGCCACTTCAACATGGTGATGACGCTCGGTTGTCCGGCGGCACCGGACGACCTGGCATTCGATGCGATCGAACGCTTCTACTCCGACGGCGGAGTTGAACGGCACTGGATTCTGGTCAACGACTACAGCCAGCCGCCCGAGCTGGCGCAGCAGTTGGCCGCGCGCGGCTACGAGCCCGACGGCGCCTGGGAGCGCGTTGTCTTGCAGGGAGTCCCTGACGATAGATGGACCGAGCATGCGCAGGGCTGCGAGATCGTCACGCCGGCCAATGCGGAGGAGTGGAGCCGGTTCTTGGTTGACTGTTATCGAATGCCACCGATGCTCGGGGAGTGGCTGAAGGCGCTCGTCGGCAGCCGCGGCTGGACCCATGCGATCAGGTGGGAAGGTGGGCACCCGCAGGGCAAGGTAAGCATGGCGCGCAGCCTCTACCAGGACACCGAAGGCTGGGCATGGCTTGGCATTGACGCCCCGGTACCCGGGGTCATGGCGCCGTGCTTCGAGGATGATCAGAAGGTCACCGCGACCTTGCTGGCCCATGCCGCCGCGCGCGGTGCGCGTGCATTTGTTAGCGACATCGAGGTGCCGAGCCCTACGCGCGATAGCGAAGCGTATCGGCGTTGGGGTCAGCTCGGATTCGCGGCGGTCTACCTGCGCAAGCTGTACGCAAGGACCCGACGAAGGTGACTCCGTTGTTGCTTTGCAGGGGGTTCGGCCACCGACCTCAAACCGCGAGCCCCTCAGCTCCCGGGCTTGAACAGCACGGTCTGCACGGTCTTGAGCAGGATCACCACGAAGAGCAGCACGCTGCGCTCCTGGACGTAGTACAGGTCGTAGGAGAGCTTGATCCGCGCGTCGTCGGTGCTGGCCCCGTATCGGTAACACACCTGCGCCCAGCCCGTGAGCCCCGGCTTGATCGCGAAGCGCAGCGCGTAGTACGGCACCTCCTGCTTGAGACGCGCCACGAAGACCTCGCGCTCGGGCCTCGGGCCCACCAGGGACATGTCCCCGCGCAGGACGTTCCAGAGCTGCGGCAGCTCGTCGATGCGCGTGCGCCGCAGGAAGCGCCCGAAGGGCGTCACCCGCGGGTCCCCGGGGAGGGACCACTGGGCCCCGCCGCGCTCGGCGTCCAGCACCATGGACCGGAACTTGAAGATGGTATACGGCCGCTCGTCCTTGCCGACGCGCTCCTGGGAGTAGAGCACCGGGCCGGGCATGGTGAGCTTGATCCCCACGAAGGCCAGCGCCCACAGCGGCGATGACGCCACCAGGAGCCCCGCGGCCACCAGCACGTCCATCACCCGGAAGAAGTTCGACAGCACGGGCCTCGTGTCCTGCGTGAACGCCGGCTCCCGAAGGAAATACGCGTCGTTCAGGTGCTCCAGCGGGAGGCGCCCGGCCAGGCGCTGGAAGAGCACCGCCAGGTCGTGGACCTCGAAGCCCGAGAGCTTCAGGCGCAGGAGCTCCCGGCCCGCGTCGATGGGCAGGGCGTCGATGCCCGCCACCAGGATGTCCCGGATCTTGCGCTCGCGGAGGGTCTTCTCCAGGTCCCGGAGGGTCCCCAGGGGCGGGGGCGTGTTGGCCCGCAGCGCGCTGGAGGGCCGCTCCGGGGCGTTGTTCACGGGCACCGTGCCCACCAGGTGGAGCTCGCTCTCAAGGTTCGTGGCCAGCTCCTTGAGCACCTCGTCGCTCACCGCCTGGGCGCTCACCAGCAGGGCCTTCTTGGGCGGCTCGCGCTTCTCCCACACGCGCGACCCGAGGGCGCGGCTCGCGCAGGTGAACGCCGCGAGGCTCACCGCGTGGAGGCCGAACATCCCGCGGCCGAAGCCCCACCGCGGCGCCAGGAAGCTCACCAGCACCACCACCAGCGCCGCCGCCGCCACCGCCCCCACGCAGCGCAGGAGGTTGCCCACGCGCCGGAAATCGAGCTCCAGGTTGTACAGCTCGAAGATGTAGAACGCCAGGAGGTGCACGGTGATCACCACCACGCTGGCCCCGGTCCACTCGCTGAACACCTTGGGGAGCACCGCGGCGTCGGCCATCCGGAAGCGCACCACATAGGCGATGGCCAGCGCGAGCACGATGAGCCCCACGTCCAGCGCCATGAAGAAGCTCTGCTTGCGCCCGAGGTGAATCCCTGCCACGCCCGCCACGGTGATCCCTCCCAGAATCCCACGACGCCCCCCCGGAAGGAAGAGAATGCGTCACAGACCGCGCTCCCGCCGCGCGTTCAGGCACTCCGCGTCCCCCGGGTTCACCCGCCGGCAGGGGGCCGGCCGGTGGTGGTATAGCGCGCAGCGCACCCGGCGCCCCACCGCCCCGAGGAGCCCCAGGCACCGGTGGTCCGCCGTCAGCCTGAGGTGGGCCCGGCCGTCCTCGCCGCGCGCCACGTACCTCCCCACCAGGTCCTTGCGGCGCAGCAGGGCCTCTTCCTCCGTGACGGTGACGTAGGCCCGGAAGCCCTCCCGGCGGTTCTCCTCCGGGCTCGTGCAGCAGGCCCCGCAGCGGGTGCAGTCGAGCGCAGGGAGCACCGCGGGAGCGTAGCACCCGCGCGCCCTACGGCGCCTCGCCGAGCCCGAGGGCCACCAGCGCCACCAGCTCCGAGCCCCGCACCCCGAAGGCGCTGGCGGTGACCCAGGCGCAGCCGCAGCGGGCCCTCCAGCGCGCCGCGCCCCCGGCCCAGGCGAGGGCCTCCCCGAGCGCGTCCAGCGCCACGTCCCCGCGCAGGAGCCACGCGCCCCCGAGGGCCACCTGGGCGCTCACCGCGACGGTCTCCGCAGCGGTCCGCCGCGCGCGCACGCCCTCCAGGTCCAGGGGCCCCGAGGACGGGTCCTCCCAGCGCGCCACCAGGTCCCAGGGAGAGACCCGCAGCCGCGTCCAACGCGCCCACACCCGATGGCCCCGAGCGCTCGCCCAGGACGCCGTCACCCGCACCCGGGCCGGGGAGGCGTCCCACCACGCGACACCCTCGAGCCCGAAGCCCCGGGCGCGGTGCTCGACCCGGGCCTCCAGCCGTGGTGGGAGCGACCGGTCCGTGCTCGCGAGCCCCCGGGCGCTCGCCCGGAGCACCCCGAGGGCCCCCTGGAGCCTCGCCTCCGCGGTCCCTTCGAGCACCGCGCGGGCGCTTGTCCCATCGCGCTCACCACCCGCGCCCACGCCGAGCGAGAGCCACCGCCAGGGCCGAACGCTCGCCACGAAGCCCCCCCGCGCGAGCTCCGCGCCGCGGGGCGCGACGGGGCCTCGGGCCTCGAAGAACGCGCCCCGGGCGTAGAGCTCCGCGTGCCAGGGCCCGGCGTGGGCGTCCCAGCGCGCGCGGGCCTCGCCCTCGGTGAAGGCCAGGGCCTCGGCCCCCAGCCACGCCCCCACGCCCCCGCGGGCGCTCGCCGAGAGCCCTCCCGCGGACCACACCGGGCTCCAGGCGGTGGTGAGCACCCGGGCCCCGAGGTCGTCCCCGCGCAGAACGAGCTCCACCCCGGAGCCAAAGCCCCCGCGATCCCCCACGCTTGTTCCGAGGGCGAGGCTCTGGGCCCCCCTCAAGCGCTCCACGGGGAGGGCCCCGGTGCTCCGTCCGAAGCGCTCGCTGGTCGCCCCGTCGGCGCGCAGGGCCAGGACCCTCGCGCCCCGGCGCCACCCGAGGGAGCCCCGGAGCGACGCGCCCGATGCGCCTCCCGCGCGCGCGCGCAGCGTGACGCGCTCGCGCGCATGCGCGAGGGTGGCCTCCAGCTCCGCGCCGTCGCCGCGGCCGAGGGCGTACACCGAGAGGGAGCCCTCGGCCCACCCGACGCTCGCGCCGAGGCCCGCCACGGGGCCATCGCGCCACTCCAGGCGCGGCCCGAGGAGGCCCGCCCTGTCACCCCAGAGCGCCCACCAGCGAGGGAAGAGCGGCACCCTCAAGCCCCCGAGGGCGATCCCTGCGCCGTCGAGCCTGGCCGCGGTGCCGCCGTCCCAGCGGGCCTCCCGGGCGAAGAACCCCACAGGGACGCACCGACAGGGCCACACGGTCACCCCCTCGGCGCGCACGCTCCCGGCGGGGTCTCGGGTCGCCAGCGATGCTTCCAGGCGCACCGTGGGGCTCGCTACCCGAACAGCGGTCCCCTGGAGCCCTTCGGGGCCCAGGCAGAGCCTCTCGGCCTGGAGCTCCAGGGTGGTTTGAGCCAAGGTGGGGGAAGGTTGCAGGACCCCCCACAGGACCAGACACCACCCTACCTTTCCCGACGATTTCAGCGCCGCAGGATCGGGGGCCGCTCGGAGTCACCCCCGACGGCGATGGGGACCACGGCGGGGCCGGAAACGGGCGCGGCCACGACGGGGGTGCCTGGCCTGGCGAGCGGCACCTGAGCGCCTCCGGGGAGGAAGAGCCTCGGGACCTCGCCGGTCCAGGGGGGCAGGTCCACGTAGAGGAAGTGCAGCCCCGGGGGGCCGTCCTCCTGGGAGACGCGGGGCTCGACGTCCGCGCGCAGCTCGATGACCAGCTCCACCGCACCCCGGACGGTGCGCAGGAACGAGCGCGTGGCGGGCGTCTCGAAGGACTCGGTGAGGAGCGGGCGGCGGTTGTTGAAGAGGGCGATGCGGGCGCGCTCCAGGCGATAGACCAGCACCCTGGGCGAGGGCCTCGTGGTGGTGATGGTGGGCTGCGAGGTGCTGGCCAGGAAGATCCTGGAGCCACCGGGGACCATCTGGAAGCCCGGCCAGGCGACCACGGGGATGTTCCTGGGCGAGCGGATCCGGCGCAGCCTCCGGAGCCCTGGCGGGAGCCTCCCTCCGCCGGGGGTGAGGCCGCCGTACTCCTCGGGGCGGTGGACCCCGGGGGCCAGGCGGCCGCCGACGGGGGTGACCGTGGCGGTGCCTCCGTAGGGCGTGGTGGTGGTGGCCAGCAAGGGGTTGTCCGGGGTGGGGCCGGGCTGGGTGCCGGAGGTGGGGATCACCGCCGCGGTGCCCGCGGTGGGCGTGGAGGGGGGGCTGCCCACCACGGTGTAGCCCCCCTGGGCCCAGGCCCCGGAGGGCAGCGCACCCAGCGCGCCCAGCACGACCGCTGCGAGGAGACGTCGCATGCAGCGATTGGAGCACACGCGCGATGCCGGTGCCAAGAACCCCGTGGGCGCGTACCATGGTCCGCGCGTGAACCCCGTCGCGTATTTCATTCAGGCGTGGTTCGGCGTAGCGCTCGGGGTGGGGCTGGTGTTCCTGACCCTGGGGAGGGTCAAGCGCGCGGGGACGGAGTACACGGTCTTCGGCGCCATGGCGCTCGCGGTGGCGCTCTTCGAGCTGGCCACGGCGCGGGTGTACACAACGGGCGCGCCCGAGGCGCTGCGCTGGGAGTGCGCGAGGGTGTGCGCGGCGGCGGCCTTCGGGGCGCTCTCGCTGGACCTGGCGAGGCTCCTCGGGGCGCGGACGCGATTCTTCACCCGAGCCACGCTGGCGGGGTACCTGTACGCCGCGGTGGCGGTGGGGGCCATCGCCGCGGGGTGGGCGCTGAGCCCCCCGGCGGTCCTGCGGCGCTTCGCCGTGGGGTCGTGGCTCTTTGTCTGGCAGGAGAACACCCTGCGCCCGGCCGGGGCGGCGGTGCTCCTGGGGCTGCCGGTGCTGTCCGGGGTGGCCTCGCTGGGCTACGCGAGCCTGGTGCGGGCGGGGCGACCGTGGTGTCGGCCCATCGCCGGGGCGTACGGCGCGGTGGTGCTGGCGGCGCTCTGGGACGTGGCCACGGGCATCGCCGAGGCGCCCGCGCCGTACCTCTCGGAGCACGTGCTCCTGGCGTTCGTGTCCGTGACGGCCTACGCGCTCCTGGAGCGGCTCCTGGACGAGCTCTCCGCGCGCACGGCGGAGCTCCGGGCGCTGGACGGGGTGCTCACGGCGGTGCGGCAGACCCTGGCCGAGCGGGAGCACCTGGCGCTGGTGGGGGAGCTCAGCGCCATCGTGGCCCACGAGGTGCGCAACCCCCTGGCGGTGATCCGCAACGCCACCAGCTCGCTCCAGAAGCCCGACCGCCCGGCCAACGAGCGCCTGCTCCTCTTCTCCATCATCGACGAGGAGTGCGACCGGCTCAACCGCCTGGTGACGGACCTGCTGACCCTGGCGAGGCCGATCAGCCCGCAGCTCCGGATGGTGGACATCCCGGAGCTCCTGGACCGCTCGCTGGAGCCCGCGCGCCGCGCGGACACCGAGGTGGACGTGCGCTACGACCTCTCCGGCGAGGAGCCCTTGTACTGCGACGCGCAGCTCCTGCGGCATGCGCTGGAGAACCTCATCGAGAACGCGGTGCAGGCCATGGGCACGCGCGGGACGCTGGTGGTGACGGTGACGCGCAAGGCCCACCCGGAGGGCTCGGACCGCGAGTTCGCGGTGATTGACTCCGGCGAGGGGATGAACACGGAGGTGCGCAACAACGCGCGCAGGCCGTTCTTCACGACGCGCACCTCGGGCACGGGGCTGGGGCTGGCCATCGTGGAGCGGATCGTGACGGCCCACAATGGCGCGCTGGACATCGAGAGCAAGCGAGGGCGAGGCACCACCGTGCGGGTGCGGATCCCCGAGCAGCGCCCGTCGGTCCCGGACCCGGCGTTGCTGGCGTAGGGAGTGCGGTCAGCGCTGGCCGAGCATGCCGGCCACGGCGTTGGCGAGCTGGGTGCCCTGGGCCCCGCCCCGGGCAAGCTGCCCGAGCTGCCCGAGCTGGTCCGGCGTGAACGTGGGTGCCTGCCCACCACCAGACGCCCGGGTGAGCGCGCCCAGCACCGTCGAGAGCTGCCCGGCCGAGAGCCCCGCTTGTGAAAGCTGCCCGAGCTGCCCGAGCTGCGGCGCCGACACTGGCGTGCCCGCGCTCGACGGCTGCCGAAGGAGCGTGTCCAGCGAGCCCGGCAGGTGCTGAGGGTCCAGCCCCGCGCGCGTCAGGAGCTCCGTGGGGAGCTGCAGCGGCGACGACGGCGCCGCGGGCGTGGTGGGTGCCGTAGGCGTGGTAGGCGTCGTGGGTGTGGTGGGCGTGGTCCCGGCGCTGCCCGTGAGCACGTTCACCGCCTGCTGGGCGAGGGAGCCCAGGGTGGGCTGCGCGGGCTGTGGGGTGGTGCCGGGTGTTGTAGGGGCCTGTGGGGCGGTCGGGGTGGTTGTAGGGGGCTGTCGGGTGTTGGCGGCGGTGACGGTGACCATCGCGCGCACCGTGGGGCCTGCGGCGTGGGTGCCCACCCAGAGCCGGTAGGCGCCCACGGGGAGGGGGCCATCCAGTCCGGGGTGGACGCCGAAGGTGTCATCCGCGCAGCGCCAGCGTCCGTCGGGCCCGAGGAGGTGCAGGGTGGTGTCCCCGGGGCCCGAGGCGAACACCCGGACGAAGGGCAGCGCGGCGCCGACGTTGACCACCACGTTGGGCCTCGCGCTCACGAAGCCCTGACACGACGGGTGCTGGGCGGTGCCCCCCGCGGTGGTACGCACCGTCCCCGGGTCCGGGCGGAAGCCCGGCCGGAGCCTCACCGTGGCCGAGGAGGGCCTGCCGGTGAGCGCCAGGGCCTGCTGGGCCGCCGCGGGGAGAGGGACAGACAACACCAGGCCGAGGGAGATGCACCGAGCCGTTCGCATGGGCGGGAGGTTACCCCCCGGCGGGCGCCGTGGCGAATCACCGACAACGGAGGCGCGTCACCCGGGGCCGCAGAGGCCCCCGACGCAGAAGCGCGAGCAGCAGTCCGCGGGGCTGGTGCAGCGCCCGCTCACGGGGCGGCACGCGCAGCGTCCCATGGTGCACGCGCCCGAGCAGCAGTCGCTGTTGCGCGTGCAGGCCTCCTCCGTGGGGCGGCAGGGCGGCGCGTCGCCGCAGGCGCCGTCCACGCAGACCAGCGGCGGGCAGCAGTCGTTCATGATCTCGCTCGGGCGGCACATGCCCCCGCGGGGGACGCACATCATCCTCGGGCCGCAGCGGCCGCCCACGCAGCCGTTGGGGGCGCAGCAGTCCATGTCCGTGGTGCACACCTCGCCGGCCGGGCGGCAGGGCGGCGCGCAGCGGCCCATGGTGCACGTCTGCGGCGCGCAGCAGTCACGGTCCGAGGCGCACACGGCCCCCATCGGGGGGCAGGGCTGCCAGAGGCGGTAGCTCACCACCACCTCGTCGCCCATCCTCGGGCGGTAGCGCTCGCCGTAGAACACCACGGCCCGCGCCGCGGCGTCGTAGTCAAAGCCGTCGGCCCGGGAGCGCGGCACGTCCGCCCCCCGGAGCCTCACCTTCAGCGTGGACGTGATGGGCGTGCGCTCCAGCACGAACTGCGACGTCGCCCCGGCGATGGCCTCCACGATGCGGGTCATCGCCGCCTCGACCTCGGCGTCCGTGGCCGTCTGGATGGGGATCACCGCCCCGCGGTTGCCCTCGACCACGCAGCGCGGCAGGTCATACACGTCCAGCGCGGTGCAGGGCGTGGGGCGGACCGGCAGGAGCCCGAAGGTGAGGATCCGGTTGCGCCGGAAGTAATCAATGATGTTGTCCAGCGTGGCGGCGTTGTAGAGCGCGCCGTAGGCCCTCCCGGTCATCGGGTCCATGGAGCGCTGGAAGTACCGCCCGAAATCGTTGGTCCCGGGCTCGTCGGTCACGTGGAAGGTCACGATCCGGGCCCCGGTCCGGAAGCGCCGGTCGGGGTTGGTCTCCCCCATCGCCGTGCGGCGCTGGAAGAGGTTGTGAGCGATCACCGCCGCGGAGGTGGGCTCC